>CAZUGQ010000001.1:0-15671 GCA_964620125.1 uncultured Hyphomicrobiales bacterium
GGACGGCTCATCGTATGACTGGATCCGTCTGCCGAATGCATTACGGCCAGCCAGCACGCCTAATCCGCACGTTTCCCGTTTATGTTGGTGAAAGGCCAGACGATCGGGAGTTGCTAAGCGGCGTTGAGGTTCTCAGGATCGGATCAAGGCACGATGTGTTTCTGCTGCGTACGCTTGTTGATCAAAGGCTCGTTGTGCAGCGATATGCACTGGAAGACGACACATTGGTTGGAGGAGAGACCATCTTTACTGTTCATGGTGTGCCGTTCAATGGTGGGCACTTTATCAGGCGACTGATCGATGGGACCTTGCTGGTAGGAGTTGGTTCGTTTGACTATGAAGTCCTCCACGACACGGAATCTTTGAACGGCAAGATTCTGCGGATAACCCGAGAAGGGCACGCACCCTCCGATAACCCACTGTATGCGAAGAACCAGCCGAATCACCCTAGGAACTTCATCTATGCTTTTGGTACTCGGCATTCAGCTGGATGCACACAGATTCCTTTCACGCATCCGACGCTCGGTGGTGTCGTGTACTCTGTTGAGCCCGGTGAGTTTGGTTCGGATGAGATCAATCGACTTGTACCAGGAGCCGACCACGGTGCGCGGCGTGTTTCAGGGTACTGTAATGATGCTTCTTCCACGTATGTATGTCCGAAAGCTACCATGCGTGAGGTTCCGTCCAGCATCGCCTACTATGGCAGTAATGCAATACCCGAGTGGACAGGCTCCTTTCTGATCGGAACGCTACGTAAAAAGGGACTTGTAATCGCTGATGTTGACGGTGATGGGAACATCGTCAACATCGATGGTAGCCAGCCTCCAGATAATGTTCTGATTATCGACCGTGAGCATGCTCTTACCTTCGAAACTGGTGAACGTGTGCGTTCAGTGGCTGTTGACGAGCTTGGTAGAGTGTTTTTGTCATTAACCACATTTTCAGCAAGTGGTCCAAATGGAGGAAGAGTTGTGATGCTTGTAAATCCTTCTGCACCAATCAAGGTATCTGAGGATAACAGAGGCATGCAATTCCGCGTTAGCCCAAATCCATTCACGGATATGATTTCGGTGCACCTGGGTTCTCCATCAACGGGAACCGAGGCCATAACGCTGATGGATTTGTTCGGTCGTACAATTACGAAGCTTATCCCTGAAGCTGGGCACCATCACATCATGTTGGATGGCGGCATGGTAGCCTCCGGTGCATACATGCTGAGGATTGAGAAAAACGGTTTATCACATTCCGAGTTGGTGGTTCGGCAGTAGGATTCCATGGCAGGACATAGCAAGTGGGCCAACATTAAGCATCGAAAGGCCGTTGTTGACGCTCGCAGAGGGAAGTTGTTCACGAAGGCAAGCAAAGAGATCATCGTAGCGGCACGCTTGGGTGGAGGAGATCCCTCGGCTAATGCTCGTCTTCGCCTTGCCATTGAAAATGCTCGGTCCGTTTCGATGCCAGCGGACAACATTAAACGAGCCATTCAGCGTGGCACCGGTGAAATCGAAGGTGCTTCTTACGAAGACGTCACATACGAAGGTTACGGTCCTGGCGGCGTTGCCATACTCGTTGAGTGTACTACGGAGAACCGTAACCGCACCGTTCAAGAGATTCGATCAACCTTTTCGAAGTACGGCGGTAATCTCGGTGAGACTAACAGCGTTAACTGGAATTTCAGTCGGCGCGGAGAGGTAAGGATCTCAACTGATAAACCTGAAGAAAGCGTCCTCGAGTTAGCAATCGAAGCCGGTGCAACCGACGTTCAATTCGTCGAGGAACATGGAATGCGTGAGGAGGCATTCGTTTACTGTGACGCAGAGAACCTAGCCACTGTTTCCGACCACCTGCGGAATTCCGGCGTGACCGTTAGGGAGCAACATCTCGTGTATCTACCAACCACGATGGTACAGGTAACCGATCCCGATCACGTGCGCAAACTCGTAAAGATGCTTGAAGTCTTTGAGGAGAATGACGACGTTCAGAACGTTTATCAGAACGCAGAGATAGACGACGCGCTCCTATAGCATGACCATACTCGGTATAGACCCCGGATCCGTTGTGTGTGGTTACGGTGTAATTCAATCCACCGGCCCTCTCTTAGAGGTAGTGGAGTATGGTGTAGTGCAAGTACGACGCCGAAGTACAAGCTTTCCCCAGAGGCTGTTAGAAATTCATCAACGTTTGTGTGCAGTCATCGAACGCACCTCGCCCGATGCCTGCGCAATGGAAGCTGTGTTTTACGCCAAGAATGTGAAGAGCATAGTCCAGCTTAGTCAGGCCCGAGGAGTGGCCTTGTTGGCTTGTGCTCAGGCACATTTGGAGCCCACAGAGTACACTCCCATGCAGGTAAAGCGAAGCGTTACCGGCCGAGGGGCAGCATCCAAACCCCAGGTGGGTGCAATGGTGCGGGCAATTCTTCATTTGGATGCAACACCAGAACCTTTTGACGCAACAGACGCTTTGGCTGTAGCCATCTGCCATGCAGTGAACAACGGAAGCACTCCCCCACCCGTTGCCAAGGGCCGCAGGTCTGGTAGTCGCGCTGCATGGACAGAGTTTGTAAAGTCACGGTCACGATAACGTTACGCCACTGTATTCATCGTGCATGTGACTCTCACTGTGCGAGTGGCACCGTAGCTTTGTGATGATTTAGCCCAACAGATCACCACTCACGGGATAGGAGAGTATGGCAGTTCGTATAGCAATCAACGGTTTCGGGCGCATCGGACGCTTAGTGTTTCGCATCATTCGGCAACGCGGGCTTGACGTTCAGGTTGTTGGGATCAACGACCTAACTGATGCCACGACTCTTGCGCACTTGCTTCAGCACGACAGTACCCATGGCCGCTTCTCTGGCACCGTTACTGTTGATGGATCTGATATGATCGTTGATGGTTCTCGAATCGAGATTTCTGCACAGAAGAAGATTGAAGATCTTCCGTGGTCCGATCTTGATATGGTGATCGAAGCCACAGGCGTTTTCACAAAGAATGAGCAACTGCGCACTCATCTGAAGCATGCTCGCAAGGTGTTACTAACCGCACCCGCCAAGGATGAACTGGATGCCACCGTTGTTCTCGGTGTGAATGATCACGTGCTTACTGGATCTGAGGTTACCCTTTCCAACGCTTCGTGCACAACGAACTGTCTTGCTCCAATGGTAAAGGTCCTGCTCGACAACTTCGGCATCGAGCGTGGATTTATGACCACTGTTCATGCATACACGAATGATCAGAACATCCTTGACCTTCCTCATCGTGATCTTCGTCGGGCTCGGGCTGCGGCTGTGAACATCGTGCCAACAAGTACCGGTGCAGCAAAGGCACTGGGTTTGGTGATTCCTGAGATTAAGGGCAAGCTTGATGGTCTTGCCTTTCGCGTTCCCGTTCCTGATGGATCAACAACTGACTTCACCGCTGTTCTTTCTCGCGAGGCTAGCAAGGACGAGATCAACGCAGCCTTCAAAGCTGCAGCCGAGTCTGGACCTATGGCTGGAATCCTCGAGTATTCATCGGATGAACTTGTAAGCACAGACATTGTTGGCAATCCCCATAGCTGCATTTTCGACAGCAAACTCACCATGGCCTCGGGTACGCTGGTAAAGGTTGTTGGTTGGTACGATAATGAGTGGGGGTATAGTAATCGAATCGTTGACCTTCTGTTGCGTGTCACACAGTAAGGAGTACATCAATGATTCGCTCTATCGCCGAGGTAGACGTAACCAGAAAACGTGTGCTGACCCGTGTTGACATGAATGTGCCACAGACCGACGATGGCATCATAACTGACGACACACGAATCCGGGCATCACTTCCAACCATCACCAACATCACTGAACGCGGTGGGATAGCCGTTCTTATGTCGCACTTAGGACGCCCAAAGGGTAAGCCGGATCCGCGTTACAGCTTGGCACCCATTGCCGATGCGCTGCGCACTCTCCTACCCAACACCGTACATTTTGCTAGTGATTGTGTTGGGCAGGGGGCTTTGGTAGCCGTAGAGTCAGCCGAATATGGCGACGTTGTTCTCCTCGAGAACCTCCGCTTCCATGCCGGCGAGGAGAGTAACGATCCGCAATTTGTTGCCGGTCTGGCTGAGCTTGGAGATGTGTATTGCAACGACGCATTTGGCACCGCACATCGCGCTCACGCAAGCACTGAAGGAGTGGCTCATGCATTCGAAACAGTGTGTGCCGGATTTCTGATGCAAAAGGAGCTCGATTATCTGGGCCGAGCCCTGGAGAACCCCAAGCGACCACTGGTTGCTGTTCTTGGTGGGAGTAAGATCAGCGGAAAGATCGATGTGATTACAGCACTGCTAGGCAAATGTGATGCGATACTGATTGGTGGTGGTATGATGTTCACCTTTCTTCGAGCTCGGGGCTTGGGCACTGGCGCATCCATTGTGGAGGAGGATAAGGTAGAACTTGCTGGTGCGCTTCTGGAACAAGCCAAACAAAAGCAGGTGCAACTGCTATTACCATCGGATGCGGTGATTGCCTCGGCATTTGCGAATGATGCCGACAAGAAGACCGTACGTGTAGAGAACATTCCAGATGGGTGGATGGGACTTGACATTGGGAGTGACACCGTTGCAACGTTTACCCATATCATCCAAACTGCGGGTACCGTTGTGTGGAACGGTCCTATGGGCGTTTTCGAAATGTCCAATTTCGAAGCAGGAACTCGTGCTATTGCTGAATCGTTGGCACGGTCGACCTCCAATGGTACGATCACCATTGTTGGTGGCGGTGACAGTGCAGCAGCGATTGCGCAATTCGGTCTTACATCACTCGTCACCCACGTGTCTACCGGAGGCGGCGCATCACTGGAATTCCTTGAAGGGAAGACGTTGCCTGGAGTAGCAGCACTAGATCGATAACATGAGACCTTCGTTCACCGGTGGCGGTGGAGCATACAGCGTGTTCCCACCGTTCATCAAGTTTCTACTGTTCGCAAACATCGCCGTGTTCTTAGTCACGGGCCTTCTAGGGTTACGCTTTGGTGACGTGTCTCTGGAACAGGTAGCCATCCAGTATCTGGCTCTTTGGCCGATTGATGCTGGCTTTGCGCCTTGGCAACTCATCACCTACCAATATCTGCATGGTGGGTTCGGGCATATCCTTTTTAACATGTTCGCACTGTGGATGTTCGGGATGGAACTGGAGAACTTGTGGGGCTCGCGGCGCTTTGCCGTGTACTACACACTGGCAGGTATATCAGCTGGCCTTGTGCACATGACCGTTACCATGATCATGGGTGGTGCTCCTGTGCCCACCGTTGGAGCTTCTGGCTCTATCATGGGTGTGCTCCTTGCGTTCGGAATGATTTTTCCGGATAGGCCTGTGATGATGTTTCCGATCTTCTTTCCAATACCAGCGCGCATTTTCGTTTTGGGCTACGCCGCCCTTGATCTTATCTCCGGAGTGAGCAATGCACAGGATGGGGTTGCACACTTTGCGCATCTCGGTGGAGCGTTGGGTGGCTTCTTGCTGCTCAAGTTTGGTGAACCACTGTTTCGTTGGATTGATGGAATTGGCTCCTCAACTGCAGGGTATCGGCGTGGTACTGATTACGTTGACGTGTCGTTTCGTGACGTTGAGAAACCGGCGGTTGGCTCTCCATTTGCAGTGAGGTATGAAACAAGGCATACACCTTCTGTAGACGACGTGGAAGAACACCTTCCGCAGAGTTCCACACCAACGCGATTCGTTGTGCATGGTGAACGCATTACGCAAGAGCAGATAGATGCCATTTTGGATAAGATCTCTCAAGCTGGTTACCACAGTTTATCGGAGCGAGAGAAAACCATTCTGTACGAGGTTAGCCGGCAGTTATGACGCAGGCAACGCCGGCACGTAGGCTTACACTGCAAGTACGTGTAGGCAACATTTGGATAGGATCAGATTATCCTATCCGCGTTCAGAGCATGACAACAACGAATACAATGGACACAGAGGCTACCATAGCCCAGTCCATTCGTATGATCGAAGCAGGTAGCGAGCTTGTTCGTATCACAGCCCCCTCCCAAAGGGAAGCCAGGAATCTTGAGAACATACGCAACGGCTTACGTGAACGTGGATATACCACTCCACTGGTAGCAGACATTCATTACACTCCGAATGCGGCCGAGATTGCAGCACGCATTGTTGAAAAGGTGCGTGTTAACCCCGGCAATTATGTAGACAAGAAGATGTTTGCCGTGCTGGAGTATGATGATATTTCATACCAAGCCGAACTCGATAGAATACGTGAACGATTCACACCACTAGTTCGCATCTGCCGGGAGTATGGCACCGCAATGCGTATTGGCACCAATCATGGCTCCTTAAGTGATAGAATCGTTAATCGATACGGCGACAATCCCGAGGGCATGGTACAAAGTGCATTGGAGTTCCTCCGGATTTGCGAGGATGAAGATTATCGCGATGTAGTTGTGAGTATGAAGAGCAGCAACCCAATCGTGATGATCGAAGCCTATCGTCTTTTTGTACGTCGGTGTTCCGAAGCTGGCCTCCCGCCGTACCCCTTGCACCTTGGCGTAACCGAAGCTGGAGACGGTACAGACGGGCGCATCAAGAGTGCCGTAGGTATCGGAACGTTGGTAGATGAAGGCTTAGGTGACACCATTCGTGTGTCGCTGACGGAGGAGCCTGAAGCTGAGATCCCCGTAGCACGGCTGCTAGCACGTAGGATACCATCGGCGTTGTGGGAGTATGCTTCAACGCAGTTTCACAAGCGACATACAACGACAGTTGCCAACATAGGTGGCGATCAGCTACCCCGTGTTGTAGCGGATGTCTCTCAGAAATCCATAATCAGCCCAGGCGACCTTGCTGCATACGGTCACACCTACCAGCAGGAAACTGACAAGTGGGCAACAAGTGATCAACCTGCAGAGTATTTCTATGTGGGTCAAAGCCCCCTACCATTCACCCCCCCCTTGGGAACCAGGCAGTGGGTTGATGTGCAGGTGTGGCGGCAGCTCGATGACAAGTTGTACACTGTTCCCGTCTTTCGGCCTGAGGAGCTTACCACCATAGCCAACCGTCATGTAGCTATGAACGTGGTACGAATCACTCCTGATGAGACATCGTTGCTTGCGAGTGTTTCATCTGAGCCCACCCTTGTTGTATGGATGGATGGGGGGGGGATTTGGAGTGCGGACAGCATACTTGGCGCAGTTCGATCCCTGGCAAGCATGGGATGTTCTGCACCACTTGTCATCGGATGGCGAGGCAAGGAGAGCATGACTACTGAAGAGTTGATTGTAGCAGCGTCGGCTGACCTTGGTGCAATTCTTGTAGAAGGCATCGGCAACGGAGTACTTGTTGAGGAGCATGTTTCGCTTGCATACGGTATACTTCAGGCAACGCGAATGCGGATGACCAAGACCGAGTACATCAGCTGTCCATCTTGTGGCCGTACGTTGTTCGACTTGCAGGAAACGACGGCGCTTATCCGGTCGCGTACAGATCATCTCAAAGGCGTAAAAATTGGCATTATGGGATGTATTGTGAACGGTCCGGGTGAGATGGCCGACGCTGATTACGGATATGTAGGGAGTGGACCGGACAAGATCACACTATATCGAGGTCAGGAGATCGTGAAGCGAGGTGTGCCTACGTCGCAGGCATTGGACGAGCTGGTGGCTTTGATGAAGGAAGATGGCAGGTGGGTAGACGTACCGGGACAATAACACTCCCGGTCATGGTACCGGGACAATACCACTCCCGGTTATTGCACCTGGATAATCGCAATCTCAGTCGTAAACACCGACGACAGTGGATGATCTGCGTATCTTGCTCATGAGTTGAGCGGTACTCTCTCCCCTGAGCGCCGCGCGAGATGCTCAAACCTGGAGGTATATCTCCGGGTTTTTTTTTTGTTTCGCCACGCTGGGCCGGGGCAACTCAACCATGGTAATGGCTCCTTCCAGTGTACTGTGGTTTGCTCACAGTATCAGGTTGCAGGGCATGCAAAACATATCGCCTGTTACCGAGGAGGAAGTTCCACCGGGAGCCTTACGGGTAGGATAACGGCCTCTACCTCATTGCCGACTACATGAATACCGAAACTGAAATGGATGGCTAGGTGTGCTTACCGGGACCCCTTCTGTCCCGCTACCTTCCCCCGACCCTTACCGGGACACCTCTTGTCCCGGTACCATCACCGGTGTCAATACGTTTCCCGGTATCAATTCAGCCAATCCGCAACACGATACCCTACCCTACTCCGCCTTCGCCTCCGCGCCTTCCCCGGCTGCAAGAGGAGCTCCTTCACCCGCTACCCGAAGAGGTACACACGTAACCACTACACTCTCTGGCCTGTCCGTAAACTCAATGCCTGGTATGTTTAGGTCCGATACGTGCAGCGACTCGTTAACATCAAGATTCGTCACATCAATGTCAATATGCTCTGGCATGTTCGCAGGGTCTACCAACACGTGCGCCTTGTGCATCACATGCTCCAATACCCCACCGTTGCGCACTCCAACTGCCTGACCAACGATGTGCAGTGGAATTTCCATGGTAACCTTCTGCCCTGCCGACACCCCAAGAAGATCAAAATGAACAATGGCATCGGTAATTGGGTCAAAGGTCACATCCTTCAGAATGCACATTAACCCCTTCCCGCCGTCTACCTCGAGCCGCACCATCTTGGCTTCGGCTGTGTACACGATGTCCCTCAGACTTAGCACAGGAACCGAAAAGTGTACCGGCTCCTGGTTGTTTGCATAATACACTCCCGGAACTTGCCCATTACGGCGTAGGTCCCTGGCTATGGCACTTCCCGGTTCACGTTTGCTGGCTGAAAGAACAATTTCACTCATGGCTCTCTACTCGATGATGTTCCTGAAAGGGGCTTGCCACTCGCGTGGCACTGCTGACTGGTTGTTTCTGAAATGGGTGTGCCACTTCTCCGTGGCACTGTCAACTGTTTGTTCTTGAAAGGGGCTTGCCACTCGCGTAGTCCGGCTCCTGTTGTTTTTTACAAGTCTGTTCACCACACCGTTCACGTCGTTCACCACATGCTATCTACCATACAAGGCCGGAGCTTGTGGTTTCCTCACCTTTTTGCTTCCTCCATCTCCTACCCTATGCTTGCACCCTCTCGAACAAAGAGCTGATGCTCTGATTCTCATGTGTACGAATGATGGCTTCAGCAAACAAACCTGCTACACTGATAACCTCGATCTTCGGATGCGTCTCTCGCAAGGGTATGGTATCAGTCACAAACAGCTTGCTTAGCGCTTCGCAGGAAGCAATCCGCTCAACTGCAGGACCACTGAAGACGGGATGTGTGCACACACCAATCACTCGCTCTGCACCATTGGCTTTCATTGCTTCGGCACACTTCACAAAGGTGGTTCCCGTGTCGATTAGGTCGTCTACTATGACGATGTTCCTACCGCGAACCTCTCCAATGATATTCATCACCTCTGCGTCGTTATGCTTCGGCCGACGTTTGTCCACCACCACCAGGTCTACATCATCGCCCAACATTTTGGCGTAGGCACGGGCGTTTTTCACGCCACCAACATCCGGCGAGGCCACGGTAACGTTGCCTTCCAAATGCCGCCGAACTACGTCAACCCCAACGGTCGAGGCATAGAGGTGGTCAAGTGGTATGTCAAAGAATCCTTGCAATTGCGGAGTATGCAGATCCATCGTGATCACCCTGTTGGCACCTGCCTGCGTTAACAGATTTGCTACCAACTTGGCTGTTATCGCAACCCGTGGCTGATCCTTTCTGTCCTGCCGTGCATACCCGAAGTATGGGATAACAGCGGTGATACGCCTTGCAGATGCCCGCTTCGCCGCATCAATCAGCAACAGGAGCTCCATGATGGTGTCGGACGGTGCAAATGTTGACTGCACGATGTACAAGTCAACGCCCCGCACATTTTCCTCATACTTTACCCACAACTCACCATCACTGAAGTTTCGAATGGTCACCGAAGCAAGCTGCCGATGCGTTGCCAAGGCAATCTTCTCGGCGATCTCACGATTGGATCGTCCTGCAACGATTTTTACCTCGGCGTTCACGAAGCCTTTGTTGATGTGCAAGTTGCTGGGGCGGCAGGATTCGAACCTACGAATGGCGGAACCAAAATCCGCTGCCTTACCGCTTGGCGACGCCCCATTCTGAATTCGATACCGTTGGAATGTGAGAATGCGGGATTGTTTGAGTTTCTGATGCTGCGCGTTCGGAATTCGCAGGATGGGCTTTTATTAACAATCTTCAATACGTTCCCGTACCCACATTCTCTTCCAAACACGTAGGCCAGACCCTCAAAACTGCATCACCGGGTGTCTTGCGCCACAAATGGCAACAGACCCAAATGCCGAGCAAACTTGATTGCACGCGTGAGCCGTCGCTGCTGAAGGGCTGTCACACCAGTAATCCGTCGTGGGAGGATCTTGCCTTGGTCGTTCGTGAAACGCCCGAGAAACTTTGGATCCAAATAGTCGATCAGCCGTGACTGCTTAAGAGGGTTGTTGCGCTTGCGCGGTTGATTGCGCTTTTGCCTGAACGGAGAGTTGATCGTGTTCGGGTTTGGCGCTTGCTGACGCATCGGTGCGTTGTTCATGTTCATTTGCCTTGATCCTTCGCATCACGCACAGCCTTGGTCTTAGCCATGCGCTTGTTGAAACGGTCAACACGGCCAGCCGTGTCCAATAACATCTGCTTGCCGGTGTAAAATGGATGACTCTTCGAGTCGATTTCAAGCACCATACGGTCGCCCTTGTAGCAAGACCGCGTCTTGAACGTGGTGCCGTCCGTCATCTGCACCTCGATTGTCTTGTATGCGGGATGTATGCCCTTCTTCACGGTCTTACCTCGAAATGGAGTTTGCGTCAACCTGGCTGATGTCGTCAACCTTCACAAAACGCTCAACGAACTTTACCGTGCCGGTCTCCGAACGGAATGCCTTGATCACCTTCACGCTGATTTTCTGTGGTCCGGACTTCTTCTTGCTCTTGTCGCCGAACGATTGCTGTTTGGCCATGACACCCTCTGGTCGAAATAGGTAGATGGTTTTTCTGAGAACGACAAAGATACGGGCAAGGCTCCAATCCAGCAAGAGTACCCACTGCCAATGGGCAGTGCTGCATAATCGTACCAAGTTCTACCTGCATTCCATGTACCCACCAGTTGGAATCAACGCGTCCATGTAGCTTTGTCCACCATGTCCGCCCCTTCCATTTCAGTTGTAAAATTCGGTGGAGCCGTTCTGCGGTCGGCCGAGGGCTTCCGGCGTATGCTGGGTATCGTCCAGTCGCTGCTTGCTGCAGATTCAGCAGAGACACCAACACAGTCGGCCCCGCCCATTGCTGCTCCACCCTCTACAGCCACTGCGAAGGCACCGAATCCACGGATTCTCATCGTTGTCTCTGCCTTTGCATCTACCACGCGAAACCTGGAGCAAATGGCGCGAGAGGCTTTGATTGGGAAGGGGGCTCTGGCACAATCCCTGCTGGAGGAAGTGCTTGATCTGCACCGAGGATTCATGAGGGACGTGCTTACTCCCGAAAATGACCCCCTGCCACTCAACGAACTCATATCCAATGTTGGCCTCGAACTACAGCAACTGCTCGAGGGAGTGGAGGTAACGCGCCAGCTCACGCCAAGAACGCTGGATAAGATCCTGTCATACGGGGAACTGCTTGCACTGCATATCACGCGACACGTTCTTAGCTGGAATGGCGTTGATGCCGGATGGACGGATGCACGACGAGTGATCGTAACGGATGACAGTTTTGGTGAGGCACGTCCACTACCAGAAAAGTCTCGTGTGATGATTCACGAAAGCCTAAAGCCCCTTCTCGAATCACATGCATGCGTACTCGTTCAAGGGTTCGTTGGAGCAACGGAAGATGGTGTGGTAACAACCATGGGAAGAGAAAGCTCCACGCTAACGGCAACACTGCTGGCTGAACTGCTGCAAGCCAAGGCAGTTACGTTGTATTCCGATGTGGAGGGGGTGCGGTCTGCAGACCCCCATCAGTTCTCAAACACCGTACCGCGACCATCCATGAGTTATGACCAGGCGGCAATCGCTGCACGGCATGGTCTGAAACTGCTGTACGCCACAACAATCGAGCCGGCCAAGCGCGCCGGTCTACCAGTGGAAATTGTGAGTGCGGAACATCCACAGGGTGCGAAAACGGTAATCGGACCAACAGGACCCGATGAATGTCCAATCGTGTTGCACCAGCCGCACCAGGTGGCCGTTGTTCTTGCCAACCACAGGCGCGTCTTGCAGGTAGTTGGACTGCTTGCGGCTGAATTCCATGATTCTGCCTCGTGGAACGTCATCGCCGTCCCAGATGGCCACTCGGTGGTTATCAGCTGTGAAGGCTGTACTACCAAGGCTATAGCAGGTAGGCTTCACGAATTACTCATCGATCGCATGAACTAGCCTATGCCAGTTGAACACACCAAGGTACCAGTGGCAGAATTTACCCCTGGAAGTCTTTACCAGGTAGCCATGAATGGTCAGCCACTGTACGTGGCCGAGGTGGTAAAATTCCACGGTGGTTGCTGGGCAGTTGTCCGGGTCCGGGAATGCCTATATGCAGAAATGGCCGATGAATATCGGCCAGGTACTGAATTCGAAATCAAGGTTGCTATGTACGAAGTTGTGCCGTTCCCCAGCTAGCCATCTGAGTTCTGCTCCTCAAGCTTCGTTGCAACCTTCTTCAAGATTAAATCCATCATCCGCTTCTCAAGTATCCCATTACTTGTCCAGAAGTGCACCTGATTTGTTATGAACTCTTCGAATCCGCTGAGTTCTGCTTTCAGGATGATGCGGGTTTGTCGGATTCCAAGTTCAGTCACGTTCACGCGAAATTGAATACGCCCAGAGATCCAGATTCCACCACGAATCCTGGGGAGCTCTCCGAATTCTTCCATTTTCTCACGTGTACTGTCCTCACCAGAAGCAATCACGCAATAATCGCTAACGTACAGGCCCTTGTAAAACCCAGTTTCCTCTACCGGCTCGGTAACCTTCTCCTGCTGAGGCTTCGGACAACCAAACTCCTGCATGGCCTCCTTGACGGCATCCCACACCTTGCCGAACGAAGCATTCACTTCTTCCTTGAGTACTACCGGTTCCTGCTCATCACCAGCACACACATTCGAGGTGCTGAGCGCAAACAATCCAACGAGGAGGAGTATGACTGCTGTTCTCACAGTATGCCTAGGATGGTGACGGACAATGGAGCAAGATGCAATGCGCCAGCAAATATTGTGCTATGCTGCCTCCCGAGCGGCATTGGTGGAACGTTCACCAAACTTCACGCTCACAACTTTCGAAACGGCTGGCTCTTCCATGGTTACACCGTACAAAGTGTCGGCTGCTTCCATGGTTCGCTTGTTATGTGTAATCATCAGGAACTGAGTGTTCTCGGAAAACTTCCTGATGATCTTCAGGTAACGGTCAATGTTGGCATCGTCCAATGGCGCATCCACCTCGTCCAGGATACAGAAGGGGCTGGGCTTTACGAGATAGATGGCGAACAACAACGCAATAGCCGTAAGGGTCTTCTCACCACCTGAGAGCATTTCAATGCTGTGTGGTCTTTTACCGCGAGGCTTGGCAATAATCTCCACCTTGCACTCAAGCGGGTCATTTTCTTCGGTTTCAATCATCTGCAAGTCGGCTTCGTCGTCCTCACTGAACAAGAGCTTGAATAGCTGCGTGAAGTTCTGCCGGATGCTCTCGAATGTGCTGGTGAACAGCTCGCGTGCTGTCTGGTTAATCTCAAGGATGGCCTGTGTAAGGGTTTGCTCGCTGGATAGGAGATCTGCCAGCTGGGTGCTCATGAACACGAGCCTTTCATTCTCACGTTCGTGCTCCTCCAGCGCCAAGAAGTTCACGTTGCCCATTTGAGTGAGCTTTCGCCGCAGTTCTTGCGCTTGCTCTCGCAATACATCAGCATTCGGCGATTCCATTGTAGCTACCTGCTCGGCAGCAGAGGCAAGGTCAGTAGCTTCCAACTCCAGTTCCTGTGCGGAATGGTGTTCCAACTGTTCGATTCGCAACACAGCAGCATTCAGCTTCAAATCTGCATCGTGCTGTTCATTCACTAGTGCTTCAACAATGCGGCGTTGCTGGCGTACGGCCTCGGTTGCAGCGTGCACTGTTGCGATGGATTCCTGCAAGGTGAATTCCACACTTTGTCGGTTGGAGGCCACTTCCGTCAAGCTGCCGGTAAGTAAGCCCACCTGCTCACGCGTGCGTTCAATGTCTGCCTTTATCTGATCACGGTCTGCTTGCAATTGCTCCATCTCGGCAGCTCGCTGCTCACTGCGCTGACCAATACTAAGATGGTGATTGCTCAAGCGGGATTCATTGGATTGCAAGGATGTGAGCTCACCATCCAGACGAACGGCAAGGATCTCTGCTTCGCGCACTTGCAAGAGTGCATGTTCCAGGGTTTGCTCAGCCGTTTTTACACGCTGGTCGAGGTCGTTAGCCACACCGTCCGCCTGCTCCAAACGACTGTGCACGGCAGACATCTGTTCATCAATGCGCAAGCGTGCATCCTCGTGTGCCTTCAAGTCGCTACGATGTTTATCCGCATCCATCAGCATGGACTCACGAGCAGCCTGCAGATCGGCAAGACGTCCCTGCAAGGAATCCAGCTTTTGCTGAACGGTGTTGCGGGCTACGGTTGCCAGACGCACTACGTCGGCCAGTGCACGTAGGTCGATGGCCGAATACTCGTCCTTTAGTGCTTGCACTGCAGCCAAGCCCCCTGCCACATCAGCTTCCAGTCGTGCCAACTCACCGCGCAACTGTTCGATTCGTTCACGCCTTCCCACGCGCACACCTTCAGTGCGCGAGGTGCTGCCTCCACGAACGGCTCCTGCGCGATGGACAACTTCGCCAGAGAGTGTTACAGCCCTGTCTGCATGACCTTGAGTAACTGCCTTCCACGCGGAGTCAAGGTTGTCGGCAATGACGGTTCTACCTAAAATGCCACGCACGGCTCCACGCAGAGTATCGTCGCACGAGACGAGCTCACTTGCCCAGCCATAAATCCCCCCCCCAAGTTCTGCGGCAGGGGGCTCAGGTAGATTCGGTATGGCATCGCGGCAAAGAAAGGTGGCCTTCCCAACGTTGTTTTTGGATAAGGCGCTGATTGCCTGATTTGCTTCTTCTCGATTCGCTACCACGAAGTACCGTGCTGCGTCGCCCAGTGCCGCTTCGATGGCAACACGCAACTCGTCCGAAGTGTTCAACACCTCCGCCAGTGTGTGCTTCTCTCCACTGGGTTGCCACTCGTCGGAGCTCATCAGGAACTTGGAGCTTTCGGTTGTATCAACAAGCCCAATAAGAAACTCGAGTGAGGCACGCGTATGAGCTTCGGCACTTCTCAGGTTGTCTAGCCTGATTTGCTGTTCCTCCTGCTGCGCTCGTAGCTCATGCTGTCGAATCCCAGCTTCGTGTAGTCCTTGTTCGGCATTGGTCAGGGCCTGATCGAGCAACGGCAAGGAGGAGGCTTCATGATCACGTTGTGCTTGCACCTCACGTATGCGAGATGCATTCTGATCCAGGCCTACCTCGGTATCTGCAATACGGCGCTGCAAATTTTCTGCTTGAAGTCGAATCCTGTCTTGCTCACGTCTGCAATCATTCTGCTCTTGCTGCAATAC
>CAZUGQ010000001.1:15706-36716 GCA_964620125.1 uncultured Hyphomicrobiales bacterium
CTCACGTGCCTCTTCCAGCACTGCTGCGGCATCAGTAGCCGACTGTTTTCGCCGATCGAGTTCCTCGTGAGCGGTGATTACCTGTGTGCCTAGTTCAGCCAGACGAAGTCGAATATTGTGGAGCTGCTCACTGGTGGAGGTTTGCTCGTTGGCACTTTCCGATTCCTCGTTGGCTAGTCGTTCCAAGGCACGTTCGGTTGATGCCAAGCGCTCTTCTAGAACGGATACAGTTCTGGTAAGGTCAGCAAGGGCAGACTTTACGCTGGCTTCGCGATCCATCGCCGTTCGAACAAGGTATTCCGCCGCTTGATGATCGTGTTCAGCCTGCACCACCCACGCTTCCCTGACTGCCAGTTCCGATTCAGCCTGCGCTCTACGTGCGGCTACATCATCGAGTGAACGTTGTAGCACTGCTCGCGCTTGGGTGGCATCTACATACTCCAGGAAGAACAGCTGCCGCTCCAGTCCTCGAAGCGTTGCCGAGATATCCTGGTGCTGCCGTGCCTTCTCCGCCTGCCGCGAAAGTGAGTTTACCGTTTTCTGTACTTCCCGAACGATATCCTGCACTCGCGCTATGTCTCGCTGTGCGGCCTCCAATTTGCGCTGTGCCTCTTTTCGCCGTGCCTTGTACTTGGTTACTCCTGCAGCTTCCTCAAAGAGATGTCTGCGTTCGTCGGCCTTGTCACTCAGGATCGTCTCGATCATTTTCAGCTCAATCACGGAATAGGCATTGGCTCCCATGCCTGTATCCATGAAGAGTTCAACGATGTCCTTCAGCCTGCAGGGTGTTCGGTTAAGGAGGTACTGACTTTCACCACTACGAAACAATCTCCGCGTAATCACTACCTGCGAGTACTCCGTTGGCAGGATGTGTTTGTTGTTCTCAATGGTCAAGCTCACTTCAGCCATGCCCAGCGGCTTGCGATGCTTGGATCCGTTAAAGATTACATGCTCCATACTATCGGCTCTGAGCATGCTGGTTTTCTGCTCACCCAGCACCCAGCGGATAGCATCCACGATGTTCGTCTTCCCACAACCGTTCGGGCCCACAATGGCCGTCACACCGTCGTTAAATGAGAGGTCAGTCTTGAGTCCGAAACTCTTGAAACCAACCATCTCCAGTCGGCTTAGATACATTGTTCACTTCTGTGTGTAATAGGCGGGAAAACTGCGGAAAATCCAGGTTTCATGGGGGCAGCAGTTTTCCACAGTGGCGGACGTATGCCTTTGGCGTCCATACGAAACAAGCCTGCCGAAGCCCCCTACCACTCCTGACGTCTGTTCACCACCAGCATCGGGAAGGCCGCAACAACGGTGGTGTATAGCGTGGTTGCTATGCCGTACGTGAGCACAAACTCAACAAAACTCACTTCCATTGGTCGAACGTAGAAAGCAAAGTAGAGAAGGTTGTGCACCAGGCCGGCTGCCGATACTACGATGAGAAAGCGATAACTGCCGATGGCGGTTATGCCGAAACCCGGACGGTAGAAGTAGCCTGCAATGAATCCTGCGATGGTCTTGGCAAGAGCGTTGGTGCCAATCACGTCGGCAGATACAACATCGAACAGCAAGCCACAGGCAAATCCTGCAATTGTACCGGTGAATTGGCCTTCCACAAGTGCAATCCACACAACGAGAACCAACAGTAGGTCCGGAGTAACACTACCAACGGCAACAAACCGGAGGAACACCACATGTGCTACGGAGAGCAGCATGGCCGCCACTGTATAGGCCACACCCCGCAAGGCAGGATTGGCAAAGGCTGGGGCACGATCGGTGATCTTGGTCACGGCTGATGGCGTTCGGGGGGGGATGGTTGGCTGGGGGCTATCGCGCCATTGCGCGTTGCATCTGTTTGCGAATTACGCTGTCTTCCAGAACCATTCGTTCTGGATTTGGCAGCCGATCGATAACAAACACTTGCTCTAGCGTTCCGAAGTCAACGGAGGGTTTGATGGTAACCTTACGAAAGAGTGAGTTGCTTTCCTCGCCTACCTGCGCTACCCTACCGATCACTACGTTTGATGGGTAGAGGATGGAGTAGCTGGAGGTAACCACGATGTCGCCCACCTTCACATCATAGCTCAGAGGGATGTCCTTGAGCAGAAGCGTCTGCTCGCCTTCCCAGACGATGATGCCGTCTACATTGCTACGATACACTCTGGCACTGATGCGTGTGTCGCGATTGAGCAGAAGTTGCAGAACGGCATAATGGGGCGACGCGCCAATCACCGTGCCAACCAGGCCAGCGTCGGTAACCACGGCTTGTCCTTCCTTGATACCGTCGGCCGTGCCCCGATTGATTGTTGCATAGTTGCGCAACTGCGTGGTGGTTTTTCCAACCACATCGGCGGCGATGAGCTTATCATCGGTATATGCAGGCAACTGCAGCATATTCCGCAGGGTGCTATTCTCCACCATTGCTTCTCTGTACCGAGAGCTTTCGATGCTCAGTTGCAGGTTGAGTTCTCGAAGAGCGGTGTTCTCGCTCTTCAGGGCAACTGGATTCGGTACCCACGAGAACAGCGATTGAATCCAGCCAATGGATCCAACGATGATGGCACGAAACCCACCCAGCTGCGAGAGTGAGCCGAAGCTCATGAACGAAAAACTCATCACCACCAGGGTACAGAGGGTGATGTAGTTCTTGTAGCGTACTACAAGCTCGATGAACCGACGCATCAGTAGCGTTTACTCTTGATCAGCACAGAGGAGTACGAGGGCAAATCTTCGAGTACCTTACCGGTACCACGAACCACTGCGGTAAGAGGATCATCGGCAACATGAACGGGCAGCGACGTTTCGCGCCGCAGTCGCTCATCCAAACCTTTCAGCAAGGCTCCTCCACCTGTAAGTACGATGCCGCGGTCAAAGATGTCGGCCGATAGTTCCGGCGGTGTTTTTTCAAGTAGGTTGAGCACGGCCTCAACGATCACCGTCACGTTTTCATTAAGCGCTTCCCTGATTTCCTCGCTACTTACTTCAATGCTCTTAGGGATGCCGCTCACCATGTCGCGTCCCTTCACCTCGATTACCAACTCTTCTTCCAGTGGCCACGCGCTTCCAACGTTTACCTTGATGATCTCTGCCGTTCGATCGCCGATGAGAATGTTGTGATGCCGCTTGAACCAGTTCACAATGGAATTCGTGAGCTCATCACCGGCAATGCGGATGCTCTCATCGGCAACGATGCCGGATAGTGCGATGACTGCAATTTCAGTGGTTCCGCCGCCGATATCAACTATCATGTTTCCAACGGCTTCGTGAACGTCGAGTCCAACACCAATAGCCGCAGCCATCGGTTCGGCGATTAGGTGCACTTCCTTAGCACCGGCATGTTCTGCGCTATCCCGAACAGCACGTTTTTCTACTTCCGTGATGCCGCTTGGAACGCAGATCACCATTCGGCGTGCAGGTTGCCAGCTTGCACTCATTTTGCGGATGAAGGCCCGCAACATGCCCTCGGCAATTTCAAAGTCGGCGATCACTCCGTCCTTGAGCGGCCGTATAGTACGTATGTCTCGGTGCGTTTTACCCACCATTTCCTGGGCTTCGTGACCAATGGCAATGATGGCTTTCGTGCTCCTGTCGAAGGAGACGATTGATGGTTCGTTAAGGACGATACCTTTGCCCTTCTGCCAGATCAGGGTATTTGCCGTGCCAAGGTCAATGCCTACATCGTTCGAGAAAATGCCAAAGCGGGCCATGTGCAAGTGTGCTGGTTGTCGGTGGTCAAGGGTCGGTACTCGGAGCGCTCCGGCAAACTTAACACCACTGGCGAGCCCCCTGCCGTTGCAAATTGTGTAATGACCACCCGCGACCAGTTTCGGCCACTAGCATCGCTGACCGTACCGGTGGCGGCATCTCACGTGAGCGATATGCTGGTTCACACAGCCGATGTGCTCATGGTAGGCCAACTTGGAGCCGTGCCTCTCGCTGGTGTACAGATTGCCTCGTCGGCCTCACTTATTGCAGCTCTGTTCTCCATCGGCTATGCTGCCGCCATCACTCCGTTGGCGGGTGAGGCATACGGGCGTCGGGACATGCCAGGGGTGGCGCAGTATGCCCGTTCGGGTTTTGTGGTGAGTACCGGTATCACGGCAGTGATGTGCGTGCTACTCCTCCTGGCGAGTTCACGGCTTGATTTACTGGGTTCACCGCCCGAGGTTACGGCACAGGCGACACCGTACTTCCGGTGGATTGTACTGTCCTTCCTTGTGCGAATCATGTTTGGGGCTTTCAAGCAGACGGCCGAAGCCATGGCTAATACGCGGGTGGCCATGATCCTGAATCTTGCAACGAACATTGCTAATGTACTTCTGAATTGGATTTTCATTTATGGCGAGCTGGGCATGCCAGCTATGGGTGCAGAGGGTGCGGGCTTTGCAACCTTTCTTGCTCGTGTCGGTGCGGTTGTCGCTGCATGGATCGTATATCGCAGAGCCAGGTTCTTTGCTCCCTTGCGCACAGCCGTTCACCGTCTGCATGGCACACCTGTTCTTGGCGCGGCCGCCCGACGAATTCTGCACGATGGCACCGGGATAGCTTTGCAGATTCTCATGGAAGTAGCGGGGTTTGCCTGTGGTGCCATAATGTTGGGGTGGATTAGTGCTACGGCGGTGGCAGCACATAGCATTGCCATCAACATGGCATCCATCACTTTTATGGTTGCTCTGGGATTAGGCTCGGCGGCTACCATTCGTATAAGCAACTTGCGAGGTGAGGGCAAACCTGCCGAAGCACGGCATGCTGCCATGGCGTCGTTGGTTCTTGTTATTGGCTATATGCTGTTCGTGGGCATGGGATATCTTGTGTTACGCTTCTGGCTCCCCACATTGTACGTCAAGGATGAAAACGTCATTGCTCTAGCGTCGCACCTGCTCCTATATGCAGCAGCATTTTCACTATTCGATGGGTTGCAGGTAGTTGGGCTCGGAATACTGCGAGGCTATAACGACGTGCAAATTCCAACTGTTTTGGCGTCGATAAGCTATATCGCTATTACCATTCCTGCATCGTTTCTGTTTGCCTTCACGTTTGAGTTTAATGCCCCGGGCGTTTGGATGGGATATCTTACAGGCTTGTTGTTTGCAAGTGCTGCGTACCTGTGGCGTTTTTACCATGTGGTGCGCCCGCACACACAAACCGCAACAGAAGGTTCGTAGCAACGCTGATCCCTATCCTTGGAGTCACAGTAAGGTGCTCCCGGAACGAGTCTGACTCAGCGTCCTCTACCACTACGATAGCACTACCCTTCAGCACCGAAGTGCCGGTGTAACGACCGTCAAAATCCAGAACTCGTGAGAGTCGCCCTGGACCGTTTACCCTGGTGTATAACGGTGCCGCCCTATTCTCCGCCTCTTGAACGGTATTCCCACGATTCGATACAATGCCAGCACGCAACAGAACGGCAGCTCCCATACCTCGTTCCTCCGTAACAATATTGGTACACCAGTGCTTGCCGTAGATGAAGTACACGTACAGAATACCTCCTGGTTCGAACATCGGCAACGTTCGTGGTGTAGGACCACGTGATGCATGACATGCAGCGTCGCCCTCGGAAAGGTACGCTTCGGTTTCAACGAGACGCACGGCGCGTGTAGGCGTGAGCAACACACATCCGATGAGCTCCCGAGCCACCGTAGCAGTTGGCCGCCGATAGAAGGATGCGGGAAGGGGCTTGGGCATGCGTGAAAATACCAGCGCCATCACATGTCTTTCGACATGGATGGCGCCGGTGGGTGGGTTGAGGAAGCTGACGTCTATTGGGTAATGACTACTGGCAAAGCAACTGCGGGGTGGCTAACAAACACAACGAAGTACGTGCCTGCTGCAAGAGCATCAGCGTGAAGATGACGTTGTTCGGATGGCGCAGTGGCAACTGTGGCACCCATTATGTCGATCAGAATCGCAGCACGGTCATCGTTGAACAGCACGCGCTGGGTCGACGCATCATATCGAACGTTGATCGCTCGGATGATCTCCGGGTCAACACTGCTCACCTGCACACTTGCAGTAACCTTGCAGATGAGGTCGCCAGCTTCGGCATCGCAGATAACGGAAACGTCTGCCACATCGGATCCTACACTAGCGCGCTGATAGCAGAGTTCGGTAACACTCAGCGAGTTGCCCGGTTCGATACGGGCTGGGTTAACAGCACTGATGGTGGAGGATATCGTTACGTTAGGATTGTTGCTTGAAAATCCTGTTATCGTAACCGCAGCGTTGCCATTATTTGTAATACGGAAACCGTCCTGCTTGCAGATCTTCAAGTTGACTGTTGTCGTACCTGCATCCCAGTCTTCCGTTACCAGGCGAGCTAACAAGCCAGTGCCCGAAAGGGATACTGGTGTGTTGCCGCAGTCAGTACGCACGTTAAGTGTTGCTTCATCACCCTTGTCGCTATCCAGAGTTGGGGTATAGGTAACGGTTACCACCCTGCTCTCGCCCGGGCCGAGAGTAAATGGCACAGCACCGCCGCCGGTTATGGTGAATGTTGTGCTGCCAACGATGTCTAGTACTGACACCGTCTGCGGTTTGTCTGTGTTATTGGTAACGTTCACCGTTACCGTTGACGTGGTATTCACTCTCGTTTGTGTTGTTTGAGAGCGTGGAGTAACCAACGGTATCGGCGGCTCAATAACGAGCTGTTGTGAAGCTAGATTCCCAGCCCAGTCACGCACATAGATGTATGCATAAGCAGTTTGGGTTGGGTCGAGCGGTTCAATACGAAAAGTGAACGTTTTGTAGGCGTTATCGCGCGGAAAAGACTGATCGGTAATTAGTGTAAGCTTCGTATTAACCGATGTTGGTGAACCAACGATTGAAACACTCGCAATGCCTTTGTCAACCTGATCAGTCACGCGCGGTGGTACAATGGGTGGGTCTGGGATATTGCGCAACTCCGTTGCCGTAAACTCATACACACCACAACCTATGTATGTGCTCGAAAGCACTGGCGGCATCGAGTCCAAGCCCGGTGTTATACTCTGCACAACCCCTAGATTTCCGTCAACTGCATGCACGTTTGATACAGCGCACACCAATATCACCAGCCATACAGCCTGTTTGAACATGGAAACCTCGCTCTTGAACAGTGTTGGAAATGTGATTGCTACCAACTGCAGATAGCAACAACAATCAGAGCAATAGGTTTCATCAGCGCGGAAGTACTCTGCGATAAACGTCAAGCAATTGTGATACTACATCATTCCAGGACATTAATACATCGGACTTCAAGGGGCTCGATCCACGTGGTTTTGCAAGTGCTCGCAACACAGCTGCCTGAATTGCCGTGGTGCTCGTTGTCTGCGCATATTCAACCGTATCACCGTACTGCTCTCGCTGCGATGGCAAGTCGCTAACAACGATGTTGGCGCCTGCGGCTGCGGCCTCGAGCGTTACCATCCCTTGCGCCTCCTGATGGCTTACCAATACATGTACATGTGCAGCAGCGTATGCACTGGCAAGCAGTGGATGATTATGTGGCACAGCTGAAAGCCAGTGCATTCGTGGATGAGCTTTCACTGCAGACATAAATGCTTGCACATAGTCAACCTCAGCTCCCGATGCCCTTTGTATGGGATCTCCGATGAACACAACATCCCGATCCACGTCGGAGAGTGCTGCAATCACGTTCAGTTGATTCTTTCTTCGTTCAATACTTGCTACGCATAGAACCACATCCATCAAGCCCGTATGCGTTTGGAAGAGTTCCGGTGTACTCTCGAAGAACTGCGGTGCTACGCCGTTGGGTATCACATGTATCGTAGCTGGATCCAGATCAAGGTAACGAACAAGAGTCTGCTTCTCAGACTGCGTGAGTGCAATCACAGCATTACTCTTCTGCAGTAGGCTTCTGCGGCGTAGCACTGGGTTTTGTGGAATCATGCCGCCCATCATTCGCATCAGGTGATACTGCAGGTTACCATGTGTGGGCATGAACATGGCCGAGGTTACCAAGGGAATGCCTGCAACATGCAGTGCATCCACAATTGGGGACTGCGATATCTCACTTCCGAAAACATGAGCAACCGTTGCATCGAGCTCGGTTTTCCACAGGTCAAGCGGCTCTACCTCCACACCAAGCACGCGTAGTGCCTTGATCGTTTCGAGCTGCTGAACCTCCATCCCACCGCGAGCTACGCAGTACGGCATTTGAGGAACGATGAGAACCTTGATTCCGAACGACATCACGTGCAAAAGTAGTTTTGCAGAATGCGCATTGGTGAAGTAGAGGTAAATCGCGGTGTACTCCTTGCTCCAATGGAGGATGTGACCGATCTACCGTTTCGGCTCATTTGTCGGCGGCACGGTGCCGATATCGTGTACACTGAATTCATCTCGAGTGACGGATTGGTTCGCGACGCTCGCCGCTCACTGGAAAAGCTCAGACTGCATCCCGAAGAGCACCCGGTAGCCATTCAAATTTTTGGTGGCGAGGAACACGTGATGGTTGGTGCCGCTCAACGTGCAGAAGAAAGTAAGCCCGACTTCATAGACATCAACTACGGATGTTGGGTAAAGAACGTTGTGGTACGTAATGCCGGTGCTGCATTACTAAAGGATCCGCCGCTGATGGCATCCCTCACGAAAGCTATTGTTGACAACGTTGATTTGCCGGTAACGGTAAAAACTCGCCTCGGGTGGGCAAAAGATTCCATCGTGATCCTGGAGGTTGCACAGCGCATTCAGGACGCCGGTGCATCGGCCCTAACCGTGCACTGCAGAACACGAGACATGGGTCATGATGGCGAGGCAGACTGGTCATGGATACCCCGAATTAAGGATGTTGTATCCATCCCCGTTATCCTGAATGGAGACGTGCGAACTGCAGCCGATGTTCAGCGTGCTTTTGAAACAACGGGGGCCGACGCCGTGATGATCGGTCGTGCGGCAATCGGCAATCCATTTGTTTTCTCGGAAGCAAAGAACCCTGATTGCGAACCAGCATCTGCGCGGCAGCGCATCCTTGTGTGCATCGAACATCTTGCGTTGGAACTCGAATACAAACCGCAGAAACGGGCCATCCACGAGTTCCGAAAGCACTACTCCGGATACCTGAAGGGACTGCCACATAATAGCGTGGTTCGGCAGGACGTAGTGCGCATGGAATCGTTCGATCAGATTCAAGATCGCCTGCTCACCTTTGCCAGCGAATTGGAACTCGAGCGTGTCGTCTGACCTCGTTCAACACGTTCGGCGCGCCCTTGACGGGCACGGCATCCGTAACACAACTGTGGTTGTTGCTGTGAGTGGCGGAGTAGACAGTATGAGTCTGCTTGCGGCTATGGCAGAGCTGGCACCATCTCTCAATGTGAACATCATCGCTTGCCATGCGCATCATGGTTTACGTGGCGTGGAGGCTGATGACGATCAACGTTTTGTTGTGAGCGTGGCGGCCGCCATGCATCTCACATGCGAAACAGAGAGGCTCTCCGTAGCTGAACACGCAGAAGCAACAGGTATAGGCATCGAAGCTGCGGCACGCGAACTGCGATATGCATACCTACTTCGAGTAGCCAATCAGCATCAGGCAACTGCGGTGCTGGTGGGCCATACTGCTGACGACGCAGCAGAGACGCTCATCCTCCATGTTGCACGCGGCAGTGGTATCGACGGACTGGCCTCGCACAGACCGCACCGACAGTTAGGCCCAAAGGTTCTCCTCATTCGACCAATGCTCGACGTGCAGCGCTCCGAGGTCATGGCGTTTGCTAACTCCCGTAACCTGCGGTGGCGCGAAGACTCAACAAATGTTGAGTTGCACTTTCTTCGCAATCGAGTGCGAGCAGAAGTGATGCCAACATTGCGTGAGATTTTTGGTTCGGATGTAGCTCTGCGGATGGCAAGAACAGCCAGGCTGCTCAGAGATGCTCGAACTATCGTACGCTCAGCTATAGCAGCACATGCACACCTTATCACGCAGGATGAGGCTAACCATGTCCACATTGCATTAGCCCCCTTCCACATGCTTGGACCTGCGGAACAAGGCGAAATCGTTCGGCATGCATTGCGGCTTCTTACGGGTGCAACAGCCACCTATGCTGATACCACGCGTGTTCTGGACCTTGCAAATGCCGAAGCGGGAAGCATGGCTACACTTACAGGGCGGTTTGAGGCATGGCGTGAACGTAATGAGATCTTGCTCAGGCATAGGACAACAACGAACTCTGTTGCGGTTGTGCTTCATGCCGATGGCATGTATGTTGCGGCCAACCAGCTCCTGCACGTTCACACATTACCATCAGCGCAAGTTCAAATCGACCCAAACGTGGCCGTTGCGTATGTGGACGCGAGTGTGGTTTCCGGGCCCATGGTGTGGCGTGAGTGGCAGGATGGTGAACGATTCATTCCATTCGGCATGTCCGAGGCCGTTCTCGTAGCCGATCTGCTCACTAACGCTCGCGTTCCGGCAAGTAGCAGGCGTCAGGTGCGTGTTGTGGCCGACAATCATGGCATTCTCTGGGTGTGCGGCATCAGACCAGCAGAACGAACACGCATCACGGTTTCCACTACAAGCATCATTACACTTCGCATCGAATGAACCGTCCAGTAGAAACACTGCGCCTTCGCGTTCGCGACAGAACATTCCGGCACTTCATATCCCGTGACGAGATTGCCACCATGGTGCAACGGATAGCTGCAGAAATCGAACGCGACTACGCAGGCCGAGAGATCACCATGCTTGTGATTCTGAAAGGGGCTATGGTTTTTGCCTCTGATCTGATGCGGCAGATTGATGTGCCCATCACCGTAGAAACGCTTCGTGCTAGCAGCTATCGCGAAGCCATGCGCACCAGTGGAACGGTGAACCTGGAGGATGTTGTTCCCGATATCGAGGGTAGGAATGTTATCATCATCGAGGACATCATCGACTCTGGCAACACCATTCGCGAACTCATCAAACGTCTTGGCAGCTACCAGCCTGCAAGTGTTGCAGTGGCAGCTCTGCTAAGCAAGCCCGAGGAGCACGGACGCGAAATACAGATTGATTATCTGGGGCGCGAAATCGGTTCGGAATTCGTGGTAGGTTACGGACTCGACTATGCCGGCTACGGCCGCCAGTACGATTCAATCTGGGTTGTAACCGAAGATGGTGACCAGTTGAATACATGATGCTTGCTCCCCACACGTCTTCCCGCCCCTCACAACAACTACCTTTTGTTTTCTAGTTCAGCAGTACAACACCCATGGCTCAACGTCCTACTCCTCCTCCCAGACCCGATGATGATGATAATGACCTCACGTTGAGCCGCGTTCTGCGTAACGTGCTGATATGGGTAGCCATCCTCGTTAGCTTGATCGTTGTAGCTCTGATGATGACGGGGCCACAACTCCAGGAGTGGCCACTCACCTACAACGAATACCTGGAAACCGTGAAAAGTGGCAATGTGAAGTTTGCCAGGATTACGAAAACCCAGCTTAACGACTTTGAGTTTCACGCTGAACTCGAGCAGCCAATTACGTTACAGCGCGACGGTAAAACTGTGCCCAACGTAAAGGCCATTCGCACAAAACTTGGAGTGGTTGACTCACAAACCGAAGGCTTCTGGCGAGAGCATGGCATCAACTGGACCTATGAAAGTGGCGATAGCCCCTGGTGGGTTGGCCTCTTGCAGTTTTTACCGTGGATCCTCCTCCTGCTTGCCTTTATTCTCATCTCACGCCGCGTGCAGATGGGAGCCAATGGAACCAAGGGGATATTCTCTTTTGGGAAGAGTCGCGCTCGAATGCTCGGCGAAGGTCAAACGAAGGTCACATTTCAAGACGTTGCCGGTGCTGATGAAGCAAAGGAAGAACTCAAGGAAATCATCGACTTCCTTCGCGATCCTGGAAAGTTCACTCGCCTAGGCGGAAAGATCCCCAGAGGAGTTCTCCTCCTTGGACCGCCAGGAACAGGTAAAACCCTCCTAGCTCGTGCGGTGGCCGGAGAGGCTGGAGTTCCTTTCTTTAGTATCAGCGGTGCGGACTTCGTTGAAATGTTCGTAGGCGTAGGTGCAAGCCGGGTGCGGGATCTGTTTGATCAGGCCAAGAAACATGCCCCGTGCATTGTGTTTATTGACGAAATCGATGCCGTTGGACGCCATCGTGGAGCAGGATTAGGAGGGGGCCATGATGAGCGAGAACAAACGCTGAACCAACTCCTGGTGGAAATGGATGGATTCGAGCAGAACAGCGGTGTGATCGTTGTTGCAGCTACAAACCGGCCCGACGTTCTTGACCCCGCTCTTCTACGCCCCGGACGTTTCGATCGCCAGGTTGTGGTTGACAGACCCGACATGCAGGGGCGCAAAGGCATCTTAGCCGTGCATACTCGAAAGGTTCCGCTTGCAAAGGATGTGGATCTGGAAGTGATTGCACGTGGTACGCCAGGCATGAGCGGTGCCGACTTGGCCAACCTTGTGAACGAAGCTGCTCTACTTGCTGCTCGCAGAAGCTCGCAGGAAGTAACCATGTGGGATTTCGAGAACGCCAAGGACAAGGTGCTGATGGGCGTTGAGCGAAAGAGCATGGTGATGAGCGATAAGGAGAAAGAAACAACAGCCTATCACGAAATCGGACATGCTCTTGCTGGAAAGCTCTTACCGCACAGCGATAGCGTTCATAAGGTTACCATCATTCCTCGCGGACGGGCACTAGGCGTTACCAGCTACTTGCCAAACGAGGAAATGCATACAATGAGCAAGGAGCAACTGCTTTCCCGGCTGATCGTTCTCCTGGCCGGCCGAGCTGCCGAAAAGGTAGTTTTTGGTCAGCTTAATACAGGAGCCTCCAACGATCTTGAACGTGCCACAGCAATTGCTCGAAAAATGGTGTGTGAATTTGGAATGAGCGACGTAATCGGCCCGGTACGGTATGCATCACAGCACGAGGAGGTTTTCCTGGGCCGAGAAATTGCACAACCGCGCGATCACAGCGAGGAAACAGCACGGGCCATTGATGCCGAAGTTCGGCGCCTGATCGTGGAAAGTGAACATGCTGCCGAGCAGCTCATGAGGGATAACATCGACCTTCTTCACAAGCTCAGTAAGGCACTGGTGGAGCGGGAGGTCCTTGATGCTGATGAACTCGACATCCTTATCAAGGGCGGTGAACTTCCACCGATGGTGAAAGACGTGGCGGCATTCAGAGAGAAGATTCGTGCGAGCACTCAGGCAAAGCCCGACGAAAAGCCTGACGCCGGACCGGAACCTGGATCACAAGGTTTGGCCTTGAATCCTTCCTAGATTTGGCGTAGAAGTATCCACGAATTTTAGGAGGAAGGGTATGATTCGTATCACTACCACAGCCATGGTGCCCGTTTTAATTGCGGCAATTGTCATTCCCGCTTTCATTGGTGGCTGTGAAGCCATCACGAATGCAGCCAAACTGAAGATTCCCATCACGGTTACCGTGTATCCGAAAACCGATAATCCGTCCGTGCCATTCGTTGATGAAGACTGCGCTGACCTGAGCACGAACTCTGATTTTATCGAAAACAAGGACTCGTTCGAGGGTGCAACGGTAAAAGAGATGTACATCCTCATTAACCAGTTAACGGATCCGGTCTTTACGAGTGGAGCGCTTACCGACCAGGCATTTACCAATGTGCGTGTATCGTTGGTGTTCGACCCGATCTATGGCGACCCCAAGGTGTATGAACTTGGATTGCTGACCAATGTGAACCTTGCTTCCATACTTGGACCCGCCGGTGGGTCTCCGATGTTCGTTCCTAAGGGACCAGACGCCGATGCTGCGGTAGCACTCATCCTGGATCGGCCCAAGTTCTGCGTCCGTGTGGATTATGGCGTAATGAATACTGGCCCAGCTACAGCCACGTTCATCGAAGGCAAGGTTGACATAACGATCAACTTCGAAGCGTCGGCCATCTAGTACCTATCGAGTGAATGTCTGAGAACCGCTTGCCGACACATGTTGGCAAGCGGTTTCTGTTTACATACATCATGCACCTTGCACCGCACTTGTCGGACGGCATTCGTCACAACAGGGGCACGTGTTATCGGCGAAGCCTCATGAACAGGCTTTCCGGCAGTGCCTTGATCACCATCATTATCCACTTCCAGTACCATGGTGTATACACCACGGCTCTCTCGCCTTCGATCCCGTTCACGATATCTGGCACCACATCCTCGACATTTGCCATAAGGGGCATGTTCTGATGCACCGTCATCGGTGTGGCAACCGGACCAGGTTTCACGGTGAGAACGTGAACACCATGAGCAGTCATCTCGGCTCGCAGGCCGGATGTATAGGCAGTTATTGCCGCCTTGGCACTACCATAGGTAAAGTTGTTGTAGCGCCCACGATCGCCAGCAACGGACGACAGTACGGCGATACAAGGGCGTGGGTTATGGATTTGCCTACCCTCCTGCTCCCGCAACGCAAGGGCAAAACGGTGTACGATCGATAACACACTCACGCCGTTCGTCATGAAACTGTCCAGCATCACGTCCACATCCTCGATAGCCCGTTCACGGGGCGGATACACCCCATGCGCCACAAACACCAGGTCTACAAAGCCCAGGTGCTCCATGCTGCGTTCAACGATGTGTGCATGTACATCACGCTGCCGTAAATCAGCCACATATACGGCACACTCTGCAGCCCCCGCCTTCCGCAGCTCGGATGCAATTGCAAGCACCTTTTGTTCATTGCGAGCAATCAGGAAGAACCGAGAACCAACGCTTGCATAAGCATGCATCACTCCTACGGCAATCGCACTTGTTGCGCCGATCACAACAATATTCCGTGGTCTTGGCTTCAAGTCCCTTCCTCCATTACACGCCGCCAGAACGAACTCGAGAATTGTGGATCGCGATACGTAAGAAACTCCTGAAGTCGCTCGCCATACATTGCTTTGAACGTTAGGGGGCTTAGGCGTGCATCCTTCGCTGGATATACCCTACCACCGGCATCAAGCACCATACGATCGCACTCACTCAATGCCTCGAACAGCCGAGAACCTGTGTTCGGAAAATCGAGTGCAACGGTGATCCCAGGTTTGGGGAACGACATCATACCGACACTCTTGGCTTCACCGAAAATCTTAAATACACTCAGATACGAGGAGCACCTCCGGCTGCGCAGATGGGCAAGTATCATACGAACCTGCTGCACACCGTGAGTACGAGGAACCACAAACTGATACTGAAGCATGCCGCGGATGCCATACAGATCATTCCAGTTACGGATAACATCCAACGGAAAGAAAAATGGTTCAGTCCGCATCGTGCGGTGCTTGCCACCAACAACTTGAACGGCATGATACAGAGAGTTAAACAGACGCACACCAACATTGGTGAGGGCAACACCGGCAAACCGAGGCACAGATAGTGAGCCACTTCGGATTCGCTGCAGCGGTCCTTCTGTGGCATGATTGCCTAACAGGCAGATTCCTCGTTCGGTCCAGGCGTCAAGCCATGCCACTGTGTACTCATGGTCATCGTCGGCAGCAACCAACACATCGAACATTTCTTCGACCGACCTGGCTACAACTCGCTTAGCATGGATGTTCGTTGATGATATGCGCACAAGCTGGATCTCTGCCCAAACGATCACGCCAGTAAGCCCGAGTCCGCCAATGGTTGCTGCAAACAAACCAGCTTCCGATGTTGGCGAACACTCTACCAAAGCCCCCTTATGAAGCACCATCATGCGGAGAACGTGATGCCCAAATGAGCCCGCTCGATGATGGTTCTTTCCATGAATATCGTTGGCAATAGCGCCACCAACCGTTACATGCCTGGTACCTGGCAACACCGGCACAAACCAACCGTGAGGGATGCAGTGGTTAAGCACGGATTCCAGAGTGGCACCTGCCTCTACAACAATGGTTCCGTCCGCTGAACTGAAATGAATCAGCTTGCTCATTCCGGTGGTTCGGAGAATAGTACCACCGGTGTTCAGACATACGTCTCCATAACTGCGGCCCATACCATAACAGAGGAACGGTCCAGCAAAACCTTCAGGTGGCCACGCACTCAGAGTCGCGCGCTCCAGCGCAAGCGTTGCGTTTGGCATACTATTCGGGAACCTGCCCCAGGACTGCGGTATCTCCCTCATACAATCTGCGCCCAGAACACAATCAGTGCCGACAACACACCCACCACGTAACTACCACCATCCCGCAATGCAAACAATACTGGGTCCTCGTGCATAACGCCGCGATGTGCTAGCAGCCACATGCGAGCAACCCAGTACAGCATAACTGGTACCATGCTCCACAGCCGCAATGGATGTGCATATAAGCGCATGACTTCGGGACTATTCAGATACAGAACGAACACAAGCACTGCAAGAAAGCCAAGTGCTGGGCCAAGGATAAGCACAAGGCCTGCGTCGCCCACGTGATATCCCCTGCCCGACACCGCCCGGCCTTCACGCTCAACGGTGTCGCGTAACTCACAGTAGCGCTTCAGGAATGCAAGACTCGTAAAAAGAAACAACGAAAACGCCAAGAGCCACGGAGACACCTGCACGCCAACTGCGGCACCACCTGCAAGTATGCGCAGCGAGTAGAGTCCACCAAGCAGCAAAACATCTACAAGAACAACCTTGCGCAGCCACATGCTGTACAGGGTTGTGGCAACAACGTAGACTACCAGCCAGGTTATAAACTGAACTGGCGTCCACACCGAAGCCACAACAGTCGAAGCAACTAGAAGAGCAGCAATCAGCACGAATGCAGCGGAAACGCCAAGCCTGCCTGACGGTATTGGACGATTCCTCTTTGTGGGATGCAACGCATCGGATTCACGGTCGGCTAGATCATTCACCGTGTAGATAGCGCTCGCAGTAAAACAGAAGGCAACAAACGCTGCAAGCAAACCTGCCCAGCTGCTAACGTCGTTAGTGCGATGAGCTAGGAGCAGTGGTAGAAAGAGCAGCAGGTTCTTTGCCCACTGGTGCGGCCGTAGCTGCATGAACACAGCACTAGCAATGGTGTTGCTCACAACGTTCTGCCCAGGTAGCTGAGTAGCTCTGGTTCGAAGATCCCATCGCGCTGTGCACATGCCTCGAGCACTGAACGGTCAGCCTTCGACAGTTCACCACTCACTGCATACTTCTCTGCAGCCTCGGCAAGTTTCATCGCATCGGAAGCGTGACTGTGAAAACGCATCTGTGCATACTCGCGTGAAGAGAACGTACTGATCAGGAACTGCCAGTCCGACGATTGCGCTAGCAACATCTCTCGAAATGCATTCAGTACAAGCCTTGTCATGGTAGCATCAAACGCCTCGGAGGAATGTTTCTCCATGAGCATGCGAATACGGCGTTCCAGGAAGTACTCGCGCTCCCAGGTCCACTGCACGTCGGGATTCATCCACACATCGTGATTACCGTTTTTACCCCAAGAACTCTCTGGCAGCGCAACCTCGCAGTCCGGCGCCACCTGATCATAGCGCTCCCCTGCTGTAGTGGTTGAAAGGATCGACGATGCGTGGACCTGCTCAATCACATGTTCAAGGAATAGCGGACCCTCGAACCACCAGTGACCAAACAGCTCGGTGTCGAATGGCAAGCAGATGGTAGGGGGCTTCGGATCATTCGCCAGGTGGTACCGTGCAGTGACTTCCAGAATCTCCACAAAGTGCAGCGCATGTTCGCGAGTCCGAGTTTCGGCCCACTCGGGCACGTACGGCTGCTTGTACATCATGTCTGCCTTGTTATCCGTTACGCGCCAATAACGCAGGGACGATCGGAAGAACTTCTTGTGAAAGTCCAGATAGTCAGGGTCACCGGGATATCCGGAGTCTCCACTCCAAACCTGTAGAGCGATTTGCCTGTGCCGCGTGAACACAGCAGCATGCTGGTTGTGATCCTCGCTTCCCACACGATACAGTTGCAGCGCAGATCGCTCATCAAGTAAACGTCGCGCAGTGCCGTACGTTTCTGCATAGGGTGTCCTGTTGCCATCAGCACCCCTAACTCCCAGGGGTTTGCTAGCAGTGAGAGCAGCCTCGTCCGTCACGAAGTATTCAAGCCCCTCATCGTGCAGGAACTGTTCGATGCCACGCCGAGGGCGGGCTACTGCATAAGGGGCAACGGGTAGGTAGGTGCGCCACGCGTATGCTGGACGGTATGCGCATTCCGGTAGCCAGATGCCTCGAGGCTTGCGTTGAAAGTGTCGTTTATAGTTGGCAACAGCAAGCTTCACCTGGAGATCAACACTGGCATCTTCGGCTAACAACGGCAAGTAACCATGCGTTGCACCACACGTCATCACCTCGATTGCACCAGCATCCTGCAATCGCCTGAACACCCCCAGGATGTCCGCATTCATGTCTTCCTGGAATTCGATCAATCGCCTTTCATACCACTCGGCCCACACACGTGCCAGAGCTGCGAACTCCAAGCCCCCTTCCTTGGTGAAATGTTTTACATCTCCCTTGGCCAAGGCCACATGCTCGTTGCAGTAGGATTCGAATACTGCCGGGAAATCGGGGTGGGATAACTGTTCGCAGAGTACGGGCGATATGTCGAACGTAATTCCCGGACGGATGCCCTTAGAGACCAAGCGGTTGCACATCGAAAGCAGAGGTAGATAACACTCTGCCACCGCTTCGCACAGCCAATCGCTGCCATGCGGCCAGCCTCCGTGATTTAACACGTACGGCAAGTGCGTATGAAGGATGATGGTTACCATGAATATCACACAAAACGCCATGCCCTGGTAAGGACATGGCGTTGCAGTGGCGTGGGCGAATGACGGGGCTCGAACCCGCGACAACCAGAGCCACAATCTGGGGCTCTACCTACTGAGCTACATCCGCCGTGTGGACACACAATTTACGGCTTTTTCCCGGTCGAAGGTTTCGAGGCATCACCAACGGTTCCATCGGGATTCGGCCTGGGAACAGCGTTGGCAATCTGGATGGACATCAACGCAGGAAGGCTTGCCAGTTCCGGTACCGGCAGTGATGTAATCTTGTTTGCAGAGAGATTCAGCAGTGCCAGGCTCTTGCAGTTGCCAATCTCCTTTGGCACGGTGCTAAGACGATTGTGAACGAAACTCAATCGTTCAAGTGATGTGCATCGTCCGATCGTTGCTGGGATTTGCGTTATGGCATTACTGTCAGCATCAAGGATGTGAAGATCCGGATTGTTCAGATCAGGCAAGGCACTAAGCTTATTGCTGGAGATGTTCAGCGAGTACAAACCTGCCTTGTTGATCACCGCTGCGGGAAGCATGGTGATGGCATTGCCCGACAGATCAAGCTCTGCAAGTGTCGGCATTCTGTCCAATCCTGCTGGTACGGATGTAAACGCATTGCGTGCAAGAATCAGCCGCCGCAAGGATGCAAGCTTATCCACGCCAGATGGAAGCGAGGTGAGAGCATTGTTCTGTGCATAGAGCTCACGCAATGCTGTACACGAGGTGATGGCCGACGGCAAAGCCTTCATGCTACAATTGTCTAGGTACAGCACCTCCAGCGTTGCCATGGCAGGTATACTACTGGCCGACAGGGGATTGCCTGATAGATGAAGTTCCTTGAGTTTTGGAAGGTTTGCTACGTCGGCCGGTACAGACGTAAGCTGATTGTACGAAAGATCCAACACTTCCAGGTTGGCACACGATGCCAAACCACCGGGCAGGGATGTCAGGTTGCAGCCATTCAGGCGCAATTCGCGCAGGTTGGTAAAGCTGGCATAACTGCCAGACACATCCGACGCTTTCTGGCCACTCAAATCAAGTCGAACCACTGATTCCGGGTTTCGCAGGGCCTCTTCGAAGGAATGAGCGACCAAGCCTGGTACCTGCCTGCGCGTAAAACTTTCAGGTCTGTCCAACTTGGGCTGTGCAGCTGCCACAGCGGTACACAGCACCATCATGGTGAAGAGTTTCATGCCTCAAAGATAACCCCAAGCGTGCCGCAAATGGTCAGTCCACAAGCAGCACGAGCACCCTCCGCTGCACAGTGCCGTGAGTGTTGGTTATGCTGGTAGCGTACAGGCCACATGCCAGATTGGTAGGCAGCGGTATAACCAAGCTTCTTTGCACGGCTGGGAAATGTTGCCTTAGCACGATCCTGCCCTGTGCATCTGCCAGAGTTATGAGTGCGGTTCCATCGAATGGCCAGGATAGGTGCAACGTGCCACCGCGCCGTACAAGGTACTGCACCTCACGTCCGGCCACCGGCTTCCGCACGGGGAATGGCAGTCCCACGACAGCTACCAGCGAGCCTGCCGAGCAACGTACGGCATGACTTTGCATCACCACTGCTGTTGGCTGGGCAGGCATCTGGACGGTCATGCACGATACCGCAAGAACGATTGAAAGGGGCTTTGGCATGTGTTGGTTTCTGTTTACGGCATCTGTGTGCTAAACACCAGAAAACGTGACATCGGTGATTTCTCGTTTGCATTATTCACCCCTGCGGTATCAACTTTGCACCTGTCCACTTGCGGGAAATGGTCCCGCCTCCTCGTGCGCCACTCCAGGCGCCCCCTCCAAAACAGGACTTCTACTCTTTCTTCACTAGCGTACTGGTACGCATGGCACAACGCCAATTTCCGCACCGCGGCCAACGCGGACAACGCGGTTACCGTGATCAACGGGACCAGCGAGACCCACGCGACATGCGTGAATTCCGGGATCAGCCCGAGCCTGAGCAACCGGAAGCACCTTCCATTGTGATTGACATCCCGGAGCTCAAGTCAAAGAAAATCGCCGAGCTTATCGAGATCGCCAGTCAACTTGGCATAGAACACAGCGGCGACCTGCGAAAGCAGGACCTGATCGTTCGCATCGTGGAAGCCGAAAATGCCAGGCAGGTTAAAGAAACCCACAGGGATAGCACCACCGTGTCCGTTGGCGTGGTAGAGGTCTTGCCAGACGGGTATGCCTTCCTACGGTCGGCCGACTACAACTACCTGCCTTCGCCGGACGATGTGTACGTAAGCCCATCCCAGGTGCGGCGGTACGGGCTGCGCACGGGCGACACGGTGAAGGGCTTCGTGCGGCAGCCTAAGGAAGGTGAACGATTCTTTGCGCTGGTACGCATTG
>CAZUGQ010000001.1:36799-116127 GCA_964620125.1 uncultured Hyphomicrobiales bacterium
AGGCTGCGCCTGGAAACAACACACAACGAGTTCAGTACGCGGGTGATAGACATGATCAGTCCCATCGGCAAGGGCCAACGTGGGCTTATCGTGAGTCCTCCCAAGGCCGGAAAAACGATACTGCTGCAGAAGATTGCCAATGCCATTGCACGCAACCATCCGGAAGTGAAACTCATCGTCCTGCTCATCGATGAACGTCCGGAAGAAGTCACCGACATGCAGCGCTCCGTTAACGCAGAAGTGGTTGCCTCAACCTTCGATGAACCACCAGAGAGACACGTGCAAGTAAGTGATATGGTGCTGGAAAAGGCCAAGCGGCTTGTGGAAGCCAAACAGGACGTTGTGATACTGCTTGACTCCATCACCAGGCTGGCACGTGCACACAACACCGTTGTACCACAAAGTGGAAAGCTGCTTAGTGGTGGTGTAGATGCAAATGCCTTGCACCGTCCGAAGCGGTTCTTTGGTGCTGCCAGGAATGTGGAAGAAGGCGGCTCACTCACCATCATTGCCACGGCACTGGTGGAAACCAACAGCCGGATGGACGAAGTCATCTTCGAAGAGTTCAAGGGTACAGGCAACATGGAGCTGGTATTAGACAGGAAGATTGCCGACAGGCGCATCTACCCTGCCATCGACGTTAATCGCTCTGGAACTCGCCGTGAAGAACTCCTGCTATCGCAAGAAGAACTCAACAAGGTGTGGATTCTGCGTAAGGTTCTTGGTGATGATCCTCCCGTTGAAGCCATGGAAACCTTGCTCGAGCGTATGCGAGCAACGAAGAGCAATGCGGAGTTCCTGAAGACCTTCAATTCGTAGGACGAGCACCGCACCACCACTGGCCATCATTCATCACGCCATGCCAAAGCCCCCTTCCGACAGGCTGCTGGATAGAGCGATGAACGTGTCGCTTGGTGTTGGAGTACTGATGTTGGCATCCAAGTGGTGGGCCTTTCTGCTTACCGGATCCAGCGTGATTTTTAGCGATGCGGCCGAAAGTGTGGTGCACATCGTGGCCGTATGGTTTGCCTGGTACGCACTGCGAGTTGCCCGGCAGCCACCGGATGCGGAGCACCACTACGGACATGAAAAGATCGGTCTTATCAGTGCAGCAGTTGAAGGCGGACTTATCTGCATTGCCGGGATCGTAATCGTAGTGAGTTCCGTGCAAAGATTGATCCAGGGCGTTACTCTGCAGCAACTCGATGTTGGCATTGCCATCACCGCTGCTGCAGGATGTTTGAATGGCGTGCTTGGCTGGTATCTGGTTCGCTCAGGCAAACGAAACCAGTCGCTGGTTGTTGAGGCAAATGGACACCACGTGCTCACGGATGCGTGGACGAGTGTAGGTGCCGTTGCTGGTTTGTTGCTGGCACTGTGGACGGGTTGGCTGGAGTTTGACCCATTACTGGCAATACTGTTTGGTGCCAACATTCTGCGAGAGGGCACACGCCTTGTGAGCAGTTCCGCAAAGGGACTCATGGATGCAACCGACCCACAGCAGGAAGCTGCCGCCATTGCGGCCCTTGATGTATTCGCGCAGCAAAACGGTATCACCTTTCATCGCCTCCGACTGCGCTCGACCGGTGCAGAGGTACACGTAGACTTTCATCTGCAGTTTCCAGACAGCATGCCCATCAACCAAGCACACAGTCTTGCCACGGAAGCGGAAGCAGTGGTGCGTAAAGCCGTCGGAACGGACAAGGTTGATGTAATCTCTCACCTTGAGCCCATGAGTCACCCAGGGGAACATGCGTGAAGGTGCTGGTGGTGCAAACGGCCTTTCTGGGCGACGCCATCCTGGCAACGGCTCTTCTTGAATCATTGCATGCCTCACAGCCAGAGTGGCAACTCGATGTGCTTGTGCGTCTTGGGAATGAAGGGCTCTTTGCAGGCCACCCATTCGTGCACAATGTTCTTACATGGAACAAACAGCAGGAAAAGCAGCGTAACCTATTTCGGGTCATCCGGCAGGTTCGAGGTGAACGATATCACTTGTTGGTGAATCTTCAACGTCATCCTAACACAGCCCTGCTCACCGTACTCTCCGGTGCAAGAAACACAGTAGGGTTTGCCAGCAATCCGCTTAGTTGGCTATACAATCGACGTATACCACACACCATGGATGGGCGCCACGAGGTTGAGCGCAATCACATGCTTATCAGTCATGTTGATGGATCAGAACCATCGGCTCCGCGGTTGTACCCAACACCAGATGATCATACAACCGTAGCCCCCTACCAAACGGTGCCGTATGTGTGCATAGCACCAACGTCGGTGTGGTTTACCAAACAGTGGCCTGCGGAAAAGTGGGTAGATCTGATCAGGCTGATCAACATGCCGGTTTGGTTGCTTGGCAGCAATGCAGATGCACCCGCCTGCGATGCGATTGTGCACAAGGTGCAGAGAAGCGATGTGCAAAGTTTGGCAGGCAGGCTTACCATTCTACAGAGTGCAGCTCTTATAGCAGGAGCGCGGATGACGTTCGCCAACGACAGTGCCGTGCTCCATGTTGCATCGGCCATGAATGCACCGATTACTGCCGTGTTTTGCAGCACCGTCCCGGAGTTCGGCTTCGGTCCACTGAGCGATGCATCCGTAGTGGTGCAGACGGACGGTTTGGATTGCAGGCCCTGCGGCATCCATGGCCGTACGGCATGTCCACGCCAGCACTTCGGCTGTGCAGAGGCAATAACGCCAAGCCGCGTGATGGAAGCGGCACAATCGCTTGTTGAACTATCATCTGCTAAGCGCTAGCAGTACTTCGACGCTTCGCGCACCGTGAGCGGACTTAGATCATGTGCATTCGAATCCAGAAACGATCGCACAAAGAGCGGTGCCGTTTTCGAGTACTCGCGAAGTGCCCAACCTGCGCCTTTGCAGATGAAGAATTCCTTGCTGTGCCGCACATGGCGCACCAACTCCACCAAGAGCGTACCATCGGTATGCGCCTTGTACTTCAACTGCAACAGTAAGGCTGCACGTTGCACCCAAATGTTGGGTTGCCGTATCCAGTCACGGGCAATGGTGTGAACGTCTATCATGGCTGACCTTTTAATGATTACTCCTGCAACCGATGGAGCAAGCACGTCGCACGTGTCCCACCAGGATTTACTCACAATGAGGATGCGGCACCGTTCCAGCAAATCCAAGGGTTCAAAAATGGGATTCGTTTTGCGGGAAACCGCTCGTACAAGCACATCGCATGCTGCATACTGGTACTCGCGTTCTTCGAACTCCCACAGCTCTTCGGCAATGCCAAAAGCCCCTTCAACATCTATCGCTCCGGTGAGCACGGAACGTTGTACAGACCTTCGAAGCGGCGATGATATGCCGAGAAAGTTGAACTGATTGCGCATGTACGAGCGCATGCCGGCGGCACGCTCTGCATCGGCATGCGCAAGAAATGCAGTTCGCAGACCCTCGACAAGGTTAGAGGAGGCGCTCAATTGCAGCTTGCACCCTGTCCATCGCTATCTCGATATTCTCCACGCTGTTGGCATAGGAGAAGCGGATGAAACCTTCGCCAAATGCTCCGAACGCGGTACCTGCTAGGCAGGCCACTCCGACTTCGTTCAGCAGGTAGTCGGCCATTTCGGCGCTTGACTTTCTTGTGCCCTGGATGTTGGGGAACACATAGAAAGCACCATGCGGTTTATGGCACCGTACTCCGGGAATCTGATTGAGTCGTTCCACGATCAAGTCTCGGCGCTTCTTGAATTCACCAACGAAGAAGTTTACTCTATCCAAGGTTCGATCACTTAACGCTTCGATACCTGCCATTTGTGCAAAGCTTGCCGTGCAACTCGTGCAGTTGGTTTGAAGCTTCGCAACAAGTGCCGCAACATCCTTGGGGAACAGGCCATATCCCAGGCGCCACCCCGTCATTGCAAATGTTTTGGAGAACCCGTCAAGCACCATTGTGCGTTCAGCCATTCCTTCGAATTCGGTTATGGATGTATGGTGAAAGTCGCCATACGTGATCTGCGAATAGATCTCATCGCTGAGTACGATCAAGTTGTGCCTGATAGCCAGGTCTGCTATCTGCTCCAGGTCTTCGCGGGTGAGGATGCCACCAGTAGGATTCTGGGGAGTGTTGATGATCACCATGCGTGTGCGACTGGTAATCCGCGCTTCAAGGTCAGCAACATCCATGCGAAACTCTTTCTCCTCGCGCAGAGGCAGAGGCACGGCCTTCGCACCGAGAAAGTTGATCACACTTTCGTAGATCGGAAATCCGGGGTTTGGATAGATCACCTCGTCACCCTCGTTCACCACGGCCATCATGCCGTAAAACATGATCGGCTTTGCACCCGGAGTGATCACCACATTGTCGGCATCCCACAGCTTGTAGTTGCGCGTCTTATTCATGTAGTCTGCAACTGCCGCACGGGCTTCTGGCAAACCGGCTGATGGGCCATAGTGCGTATAGCCATCATCGAGAGCCTTCTTGGCTGCGTCGATGATGTTTTGTGGAGTATCGAAGTCCGGTTCACCGATCTCCAGGTGCACGATGTTTTTGCCTTGGGCTTCGAGGGCACGGGCACGTTGGAGTACGACGAATGCCGTCTCGGTGCCCAAACGCTGCATGCGATGTGCGATGTTCATGGTGTGTGGTGGGATATGGAAGGGGGCTCGGGCATGCACCCGAAGATGGTCGCAAAATTACGCTTCGGTACCACCAACCCTTTCTACAACGATGCGGCGTACATCGTTCAACTTCTCATCTGGCTCCAGGTGAACCTTCCAGTAGGTGCTCGGTAACAGAGACCCTGCACGCTCCGGCCATTCCACCAGCTTGATTGCATCGTGTGCAAAGATCATGTCATCAAAACCAATCTTTGCCAGCTCGGCAGGGTCATCAATACGGTATAGGTCAACATGAAACACCTTTACCGCATCACCATTTGGCAGTTCGCCTGTGTATTGGTTGATGATGGTAAAGGTTGGGCTGGTTACCAGATCGTCTACAGCCAGGAACCGGCACACACCTTTCACGAACTCCGTTTTTCCTGCACCGAGCTCACCTTCCAGCACTACGACGTCACCCTTATGCAACCGGGTAGCAAACTGCTCTCCGAACTGGATGGTTTGTGCCTCGTTCTCAGTGAGTACCTCCTCAATCACCACGGCACCCCACAGTCATGATACATACGGTTGCAACCATAGGGGTATTTCGGATGAGTTCCTAGCAAACCCTACCCTACCTCACTGTCCTACCACCTTTCCAGCCAGAACAGTTACGTGCTACAAAGGTCCAGCCGTATGCTGATGTCCATTGCATCGAGAGCTGCAGAGAATGCTTCCATTGATAACCGCAGAAGCAATCATCGTGTGTGGTTGATTCATGAACGTGCCTGCCCAAGCCCCCTACCGAGCCTTGAGTGTTACCACGGGAAGAACCATTTCTTCAAGCGAAATACCTCCGTGCTGAAAGGAGTCGCGGTATTTGGTGAGGTAGTGGTGATAATCGGTGGGGTACACGAAGTACCGATCTTCTTTGGCAATAACGGTGGTTGTGGTAACGCCAGCGGCGGGAATACGCCACGATTCGGGATCACGTATCACCAGTGCGTCGCGCTCCTCTGCCTTTACGTTGCGGCCGATCTTATAGCGAAGGTTGGTTGTGGTTTCACGATCGCCAATAACCTTGGCACCACGTAAACACCGCACGCTACCATGGTCCGTTGTGATTACGATCTGAACGTTGGGAACCGTTGCCAGGGTTCGAAGGATGCCATAAAATGAGCTGTGAAGAAACCAACTGCGGGTAAGCGTGCGGTAGGCTGATTCGTCGGGTGCGATTTCCTTGAGGATAGGATAATCGGACCTACTATGGGCTATCATGTCTACTGCGTTGATCACGATAGCCGTTAACTGATGCCGGGCATACCGCAGTATGTCGGCTTCGATTCGCTTGCCGAATTCGGTATCGATGATCTTCACGTACTGCAACTCGTCCTTGAGCTTTATGCGCCGCCGCTGCAGGAACAGGTTCAACAACTCCTTCTCATTGCGGTTGAGTGCGTGTTCATCATGACCACGCTCGTCGATGGTAAACTGAGGGTAGTGCTTGTTGATTTCCGTCGGGTACAGGCCTGCGAAGATGGCGTTGCGGGCATACGGTGTGGCTGTGGGCAAGATGCCGCAGTAGTAGTCTCGCTGAATGGTGAAGAGTGGTCGAATCAACTCTTCCATGACCATCCACTGATCCATGCGCATGCAGTCAACAACGATGAAGAACGTTGGGTTGCCGTTGGCTAGAGGTGGAACCAACCACTGATCAAGTACATGCGGTGAGAGCAGCGGCATACCGTCTGCGCGGTCCTGCCTGTCTACAAGCCATCCCTTGTATTCTGATTCGATGAACTTGGAGAACTCTGCATTACACTCCTTCCACTGGTCGCGCAAGGATTGTTCCAACCCCGTGTCTGGATGTGCATCAAGTTCAATGCTCCGTTGCACAAGCTTCAGGTATACATCCAACCATTCTGACCAATCCATTCGGTCGAGCAGTCTGCGCGATATCACACTGTACTCCTGGTGGAAGTCCTGCGTGAGCTTGCTTTCGGTGATGCGCCGCGTTTCGAGGAACTTCTTACATGCAGCCAGTATCTGGGTTGGATTTACGGGCTTGGTAAGGTAGTCGTCGATCTTTCGGCCGATGGCTTCTTCCATGAGCGACTCCTGCTCATTCTTGGTAACCATCACCACCGGCACAGATGCATCGATGTCCTTGAGTACGTCCAGTGTTTCCAGTCCGCTGATGCCAACCATCATTTCGTCAAGAAAGATCAGATCATACCGCTTGTCCTGTGCCAATTCAATGGCATCCTCGCCATTGGTGGCCGTGTTCACCTCATAGCCTCGCTGCTCGAGCAGAATGAGGTGCGGTTTAAGGAGTTCTATTTCGTCGTCTACCCAAAGGATTTTTGGCATGGTGTGGCCGTGGACTGTGCAACGGTGGCAATGATGGTGGGATGCAACTCTGGATGGCGGCTAACGGCTTATCACGGCCATTGTTGTTGTGGCTCTTGCCACCAGTGTTTCTGAGCCCCCTTCCATCTCACAAAACACGTCGGCCTCGCAGAAGTGCATCGACCGTCCGGCCTTGACCACCCTACCAACGGCTCGAAGGCGAGTGCCAACGGCTTTGGCGAAGTAGGTGATCTTTATTTCTGCGGTTACGGTGTGCTCATGTTCTCCCACCAATGTGAAGCCAGCAAAACCTGCAGCTACGTCGGCAATGGTGGCCGTTACCCCTCCATGAACCAGACCGAGTTGCTGCTGGTGATGTTTTTCGAGTGCGATAATGGCTTCCACGTACCCTGGTTCGATTACGGTGAGCGTGCATCCGATGTGTTTCATGAATTCCTGTCGGGTAAGGTGATCCAGGATCACCTCACGGAACCGAGCGTGTTTTGGCGATAACATCATAAAAACGAAAATACCTTGACAACCACCGTTGTGTTGGTGGCCTACAATTCCAATCTTTGCCGCTCACATTGGAGGCGGGTATGACTGATGCCGAGTGGACTCCACTCCGTAGGCGCACGGACCCTAAGGGAATGGCTGCATACGCAGCGATCAGTCCGAATGCAAGCCAAGACAGCAAGGCCGGCCGATTGCACTTCCTCCACGAGATAGACCGCATTGATGACGGCCACCTTGCATCGTTACCCGCAGACCTGCCGCCAGCCATGCGTACGTTGTTTGAAGATACCGCCATACCAGAGTGGCTGAAACGCTATGGTGATGTGGCGGGTATGCAGCAGACGGCATGCACAGTGTTTCATGACGACGTCGTGTCATTCGTTATCGCTCTGCTCTGCAAATCACTCACTGAATGTTATGCTGGCGAGCGCGGCGCCAAGGTGCTTGCGTATACAGGTGTACTTGGTGAACCCAATTACAACGATCCCGGCGTGCAGGACACCATGGTGCGCAGGGTTGTTGAAACCGCCGTGTTCCTGCGCAACATGCATCGGCATGAGATGTGGCATGGTGCTGACCCGGTAGCAGTGCGAACCATACACAAGGTTCGCATTTTTCATTGTGGGGTACGGACGATGATTGAGCGCCGTCATGCATCGGGCATTCAGCAATGGGACGAAGCCTACTGGGGAGTACCGATCAATCAGGCAGACATGTTGGCTACGAATGTGGCCTTCTCGCTGCAAGCGATTCGCGGTGCACGGAAATTAGGTGCACGTATATCGGCCGAAGATGAACGCAGTATCATGGTGCACTGGGCACGAATCGGCTATCACCTTGGCATTGACGAAGACCTGCTAACGTGGTTCATCGAAAAGCCTGCCGACGTGTGGGACATGGTGGCACGCAATGAGTTTGCTCCCTCGGAACATGGATTCGCTCTCACGTCAGCGATGGTAAAGTTCCTGCAGAACAAGGTATTCTTTGCTGTTACCAACGCCCATCTGCCTGAGTTGTTCATGCGCAAACTGATGGACCCAAAGGCTGTAACGGCCGTGCACCTAGAGCGGTTACCAAAGGTTGCCGCACAGCCCATGGTTGTGGTAGTAAGCACCATCATGCTGATTCTCCACTCGATTATTCTCCGCATACCCGGTGTGGGCAAACGATTGCTCGACATGATAGGATCCGGTATCGTGGAAATCACGGTAGCAGAGTGGGCCGGCGATCGCAATCCATGGATTACCCTGTCAAAAGAACTGGAAGGAGCCTAACATGCCATATCCCTACCCAACCAAGGTAGAGCCGTATCCCGGGATGTTCAACACCGAGGTATACGACGTTACCGATTTCATTCTTTTTGGAGGGGGCTGTTGGTTGTGGGTGGTTGCATACGGCTTCATCATCTACAACATCATCAAGTACAAAAAGCTGGAGATGCCCTCGCTTGTTGCTGCGGGCAACTTTGCCTGGGAGGGTTTCTGGGCCTGGTATGGGTTGAATGATTTTGGTGATGTTGCACTATACGCCTACCGAGCGTGGTTCTTTCTTGACATCTTCATCTGGATTTCCATTCTCCGATACGGTCATCACGACACACATCACCCTCTCCTTGCACCTCGGTACAAGAGCTACATCGTGATCGCCACATTACTCTGGCTGGGCTTCTTCTACTTCCTGGAATCCATGGACCTTGATACGGGTATTGGAGCCCATAGCGCGTACATGCTGAATTTCCTGATCTCTCTGTGTTACGTTCTCAATTATGCCATGTTGAGAAAAACGGACATGGTCTACTCCATGTGGGTAGCCTGGTTGAAGCTGATTGGCACCGGCATGAACACTGTGTTTATGTTCAAACACTACCCTGAAGATGGCTTCCTCAAGTATCTGGGCATCCTCATTTTCATCTTCGACCTGTGGTATGCTGTGTGGATGACTCGAGACCGACTGACGGGAGAAGTTCTAGCACCAAGCAAACGACTCAAGCCTGCATGACTATTGCTGACCTCGAGTTCCGTGAGGACGTTGCCCTAACCAGAAGGTCACGCCTTTGGAGAGCAACCCGTACTGAACACGCCGACACCGTTATCGTTAAGTCGGTGAGTCGGCAGGATGATGTTGCAGCTTCTCGGTGCCGCAACCACTACCAGCTCACTCAATCGTTGGCAATACCTGGTGTTGCAAGAGGTCTTGAGCTTATTGAAGAGCCCGAAGGTATACACCTTGTGATGGAAGACGCAGGCAATACCAGTCTGCTCAGCTATCTCACAGACTATGAGTATGACCTAGACACCCTGCTCGAATTAGCAGAACAGATAGCCGACGCGTTGGACGCATTGCATTCGCAGCGCATCCTGCATCGTGACCTAAGCTTGGCAAACATTGTTGTTAAGCCAGATGAGTCCAGAGCAACCATCGTTGATCTTGGCCTGGCCATCAAGCTGGAACACAGCGTTGAGAGCCTTTCGCTCAACGTAATGGAGGGTACTCTTGCATACATCTCTCCGGAGCAAACAGGCAGACTTCGCAAGCCTATCGATCATCGCAGTGACCTGTATTCCTTTGGTGCCGTGTTGTACCATGTTATTACTGGTACTCCCCCATTCCGCGGTAATGATGCACTTGAAGTGATGCATGCTCATGTTACACGCATAGCACCGTCACCACAACGTATCAGGAGTTCGATCCCAATACCGCTGGACCACCTTGTAATGCGGCTCCTGGAAAAAGAGCCTGAGGCTCGATATCAGAGTGCCTTTGGAATCGCCGAGGATTTGCGCCGTATCCGTCGGTGGTTGAAGTCGGCCGACGACCATCGTGGACTGGACCTACAGCATGTTTCCACATCGGTAACGTACCATTATCCGAGATCGGTGATCGGACGTGATGCGGAGATAACGCAGCTGCGCCAGCTCGTGCAGACTGCGCTAACCTCTCGCCAACAGCTCGTTCTGCTATCTGGGCTTGCCGGGTCGGGTAAATCAATGATCATCCGAGGCTTTCTTGAGAGGATGCCACGGAATGGAGTGATTACAACCAGTGGTAAGTACGAACAGTACACAAGTGGTCAGCCCCTTACCGGCCTTGGCCATGCAATGGAAAACATGATCCGCGGTATCCTTCGAAGGTCGGCGGAGGATGTGGATCATTGGCGCAAGGTGATAAGTCCGGCCGTCGGTGAAGATGCCGGTTTGTTGGCTACCATCATCTCCAATCTGCCGCTGATTGCCGACATGAGTGCGGCAACTCCCGCGAAGGGGGCTGCCGAGTCGCGGATCAGGCTGATCGGTGCATTTTCTCGGCTTATCGAAACGGTTGCCCATGCCGCCGGGGGGTTCGTTCTTGTGTTGGACGACTTGCACTGGGCAGATGAGGCATCCCTTGACGTTATCCATCAGGTTGTAAGTGCAGCCGCCCACGTTCCCGTGGCCGTCATCGGCACCTATCGTTCCGAGGCCTCGCTAAAGCCCGATCATCCAGTGCTAACCTGGCCTCATGATTCCGAACTCCAGAACAAAGTAACGGCAACGGCAGTGCTCCCACTGTCTACCGGAAGCATCGAACAGATTGTGAAGGAGTCGCTGGGTTTGCAATCCGAACATGCAGCGCCCTTAGCCTCAGTGCTCATGGAGCGCACTGGTGGACATCCCCTTTTCGTAAACCAGTACCTTGCTTTTCTTGTTGAGCGAGGAATTCTCAGCTTCGACCGACAGTTGCACCGATGGAAGTGGAGTGAAGAACAGCTACGCACCGTGCCTGTGCAGCACAGCGTTTCGGATGTGATCCACGCTCGCTTCAACCAGCTACCACAAGCAACACAACAGCTACTAAGCAAAGCCGCAGCCATCGGCACTGAATTCAATCTTGCACTTCTTGCACGGATCCGTGATGCATCGGTTGAACAGGTGGTGCAGCAGCTTCAGCCCGCCGTGACTGCTGGATTGGTTTCAATTGTCGAGCAGCATGCCGTGTGGTTTGGAAGTTTCGTGCACGATCGAGTGCAGGAAACGGCATTAGCTACAACGCCGCAAACGGAGCTGAAAGCCGTGCATGCTGCAATTGTAAGGGTAACACTCTCGCCGGATGGATCTCTCCGCGATGCTGTAACGGTGTTCGAGTTGGCAGATCACATGACGCAAGCTGCCGAACAGGTGTGCACACCTGAATTCATCAGCACAAACATCGGCGCCATGTTCGAAGCAGCTCAGAAGGCGCGGCAGGCAGGTGCATTGCGCGAAGCTTTGGCATACGCACTCCGAACGCGCGAGCTTATTGGCCCAGATGGTTGGAGAACAAACCCTGAAGTATTCCACCAGGCTACGGTGATTGCCGGGGCAGCGGCAGGTGGCCTTGGCGACCATGCAACGTCCCACGCCCTTTTTGACGAGTGTTTGGTCAATCTTTCGCCTGGCGTTGATGCAGCCTACGTTGCATCTCTCAAAGCACAGGTATACACGAGAGAAGGACGGTTTGATGACCTGATGGTGATTGGGTATCGCGGATTGTCCATGCTTGGCATTGAAATGCAAAACAAGCCAAGCATGATGTCGATTGCTGGTCAGATGATCCAAGCCCTACTGAGTCTTAAGCCACGGTTGCTGCAGGACAGGAGGGCCGAACCCTTCAACCACGACGAACGACTGCAGATAGCAGACAACCTGCTGTTTCAGTTAACCTCTGCTGGTTACAACTTCAGCCAGCAGATGATGGGACACATCACACTCAAACGTGGAGCACTGGCAGCTGAACTCGGTCATGCCGACGTGTCGATTGACTCCTACTGCCAGATAGGGATGGTGTTCCTTGCTGCAGGCATGCTGGACAAAGCCGTAGCACTTGGCGATCTTTCCATAAGCCTGATTGAGCGCAGCTCGGACAATGCAGCACGTGCACGAGCCTCGTTCATTACCGGTGGGCACATCTACTTCTGGGCCAAGCCACTGGCAACGGCGATTTCAACATTCGAATCCGGACTAGAATACGCCATCCGGTCAGGTTCGCAATTCATGTTGTACTGGGGCGAGGGGTCATCCAGCGAGCTCCGCGCTTTTGCCGGTATGCCAGTAGCTGAACAGCATGCCCGAATCCTTGCCGGTTTGGAAAACCTGCATCGGGTGTATCAGCGAACGGATAACATCCCGTGGACTTCTCACTACTTCCAGGCCGCTGTCGAGCGGGTTCTTGCCATCTACAACCCCGCCATACAGCCACCTCCGGAACTACGCAACGTGATTGAACGTGAAGGCTGGTTGCTCGACGAAATGCAGAAGGCAAAGGATGCCACAGGCATTTGTTCGTGGTCGATTGGTACGCTCAAAGTTGCAATCGCAACGCAGGACCTGCCCTTGGCACGGGCCGGGCTGGAACGATTCACCGCGTACAAGCATGGTGCCATCACTTCATGGATGCAATGCGAAGTGGAGTTGTACACGGCCTTGATGGTTGGCCTTGCAGCGCGAACTTCAACACCAACAAAGGCCGACAAGGATCTGCTCAAGGTTGCCGTTACGCGGATGAAGGCGTTTGCGAAACGTAATCCTAACACGTTCCTTTCGCGAGCACTGCTCGTTGAGGGTTTGCAAGAGTACGTGAGCGGAAATATGGAGCGTGCATTCCATCAGTTTCAGGGAGCCGTTCAGCAGGCACACGTGCAGCAAAATTTGTTCTTAGAAGCGGTGGCTCTTGAATGGTCAGCCTATGCCGCCGAGAACTCCATCATGAGTGAGATCGTTGGTGCCATCCGGCATCGAGCTGCTCGCACCTACCGACTATACGGAGCTGTGTACCTGGCCGAGAAACTGGAGGCACAGCGGTCGGCTGAAGCCATTCAGTCCGCCGCTACTCAGCGTGTAACCGTAAGTACTACGGTTCATGCTTCCACCTCTGCAACAGTGAGCGTTAACAGATATGCACTGGACATCGACTCGATCTTTAAAGCCTCGAGTGCCATCGCTGGAGAAATCGTTCATGAGACGCTTGTTAAAAGGCTTCTAGCCATCGTACTTGAAAATGCTGGTGCCGACGAAGGTGCGTTGCTCATTGACAACCGCGATCAGCTTACCGTAGAGGCAACTCTTGTAACGCAGGGCGATGTGTTCACCCTTCTTTCCGAGCCCTTCGAGCACAGCTCCGTCGTTTGCAAACCAGCCGTTCACCTTGTAAACAGAACCGGCGAACCACTTGTGGTTGACGAAGCTAATGTTGATCCCGATTACGCTACCGATGCATTCGTGACGTCGCGCAACGTTCGTTCCATCATGGTGATGCCCATACTCCACAAGGGAGTCCGTATTGGTCTGCTCCACCTTGTAAACAGTCACATGACGCGGGCCTTTACGCCTGAGCGCCTGGAAGTAGTTCAACTTCTTACCAGCCAGATAGCCGTTTCGCTAGAGAATGCTCGGCTGTACAACGAGCAGAGAGCCACTCTTGAAGCAGCAGCGCGTTTTGTGCCATCGGAATTCCTGGATGCACTCGGCGGAAAAAGTATTCGTGAAGTGGAACTTGGCGAAGGCATTCGTTTACCCATCACGGTGCTGTTCGTAGATATCAGGCAGTTCACAACGATATCGGAGCGGATGACTGCCGAAGCCACCATGGCATTCCTAAACGACTACCTCAAGGTTGTGGAGCCGGTGATCCGCTCCAATCATGGGTTTGTTGACAAGTATGTTGGTGACGCTGTGATGGCTCTCTTTCCGGAACATCCCGTTGATGCCGTTCGCGCCGCTCTTGCCATGTTGGATGCCCTTGATGAATTCAATGCACTTCGAGCATCGTCGCACAACCAAGCCGTGAGAGTTGGAGTTGGCATTCACACCGGAGAAGTGATGCTGGGAACCGTAGGCACTGGTGACCGGATGGACACAACCGTCATTGGGGATACCGTGAACATTGCCGCACGTTTGGAAGAACTCACGAAGCATAACTCGGCTTCAATTCTCATAAGTGAAGATGTGTACTCCCTGCTCCCCTCTGGTGAGTTCTCCATAACTGAGCGTGGATCGGAAATCATTCGGGGCCGTCAAGCACCAATCCGATTGTATGAGGTTTCTCACCTCCAACGGCAATGACCAACATCTTACTCACACTACCCTGGGTAGCTAGCGCACTCATTTTTACAGGCCTTACCACAGTGTGTGGCATGCTGTTGCGGGCATGGATTCACCGCACCGTGTCGAAGGCCAATCTGAAGCGTGCGCACGACGTATCGGCCACCGTGTATTTGAATACCGGAGTGCTCTATGGCATCGTTCTGGGCTTGGTTACCGTAAATGGACTTGACAGACACATTGGTCTGCAAGACGCCATTGAGCACGAAGCCGCCTTGACACTTGAGATTGGCCGGACGGCCGACATTTTTGATTACGATCACAGGGCAGTGATTCGCAATGCTGCTCGTGGTTATGCAGAATATGTTCTGAATAACGAGTGGTCAGACGACGAACACATCGGATTGCGACATGACCGCGTGATTGATTCTCTCTGGAACGATTTGGCCGTCGTGCTGCGAGCCGATAAAGACGTCTCTGCTGCCGAGAGCTTCCTGATGGAGAAGATTTCAGACCTGGTGGAGGCTCGCATGTTGCGAATAGGTCTGATGCGAGAGAAGATCAGCACGATGGTATGGACCATCCTCATTGGCGGTGGACTTTTGGTGGTGTTCTTCCTTGTAACGTTCGATCCTGAAAGTACCGTAGTCCACGCAATGCTCTTTGCTGCCGCTGCCGTTACCATCGTTACGATACTGATCCTTGTTTTTTCTTTCGATCACCCAACTCACGGACCACTCATGGTTGAACCCGCACCATTCAACGTAGTGCTGGAAGCCATCCCTCCTTCGCGATAACTGAGCCCCTTATCCGTCATATACCTTCTAAGCACGGAGGCTCTATGAATCTGAACAAACTCACAGTAAAAGCACAAGAAGCACTGCAAGCGGCACAGCAGACTGCCGCTGACCATGACCACCAAACCATTGAACCCATACACCTGTTAGATGCTATGCTCAAGGATGCGGGAGGCATTATCCCGCCCATCCTGAACAAGCTTGGTGCTAACATGGACTATGTGCGCGGTAAGGTTACCGAGCTCATTCAAAAACTTCCCAAAGTGTCGGGCAGCGGTGGTTCCCACCTAGGCTCCGATGCGCAGCGAGTGCTGCAACAGGCATTCAAGGAGGCGTCGCAGCTCAAGGATGAGTACGTATCCACCGAGCATGTCCTGTTGGCCTTAGCAGACTCTAAGAACTCAGCAAGCACTCTGTTAAAGGATCAGGGAGTAACGCGCGAGAACATCCTGAAGGTACTGGCCGAAATTCGCGGCAACCAACGCGTTACGGGCCAGAATCCCGAGGATACGTATCAGTCGCTGCAGAAGTATGCTCGAAACCTGAACGACGAAGCACGCAAGGGAAAGATCGATCCCGTGATTGGCCGAGAAGACGAGATACGACGCGTTCTGCAGGTGCTCTCACGCCGCACAAAGAACAACCCCGTGTTGATCGGTGAACCAGGCGTTGGTAAAACTGCCATCGTTGAAGGAATAGCCCAGCGCATCGTGAGTCAGGACGTACCGGAGGCTTTGCAAACCAAGACCATTTATTCTCTCGACATGGGGGCACTCATTGCTGGAACGCAGTTCAGAGGTCAATTCGAGGAACGCCTGAAAGCGGTGGTTAAGGAGGTGGCCGAGAGTAACGGTGAGTTTATTCTGTTCATCGATGAACTTCACACTCTCATTGGTGCAGGTGCTACACAGGGAGCAATGGATGCAGCAAACATCCTCAAACCAGCCCTTGCACGAGGAGAACTCCGTGCAATTGGCGCCACAACACTTGATGAGTATCGACAGCATATCGAAAAGGATGCTGCATTGGAACGAAGATTCCAGAAGGTGTTTGTTTCGGAACCCAGTGTTGATGATACCATCAGCATTCTGCGAGGTCTCAAGGAACGGTATGAAGTTCACCACGGCGTTCGCATAACAGACGCCGCCATCGTTGCCGCAGCACAACTGAGCAATCGGTACATCACCGATCGTTTTCTACCAGACAAGGCCATCGACCTTGTGGACGAGGCTGCCTCTAAACTTCGTATTGAGATCGACTCTATGCCGGAAGAGCTGGACTCTGTCGAACGCAAAATCCGCCAGCTTGAAATCGAAAGAGAGGCTTTGCTTCGCGAGCTTAGCTAAGCTGATTCGTACTTGACTAACTTGCAAAAAAGCTGTAGGTTGCAGGTCGATTGTCACGTTTCACTCTTCCGGAGGTACTATGTCGAGGATCGTGAATATGCACGAAGCCAAGACCACTCTTTCCAAACTCGTGGAGGATGTCATGAACGGCGCTACTATCTACCTGGCACGCAACGGATCACCCGTTGCGAAAATCGTGCCGTTAGCCGAGGAAGGCTCCTTGCGCCCAATTGGACTACACGACAAAGGCCGAGACTCTACCCCACAAGAAATTGCAGAAGCCATGGCACCAACGATGACTGACCAGGAAGTAGAAGAGTGGCTGAATAAGTCCATGTAGGAGAACATCACATGCCCTCCCTTCTCTTGGACAGCCATGTAATATTGTGGCTCGATACGGATCCCCGGAGGCTGCCATCACACGTTGCAAAACGAATCCGGCAGTCTCCGGATCCTGTGTATGTATCGGCAGTCACGAGTTATGAGCTAAGTAGAAAGTACCGTCAGGGGCGGCTTCCAGAAGCCGAAGCATTGGCCACCAATTTCGAACCGCTTATCAAACAGTATGAGATTGGCGTACTGCCTGTACGGTTGGACGACCTTCAGCTCGCTGCGCGGTTCGAGTGGGATCATGGCGATCCATTCGACAGGATCATTGCCGCACAAGCCGTTGCGTACCGATGCATCCTTGTCACGGCTGACGCCGCATTCCACTCTATTGGCAGGGGGCTTGAGGTATTGTGGGAGGCGTGAAACAACCCACGGCTTACCGCCACTGACGCAGGAACTCCAATCGATCCTGTAGCTGCGCAACGGGAACCAGCAACTTCTCCTTGCCTAGTATTCCCTCTTCTTGCGAACCGAAAACCAATTCGTAGTCCTTGCTCATCACGATGGCTTCTTCGGGGCACACCTCTTCGCAGAATCCACAGTAAATGCAGCGGAGCATGTTGATCTCGAACTTCTCTGGATACCGCTCCTTTTCCTGATCGGTTTCGGCGGCACGAACTTCGATGGCCAACGCTGGGCATACGCGCGAACACAACCCACAAGCAACACAGCGTTCTCCATCTTCTTCGAGTACGAGAACAGGCCTACCTCGGTATGATCCTTCCGGCTCCCATCGCTCCTCTGGGTACTGGCGAGTAAACTTCGGTCGGAACATCTGGCGAAGAGTAAGCCCAAGCCCCCTTGCAATCTCGGGAAGGTAGATCTTCTCCCAGAAGTTCAAGCGTTGCGACTCAGTGTTCTCTGTGATGTTTGCCATGGCTTGAGGGTGATAGGATGACGGATGACTCTCGGTGATTGACTTATTGCAGGAGGAGCAAGACGATTCCGGTAACAGCAATGTTGGCAAGGGCCAGTGGGAGCAACACCTTCCATCCGAGATTCATGAGCTGGTCGTACCGAAAACGTGGCAACGACCACCGAATCCACATGAACACAAACACGAGTGTACATGCCTTGCCTATAAACACCAGATGACCGATGATTACCATAGGAAGACTATACGGATCCAGCCCAAGAAGAGCCGCCTCATCAATGAACGGTGCAATATCCCAACCACCAAGGAACAAGGTTGCCATGATGGCACTGCTGGCAAGGATGTTGGCGTACTCGGCAAGGTATAACAAACCGAACTTCATGCCGCTATACTCCGTATGATACCCACCAACGAGTTCGGGCTCGGCTTCAGGCAGGTCGAATGGGGCGCGATTTGTTTCGGCAAGAGCCGAAATGAAGAAGATGAGAAATGCCAGCGGCTGGTAAATCACATTCCAGCCTTGCGCCATCTGCACCTGAATGATTTCGATCAGATTCAGCGAGCCACTCATCAGAACAACGGCAACGGCAGAGAGTCCCATGGCCAGCTCGTACGAAATCATCTGTGCCGCAGACCGCAGGCCTCCGAGCAGTGAATACTTGCTGTTAGAACTCCAGCCGGCCAGGGCTACGCCATACACACCTACCGACGTCATGGCCAAAATCACCAACAAGGCCACGTTCATGTTTGGTGCCATGGTGAGTCCGTACTGCACGCCGTTGATATTCACGAAGGGTCCACTCCAAGGAATCACCGCATACACGGTAATGGCCACAGCAATGGCCACAACGGGAGCCATGGCATGGAACCGATAGTCGGCGGCGGCTGGAACAATGTCTTCCTTGAGGTACAACTTGAACACGTCTGCGAATGATTGCAGCATTCCCCACGGTCCAACACGATTCGGACCGATTCGATTCTGAATCCATGCTGCAATCTTTCGCTCTGCCAGCACCATGTATGCAGCACCGATAAGCATGGCATTCACAAGAAGGCCTGCCTGGACAAACATGATGGCGATGTGAATCCAATCCATGCCCATGCCCCTTACTGCGGTTTCATCATGTGACTTTCATACACTACATGCTCGGGTTCCGGCGAGTCTGCCCGACCGAGAACAAGGCCTTTGTATCGATCAAGCAGGTCGTAACGCATTCCGTGGAAGGCCTGCACATGGCTTGCGAGGTGATTGAACACTTCGCTAGTCGTCTTAAAGTGCCAGTCTGCCCCGAGCAGCTTGGCTATGTCCTGAATAATGCTCCACCCTGACCGGCAGTCCCTTCGCTGTCCATGGGTCCAACGGTCATTCGGAGCGCCAAACTTATCCCACCGACTCATCTTCATACCCATCGTGCGTTCATTCTCGCGAGTTGCAACAGCCGGACGGAATCGCTGCACTCGGTGGGTAAGGTTGGTAAACGTGCCTTCGGTTTCGGCAAAGGTGGCAAGTGGCAAGAGTACCGTTGCCTGTTGTGCGGTAACCGTCAGGTGTGCGGAGATAACGATCAGGTTGTCAACGCCAGCAAGTGCTGCAGCAAGTTCGGGGTTATGGTCCTCGGCACTGTCTGCAAGGACAATCACGGTGGAAACGTCGTGATGGCGGATTCGGTTAGCAAGCTCATCAACGGAATGCCCGTTTGCACCTGGTGCAATGCCAACAACGTGTGCACCGATGGCATTGGGAGCCGTTTCACTCACTCGTAAGAAAGTATCTCCAAAGCCGTGATCAATGTATTTGATCATGTCAACATTCGGCGTCTTGATCACCTCTCGTGCCAATCGGGCAAGAACGTAGTTATCCTCATTCGAGGCATGACTGCTTCCAAGCACGAACACTTTCGAAGGTGTTGTGTGGCGAATGAGGTCAGCAGCGGTTGTGAGTGCCTGTTCCCACGACGTTGGCTGCAAGCCCCCCCCCTGCCGGATCATTGCCCCTGACACACGGTTGGCATTCACACGAGCGGGCGTTGTAAGCCGCCCATGGTCGCACATCCAATACTGGTTTACGTGTGGATTGGTACGAGGCTCAGTGCGAAGCACTTCGTTGTTCATTACGCCGATGCTGATGTTGCAACCGCGAGCACATCCCGGGCATACGCTATCCGTAAAGCTCATCTCCCACACGCGGGCACGGAAACGAAAGTCGATGCTCGTGAGTGCTCCAACAGGACAGATGTCAATCACGTTCATGGAGTACGGATTGTCGAACGTGGTGCCTGGGAAGGTTCGAATGGTAACCTTATCGCCACGCTGAACAAACGTGAGAGATGGCTGCCTGGCCACTTCATCTGCAAATCGAATGCACCGCGAGCAGCTTATGCAGCGCTCACCATCGAACATCACATTCGGTCCAAGTTCGACGCGTTTTTCCTTGTGCACCTTTTCTTCGTCGAAGCGGCTTTTACCCTTACTGTGCTTGAATGCATACTCCTGCAGTTTGCACTGTCCGGCTTCGTCGCAGATCGGGCAATCAAGAGGATGATTGATGAGCAGAAACTCCATCACGGCATTCTGAGCATCAACAGTGCGCTTGCCGGTTGTATCTACAACCATACCGTCAGCTACCGGTGTGGAGCAGGCTATCTGCAACTTGGGCATCCAGTTTACCATCGGCTGCCCATCGTCATCATACAGATACGCACCCTCCTGATCCTTCTTGTGTGTGCCTACATTCACCAGGCACATGCGGCAGTTACCCGCTACCGATAGTGCGGGGTGCCAGCAGAAGTGTGGAATGGTTATTCCATGCTGAAGGGCAGCTTCGATGATGGTTTGCCCAGCCTGGGCTTCCAAAGCTCTGCCGTCTATGTGAATCAGGGGCATAGGGTTGTGTTCACGGGACGTGAAGGACCGGGCAAACATACGATGAATCGGAATCTGTATGTTTGGCATCATGATCATCCTTCGAGTTGCTCTTGCGGTTATAACCGCGCTTGCCGCACAGCATGCGGCACTGAAGGCACGCACCTACACACATTTGTTCCGTGGCTCTCTGAGTTATGCCTGGCCTGGAGGTGGCCTTACCGACAGTACCGCAGCACAGTCGGCACTGGGATTGTCACTGGGATACCTCTATAAGGCCGATCAACATCTGGGCATTGGCGTGCGCGGAACGTGGACGCAACTGGCACTCGGTACGGTTGATACGGTTGACCTTGGAAATTACAGTCTTACCCATGTTGGCATGTATCTGGGTGTGCTTTACAAGCCCCTAAAACATGGTTGGAGTCCGTACGCCGAAGTGGAAGGGGGCTTGGGTTACGTGTTCGCCAATGAGGTCATTGCAAATCAACCGCGGCCAATCAGCGGATTGAGCGAGGTAAAGGTGAGTGCCGCTGCATCAATCGGAGTAACCATCCCTGTTTCGGAGCAGATAGAGGCCGATGTAGCAGGCAGGTACTTTCACACCTTCGTTACGAATGGTGGCTTTTCTATGCTTGGTGTACACGCAGGCATTGTGTATTCACTCCGGTGAGTTCCGGTTGTGTAGCGCATACAGAGTGCACCGATAGCCTACTACGTTAGAGCTTGCTTATAGAGCTCTGTTGCCCGTCATTGAGATGGTCGTGAATGATTGGTTCCAATTGCGCTTCTGCATACCGCCATATCCGCTGACATGGAAATCTGTTCTCATACAGCGCTCTGCCAATCACAACACTGTCTACATTCCTAGGTGCACGTTCCTGCAGATCCCAAAGATCCTGAGGCGAAGCAATGCCACCGGCCATGGTGAATCGTACGGGGGCGACGGAAGCAACACGCTGGATTACATCAATATCCTCGCCTGTCAAAGCCCCTTCCCAATCACGCTCTGAGTAGATCACACGCGTTCCGCCAAGGCTGTAGATGAGTTGGATCAGTTCAAGGTCAGTTCGTGTTGAACCATCGCTGAACTCCACAACACCTGCATGAGCTCGAATGGCAAATGCTACTCGGCTATTGCCATACTCGGCCACAAGTTCTCGAGCACTTTCGGGGTTGGTATGCAACAAATCGTTTACGGCAACGCGGTAGATACCGGCATCGAGTAAGTCTCGAAGCACTTGGGGATCCTGCTGCCACGTAACCAGTTCGATAGGAATATCTACGGCCTTCTGCATAAGAACGGCTGCCGCCAGCGTTGCAACGTCATCACGTCCTGCGAATGAGTCGGTATCGGTAACATGGATGCACTTGGCATTTTCACGTCGCCACACCTGAGCTACCTGCACGCGATGGTTACTCATATCCTGATAGAGTGCTTCCATCCCGGGTTCACCGAGGATGCAGCGTGCGCAATGACCACTGGACAGGTCGATGGCAGGAATGATGAGAAGTTTCTTCACGGCGTTAGGTACCTACTCGAAGGGCGGCACGAATAAGGTGTTCGCTTGACTCGGCAATGGACGGATTTGTGGCAATAGCAGTTTTTACAGCCTTCTCCGCAGCGGCACGCGTAAAGCCTAGGGCTTGCAGGGCGCTGATTGCATCATCAGCAGCTTGGCTTAGGGTAGGTACGGTAGCCAAGCCCCCTTCGATTGTGAGGCCAGGCATCCTGTCCCGCAACTCCACCACAAGGCGTTCTGCTGTTTTCTTGCCAATGCCTGGCAGCCGCATGAGGGCGGGTACGTTGCCCTGTAAGACAGCGCGCTGCAGGTCGGACAAGGTTGTCGCAGACAGGATGCCAAGGGCTGTGCGGCCACCAATACCTTGAATGCTTGTAAGCAATCTGAAGGCTTCGCGTTCACCTTCGGTGCCGAAGCCGTAGAGCATGAATGCATCCTCACGCACCACCATCACGGTGAGTAACGTCACATCCTGGCCAATGGGTGGCACTACGTCCAGAGTGGAGAGAGGCACACTCACCTGGTAGCCCACTCCAGCACAGTCAACCACAACGTCCATGCCGCCTTTGGCAACCACCCGTCCACGTACTTGGGAGATCATCATGCAAAACTCCGAAAGCCACACCCTGAACAGCAACGATGAAGTTGTCATGCGTCGAACTTCGACCAAGACCATCGGCGACCGTGCCGAGGATATGGCACTGGCGTTTCTGGAACGGCATGGATATCGGCTGCTGGATCGGAACTTTCGCTACAAGCGGCTTGGAGAGATCGACCTAGTGATGCGTCACGGTCAAACAGTTGTTTTTGTTGAGGTCCGGTACCGTGCGAGCAAGTACTTTGGAAGTCCGGAAGCAAGTATCACCAGCACAAAGCGGCACAAACTGCGGCGCACGGCTCAGGCTTATTTGCTCACGCATGGGATGGTTCATCAGGAGTGCCGCTTCGATGTAGTTGCGATCGACCTCGTGGGCGGAGAACCCGTGATACGGCATCTGGTAAACTGTATGTAGGCATAGAGTGTGTAAGGGCTTGCGCTGTGATACTATCTTCGCCACATGTGGCAGTATATCATCAAGAGGGTGCTGCTGTTCATACCCACCCTTGTAATCATCACCATCATCAGCTTTGGCATCAGCCGAATGGCCCCGGGAGACCCGGCGGCGATGAAGGTTGGCGTTGGGTCGGAAGGCGGCATGGGTGCACGCTCCAACATCAATGCAAAACAGGCCGAGCTCATACGAGAGCAGTGGCACCTGGATAAGCCCGTTTGGCAACAGTATCTGATCTGGACAGGGGGCTTGGTTGGGTTTGACCTGAAGTCCGTGTTCGGACAGCCTGCACCCGATGGGAGCAAGCATACCCAATGGAGCAACCTGCGCTTTACCGGCATTCCGGACTTTGGGAATTCGTTCAAGGACAATCGTCCGGTGTTCGATAAAATGCTGGAGCGCGTTCCTGTTACGTTGCTGATGAATTTGATTGCCGTTCTGGTGGCCTACAGCATTGCGATACCACTTGGCGTATACAGTGCCACGCACCCGGGAACCCTGTTCGAAAAAACCAGCACGTTCGTGGTGTTTGCGCTGTATTCTTTGCCAGTGTTTTGGGTAGGCACGCTTGCCGTTACCTTTCTCTCCAATCCAGAGTTCCTGTCAGTCTTCCCCTCTGGCGGCTTGCGCTCCATGGCTGCCTCGACCTCGTGGAGCTTTTGGCAACGACTTGCCGATTACGCCTGGCATTTGGCTCTGCCGATGATGGTGTACGTGTATGCAGACTTTGCTTTCATCTCCAGGCAGATGCGTTCTTCGATGCTGGAGGTGATCCGACAGGATTACGTTCGAACGGCTCGTGCAAAAGGCCTGGATGAACGGCGGGTGATCTACAAGCATGCACTGCGTAATGCCTTGATTCCTCTCATCACGTTGCTTGCTGCCATCCTACCCAACCTTATTGGTGGGTCGGTCATTGTTGAAACCATCTTCAGTATTCCCGGCATGGGTTTGCTGTCGTACGAAGCACTCCGTGCACTCGACTACCCAATGATTATGGCTGTGTTCACAATCAGCGCAATCCTCACGCTTGTTGGCATGCTTCTGAGTGACATTCTCTATTCCGTGGCTGACCCTCGCATTTCGTATGGGAGCAAACGAGGATGAATGCTACTCCCACAATGCCGGTTATATCTGCCACCACGGCAGAGATTGCTACAGGCGAGAGTTATGGTGCCTTTGTGCGAAGGCAGTTTCGCAAGTCACGGTTGGGTGTGGTGAGCGTTTGGATCGTTGCGCTACTCGTTGTTGCAGCACTATTAGCGGATCTTCTCGCCAACGAAAAACCGATCGTCTGCTCTCGCAACGGATCCATATCCTGGCCGGTGTTCAAGGAGTATGCCGTTGGCCTTGGCTGGGCGGCGTGGACGGCAGACGAAGCCACTGCCATCTGGTCAGAACTGGGCTATGATTGGGTGGTTTTCCCTCCGGTGCCATACAGTCCGAGCACAACGGACAAACGGCTGATCGCCCTTAAGGATCGCGCACCCTCCACAAACCACCTTCTTGGTACGGATGATATCGGCCGCGATGTTTTAGCCGGACTCATTCACGGGTCACGCTACGCCCTCTCCATTGGTGTGGTGGCCATGGCAATAGCCCTAAGCATTGGGATTCTGCTAGGTGCCATTGCTGGCTACCTGGGGGGGGGAATAGACATTCTGATTTCGCGCCTGATCGAAATCGTAATCACCATTCCCAGGTTGTTCCTCATTCTTACGATTAGCGCCATGGTGGAGCAGGGGTCGCTCTGGCTTATCATGCTGCTCATTGGTCTTACGGGATGGACGGCAGTGGCTCGGTTCATGCGTGGGGAGGTGCTGCGCGTTCGGAATCTGGACTTCGTAAGCGCAGCCACTGCTCTAGGCTTTAGCACACGGAGGATCGTGTTTCGTCATGTTCTGCCAAATGCTATAGCACCGGTACTGGTATATGCTGCATTTGGAATCGTGAGTTCCATACTACTGGAAAGTGCTCTATCCTTTCTTGGCTTTGGAGTGCCGCCCACCGTTGTAACATGGGGCTCTGTTCTTAACAAGGCACGAGCAAGCACCTATTCCTGGTGGTTAGCGGTGTTTCCAGGGCTGATCATCTTCATCACGGTCTGCGCTTTCAATTTTATCGGCGACGCTCTTCGAGACGCTACGGATCCTCGGTTGCGATCGTAATCGCTGCGGTACGGTCTTGCCGGATTATGGGCTCAGTCGTTCGATTAGCCATCCACCAAGAGATTGTCGGTATCGTATTCTGTCGTGAAGTCGGCTTGGCCTTCCTTGCCAGAATTCAAACTCATGAGGTATGAGTCGATATCCACCCCACGATGGTGGAAGTGGCACGTTCTCATCTGGATACAAGCGTGCAAGATGTTCCATCTGCTCCTCAAGTTCCAGCCGTGTTGTAATCACCTTGCTTTGATGCGAGGCATGTGCACCAAGCTTGCTATGGTAGGGGCGTGATTCGAAGTACCGCCGACTTTCTTCGGCAGACACCTTGTGTACAACGCCTTCGATGCGCACTTGGCGCTCCAACTCTGGCCAAAAGAATAGCAATGCAGCTTTAGGATTGGAAGCCAGTTGTTGGCCTTTCCGACTTTCGTAGTTGGTGTAGAACACAAACCCAGAGTCAAGTCCTTTCAACAGTACAATCCGTGCCGAAGGCTGTCCCTGGTCTGACGCGGTAGCTAGGGTCATTGCCGTTGGTTCCGGAAGTTCTGCGGAAAGGGCTTCATCCATCCACAGCGTGAATTGTTCGAACGGACTTGATTGCACCGAGCTCTCGGAGAGCTCCTCACGTGCATATTCGCGACGCAGACTGGAGATATCATACTTCATCATGCGAAGTTCGCTCTCGTACCTTACTTCACCATCATGATCGAAGTGGACGTATACCCAAAGCCCCCTTCCGTAACAAGCATCACAAGGCCCGATGGCCAGGAGCGAGTGTCGAATATCACTTGGTCATCCTGCGAACGTGCAGTTGCCACGCGCCGACCCTCGAGGTCCACTACATTCACCGTTGTTCCTGTTGGAACAGATGCTAGCAGCGGATCACCAACAACGTGTGGGTTGGTGCCAGGAACTAGTATGCGAGAGCCCTCGTGGCTGTCGTGAACTCCTGTTACCAACATCACGGTGTCTTCCATCAGGACTGTTCTGTTTGGATCGAGCTCAACCTCGCTCACAGGGAATTCCGTTGATATCACTAGCCGGTTGGTTTTACCAGTCATGGAGATGGTTACGTCCTGCATGTATCCATTACCATGCACACGGATGGGCAGGTTGAACGTGTAAAGATGGTCGAATCCAAACATGTCCTGTATCTGCGAAAGCGATAGGTTTGTTTCGTAGTAGCCATCTGTTGACGGCTTGTTGGACGTAATGGCGTTCAGCAGCACAACAGGATGGAAGGGTTTGAGCAGCCATTGATCGAAAAACACATTCCAATCAACCTTTGGATCGGGGATCTCCTGCATGAGAAAATCTTGGAACTCCAAGGTCTGCTTGCTTACTGGAATCTCTCTTGCATACCATTTGCGAAGTGCTTGGAGGAACCGCAAGCCTTCCTGCATGTACATCATGTGGAAGATCCAACCGGCCTTGCAGTAGGTAGTTCCTTCATTGAAGAGGTTGCCAATGGGGATGTCGTACACCGGCGGATCTACGAAGGCGGTTTTCAGGTAGCGCGATCTCCGCGCCTCCATCTGAGACCGATAGCCGTCTGGTCCTTCGCTTCGCAGCCTCCACAGAGCTTCTGACCAAGTGGCACCACCTTCGTTCAGCCAAATGTCTGCCCATGTTCCACAGGTTACACTGTTACCTGACCAGTGGTGCCCAACTTCATGTGCGAAGCCAGTCTCCACATCGCCCTTAAGCCATCGCCTGTTCACCAGCACCATGGTTTGGTGTTCCATGGCTCCTATCTGCATAGGGGCAGCCACCACGTGGCCATAGGAGTCGAATGGATACTGACCAAAGAAAAATTCCAGATCCTCCAACATCCTTGGAATTTTGGCGAAGGACTTCACGGCACTGTAGGTTTCGCCATCATGATCCATGTCCCAGTAATAGTTTGTAATGGGCACGGTACGCCCATCACTGCGAATGAACTGCTGTTGCATCACGCGGAACTTGGAAGCGGCGGCACTAAACAAGTAGGTTGGCATAGGCACGTTGTGGTGCCATGTAAAAACCGTTGTGCTGTCCGTGTCGTTTACTTCTTCGATTAGCTCACCGTTTGCCACGGCTTGATATCCTTGTGGCACGCGCAGATGCACGGTAAACAGAGCTTTGTCGTGAGGCTCATTGTGGCATGGGTACACGTACTCCGCATCGAGTGGTTCGGTAAACATGAAACCAACGCCGTGAGGTAGGCGGAAGGCTGTGTCTATCTCATCACCACTATACCCATACGCTCCGCGTTGTGAAATTGTGGCACCATACCAAACATCAACCGTTAACGTATCACCAGGACCAGGCCGTCCTTCAACCGGTATACGTATTCCGGTTCCGGACGAATTCACACCAGTACGAACGCTGTTGATTGCGGCAGAGTCAATCTTCAGGGATCCCACATCGAGCTGCACATAGCTAATCGGTCGAGTTGATGTTGTTCGCATGCGCACTCGGCCACCAAATGGCCTGTCACCGCGCTGATTGCGCGGAAGGGTTACCATTTTCTGCCAGTCCATCCAGATTTCGTACGACACCACATCCAGTGTACTATCAACCTCCTTCAGTGGAAACGTCCCAGACTGAACAGTAGGTGCATGCTTGGGATAGAGATACTCGAGAAGTCGTGGGTCTTCTACGATTTTTTCCAGTATCTGGGCTTGTAGGGGGCTCGAGGCAATCGCAAGGAATAGAACGGCGAGAACGTTAGGCACCATGGGGACCAGTGCGTGGAAGCGGAGCCTTGTTTTTGACGTAGTGGTCAAGCCACCAACGAACGTCGTGAATGCTTTCCATACGTCGGCCCGCAAGTACGTGATCTGCATTGTCATAAATGATGAGTTTGTATGGATGCTGCAGTTGCTGTAATCGAAGTGCCAGACTCAGTGCATGTTCTGCTGGCACTCGCCTGTCGCCGCTGCCGTGCTGAATGAGTAGCGGTGTTGTTTTGCAGAGATTCTCTGCCCATACAACAGCACTCCGCCGTTCAGCTTCGATTTGCTCGACTGCAGATGGTGGTAAATGTTTCGACATGGTGCCGCGGATGTACGCAGCAGCAGCCTCTGAATGTATAGATGTTGGTGCGCCAAAGGTTACAGCAGCTCGAAATCGGTTGGTACGAGCGAGCATCATCAAGGCCATCATCCCACCGCGTGAGCCCCCTACCAGACCAATTCGTGTTGGATCTACGTAACCCAAGGCATCCAGAACGCCAAGCGTATTCATGGCATCGTCCACATCTGCGCCACCCCACTCTTCCGTTCCTTCGCTGCCAGCCACACCACGATAATTGCTGGCGATGCCAACGTAACCCCACGAGGCATAGAGACCGATGTAGGCCATTGCTCCAACATCGGTAAGCGCACCGCGTTGCCCCGTGCCCCCGCGATTAAACACAACGGCGGGTGATGTGCCCATGCCAGCTGGTGGTAACGCAAGCCAACCGTTGATGCGCAACCCCAACGAAGCGTAGGTGATCTTATGAAGGGTTACGGCTTCGAATCGAGAAAACTCTGCTCCAGTCATGGCACGTCGGGCCATGTTTAAGGAGGTAGCGGGTATGGCTACCCGGGCAGTCGAGAGCAGCGTACCGTTCGTCAACGCGAATACCGCTCTCGATACTTGCGAGCTAGACGCGTGTGCCGGTTTTCGAGATCAACAGCACGTCCATCAATCCATGCATGAGTTACCACATTGCCACGCACGTCCAAGGCATCACCTTCGCTCACAAAAACCGTGGCACTCTTTCCAACGTCCAGCGATCCGTAATCCTTGTCAATGCCAAGAATGCGTGCGGGCGAAAGTGTAACGGCCTCGAGGGCGTCTTCTGCACTGAGTCCGTATGCAACGGCAGTGCCTGCCTGAAATGGCAGTGAACGCAGCTGCCAGAATCCATGGTCAGCTATACAGAACTGCACACCCGCTTGTTTAAGTCTTGCAGGCAACGTGTAGGCAACGTCGTATGGTTCTTCATCACGAACGGGCAGACTGTTTACGGGCCGCAGAATGATGGGAACGTTGGCAGACCGCAATCTGTCTGCCACGGCAAGTGCATCGGTACCGCCTTGAATGATCAAACGCAATTCATACTTGTGGGCTAGATCCAATGCTGCTTCGATCTGCAATCGATGATGTGCTTGGACGATGAGCGGGAGTTTCCCCGCAAAAACAGCACGCATACTCTCAAAGCGTAGGTCTCTCTGCAGTGTGTCCAGTCCAGCGTCCAATGCCTTACAGTACGCCTGAGCTTCGCGAAAAAAGGTGTACAACTGATCAAGGGTCTTCTTGATGTCTTCGCGCTGCTCATCTTCCGACTTGTTCATCCACCACGCCTTCACCACAGTCATGGTGGGCCAATTCACTACCATGCCACTGCGGGGAACCACTGCAATGTCTTCACGAGTCCATCCATCCAAACGCATAATCGAACTCATCCCACTTACCATCCCACCTTGCGGTTGCACATTGCAGAGGAGGATACCATTGGAGCGAACAGTTGGGATGATGTCGCTATCGGGATCGTATGCAACCTCTGCTCGAACGTTGGGGTTAAAGGGTCCGACTTCGCTAGCATCGCGTGTGGCACGAACAGCCTCGATCTCGTTCAATCCAAGCGTGCCTGTGGCAGAGATTAACCCAGGGTAAACATGGTTGCCATTGGCTTCGATAACGGTGGCGTCTGGGGGAACAACAACGTTGTTTCCAACGGCCGTGATTCGACCGTTCTGAAATACGATCGTACCGTTCCGCACCGTCCCGTTACTTACGGTATGCAGCGTTGCGCCAACAATTGCTACTGGGTTCTTTTGTGGTACTCCGGGAACTTCCTGGCCGGCTTGCAACGACGGTGCAAAGAGGTAGCTGGCAAGCAGGCTACAAAGGAAGGCGCAGATCAAGCGGGAAGATATCATCCGGCAAATCTACACGCATGCGGCATTGGCGTTTGGAACATTTCGGTAGGTCTAGATGTGAGATACCCCCAGACGTCACCACTCGTCTGGGGGCACTCCCCTTCTCACCTTTCACCACCACTACGAACAGGGTCATCTACTCGTAGCGTGTTACCGAAAGGTAACGCAAGCAATATAGAGCCAAGCCAATGCGTTAGCAAGAAGAAACTTCATATTTGGCCTAGTTGCGGAGATTTCCGATTTTCGTGGTTTCGGGGTGTAGCGCAGCCCGGTTAGCGCGTCTGCTTTGGGAGCAGAAGGTCGTGAGTTCGAATCCCACCACCCCGACTACATCTGAGCCAACTTGTTCAGATCCATACGATTGGCAATCCCCTTCACCCAATCTGTTCCACGTTGGTTGTTGGCTTTGATCTGCAGCCAAAACCGGCCGCCAACTCCGTAGGTCACGGTAACGTCACCAGTATTCTTTTCCCACGACTCATGCCCGTTGATGAGCTCGTTGTTGGTTTGGAACGTGCCTTCCACTCTGTCCTTGTTCTCCGTGCGCATCTTTAGCGTGAACAGCATCGTTTGCGTTGCATACATGGCTTCTGCACTATTCAAGTCCATAAGGGTAACGGAAACGCTGCCGTTATCAGCACCGGTGTACGTGCGGGTTACTTGGGTATAGGACATACCGGGAATCTCCATTGTTTTGGTTTCCGGCTCCTGCGTCAGATACCCATCGATGGATGCAGGAAGAAACGTGAGGAGTTTCTCCGGAGCCATTGCCACTGTATCGCCGCTAGCTCTGCGTGCCTTTCTGCGCTCGTCGAGCTTGTTGGTGGTTTTCTCCATATCACCAGCCGACTCGGCAATACTCTTAAGGTTGCCGATGGCATCGGCAGCCTCCTTGGTTTCACCACCACAGCCAGCAAGAACAAGTGCACATGCCAAGAATCCGGCCATTGCAGTGCGCATCATTAACCTCTACATGCTAATTGGAACAAACACGTTTTCTTGAAACTGCACCAAGGTGCGTAAGGAACGCAACGTACAACGAAGTGCGTTGATCCCCTCCTGATAAAATCCCGTAACTTTTCGGGGTTTCAATGACTTGTGCTCATTGATAGTTCTATGGAGATCTCCTTGCACTTCAGATGCCATCTCTCAGCAACCTGGCTGGCAGCAGCGTGCCTCTTTGTCCTCAGCCTGACAACAACGCTGGCGGTACCAAACTCCTCAAGCGAGGTGTGCGGCGTGCGCACCTTTCCTTCCAGCCTACCTCGGCTCTCTGTGGCACCTCCCATGGTGGTCACTAGTCCTTCCGGTACCCTAAACCTTACCGAGATCTCCTACTCCAAGCCAATCATCATCGTTCGGTACCTAGGGTACGTATGTGCACACTGCGTTGAACAGCTCTCCTACCTGAACCAGCAATCAGAGCGGCTCCGGGAGCTGGACGTAAGTGTGTATGCCTTCAGCCCAGATGATACAGAGAAGAATGCTTTGTTGTACGAACGTTTGGAGTACGATCCCAACGTGGTACACTTGTGTTCCGACCCCGATAATGCTGTTGCAAAAAGGATAGGCGCCATGCGCGTCATCGACGATACGGCTCGGGACCTGCATGTGTCTATGGTGATGTACAACGGACGCGTCGTTTATTCCACCTATACTGAATCTCCGTATCTAGACGTCGAGCGACTGGTTGCCACAGCCGTGCTTGCCAGGGGTAAGGAGGTTCCAACGGTGCAGGAAACATCAGCTCACCCTTCCGACAAATACCTGACCGGTCAATACCACACAACCATCGTTGCCGGAGCCGCTGATGGCATTGTCGCACCGTTGGACTTGGACTTTAACCAAAGCCCCCTTCATCCGGATGATCTGTGGGTTGTTACAACAAGTGATGCAGGACATTCCATTGCCATCATCCATCACGCAACCGATGCAGTACGCAGGTTCGTCAGAACAAAGAAAGACAGCAGGGCCTCGCACTTCATGTGGCGAACTCACGCCATAGCCATGGGGAACAATGGCACGTTTGCAACGGCTCAGAATGGTGCCCCCGGAAACATGAATCCATTCTACCAGTTCATGGGGCCAACATTGTGGTCGGCCGACACAGCTGTGTTTGCTTCTCGCTATCAGGATGAGGTCCGCATTCTTGCATCACACCTGGACATGCTGCATCAAAGCCCGCAAAACCTTGGCATTGCGCATGATCATGACAACGTGTATTGGGTTAGTGACGGGTACTATGAAGACATCACCATGTTCGACTTCCGGGATCCGCACGAAGTTGGTGGCACGGATCATCGAGATGGTATCATTCGTCGATATACAGACGTTCACCTCACAAAGGGAGAACTTGGAGAGCCGGGTCACATAGCACTGCATCGTGAGAGTGGCTGGCTCTACATCGTAGATCCCGGTGGCAACCGCCTGTTACGACTGAACACACGAACTGGCGCTCATGTGCGAAACCTTGTTCCGGCCGAAGAGAGCATGGAAAACCTTGCCGAGTATTCGGAATGGAAGGGGGCTCAGGTAGACACATTGGTGACAAGTGGCCTTGGAGAGCCGGTTGGAATTGCTGTTGATGGAAACCGAGTGTTCGTTGGTGATAGGCTAACAGGTCACATCATCGTGTTTCAGATTGTGCCCACTGGAGTAGAAAAACTAGGCATTGTCGAAACCGGAGCCGAAGAATTGCTGGGCATCTGTTACGGACCCGACCAGAGGTTGTGGTTTGTGGATCGCGCTACGGCAACTGTTGGCAGAGTGGATACGGAGGCTGAGCACACGCTAACCGCGAAACGAGATGTCGTAGCCGCGTCATCGGCTACAACACTTGCCTTCGCTTTCACGAATGGATCGGTGAGGGAGCTTTCAACATCCTTCCACGTTGAAGCGCGCAAGGCTACTGCCGATGGATACGGCGATGTGGTTGAACTTAACGACGTAGGCCCAATAACCATTGGGCCACAGGGAACATCAACTGTCTCTGTACCATTCAGCATGCCGGACACAACATGTGCGTGGCAAGTAACCATACGCGAGGTGAATGGAACAGCACAAAGAGGAGTTCATGCTTCCACGATCGTTGTGCCGAACAATCTTCGGCGCATAGTCGTGGATGATGCGCTCATGGAAACGTTTCGCATTTCGCAGGCAGTTAGCCAGACCAACCGACAAGGGTACGCTTCCCTACGGTCTGATGTGTTCGTTCGGATAGCAGATTCGCTGGAGGCACTCGAAACTGTGCTATGGAATGGTGGCAGCTTTGGCGAGTTGAGTGTAACGGATGACGCTGTTCTGAATAGTCTGCTTGACAGAAACATTGAAGTCATGCTCATCGCAGACGATCCACTGATGCTGCGAACCGACATGAGCGGGGCCAGCGCGTTCTTTCGGCGTTTCGGTGTTTCGCTTGCTGGCGTTGACCAGGTTGCAAACGATGATGGCCAGCGCGTTTTCAGCGGAGTAGCCAATGATACCATTGGTGCCCCACTAAAGCGCGTTGACTGTCAGCTTCCCCGCCTTGACCATCATCGAGGCAACGAATTCGTTCCCAATATCCTGTTCCGACTGAGTGCAGACAGTGCCTTACCCGTGCTCACACGGCAGAACGGCTCACGGATAGGATGTGTGCGCTACACTGCATCAACCTACCGAACTGTGATTCTTGGGATGAATGCTGCACGTATTCTTGATGGAGCACAGCGTACTCAACTGTTGGACCGTGCTCTCCTGTGGTTGGAAACGCAGGAGGCCGACAGTGTACCACCCGACACAACAACCAGCGTCGCAGAGCGTGGGTCGGATGCCGGAATTCAGTTGCAGATACGAGGCACCACCCAAGCTGGTGGGCTTGTGGCAGAGTTTACGGGCAACGCCAGTACTCTTACCTTGGGTTTGTATGCGAGTACAGGTCAGCTCCTCAACCAGTTGTATCAGGGTCCAGTGAATGGCCATCACGCCGTCCCAATCCACGTGAGTGGCGTGGCTAACGGCACACTCTTCATCGTAGCGCACACACCCACGGGTGTGGTTCATCGCACCATAAGCAGGTGGTGATCTTGTGGCTGGCTCATTACTTCGCAGATTTACTCGCGACGCACCCCGTGAAGAGCATACGTTCGGCAAGAATGTAGAGGCCGACCTAAAGGTGCTGCTTGACGAAGGCAAGCGCCAGTTACCACGATTCAACGCTTCGGCAGTAGAACGCGCATTTCGGTTTTGTGTAGATGCTCACGTACATGACGTACGCGCCACAGGCGAACCGTACTACACGCATCCGTTACAGGTAGCGCTCATTGTGATCCGCGAAATTCCACTTGATGACGTGAGCGTGATGGCAGCTCTGCTGCACGACGTTGTTGAAGACACATCCTACTCTCTTAAAGACATCGAAGCAGAGTTCGGCCAAGAGGTAGCATCAATTGTTGATGGTGCAACCAAAATCAGCGACGTGTTTGCCACCCGCGAGGTAACGCAGGCAGAAAACTACCGCAAGCTTCTGCTATCGCTTGTCAACGACGTTCGTGTGATCCTGGTAAAGTTCGCTGACCGACTGCACAACATGCGAACCATCGAAGCGCTTAGTCCGCAAAGGCAACAGCGCATGGCGCGCGAGACCATGGAGCTTTACGCCCCGTTTGCCCATCGGTTCGGACTCGGCAACATCAAATGGGAACTGGAGGACCTGTCGTTCAAGGTTCTCAATCGCGAAGCGTACGACGACATAAAACGTCAGCTGAACACTACCCGCGAAGAGCGAGCAGAGTTCATCGAGCGCTTTGCTCATCCCATAGCCGATCGTTTGCAAGCAGAGGGCCTAAAATTCGAAATCAACGGTCGGCCCAAGCACCTGTACTCCATCTACAAGAAGATGGTTACACAGGGCAAGACCCTCGATGAACTGTACGACCTGTTTGCGGTGCGGATCATCTTGGACACCGACGATGACAATGACTGCTTCCTTGCTTATGGCATCGTATCGGCCATATACCGTCCAGTTCCGGAGCGCTTCAAGAATTACGTGAGCATGCCAAAGAAGAACGGGTATCGCTCACTGCATACCACCGTGATCAGCACCGATGGGAAACGTGTTGAAGTACAGATCAGAACCCGCGCCATGCACGAGTTTGCCGAAAAAGGGGTTGCCGCTCACTTTCGGTACAAGGCAACGAAGGGTGCTACATCCTCGTGGATCGATAGCTCTGATCTCGAAGAGTGGGCATCATGGGTTCGCGACATCTTTGAAAATGCTGGCGAAGAAGCTGCAGAACAAATCCATGAAAGCTTCAAGCTCAATCTGTACCAAGACGAGATTTACGTTTTCACACCCAAGGGCGACCTACGCATTCTTCCTAAGGGTGCCACGCCAATTGATTTTGCATTCGATATACACTCCCAAGTGGGTGCTCGGTGCATTGGTGCCAAAGTGAATGGACGGATTGTTCCACTTGATCACCAGTTGCAAACTGGAGATCAGGTGGAGATCCTAACATCTCGTAATCAGAGTCCGCATCGCGACTGGATTCGCATCGCCGTAACACACAAGGCTAGAACACACATTCGCCGAATTCTCAATGACGAGAAGCGAAGTCGCGTTACCGAAGGCAAGGAAATCTGGGAGAAGCGAGCGAAGAAGCTTGGCATAAACCTCAATGATGACGAGTTGGAGAAAATCGTCAACCAGCTCAAGTTCGATGCTCGAACAGACTTTTATTTCGCCCTCGGCACTGGCGCGCTCAGTGCCGAAGCGGCCGGAACTCTTGTGCTGGAGAAACTCACTCCACAAGCACCGCCAGCAGAGCAGCGCAGTGAACCATCCATCAGCTTCGAGAAGTTCAGCGATGCCGCTCGCGATAACACCAACGGCGTATACCTCATCGGTGATACCCAACCGTCAGCCAAGGTGATGTTCAGTTATGCCCGGTGTTGCAATCCTGTGCCAGGTGATGATGTGGTAGGCGTTGTAACCATCGGCAGCGGCATCAAGGTGCATAGGAGCAGCTGCCACAACGTGCAAGAGTTGCAGGACAAGATGCGGCCACGCATGGTTGGAGTGCAGTGGAGTCCTGCCCACCGAGGTGAGTTTCTGGCCGCTATAAAGATTACTGGTGATGACAGGCCGGGGATGCTTAATGAAATCACCAGTGCCGTGAATGCCATTCAGAACACCAATATTCGAAGTGTAAACATTGATGCGTTCGACTCTCTCTTCGAAGGCATCCTCACCGTTTTTGTGCAGGATACTGAGCACCTGAAGCGAATCTTCGATCGCCTTCAGCGCATTCGGGGCGTACACAGTGTGGAACGCTTTGAAGGATGACAATGCTGTGTTTGAGTAAGGGGCTTTGCCTTCGCGTGACACCTATATTTGCCACATGATGGACCTAAACCTGCACGTGGTGCTCTTTGCCCTCTTTGCCATCGGGGCGGTGGCAACGGCACTCATGACCATAACGCGTCGGAACCCTGTGGCCTCGGCCATGAGTCTGGTTGGTCATTTCTTTATGCTTGCCGGACTCTATCTAACACTCCAGGCACAGTTTGTTGCTGCCGTGCAGGTTCTGGTATATGCAGGTGCTATCATGGTTCTCGTGGTGTTCGTTATCATGCTCTTGAACTTGGGTAAGGAGCAGCAGGCTGCGGAAAGGGGCAGTGTTATCCGTGCAACAGTTGGCACCCTGCTGGCAGCGCTTCTCGTCGTGGTCATGTTCGTTCTTCTTTTGGGGCGCCCAACGGGAAAAACGCACTTGCATGCAGATGCCGTCCGTATCGGCACCACCGAAGCCATCGGTCAGTCGCTGTTCACAGAATATCTGTTTCCCTTCGAAGCAGTATCTCTCCTGCTTCTTGCATCTCTTATAGGAGCCGTTGTGATTGCACGCCGTCACGAACCAGCACAACACTAACATGCCAACATCCATCCCACTCGATTATTACCTCATCCTATCTGCCGTCCTGTTTGTGACTGGTGTGGTTGGGGTACTTACTCGCCGTAACGCTATCATCATTTTCATGTCTATCGAGTTGATGCTCAACGCCGTCAACCTCTCTATGGTTGCGTTCTCGGCCTATTCGGGTGACATCGCTGGGCAGATGTTCGTTTTCTTCATCATGTCGGTTGCAGCAGCCGAGGCTGCAGTGGGCCTGGCAATAGTTCTGGCACTCTTCCGCAACCGGCAAACTGTTTATGTTGACGAAGTCAACATCATGAAATGGTGAGCGTTATGCGATTGTTCCTGGTAACTCTCTGTGCCGTAATGGTTACGGTAAGCTGCGACACGACAACTCCCGATACCAACGCTACACAACTATCCGTATCTGACCTGAATCAGAATCCAGGATATTCCTGGTTTCAAGGCGAGATTGGCGGCTACACGCCAAATTCCACGATGGTAGCTCAGGTTGCATCCAACTTCGATCCGAACACGGAAAAGGTATGCATCTTCGTCCGTCCATCCTGCGGCTGCCGCGGTACGCAGAAGCTTTTTCCTCGCATAATGAAAACGCTTATGGATGCCAACGTGGACATGAATAAGGTTGAGATTTGGTCCATGCGCGAGCCAACAGATAAAAGCCCATACTCCGGAACGGTGCCACTCACGTCTCTTCCAACCATCGTGGTTTTGCAAAACAACGCTGAGCTTTCTCGCATCGTTGATACTGACTACAACGATCTCAATGCTGATACACTGATCGCTCGAGCGGTTTCGCAATAGCTAACGAAAGGGCAAAACCGTATGGTAAAGGCATCGTTTGGTGCTGTGCTCTTCGTTGCCATTGCAGTTTCAGCTGCGGCACAAACGGCACTTGTTCAATTCGCGCACAACAGTGCCGACCCGTCGATTACCGCAGTTGATATCTGGTTGAATGACCAAATCGTGGTTGACGATTTGTATTTCAGAACTGCAACCGAGTTTCTGTCTGTACCAGCCAACGTTGAGGTGCGCCTATCTATCGCTCCTTCGACATCAACGTCACTCGACGACACCATCAGCACTACTACCTTCACCCTTGTCATAGGTAGCCGCACCTGTCTTATAACGGCTGGCGTTTCCGATCCTGGTACCTTCTTCCAGAATCCGGCCGGTAAGGATCTGAGTCTGCGGTTCATCGCGGTGCAAAACGTTGCTGAGTCGTCTCCACCAGGAACCGTAGGCCTATACCTTGTTGCCGGCGTTACCGATGCCCCCACAGTTGACTTCAAGGCATCAGGTCTAGCGCCAGCAACCAACATGAACTTTGGAGATGTTTCTCCACCTCAGACGGCAACAACCGGAACCTATACAGTATCGGCCGCTCCATCTGGAGCTCCCCCTCTAGTTGCCTACCAGGTACGACTCGACAGTTTTGACGCTCGAACCTGTCTACTGATTACCTCGGGATTCCTGTTACCTGCGGCCAATCAAGGTGGAGCCAGTTACGGAATGTTCGTTATTCCACCCGATGGCGGACGGTTCCTTGCAATGCCCGTGACCGGCGTTCCAGAGGCGGCTCAGGTTCAGTTCATTCACAATGCAGCCGATCCAACTCTGGCAACGGTTGATGTCTATGTGAATGGTGTTCTTGCTCAGGACAATTTTACGTTCCGATTGGCCAGCAGGTTTATTGATGTGCCTGCAGGTACAAACGTAATCGTTGCCATTGCTCCTCAGTCAAGCTCGAGTGCGTCCGAAGCCGTGAAAACATTCACGCTACAGTTCGAAGTAGGACGGTATGTGGTAGTGTTGAACGGACTCGCAGACACGTCGGCTTTTGCTCCTAACCCCGACGCCAGAGCACACTCACTACAACTGTCTGCCATTGTTCTTGATGGCATTCGACAGCTGGCAGTAAGCCCGAGTGAGGTTGACATTCGATACTTCCATGGTTGCACCGATGCACCGGCCATAGATGTGTATCACAACGATGTTCGAGAGGTTCGAGACCTGGTGTACGGTTCGGCAGGTGACTATGCCTCGCTTGAAGCAAGTCTCCATACGATTGCCGTTGCTCCAACAGCCTCTTCACCAATCATTACTGTACCAGTAAACCTTGCTCCGCTTACGGGACAGGCCATTGTTGTTCTCGCTAGTGGCTTCGTTGTACCAACTGCAAACAACAATGGACAGCCACTTGGCTTGTGGGTTGCCCTCGAAAGGGGGGGGCCGCTGGTTCCATTGCAATCCATCACCAGTGTTGATGATGCAGCACGTTCAGCGGTACCTGTTCTTTGGCCCAACCCTGCTTCGTATCAGGTGATGGTAGGGGGCTTTGATATGGAGTGTGTACCAACGACGATTGAACTCTTTGATCCCACCGGTCGCGTTGTTGTCTCACAGCCAATCGAAGGTACACAATCAAGGATGATCCTTGATGTAGGTAACTGTGCTACAGGTCTCTACACAGTGCGGGTTCATGTGGACGGACGTGTCAGCACTGCCCCGCTTATCATCACCCGGTAAAGAAGACGGCCTGGAATCCAGGCCGTGGTGCAAGCGGCGGGAGTCGAACCCGCACGGGTGTTGAGCCCGCCGGATTTTGAGTCCGGTGCGTCTGCCAGTTCCGCCACGCTTGCGGTGTGTGGGCGGTGAGGGATTTGAACCCCCGACATCCTGCTTGTAAGGCAGGCGCTCTGAACCAGCTGAGCTAACCACCCGAATCGCAGTGAAGTTTTACTGCGAACAACAAATTTACGACAGATTGTGTTTTGATGTAGAGTTGTTTTTCAGCTTTCACTCATTTTTTCAGCATCTACTCTACATGTTCAACGCGACGTACTTCTGGAACTGCTGCGCGAATAGCTCGCTCGATGCCTGCTCTTAACGTCATGGGCAACATGGCACATGTCACACACGCACCATGGAACCTAAGCTCGGCCACACCAGATTCGGTTTCGAAACGAACGAGTTCAACGTTGCCTTTGTCCATGAGTAGGTAAGGTCTCACGTCAACTAGTGCTTGTTCTATTCGTTCTTCGATTGTCATAACAGACGTTGGAATGACATGCCGGCCAACACTCACATTTCAATGCTTATAGGTGCTGACTCATTCCGAAGGTTGGCCTGTCGGATAGCTCGAAGCACATTGTCTGCAACACTTCTGAATGCATCGGCAGTTATGCTATCGGTGTGCCCTAACACGATAGGGACGCCTGCATCAGCCCCTTCCCGAACGTGCATATCAAGCGGTATCTCACCCAGGAATGGAACATCGTATTCAGCGGCAACTGCCCTGCCACCACCTTCGCCAAATATGTGATATCGTTTGTCGGGCATATCTGGTGGGATGAAATAGCTCATGTTTTCAACAACGCCAAGAACATCAACGTTCACCTTTCGGAACATTTGAATGGAGCGCCGAACGTCTGCAAGGGCGATCTCCTGTGGGGTTGTAACCACGACAGCTCCGGTTAATGGAATACGCTGCGTCATGGTAAGCTGAATGTCGCCAGTTCCTGGTGGCAGGTCGAAAAGCAGAACGTCAAGATCGCCCCATTGAATTTGATCTACCAGAGTTGAAAAGTAGCCTGCAAGCATCGGTCCGCGCAGGATGGCTGCCTGGTCGCGCTGCATGACGAAGCCGATGGAGGCAACCTTGACGCCGTGTGCCTCATTGGGATAGCCGACGATCTTTCCATCTGGCCCTTGCTCCGCACGCATGCCGGCACCTGTAAGACCATACATCGTTGGTTGGGATGGCCCGTAGATGTCGGCATCCAGCAGTCCAACAAGCAACCCCTTGGCAGCAAGGGCAGCTGCAAGGTTGGCTGAAAGTGTGCTTTTGCCAACTCCACCTTTGCCGGAGGCAACCGCAATGAGATTTCGAACTTCAGCGATGGCCGAGCTTCTCTGAGAGGTGGGCAGTCCGGTTTCTCGAACGTAGACGGACACCTCGGCCTGAGGATAGTTGGCAAGAATGGTAGCCGTAACATCATGATCTAGACGGCGAGCAACACCGTGCACGGGTTGAATCACGTGGAGGTAAATCTTCACGTGGTTGCCATCAACAACTACATCCTGAACTGCCTGCAGTTCACGAAGTGTCTTGAGTAGATCGGGGTCAACGATGTCGTCGACAAGGGTTCGAATATCGGGTGTGGTCATATTCTTCATGTAACAAGCAGGTGCTGTGAAGGTCAGGCAAACACTGTTCACGCAGCCAGCGTTCAGGACAGCAAAACTACGCGAATGCAAACGCACGCCGCAGCATCGTACATTTGCAGTCTTGTGCCACCCACTGCACATTACATTTCTTGAATACTTGGAGAACGCGATGAGAGCATCGCTCCTTTGTTTTGGCCTGATTGGCCTTGTAGGCACCTGTGTTGTCGAAGCTCAGGTAACAAAAACCATGTTGGCACAAATGCCTCACGTGGAACGGTTCGACCTAGCTCGAAACCTGAATGAGCCACCGGCTGCTACAATCCTGGCAACTGGAAAGTCCGTGGAAGGAACACAGGCTCTGACCTATACAAACATGTATCGGACGGATTTTTACCCTTCGTGGGAAATCCTGAATGAGAACAAGGTGTTTTGGTACGATCCGAAAACGAATGCTACGCTGCTCCTCCGAAGCAACCGTGTGTTCGACAACAGTGGTTTTTTAACTGGTGGACAACTCCGCGCCTATATCACTACAGACAACGGTGCAAACTGGAGCGAAACCGAGCTTTTCAATGAAGCGGGGCGTTTCCTAGGCTTCCCCAATATGGGCTTGGTCAATCCTGAGAATTCCGGAACCAGTGTTGCCAACCTGAACTGGATTCTGTTCTGCTCCAATTACCAAAAATCTGGGACGGATTGGAATCGAAATGGGCAATATGGAATTTTCGCTCCTTCAAGTGGAGTGTTTACCTATGAAATGCCAGCTCCTGAAATTGCCCCACCCGATATGGATTGGTCTATATACGGTGATATGTTAAGCGTTAACGAGCCGGTTCCCGCTATCTATCACGTAAGCCGACTGAATAAAGCAGTCGACAATGGCCCAACCCAGTATGGTGTGTACGGTATGTGGGGTTACGACTTCATTGCCGATGATTTCACGAATAATGGCGTACCAACAGCATGGGACAACAGTCAGTTCCAAACCCCGAACCCACCAAACTTGAATAGCACACTGAACAGTTCGCCCAAGTTCGGTGCCGACAAGGATGGAAAGCTGTACATGGCAGTGAATAACATTTTCGTTAGTGAACCAGATGCCCGCGTTCCTGCGGTGAGTACGTCTATTGATCAGGGAGTAACATGGAGTGCCTTTAGCCGCATGCCTGCCAATCTCCTTGAATCCTACCGAACCACACAAGGGTGGGGTTCTGTGGTTGCATTTCGTCCGTACGACCAAGACGGATTTGTTGTAACTGGTCCTGATCAGTTCTCATATTTCTATCGACTGGCCGACTACGGTTCGGATGGACAATCGCTTACCTCCGTTCACCTTGTGGAGGCACGCTACGACGATGGAACCTGGACCTTGACGAAGGTTGCGGACATCAACGGTATCCCACTTGAGTTCATTCGTCAGGATTCTCTTTCCGAGCAGATCTCTGAGTATGCATGGGTTGTTGCCTATTCTGCTGGTTCCCTAGGCAATGAGGTGGAAGTTGCCATAACGGCAGACGGACAAAATCTCCTTCTAAAGTGGATGGATGAGAACCCCGCATTTATCGACTCCGGTTTTGTGCAACCCATCGTGTATCAAAACCAGAGCGGGTCGTGGATCCAGGATCAGATAACCTCAATGACTGCAACAGACGTGTATTATTCATATCGTGCCGTTAACAGCTCATCTTGGTCAACACCGGTGAACCTCACGAATGACCGTACATACGACCATGGCACGCGCATCCCACCGGTGATTGAAAGTCTGGAATCTGTACCCTTGGTAACGCTGAAGACCATAACCAAGTCTGAATACAATCAGCAGTACCCGTACCTGCCAGCACTTAACCAGTTGCCCGACATGGTACTAGACGCTCATGTGGATTACCGAACGCCACCAGCCGTAAGGACGTCCTTCTTCAACGCAATCAATCCTAGTTCGGTTCAGGAAACCTCCTATCCGTTCCATGTAAACGCCATCACGCCAAATCCAGCTCAGGATGATGCAGAGCTTTCATTCACCATGGATCATGCTGGACTTGTTTCTGTTGACGTGTATTCGGTTACCGGAGAACTCATTACACATGCGTTCGACGGCATGTTGGATGCTGGTATGCATGGCCGCATCGTAAACACGAGCAGCTTGGCAACTGGCAGCTACTATGTGACCCTGACGATTGATGGCAAGCGACTAAGCAAGACGCTCGCAGTGGTCCGCTAAGAATTGCTGCAACAACAACGCAGGGGATGGCACTTTGTGCCATCCCCTTTTGTATTTTCAGCTATGAGGGTTTTCGCTTTCATGGCTCTAACCTTGAGCCTTGGCGTGATGGTCGTATGTGCGCAAGGGTGGTCGCCCTCACTGGCCAATCGCTCCATTTACTCGGTATGCTCCAACCCACAGAATCCGTCAACACTGTATGCCGGTAATGTGTCTCGAAGCATCTTTAAAAGTTATGATGGCGGCGAAGTCTGGGAGGAACGCAGCATAGGGCAGCCGGGTGGTCAGTCGCTCATACAATGTTTGGCGGTACACCCGCGCGACACCAACATTGTGTTTGCCGGTGGTACAGGACTTGCCGGTGTGTATCGCAGTACCGATGGCGGTGACACGTGGGCGGCGTGCCTTGAGTCACCCGATGGCTACCGGTTCGAACTTGGTGGTTCTGGTGCACTCACCTTCGATCCGAACCATCCCGACACGGTGTACTGCGTGCGGTTTGCCTTTGGTGAAGTATATCGATCCGCAGATGCAGGTGCAAACTGGGAAAAGATCAGTACACTGCCCAAGATTGAACCAACCGACAACATGCGCGCCGTTACCGTTTGCCCAGACAGCAGTAACATCGTTATGGTATCAGGCCGCAAGTGCAGAATCTACCGGTCAACGAACTATGGCATTACTTGGGCAACCTACGACTCGCTAACAACCCACAGGGATACTGATGTAGGGAACTTTGCATGGAGCCTTACTACTCCCGGCACTGTGTACGCGGCTGTGCAGATGTCGCTGGTTATCTACCCTGTGAACAGCGGGCTGTTCAAAAGCACTGACTACGGACGCACCTGGCGGAGAATAGCGCATCAGGACACATCGCTGTATGCCATTCTCATCAACCGCACGTCGAATGGAGAAGAGATCTTTCTCGGTGGTAACCAATTCGACTTCCCTGCCGATCCCAGTGGACTCCTGGATGGCGATAGCATCGTATTACGGTCACGTGGTTCGGACACAGTGTACTCCGACATCGGCGATGTACCGTGGCTGGAAAACGAGATTGGCGATGTAGGTACCAACGTGTGGGGTTTTGCCATAACACGCCGCAATGGTCTGCCTATGCTGGCCATGGCTACCAATGGAGGACTTTTCATATCCAACAGGGTTACGTCAGCCTCAAGCCCCTTACCATCCGTGACTTCCCGATCGCTCACGGTAACATCGGAAGGATTTATGATTCCAAGCGAATGTTGGGAAGGGGCTTGGTATGCAGTGTATGACCTAAGCGGCAGGATTGTGCAACAAGGAAAAGGGATGGCAGCGCAGCATATCAGCATACCGACGGCCATGGCTGGCTGTTGCATCGTTGTGGTTTTTGTTGGCTTGCAGGTGTTTCAAAGTGTGGTTGTCCGATAACGAAAGGGTGTCCTCGTGAACGTTTGGCAAAGAGTTCTCCCATGTTTTGTGTTTTTCATGGCATCAACTGTTTGCTTTGCTGCAAGCGAGATGGGTACGTGGAGGCTGATGCTGCCGATGCAATCGTACACGGTTCGCGTTAATCCACTCGACCACAGAAAAATCTACGTCGGTTCTTGGTCGAATCAACTGTTTCGTTCGGATGATGGTGGGGCGTCGTGGTACATGGTGGAAACAGGATCACTCTCAGCAACAGTGTACCTCTCCAGCTTGCACATCCCTACGGCCGACACCTCGATCATGCTAGTTGGCGGGTACAGATTTGCTGGAATTAAGAGAACGACAAACAGTGGTGATACCTTTCAAGTAGTTCTGGTTGACCGCAACCTCCGATCGATGTGGTTTATATCCGAAGCAATAACCGAAGCTTCGAATGGCCACCTCTTTGCTGCACGTGGTGCAACGTTCAACTCTATCTGGAAGTCCACCGATATGGGTGCAACATGGGACTCCGTTGGAGCAATCAGCAAGGATGAAACCGAGCGCCTTTGCACAATCTCCGCTCACCCCACTGATCCCAACCTGTTGTTCGTTGGAGCCAAGCGCGGAAGAATCTATCGCTCGGTTGATGCAGGGCAAAACTGGACGAAGGTTCCCGTGCTACGAGGAATGGACTCGATCAAATACGATTCTGAGATCCCTAAGATCGTGTTCTCACCGATTAACCCCGACCGCGGATACGCCGTAGTGACGCCCTCGAGCGACACTGCGTACAGGGATAATGGCGGTGTTTTGATGACAACGGATCGAGGGATGACGTGGGACAGGATTGCATTTGCAGACACAGGAATGTGGGCTGTAAGCGTGCGAGACCTGGGCACAGGCATGGACGAAGTTACCGTTGGTGGTTTCCGTATTTCTCGACTATCCAATGTGCTAAAGGGCGACAGTTTGGTGTATCGTTCCACGGACAATGGCGCAACCTGGAGTAGGTACACAAACATTGCATGGCCACGGGAGAATGACGTTGGCGACTCTATTCGCAACGTTTGGTCGCTCTTTGAAGGATATGGATCAAAGAAGCTGTATATGGCAACAGAGATGGGAACGTTTGTTCTGGACGACGTAACAAGCGTAAACGACCAAGAAGCATCGGAGGTTGGCTTAACTGTTCATCAGCGTGCGCATGAGCTGCACGTTCTTGATCAATCTCCACGGCTTACGGATAGGCAGTGGACCTTATACTCCATGCAGGCTATTCCAGTGGCAACAGGTGCGATTCTCGAACCGGAGCTGAACATTGACGTACACAACCTTGCAAGTGGCAGGTACCTGCTGGTGTGGGGCTGCGATACACAGTTTCGAACTGTGCCTGTAACGGTTGTGAGGTAACGGCAATGCTCCCATTGCGGGAGCATCTAGTCTTCCAGAACGATTGTATTACGCAGTGAGCCAAGAGCATCTATGCTGCACACTACGGTGTCGGCGGGAGCAAGCCACCATTCCGGATCATACACCTTGCTGCCATTCAGCTCAAGGAAACATCCTGTTCCACACGTACCGCTGCCAATTACATCACCCGGATAGAGCGTTACGCCATAGCTGGCACGTTCAATAATCTGAGCGAATGTCCAACTCATGTCCTTGAGATTACCACGCGACACTTCAGTGCCATTTACCGTTGTGGTCATTTCCAAGTCGTACGTTTCTCCATGAGGAGTAGCAATCCTCCACGGTTCGAGCTCATCGCGAGTAACCAGGTAGGGTCCGATGGAGGTTGCGAAGTCCTTACCCTTGGCAGGACCGAGGTTGAGCTTCATCTCCTGCATTTGCAAACCTCTGGCACTCCAGTCGTTCATCACCATATAGCCGGCAACGTATTCATCGGCATCGGCTGCACTGATGTTGCGTCCTTGTTTGCCGATCACAATTGCGCACTCGAGTTCGAAGTCCAGTTTGTCCAGGTGAAGAGGTCTAACGGGAATGTCGCCTGGCCCGTACACTGCCTGATGGTTGGTGAAGTAGAAGATTGGAATTTCATCGAACTCTGGTATCATTTCCAGACCGCGATTTCTGCGAGCTGCCTCTACGTGCTGCCGAAACGCATAACCATCACGCATCGATGTTGGACGTGGTACCGGTGCGAGGAGTCGCACAGTAGCAATCGGCGTAGCAACATCTTCAGCAAGGGTAACGGAAGTTGACCATGACTCGATGGCCTTGGCATCGCGCATGCCGATGCTGCCAAGTGCGAGAAACGTTAGCATATCAGAAGGCGTGGCATCGAGCTCCAGCATCCGTTCCTTGTGCGCCCGTGCATGAGCGCGCTGCAAGTCAACAACAGCATCGGCAACAACGATGCCGATCCGTGCTTCTGGGCCGGACAAGTACGAAACAAGTTTCATGATTACCGTCCGAGTGCGTGGCGCAAGGACAATGTGCCAACGGTTCCAAAGCCGAGCAGAAACATGAGTTGGAACGGGATGGCGGCAATCTCCAGATATGAGATCGAGGTTGCGATGCCAAACAGGAAGTATGCTGCCAGGGCAAGCTCCACCACAACAATCCAACTGATTCGCCTCTGAACATAACGCTTGGTTTGCCAGCTATCAGTTGTTTTTTCGATGCGGAACTTTGGTGTACGCTTAAACTCGGATTTCTTGCCGATGATGGCTTCTATCACAGCCTTGGTGTTGTTTACGGCAAGCCCCATGGAACCAGCCATATACACGGGGAACAGCAAGAGCCTACGCTGCCAATCCAAATGGATATCTCGCTGTGCATACAGATAGAACAGGAACGTAGAGATGGAGGCAAGCACGAAAACGCTCATCATGCTGAAGTATGCATCAAAGCCCCCTACCTCATTCTTGATGATAACTACAGGGACATTGAGAAAAGCAACAAGCATGATGAAGGGAAACACGATGTTGCTCGTAAGGTGTACGGTGCTCTCCAACTTGGTGGTGAGCGGTAGGTCACTGCTCCAGACGTGAGGCAGAAGCTTCTTTGCTGTTTCCACAGCACCCTTCGTCCACCGGAACTGCTGCGTCTTCAGAGAGTTAATGTCTGCGGGAAGTTCTGCAGGCGAGGTTACATCATTAAGGAAGACAAAACGCCAGCCGCGCAACTGTGCACGATAGGAGAGGTCAAGATCCTCGGCAAGAGTATCGCTATGCCAGTTACCGGCATCTTCAATGGTTTTCTTGCGCCATACACCGGCGGTGCCGTTAAAGTTGATGAAGAATCCCGCACGGTGACGTATCTGTTGTTCCACCACGAAGTGCCCATCAAGTGCCAAGGCCTGGGCACGGGTAAGGAATGAATAGTCTTCGTTAAGGTGTTCCCAGCGCGTCTGCACCATGCCAACCTTTGCGTCGGCAAAATGTGGAATGGTCTTCTTTAAGAAGTCTGGCTTTGGAACAAAGTCGGCATCAAAAATTGCAACGAATTCACCGCGTGCAACCTGTAATCCCTCCTTCAGGGCACCAGCCTTGTAGCCTGTACGAATGGTACGGTGTACATGCTTGATGTCGAACCCCTTGGCGCGGAACTCCTCAACTAGCTCTTTCGAAAGATCAACTGTCTCGTCGGTACTATCATCGAGAAGTTGTATCTCCAGCTTCTCTTTTGGGTAGTCCATCGCACACACTGCACGTACTAGCCGATCCACAACGTACAGTTCGTTATAATACGGCAGTTGAATTGTTACCACCGGAAGAGCATCCTCTGGCAATTCACGGGCAGCCGCGCGTGCACGCTTAGCCGTTTTATGCCAATAGTAGATCATCACCAGACCGTGTAAGCCAAATGCAAAAAGAACACATAGGGCAACGAAGTACGTGAGCAGAAGCACGTTCTCCATAGGATGATCTATCCTCTCTCGAGTGTGGTTGTGAAGTGGTCTTGGTTACCAGTCGGAAGTCACGGCAATCAGCATGTCATCCACAATGCGGTCGATGGCCACCCGTGATGCTGCCTCGCGTTCTTCCGTGGCGTTGTCCACGTTGTATACGCCAAAGTTTTCGAAGGTGCGCTTCCACACTGTTCGATTCTTCACGGCATCCACGTATTCGACGTCGACGGCTACCACCATCCGGCGCTGATTTTCTAGATCGTCGCCTTGAACGTTCAGGATTTGATCCTGTACACGCACCAGAACGGGAGTGAGTCGCACATCGCCGTTTTCTTCCACCAACTGCAATGTGTTGTCAGTTCGGAAACGCCGGATGATGGACTCCGTGCAGTACTCTCGCAGGGTTGCGTCACCAAATCCACTTCTGTCAGTTACCGTGGCAATGGACACGGTGTGGAGATGTTCCGGTACTGATCCCCCGCGAAATGAATAACAGGCGGATGCTGCCACCGCCAGCGTTACCATAACAACGTGCGAAACTATGCTACGACTGGCACGCTCCGCATGAAGGATAAATGAATAGATGTTCACAAGATCAAGAATGGATTGGATGTTCGTTCTGTTTCGATAGTCGTTGTTGGTCCGTGGCCCGGAAAGACCGTCATTTCACCTGGCAGCGTGAGAAGTTTGGATTGAATGGATTCCAACAACTGCTCCATGTTTCCACCGGGTAGGTCCGTGCGCCCTACACTACCGGCAAACAGTGTGTCGCCCACAAACACGCGAGTGCTGACTTCATCAACAAAACACACACCACCTTCGGTATGACCGGGTGTGTGAAGCACCTTGAGGCGGATGCCTGCAGCAGAGATTTCCGTTTCGTTGGACAGCACAACCGAAGGTATCACAGATTCGATGTGAAATGGTAATGGCCATACCGTGTGCCGATCCGGTTCGATCAATCGGTAGGCGTCAAGCGCATGCACGGTTACAGGTGCGCCGGTAGTCCGCGCAAGGGCTGCGCAATCGGCAACATGATCCCAGTGAGTATGGGTAAGAAGAATGTCCGTAAGCCTGCACTTCTGTTCTTCCAGAACCTGCAAAATGGCATCATGACTATTCGGAGGAACATCAACGCAGAATGCCAGGTGAATGGAACTGTTGCATGCCACCCATGCGTTTGTTGCGACTGGACCACATTCAAGTCCACGAACCGTTACCATGCACGAAATTAACGGGTATCACCTGCCGGATTTGGTAAGTTTGCGCGAATCAGGAAACACGACATGCTCGACACCTACCTTCCGCTCATGGTGATGATCCTTGTGGGTCTCATCTTTGGCGTGAGCAACATCTTCCTGGCCGAGTGGCTGGGACCCCGCAAGTCAACGAAAGCCAAGCTATCCACGTACGAGAGCGGCATGGAACCCGTGAAGTCGGCCCGCGAGCGCTTCACTGTAAAGTTCTACTTGGTGGCGATGATGTTCATTCTCTTCGACATCGAAGTGGTGTTCATGTATCCATGGGCGGTTCAGTTCAAGGAGCTGGGCATGTATGGTTTTGTGGCCATGATCCTGTTCATGGTGCTGCTGTTTAGCGGTTACCTGTACGTTGTGAAAAAAGGAGCGCTACGATGGGATTGAACGAGCGTATTGCACGCGACGGCTTTGTAACCACAACCCTTGAGTCGGTGATCACCTGGGCACAACGCAATTCGCTATGGCCTATGCCGATGGGTATTAGCTGTTGTGCTATTGAGATGATGGCCTTTGGCGGACCTCGGGCCGACTCTTCTCGGTTTGGGTCCGAGCGATTCAGCTTCTCGCCACGCCAAGCCGACCTGATGATTGTTGCGGGTACCGTTACCTACAAGATGAGCTGGGTTGTAAAGAAGATCTGGGACCAGATGCCAGAACCTAAATGGTGCATTGCCATGGGTGTTTGCACCAGCACGGGTGGGATGTTCCGTTCGTATCCCGTTGTTCAGGGAATCGATCAGTTCCTGCCTGTGGATGCATACGTAAGCGGTTGCCCTCCTCGACCCGAAGCCCTGATGAAGGCTCTTCTCTACATCCAAGAAAAAGTTGCCAACAGCAAACCAACACTGGCCAACTTTGGCAAGGATACTGGAACAGTACGGCGGTCTGACCTTGTGACCTTCTAACGTAACATGGTTGTTGCCGGAATCATGACCGGTACATCGGTTGACGCCATCGATGTTGCCGTGTGCCAGATAACCGCAGTTGAAGAGCACCATCAGATACGACTGCTTCGGTATACCCAAGCCCCCTACCCCCCCCATGTGGAGGAACTGGTGCAAACGGCTCTGGCTGGGAAAGCCACGCTCGCTCACCTAACTCGATTGCCATTTGACTTAGCACATGCCTATGCCGATGCACTGCAGGGGGCTTTGGCCGATGTGGGTGTACGGCCTGCGCTGATTGCCGTTCACGGTCAAACCCTCTGGCATGAGCCGCCACATGGCACCTGGCAAGCATTTTCTGCTCCAGCATTGGCAGCACGTACCGGCTACCCAGTGGTGGCCGACTTTAGAGCTGCCGATGTTGCTCTCGGTGGGCAGGGTGCTCCCCTCGTGCCAATGTTCGACCTTGCTGTGTTCAGATCGACGCAAGCCACCGTTGTGCTAAACATCGGCGGCATGGCAAACGTTACGTTACTGCCGGAACAGGCACGTGAAGAGAACGTTCGTGCTTTCGACACGGGACCCGGAAATGTGCTCATCGATGCGATCTGCCAAAAGACCTTTGGCAAACGATTTGATGCAAATGGGTCCATTGCAGCGGCTGGACGCATCATTCCTCGGGCCTTGGAGCAGTTACAACAGCATCCATACTTTTCGTTCCCCCCCCCTAAATCAACCGGGCGTGAGTTTTTTGGCGCTGCACTTGCCGAAGAACTCTGGAAGTCGTACGCACACCCTTCGGTGCCCGGGGAAGATCTGGTTACAACGGTTACGGAACTCACGGCCTGGTCAATCGCAGATCACATTCAACGGTATCAGCCGGACACTCGTACTGTGATAACCAGCGGAGGTGGTGTGCACAATAACTATCTGATGCACAGACTTGGGCAACGATTGCCGGGCATAAACATCATAAGCAGTGAAGAGGCCGGTGTGCACCCTGATGCAAAGGAAGCCATGGCATTTGCCTATCTGGGATGGCGCACGTGGCACGGCATGCATGGAAACCTGCCTTCGGTTACCGGTGCATCTCGAACAGTGCAGCTTGGCTCCATTACGAAACCGTAAGTTTGCCTCGCCTTGGCACCTGTACCCACAATCCACTGCATCGGTGCGGTAGGTACGGGTTAGCGAAACAACACCATCCATGATCAACGACGTATCGTAAGGCCTATGTTCTCTCTTCAACTGTCCGACACGCACGAGATGATTCGCCAAACGGCGCGCGACTTTGCACGCACAGAGGTAGCACCTTCCACCATTGAGCGAGACAAGGAAGGAACGTTTCCTACCGAGATCGTAAAGAAGATGGGCGAGCTTGGCTTTATGGGAATGATGGTAAACCCTGAATGGGGCGGGTCGGGCCTTGATGCCCTGAGCTACGTGCTGGCAATGGAAGAGATTAGTGCCGTTGACGCATCTGTTGGCGTGATCATGAGCGTGAACAATTCGTTGGTTTGTTGGGGCTTGGAAACGTATGGATCAGATGAGCAGAAGGCCAGCGTGCTTACGCCACTTGCCAAAGGTGAAGTGCACGGAGCGTTCTGCTTGTCGGAACCCGAAGCAGGTAGCGATGCAACTCAACAACACACGAGTGCTGTGCGTGGTGATGGTGGCTGGATCTTGAACGGCACCAAGAACTGGATCACGAATGGCACCACCGCAAGCTGGCACTTGGTGATGGCACAAACGGATCGCGAACTCAAACATCGTGGCATTACCTGCTTCATCGTTCCAAGTTCTGCCGAAGGGTTCGAGCCCGGACTGAAAGAAGACAAGCTTGGCATTCGTTCGAGCGACACGTGCTCCATTGGTCTTAGCAACGTGTTTGTTCCTGACGGGATGGTGCTTGGCGATGTAGGACAAGGGTTTAAGATTGCCATGGAATCATTGAACGGTGGGCGCATCGGCATCGCTGCTCAAGCACTGGGCATTGCAAAGGGAGCCTTCGAGGCTGCTCTTTCGTACTCCCAACAACGCAAGGCCTTTGGCAAGCCAATCTCTGACTTACAGGCCATTCAGATGAAGTTGGCCGATATGGCCACACGAGTAGAGGCTGCCCGCCTCCTTGTATATAAAGCTGCCTGGATGAAGGACCAGCACCTGAATTACATCAAGAGTGCTGCTCAAGCCAAACTGCTGGCTTCGCAAACAGCCGTTCACGTTGCACTTGAAGCAATACAAGTGCATGGTGGCTACGGGTACGTACGCGAGTACCTGGTTGAGCGGTATTTACGCGATGCCAAGATCACCGAGATCTACGAGGGCACAAGCGAAATCCAGCACATCGTGATTGCTCGAGAGCTGCTCAAGGCCAATGCCTAGATCGTACGTTACTGCATACGCCATCCAAGCCGTATCTCCCACAATCTGGTTTGCCGTGTGATGTTGCCACTGTTGTTCACAGTGTGCGAAATGTCGGCCTGGAATTGTCGGAGAAGACTGGCATCAGCCAGCACGCTAAGTGGCACGGTGATCGTAAAGGTGTTGTTCCCAGAAAAGTCGCTGAATTGTCCGCTCACGCGGTACGACACGTCGCCAAACAACTGACCGCTTACAGTGAGCCGACTTTGTGATATGTCGGAGCCGATGTCTATCTGGGCATTCTGCACAAAGCCTAGATCACTCACAACATCCGATAGTGCGTTGGTGGCAACGGCCGAGAAGGCTGCATTTACCTGTCCAACGAGGTCTCCTTGCCCGGCCTGCACCAGGTCGTCGGACGTACGGCCAACAAGGATGAGCATCAGTGCGTCGCTGGCAATCTTGGCACTGTCGCCCACCATCTCAACATCATTGCGCCATACCCGATAGGCAATCCTAGGCTTTTCTTTTGTGCCGGTGATCTTGAGTTCTACCTTGTACTCTTCAGACTTGTTTTCGCTTACGAACCGTCGGTCCTGGTACACTGCAACAAGATCCAATCCTGGATTGGTCATACCTCCAGCGGTAAAGTTGAGCAGGCCGCTTGTTTTGAACGGCTTGTAGAACTTGTATGTGGAAGCACCTTCCTTGAGCCTGATCACACCCCGGAGGTTTGTGGAGTTGTTGCCGAACTTTCCAGTGAACACAAGGGGCTGCGTTAGGTCAACCTGTTCCAGGTCGGCCACAAGGATTTCGAATGGGCCCAGGATCATCGTCATGAGCGTTCGGCCACGAAGAAAGATCTTCAAGTCGTAGTCAATGATGTCGGCAAATGACGCTGTTGATGCTCGTACGGTCTGCTTGATGGCGTTGGTGCTTGCGAGCATCGGGTCACGGTTGCTGCTGTCGGGAGTATTGGTGTCTGCAACAACACCTTTCAACACATAATCTGCAAGCGACACATCCCGATCGGGTTTTGCTGCTCGTACACGTTCGAAGTGTGATGCCTGCGCCTTCGTTGTTGATCGTTCCTTGGGGAAGGTGAGGTCGGAATACAGCACGTGAATGTCTCCCACCAGGCGGGGGGCATCAATCTTTCCGTACATGCGAATGGGGTTCTTGCCGGCCCCGATCACAAGGTCGCCATAGACGTTTGGACTACGTGCCTGCGAAGACTGATTCATCACCATGATTCCCCGATTGGAAGGTGTGGTCACGGTGAAGTCAATGTTGTCAACGGTAAGCCCGTCAAAAACCACCTTACCCGATGCGAAGGCTGCGCCGCCACCCCAGTCGCTACTGCGATTCTGAACGAACACGCTGTCGAGCGAAAGAACCTGACCATCCAGGGTAACAACACCGGATGAAACATACGTGATGTTGGTGCTCGACGACAGGAAGCTACCGTCCCAATAGCGTGCCTGGCCCGACAGCTTGATATCGTCAATCGAGGTACCCTTTACTGCAATGCTTGCATTTGCCAAACCTCGTACTCTCTCGATGGCGGGAAGGAATGGTTCAACAACGGTAAGCGAGAGTGAATTAGCCACTAGTTCAACGTCCCACGGCTTGTCCTTGCGTATGCGTTCCTGAACATCGGCCAAGGACAAGTTGATGGGCACGGCACCTACGCGGAGTAACATCGTTTGAGTAGAATCGGACCCTGAATGATCCACCACCGTAGCCGTACCGGTTACGTTCTGATCCCGATAGGCCAGGGTACTGGACCAATTGCCAATCAAAGCCCTGTTATAACTGAGTTGCGATATCTTCAGCTTGGTGGTGATCTCTGGTGCTTCCCATTCACCATCAATCGTTACAACGGCCTCTTGAGCCAAGCCCCCTATCAAGCGTGCGGGATGTGTTGGTTCGAATGCAATGAACTTAGGCAGATCGCTTAGCGGAAAGTTCTCTACGGCAACACGAAGTCCTCGGAACCGTTTGGCGGAAACGATGCCACGAACAGTAACGGTTTCGCTCCATGGTCGCTGAAAGGCAAGGTCTTCGATATGCAGTACGCCACCACTCAACGTGGCTGATGCAGCCCGTAGCAATCGCCATTCAAGATCATTTGCGGTGTCTAAAACAAACAGTGCAGAGTCGATAACAATGGCGGCGGCATCACTGGTAGGTGTGTAGGAGCCTGCAGCATGAACGATAACGTCATTCACGGAAGTACGGCCATTAAAACGCATCGTGCTACCATCATGGTGTACGGTTAACGATGGTGCGTGAATTCGAAGACTGCCAACGGTGATCAAGCTGTCAACAGCGCCACGAACGTCCAACTTCACCAGCTTTGGCCGAGTGGTAAGATCATCAATCGTTAGTGCACAGGTGAGTTTTGCCGGTTGTATATCAACATCAACACCCTCACCACTCACTGATATGTTGTTTGTTGCCAGAGTGTCGACAACAAACGTGATAACATTCGCTGTCGAGGTAAGGTGGGCTCGCATGACTGCTGCACCAGAAACTGTGGCGTTCGGTAATGCCATGTTCAAGGGTGATGCATCGTCCACATCAAGCTTCAATCGCACGTTCATAGGTTCAGCAACGGCTGCACGCGGTGTAATGCCAGCTGGTTGTACACCTGCATGCCGAACTGCATCTTCGGTAAAACCAACAACCGTCTGCACGCTTGCGGCAAGTGCCTCAAGAAAGTGAGAGGGAATGAACTCCCCTTCTACGTCCACCTTCGCAAAGTCCGTTTTTAGCCGCAATGCTCGTGTTCGATCCTGACGCGTGATGCTTGCATCAAGATCAAAAGGCATCATGGCACGGTCAGACAGTGCAAGTTCACTAACACGCCCGCCAACTGTTCCACGGATGCTGTCGAGCTCGAAACCTTCAACATATCCATGAAGATCCATGGACAGACGGCCGGGTAACGACTCCATGCGAAGGATTCGTGCAAGGTCTAGACTGCTTGTTGCTACGTGGAAGGAGTACACAGGACGTGCTGGGTCGGCAACATTGAGCTCACAGTTCAAACGCATAGTCTGTGCAGACTCTGATTCTTCGTATTCGTCCGCAGTGGTGTCGGTACCAACTTGTGTGAGATCGGCTTCGAGTGAGTCAATACGAACCGTACCGAGCCCATCACTACGAACGTGAGCGAAGAGCTTCCGGATTGGTCTGCCCATGAGGACTGACTGTTCCAACTGCAACGTTGCTTCGGCATGGAGATCAGGTAACAGCACGCCACGGCCTTGAATGGCAAGGCTACCGTTGAGTGAAGTTGCAACGGTGGAGTCTGCGAAAACGCTCAAGTCGCCATTAGAAAAGCGCAGGTTTGCCGAATACCCCAGCAGTGGATCTCTGGTGAGTAGGTATAGGGTTCCATCAACACGCCCCGGACGGTCAGAGCCATGGACTTCGATCCACAAGCTATCGTCTGGTTTTCCGCGAACGATGCAGGTGTCTAGCGTTGTTTTCTCAAGGAACGGTAGGTGGGGCAACGGCACAAAACGCAGGCGCTGCCGAATCTCGGCATAGTTGCCAGTAGTTTGGGTTACCGTTACGTCAATCTCAATCGGCTTCCTTCCTTCCAATTCATTAACGTATACCGATCCATGCACTGAAGAGGAACCACCGGACAGGTCGAGATCGCTAATGCGTATTGCATTACCACTGAACTCAACGTCGGCTTCGATGGCATAGTCGCCAACAACATCAACCTCGGGTACAAAGAAATGCACGTCTGGTCCCCACACCCGATCGGCCCGCACGTGGCCCCGCATTGGATGCATGTGGAGCTGTTCATCGCCAAAGCCAGAAAACACATCCACACTGTCCATGGTCATCCGTGCTTCGAGGACGGTGTTGGGCATTCGCAGCCGGAGCGATTGGACATCGATACCCGCCGGCGAACAACGCACAATCGCTGAAAGTCCGTGCACCGTTAGCGGCCCCCCCCCAACATCCTTACATGACAGACCATTGATGGCAACCGACGCGTCGTGTTCTCGCAGGTTCAGGCGAGCAGCCAGGTTTAGCTCAAGGTCTGCAAGGTTCAGGTGGGTGGGATCAAATCGTGTTACCTGCTCCGGCCACGGTACAGTACGATCGTCCACAAGAAGAGAGCCACCAACGATTTGTAGTCTCCGCACCACCAACGTGCCCATGGGCGGTTCGGATTGTGTTGTGTCGGAACTGGGCAGCGCAATGCGTTCAATGTTCCAAACACTGTCTGCCGTTCTTACAATTTGAATCTTCGGCTTCTCCAGTGCCAGGTTCGTGATGGCAGCCACACGCACAAAGAGGGCTGACGGATCATAGTTCACCGTCAACCGCTCGGCATCGAGCACCGTTGTGCCTCCCGCATACAGGCGCGGATGGTCGATCACAAAACCGCGGAACACATCCAGGCGAACATCGTCAACAACCACCTTGCCCTGCAGTTGCTCATTCAGAAACGTGATGCCACCTTCCCGAATCCATTTCTGAAAGAGTTCCGTTTGCGCAAAGAGCACGAACAGAGCAGCGATGATCACAAGGACACCGATCGAGCGCACGGTAAACACGGCCAAGCCCCGTACCAGCCGATACCAGAGTGGTTTCGGTTCGGATGGTGCAGGATGATGGTGTTCGGCATGCGTCATGGGCGAGTGTGCAGACGCAGGGAACCGCTTCCTAGTTCCCTACCTTCACAGCTACGGAGTAGCGCGCCTGTCCATTGCAGTCATTGAGTTGCTCAACATGGCACCATCGAATGCCTCGGCTGTCGAGCTCAATCAAGAGATTGATGATGTCCAATTGTGTTGCAGCCGGAGCAATGTAGCGGCAGCGATAGTGATCCACTTCCATGATCTCGGGCCGTGGTCCTGGGTACACCTGGGTTCCACGGTTGGAGATAAGCGTTAGCTGAAGGTCACCAAAACGCTCGGGCATCGGCGGCAGGCCTGTTGACTCAACAAACACATCTGCGCCAACAAGGGTCCAATCTTCAAACACTTCCTCCGGCACGGGATGAACAACACGTTCACTAGCCACCTGGGTAGAGGAGCTTGCCGGAATTGGCCGAAGCTCACGTGCTACCGCATCGGCAAACTCCATGGTTGCTGCAGTGCCACCAAGGTCGCGGGTCTTTATACCGGCAGCGAGTGTTCTGGTAAGTGCGTCCATAATGCTCTCGGCATGAGCAACAAGGCCCATGTGCTGAAGCATCTGCACTCCACTGATCAGCAAAGCAGTGGGGTTTGCAATACCCTTGCCGGCAATGTCGGGTGCTGACCCGTGGACGGCTTCGAACACGGCACAGTCTCGGCCAATGTTGCCACCGGGCGCTACGCCCAAGCCCCCTACAATCCCGGCACACAAGTCGCTCACAATATCGCCGTACAGATTGGGAAGCACCAATACGTCGAACTGCTCTGGCTTGGTTACGAGCTGCATGCAGCAGTTGTCCACGATAATGTCGTTTGCTTCGATATCGGTATACTCCGAAGCCACCTGCCGAAACACTTCCAGAAACAGTCCATCGGTAAGCTTGTGGATGTTTGCCTTGTGAACACAGGTCACACGTGTGCGGCCCAGCTTGCGGGCTTCTTCGAAGGCATAGCGAATGGCTGCCATGGAGCCTTGACGCGTGATGAGCTTGAGTGCCTGAGCTACGTTCGGCGTTTGAAAATGCTCGATGCCTGCATAGGTGTCTTCGATGTTCTCGCGAACAACAAGGATGTTCACACCATCGAAACGTGTTGGCACGGACGGCATGCTCTTGGCCAGGCGGACGTTGGCATACAGTTCCAGCGACTTGCGAATGGTAACGTTAACGGACTTGTGGCCACCTCCCACAGGAGTTGTGGTGGGACCTTTCAACGCCAGACCGTTTCGCTTGATGCTTTCAAGCGTTTCCAGTGGCACACCAGTACCTGTTCGTTCAATGGCACCGAGTCCTGCCTCGGCTTCCTCCCATGTTATGGGTACCTGTGCTGCGGAGAAGATGTGCATGACCGCATCGGCAATCTCCGGACCAATCCCGTCACCCTTGATGAGTGTTACTGTTCGCATAGTCCTTGCTATTCGTTTGAGTTCTGAAAGGGGCTTGGGTTTACACCATCTCTACAACAACGGCGCTTGCTTCTCCGCCGCCGATACACAGTGTGGCAAGGCCATAGCGGAGTCCGCGAGCCTTAAGCGCATACAACAATGTTGTAAGAATGCGAGCGCCACTTGCACCGATAGGATGGCCAAGTGCTACAGCTCCACCATGTACATTCACCTTGTCGTGTGGAATGCCAAGCTTTTGTTCGGCAGCCAGCGTAACCACAGCGAAGGCTTCGTTGATCTCGAACAGATCAACGTCGGCCAGAGACAGGCCGGCCTTGGCAACTGCCCGGTTGATGGCTTCGACGGGTGATGTTGTAAACCACATCGGATCCTGCGCGTACGATGCTTGCGAGCGGATGCGAGCCAGTGGCTTCAGGTTCATCTCGTTCACTGCAAGCTCGCTGGCTATCACGAGTGCGGCGGCCCCGTCGTTGATGGTGCTGGAGTTTGCCGCTGTTACCGTTCCATCCTTCTTGAAAACGGGTTTGAGCGATGGGATCTTATCAAAAACAACGCGGCCTGGCTCTTCATCCTCGGTAACAACGATATCACCTTTCTTACCAGGTATGATCACAGGTACAATCTCATCGGAGAAGCGTCCTTCGGCTTGTGCAGCCTGAGCGCGCCTGTACGAGTCAATCGTAAACTCATCCTGCATGGCGCGATCAATATTGCATTCACTGGCACACAACTCGGCAGCATCACCCATGGGAACCTGATTGTACACATCCCACAGGCCATCCCACTGCATGAGGTCAACCATCCGAGCATTGCCAAACTTCACGCCTTTGCGGCTATCCAACATCGCATGTGGAGCGTTGGTCATGCTTTCCTGTCCGCCAGCAACAATCACATGATTGTCGGCACTGCGAATAGCCTGATCGGCCAACATCACCGCTTTCAAACCGGAGCCGCACACCTTGTTGATGGTCATGCATGCCGTATGTTTCGAAAGGCCGGCAAAGATGGCCGCCTGCCGTGCAGGTGCTTGGCCTACGCCACCGGAAAGTACGTTACCCATGATCACTTCATCAATCTGATCCGGTAACAGGCCGGCTCGTTCAACGGCGGCCTTTATGGCAACGGCTCCAAGCTGTGGAGCAGAAAGGTCGCTCAGTGTTCCAAGAAGAGATCCAATTGGCGTGCGAGCTGCAGAGATGATGAAGGACATGGTAGTTGGCAGTGGTGGGGAAACGGCCTGCAAAGATACCAAGCCCCATTCAACGGCATCGGAGTCCACATATCGACTCCTGGTTTTCATTCTCATGGGAGCATCCCTCCTGCTCCGTGCCATACCGGCATGGCTTCTTGGTTTAGGACACGACGAAGTGTACTACTGGACGTATGCTGCTCATCCGGCTCTTGCACACTTCGATCATCCTTCGATGGTTGGATGGATGATCCAGGCAAGTACGCTAAACACGACTGTGAACCATGAGTTCCTTGTTCGGCTGCCAGCGTTGCTGTGTGGAACGCTCAACATCTGGCTATTGTATGTGTTGGGTAGGGGGCTTGGCACTGCGCGGGCTGGCTGGTTCGCTGCCGTACTATATGCTGCTTCGTCGTATGGCAGCATCATCAGTGGACTCTTCATCCTACCCGATACACCTTTGGTTACGTTTTGGCTGATTGCTCTGGTGTTTGGTATCAACGCAATTAACAAGCCAGGGCCACTCCTCCTCGGTGTTGGTGCAGCTTGCGGTTTAGCCATGGCATCCAAGTACCAGGGTGTTTTCCTGGCCGTAGGATGTATGGCGTATGCTTTGGTGCATCGACGCGTATGGTTTTCGCAAGCATGGATGTATGTAGGCATTGTTGCAGCTCTTGCGCTCACGGTTCCCACGGTATACTGGCATGCGTCGAACAACTTCATCAGCTTTACTCATCAGGGTGGAGTTTCCGTACAGGGTCGCAGTCTTGCGCCAGACTCGCTCTCATTCAACATCAACACCCTTCTTACCGAGATTGGTGGTCACATTTTGTATACACATCCAGTGGTGTGGGTGCTCATTGTGATGGCCATGGTTGCGCTTCTACGTCGCAGTCTTCCACTTAGTCACGCCATGAAGCTCATCCTATGGACGTCGGCACCCGTGATTTGTACATTCCTTATTATCTCTGCGTTTCGATCAACACTTCCACATTGGGCGGCACCCGGTTATGTTGGGCTCATGGCGATAGCCGGCGTGTGGTTTGACAGGCAGGTACCAGTAGGGCATCGATTTCCATGGACCTTGCGCGCAGCCACTGTAATTACGGCCGGTGTACTGATTCTTGGTGTGGGAGTGGTTCGTTGCGGGTGGTTGCTTACGCCATCGTCTGCATCAAAATCGCAGCCACTGGAAGAAGTTGGCCGTAACGACGTGCGGCTCGACATGTTTGGGTGGGATCAGGTTGCTACTCGACTCAAGCAGCTTGATGCATCGGGTGTGGTTGTAAGCACTCGATGGTTTTCTGCCGCCCATCTCGAATACCATATACGTCGCCAGAAGGTGCCACTTGAGGTACGTGCACTTGGACCGATGAACATGATACATGACTATGCATTCCGTTCCTCCCCCCCCTTTTTGCCTGAACAGGACGTCTGGTATGCCACTACCAGCCGATCATTCGTCAACCCTGAGGAGCTACACACCTGGTTTGAGCGAGTGGACGTTGTAGACACCTCTGCCATCGTTGCGGGGGCGGACACGCTCGGTTATGCTTTCATTGCGCGCATGCGCTCTCTGAGGGCACGAAACTAGGTACGGTGCTCCTTGCCTATTTTTGCCCGTCTTTGTCAGCCCCCTACCAATCACGCATACAGCACAACACATGAACAAGGGAACCATCGTCCAGGTTATCGGACCCGTTGTTGACGTAGAATTTGCCGAAGGCGGCATACCACCGGTACTTACTGCTCTGCAGATCCCACGCAAGTCGATGGACACAGGCAAGGAAGAAATGCTCGTGTGCGAAGTGCAGCAGCACCTGGGGGAGGACAGAGTACGGTCCGTAGCCATCGACAGTACTGATGGTTTGGTACGCGGCATGGAAGTGATCAACACGGGCGCACCGATATCGGTGCCGGTTGGTCCGAGCGTGCTGGGCAGACTGATCAATGTGGTGGGCGAAGCCATTGATGGGAAAGCACCAATCGCGGCCGACAAGAAGTGGAGCATTCATCGTTCGTCGCCCAAATTCTCTGCTCTCTCCACACAGAAGGAAATGTTCGAAACGGGTATCAAGGTTATCGACCTCATCGAGCCCTTTACGAAGGGAGGGAAAACGGGTCTGTTCGGTGGCGCCGGCGTTGGCAAGACGGTGATCATCCAGGAACTCATCCACAACATCGCCAAGCAACACGGTGGATACTCGGTGTTTGCAGGAGTTGGTGAGCGCACACGTGAAGGCAACGACCTCTATCTGGAAATGACGGAGTCGGGCGTTATCGACAAAACCGCACTAGTGTTCGGACAGATGAACGAGCCACCAGGCGCCCGCGCCCGCGTTGCACTTACTGCTCTTACCATGGCAGAGTACTTCCGGGACGAAGAAGGTCGTGACGTGCTGTTGTTTGTTGACAACATCTTCCGCTTTACACAGGCAGGTTCCGAGGTAAGTGCTCTCCTGGGCCGCATGCCTTCGGCCGTAGGTTACCAGCCAACGCTGGCAACGGAAATGGGTATTCTCCAGGAACGCATTGCCTCGACCGATAAGGGGTCCATCACTTCCGTGCAAGCCGTGTACGTACCTGCTGACGACCTTACGGACCCTGCACCTGCTAACACATTCACGCACCTTGATGCCACAACCGTTTTGTCTCGGCAAATCGCTGAGCTCGGCATCTACCCTGCCGTGGACCCACTGGATAGCACGAGCCGCATCCTTGATCCGCTAGTTATCGGCAATGAACATTACGATACAGCCATGCGTGTGAAGAAGATTCTTCAGTCGTACAAGGACTTGCAGGACATCATCAGTATTCTTGGTATGGATGAGTTGAGTGACGAAGACAAACTCACCGTGTACCGTGCTCGCAAGATCCAACGATTCTTCTCCCAGCCATTCCACGTTGCCGAGCAGTTCACCGGATTTGCCGGCCGGTATGTTAAGGTGGCCGATACGATTTCGGGCTTCAAGGCCATCCTTGATGGCGAAGCCGACGAAGTTCCGGAAGGGTACTTCTCCTACAAGGGCACATTGGACGAAGTGTTCGACGCATTCAAGGCATCACAGAACTGATCATGACCGACCATACCCTGAACGTAAGCATCGTAACTCCGCAGAGCACAGCCTTTTCCGGCAAGGCTTTGGCGGTAAGCGTGCCAGGCTCGAAAAGCCCCTTCCAAGTGTTGTACAATCACGCTCCAATCATTTCCTCGCTCGACATTGGTGTGCTCCGTATCGAAGACGCCAACAACAACGTGCTTGTCTTCGCAACACGCGAAGGATTTGTGGAAGTCCTGAACAACACCGTGAACATCGTGGTCGATGCCCTCATACCAGCCAATCAGATTGATGAGCAGGGGGCTACGGCCGACGTGTTGGAAGCACGGGAACGCTGGAACAACGCGCCAGATAGGAACAGTCGTGCATCTGCACTCAAAGAGTTGCACTGGGCAGAGGCGAGGGAAAGAGCGGCGCGTAAGGGCGTAGGGGCGTAGGGGCGTAGGGGCGTAAGGGCGTAGGGGCTTTAGGGTAACGCCACCGTTATCAGTGTATCGAGTGCCTTTTTGGTTCTGCTATCCCGTTCGGCGCGGATGCGAACGGTGTACATGGCATTGCCGTTCAAGTTGCTGAAGGTGTGCCAAAGCTTCTTCACAGATTGCAGGGTATCACAATCGCTGCGAGTGCTCTGAAAAGTTGAGAGGCCGATTTCCAGCACGTGTTCGTTTTGTTGTGCCTTTACAATTCTTGCATCCTGGCAACCGCTATACGTTTGCACGTACATCAGGCAGGTTACCTGATTGGCTGATGCGCTCACCTTCATGTCTACCACGTCAGCAAAACGCTGATCAACCTCCGAAGGCATTGTAGGTTCGGAGCATGACGTTACCAACGCAAGGGTTGTAAGGGCGACTATCGTCCTCAGTTGCTGCATGCCAGAGCCCCCTGCAAGTCACGTGCCAGAAGTCGAAGAATGCAGCACTCATCCGAGTCCGTATGTTTGCCCATGCAGACTCAGAAAATCATGGCGGAAGGCATCACGTTCGATGATGTTCTTCTGGTTCCGCGGTATTCTCAGACGATGCCGCGAGATGCGAGCACAGCCGCCCGGCTTACCCGCACTTTGACTCTTCGCATTCCCATTGTGAGTGCAGCCATGGACACCGTTACAGAAAGTGCCATGGCCATAGCCTTGGCCCGTGACGGAGGGATTGGCATCATCCATAAGAACATGAGCCTGATGCGCCAAGCCGAAGAGGTTGACAAGGTGAAGCGATTCGAGAGTGGAATGATTCGCAAGCCAATTACTCTGCGCAGAACAGCAACGCTTGACGAAGCACGAGGCCTGATGAGCAAGTACAAGGTAAGCGGCTTCCCGGTTGTGGAAGACGATCAACGACTTGTTGGAATCGTTACCAATCGCGACATGCGTTTTGCTCTGAACGGTGCCCTTACCGTGAACGATGTGATGACGAGTGAAGGCCTTATCACCGCTCCACTCGGCACCACACTGGACGATGCAGAACGAATCCTGCAAGAACATCGCATCGAAAAGTTGCCTGTTGTTGATGAACACGGAAAACTTGCTGGACTAATGACAGTTAAGGACATTCAGAAGAAAAAACGATATCCGAACGCCGCCAAAGATGATCAGGGAAGACTCCTTGTAGGTGCCGCCGTTGGCATTGCCCCCGACACGCTTGATCGCGTTGCAGCTCTTGTGGAAGCAGGGGTCGACGTAGTGATTGTAGACACAGCCCACGGACACTCCAAGGGCGTGCTCGATATGATACGCAGCATCAAGGCTGCCCATTCCACCGTGCAGGTTATAGGTGGCAACGTAGGCACAGCCGATGGTGCGCAGGCGCTTATCGACGTTGGCGCAGACGGCGTTAAGGTTGGCATCGGACCTGGATCCATCTGCACAACACGCGTTGTTGCCGGTGTTGGAGTACCACAAATCACTGCCATCATGATGGCTGCCGAAGTTGCACGGCGCCACAACGTGCCGGTGATTGCCGATGGAGGTATCAAACAGACCGGCGACATTCCCAAGGCCATAGCAGCGGGTGCAGACACTGTAATGCTCGGGGGGTTGTTAGCCGGCCATGATGAAAGTCCGGGTGAGAAGGTTTTGCTCGAAGGCCGTGCCTATAAGATGTACCGCGGCATGGGTTCGCTTGGAGCGATGAATCAAGGCAGTGCAGACAGATACTTTCAGGATGTGGAGGACGAGATAGCGAAGCTTGTTCCGGAAGGAATCGAGGGCAGGGTACCTCTCAAGGGTTCGGTAAGCGACACTCTGTATCAGCTTGTTGGCGGATTACGCGCCGCCATGGGGTACTGCGGATGCTCGACGATTACCGAACTCCAGGAGCATGCTCAGTTCGTGCGCATGACGTCGGCGGGTCTGCGCGAGTCCCATCCACACGACGTCATCATCACCAAAGAGTCGCCGAACTACTTCACGAGGTAATCATGCCAACCAAATCACAAATCAGCGCGGCACTTACGCGCCTTGACCAACTACGTCATGTTATGAAGGGGGCTCAGGTTGACGGCATCCTCGTTAACCATCCTGCCCATCTGCGATACCTGCTTGGTTTTTCTGGCTCGACCGGCATGGCAATTGTTGGCAAGCGGTCGATCAACTTTTTCACTAACGACCTGTACGATGTTCAGGTTCGCAAGGAAGTGTATCCGATACCTGGACTGAACACACACATAACGCGAGACTTCTGGGCAGCGGTAGCAAGCAGCGGCATTGGCAGTCGGCTAACGCGCGTTGGCTTCGTGCCAACAGCAACCACGGTGGCTACGTACAAGGCCATGAAGAAGGCACTGAGCCCAGCAAAGGTGGTTGAAGTGTCAGACCTTGTGGCGCCCATCACACAATCCAAGAGCAAGGCGGAGATAGCCTCCATCGCCAAAGCGGCAGACATTGTTAGCGAGGCATACCAACAGATGTTGGGGATGGTAGCAGCCGGGATGACGGAGCACGAGGTTGCCTCCTTCCTAGCCACCACTACGCGAGCACTTGGATCGAGTAAGGATGCCTTCGACATTATCGTTGTTTCTGGACCACGCAGTGCCATGCCACATGGCCGTGCCTCGACTGCTGTGCTTAAGAAGGGCCATGTTGTGACGGTTGACTTTGGAGCATGTGTAGACGGCTTGCACAGTGACATGACGAGAACCTTTTGCATTGGCACTCCCTCAAAACAGGCAGTGGACATGTACGCTGTTTTGTTCGATGCCCATCTAACGGCACTTGATGCAGTTGCCGTTGGGGTTACCGGCGACCAGCTTGACGCCGCAGCCCGAGGTGTGATAGAAAAGGCCGGATTTGGGCAGTATTTCCGGCACTCGCTTGGTCATGGATTGGGGTACGACGTGCATGAGCTGCCGCGTGTAGCGCATGGAAATACGACTGGTGTTATTCCGGAAAACTGCGTTTTAACCATAGAGCCGGGTATCTATGTACCCGGCACTTTTGGGATGCGCATTGAAGATGACGTCCTTGTTACATCCAAAGGTCCCGTCATCCTCACTTCTGCTCCACGCGAACTGGTGATCGTATAGCTCATGACCAACCACAACGTTCTTGTCATGGCCTATTACTTTCCGCCAATGGGCTTGAGCGGAGTACAGCGTGTTGCCAAGTTCGTAAAGTACCTGCCTGACTTCGGTTGGCATCCCTACGTAGTTACAACGGGTCCAACACTCTACTACGCCAAAGATGAATCTCTGATGGACGAAGTGGCCGAGTCCGGGGCAACCATCTTTCGCACCGAGCCGTCAGCTCGTATGAAGAAGTTGCTAGAGTCGGGTACCGTTAAGATGCCACGCGAGCGACTCCGCAGAACAGCCAGTCGGTTGAGTAGTGCCTTCTTCATTCCCGACAACAAACAGGGATGGGCACGGAAAGCATTGCAGCTTGCACGCGAAGTTGTTGCAAGTGTGGCTATCGACGTGATCTTCGTGAGCGGTCCACCATTCTCTACGATGATGGCAGGCGCTCAACTGAGTGCCGAAACGGGCATTCCCCTCGTATTGGATTATCGAGACCTTTGGCTGGGCAATCAGTTCCATTCGTATCCAACCTTGTGGCACGAGAACAGACATAAGGCTCTGGAACATGCCACCCTGTCGAGAGCATCCAGGATTACGGTTACCAACCGGCGCATCAAGGAACGCATGATCAACAACTATCCGCACCTGGATTTCCGCGATGTTGTGATCATACCGCACGGATGGGACGAAGCCGACTTCGCAACGGCGGCTCCACTCTCAAACCTTATAACGGACGACCCTTCGGGCGATGTATCCTCACGACCGCTCCGGATTACATACACTGGTACGTTCTACGATGTTATCACGCCGGTACCCTTCTTTAAGGCCTTGAAAAAACTCCGCAAGGAACGACCCGACGTATCGGTTCAGCTCCACGTTGCCGGCATGCTCCGCGACGAGTACAAGAACAAGGCTCGGCGGATGAAGCTTGACGACGCTATCGTCGACCACGGCTACCTCCCCCACCCACAATCCGTACAGCTCCTCCTGGAAAGCGACGTGCTGTGGATTACCGTTGGCAACACACGCAATGCCGACACCATTTCATCAGCCAAACTGTACGAGTATTTCGGCACCCGCAAGCCCCTGCTTGCAAGCGTGCCAGAAGGAGCCTTGCGCAAGGACGCACAGCGTTATGGTGCCGCATGGATAACGGAACCAGATGATGTGCAGGGCATCATGCAGGCCATCATCGATCTGCATGAACGGTGGAGGCAGGGGGCTTTCCCAATCGCGAATGAAGAATTTGTGATGCAGCATCGCCGAAAAACACTCACTGGCGAACTGGCCAGAACTCTGGCAACATCGTTACGAGTGGTGTAGGTGCTGCGTTGATTGGCACAGGCATCAACAGCAGGTATCCCCACAATGCAAGCTGCGTGCCTTGTGAAAACACTCCCTACCCTCTGCAAACGCATACCACGAAAGCACGGCAGATCCAATGAGGTCGAACCACCCAAACCCGGTGAGAAGGTACAGACCACTTGATGCAAGGAGGACGGCCGACATCTGCATACACACACTGGAACATCGCGCGTCAGCAAGGATGGGTGCAGACTCCAATGCAACACCAACCGCCGTTTTTCGGCGGATCAGCAGCCACATGCAGAGTAACGAAACAGAGGAAATGATGAAACCGGGCACCATAGATTCGGGCTGCTGATCACCCGCAAGCCGCACAACCACCATTGCAGGCAGCAGTAAGGCAAGTACACATAATGCCACGCCGGTAATGCGAAGGGAGGTGCGCTCGAACTCATCCCGGCGGCTATGACCATCCCTTCGTAAGCGCATCACCATATTCAACACGCCGATTGCGGCAACCACCTCGATACAACTGTCGGCACCAAAGCCAGCAAGAGACAATGCCTCGTCTGTAACACCGAACACAAGAGAGATTGCTCCCTCAGCAAGGTTGTACGTTATCGTGAGCCAGGCCAGGACTACGGCCTGCCGCCATAACCTTTCTTGCTGGTGCGAACGAATATCGCCACTATCGCGCGATGTGCTCACGGAATACCTCGGCAACGTCCTTAACAAGCACGGCATTTGTTTTGTCTGCAGCCTTTACACCATCCGTAATCATCGTGGTGCAAAACGGACAGTTCACAGCAATAGTCGAGGCATTCGTATCCAATAGTTGCTGAGTGCGAACAATGTTCACCCGATCGCCTACCGTTTCTTCCATAAACATGCGCCCACCACCAGCACCACAGCAAAGCCCCCTATCCTCACTCTTTTCAACTTCGAAGATTTCTAGGCCAGGTATGCTGTCAAGAATGGTTCGCGGTGCTTCGTATTCGTTGTTGTATCGCCCAAGGTAACAGCTATCATGGTAAGTGATGGTAGCAAGATCGGCCTTGGTGCGATCCAACTTCAGTCGGCCTGTATTGATCAACTCCGCTATGAACACAGTATGGTGCAGCACCTGGGCCGTGAAACCATACTGCGGATACTCGTTGCGCAGCGTATTAAAACAATGTGGGCAGGTGGTAACAATCTTGGTCACATTGTACCGCTGAAACGACTCGATGTTGGTCTTGGTGAGCATGTCTGCCAGAAACTCATTGCCAGTGCGCCGTGCCACATCACCTGTGCAATGTTCTTCTGTGCCGAGGATTCGGAAGTTCACACCGGCCATCTGCATGAGCTCGGCAAAAGCTCGGGTAATCTTCTTGGCCCTCTCGTCGTAGCTACCAGCACATCCTACCCAGAAAAGCACATCCATGGTTGCATCTTCGGCAGCCGTTTGGATACCCATTCCCTCGGCCCAATTGGCTCTGTCGCTCTGTGCAAACCCACCCCATGGCACTGCATTGGTTTCAAGGTTGCCATAAATGTCGGGTAGGAGAGCACTTTCTTCGTTGAACTGCGATTCCATCATCACCATCGAACGGCGCATGCCAACGATGGCCGGTACATGTTCGATGTTCACCGGACATTCCTGCATGCAGGCACCACACGTGGTGCAAGCCCAGAGAGCATCAGGATTCACATAATCACCAATGAGCTTCTTGTCCCACACGACTTGTTCGGCGTGTGTGAGTTCTTCACCCTTCTGCTTCTTGAGTATCAGGGGTGCCTTGTCCATGGTGCGTTCGTGTATCCCCACAATCACAGCTCGAGGATCCAGCACCTTTCCTGTTTGATTTGCCGGACACACACTTGTGCACCGTCCGCAGTGCGTACAGGTATACCCATCCAGCAAGGTTTTCCACGTAAAGTCCTCTACGTCCACCACCCCAAACTTCTCCGCCCCTTCCTCTTCGAAGTTGATGGGTTCTAGGGTATTGGATGGCCGAATGGGACCCAGAAACACGTTGGGAATCGACGTTAATACGTGCAAGTGTTTCGAGTACGGCAGATAATTCAGGAAAGCAAGGATCAACACGGCATGCGTCCACCATGCGGCATGAAACGCAATCACCGATCCCCCCCCAAGTGCGGCGTGGAGCACGTTGCCAGCCGGCCATGAGAGCGGACGAAATGCCCAGTCAAAGTCATACCCAGTTACGTGAGAGCGCAATCCATTCTGCACGAACAGCGCACTTACAATGCAGAAGATGGTAAGCAGGATCAGCCCTGCTTCTACCTGTTCACCCTGGACCTGCAAGCGTGCAACCTTACTCACGTAACGGCGCCAGATCGACATGATGGTGCCAACGATGATGAGTATGCAGAAAACGTCCGTGAGAGCCGTTATCACCATGTACAGCGGACCAAGTACGCTGAATGACCAGCCATCGTGCAGTCCTTCCAACACCATCTCGGCTGCCGAGAAGAGCAGTACCAGAAATCCCCAAAAGATCGCTGCATGGATGGGCCCGGCCGTGGGGTCACGAAGAATCTTCGTTTGCCCAAATCCTACGGTAAGCGTCGTAAGAATTCGTTGGCCAAGATTATCCAACCGATTGGTTGGTTTGGCTACTCGCAGGTAAGAAATCAATCGAACAGCGCTGCGTGTAAACAGAGCGAGAGCAGCGACGAGAACAACGATAAATACGTAGTTCTGCAGGTGCATGGAGGTTCCCCTTGTGAGCCCGAATTTACCAAACACTAACTTTGTGGCTCCTTCACCACGGAGCACATCATGAGCCGCATCACCAGTGCCAGCGAAGCTATTGGCGCTGTTCAGTCAGGTCATCGTCTCTATCTGCACAGTGTTGCGGCCGCTCCTCAGCACCTGATACGTGAGTTGGTACACCAGGCACCACGCTTACGAAACGTGGAAATCGTTCATCTTCATACTGAAGGTCCCGCACCGTACGCCGACCCACAGTATGCAGAGAACTTTCGTGTGAACTGCCTGTTCATTGGCGGCAACATGCGTAAGGCTGTGCAGGAAGGAAGAGCTGATTACACGCCCGTATTCCTTAGTGAAATTCCTGAGCTGTTTTATAGTAACCAGCTCGATATCAATGTGGCATTGATCCAAGTGTCACCACCGGATGATCACGGCTTCTGTTCACTTGGCGTAACAGTCGAAGCCGCACACGCAGCCTTGCACAGTGCTGAAATCGTCATTGCTCAGGTAAACCCGCGGATGCCGCGTACGCATGGCGATGCATTGGTTCATGCCTCTCGAATCAACTATCTGGTACCGTGGGAAGAAGAACTGCCACAGGTTCCGCGGCCAGCACTCACTGATGTGGAGCATGCCATCGGACGTTACGTTGCAGAGCTAGTTGAGGATAAGGCCACTCTTCAGATGGGCATTGGAGCAATACCAGATGCAGTGCTCGCTCAACTCGGCAACCACAAAGACCTTGGAGTCCACACGGAAATGTTCAGCGATGGTCTGGTAGATCTTGTTGAACAGGGAGTGGTAACGGGTGCGTACAAGACCAAACATCCCGGAAAGATTGTGTCTACCTTCGTGATGGGTACCCAACGGGTGTATGATTTCATCCACGACAATCCGATGGTAGCGATGCTGGACGTTGCCTACGTGAATAGGCCAACCGTGATCCAGCGGAATCCGCGGGTGACGGCAATCAACAGTGCCATCGAGGTAGACGTTACGGGACAGGTATGTGCTGATTCCATTGGCACCGCACCATTTTCGGGTGTTGGCGGACAGGTTGACTTTATCCGTGGCGCAGCACTGAGCGAAGGTGGCAAGCCCATCATCGCCTTGCCATCCCGAACAAGCAAGGGCATTAGCCGCATTACGTCGCTACTCAAGCCCGGAGCAGGTGTGGTAACATCGCGCGCTCATGTGCGATACGTGGTTACCGAATACGGCATTGCCTACCTTCACGGTAAATCGCTCCGCGAACGAGCACAGCACCTCGTGAACATTGCCCACCCCGAAGAGCGGGAGCGTCTTGCACGTGAAGCCTTCGAACATTGGAAGCTGCGCGTGAGCGTCTAACGTGCCCATGACAACACGTCTTTTCAAGCCCCTTGCCTACCTTATGCTTGCTGGGGTAACGTCTGCCGTAGCGCAGCCAACCATCAGCAATCCGGTGTTGATGGACATCCTTGTGTTTCACGGACCGGACATTACCGGCAAGGAATTCGTTGACGTTTACTTGGCTGTTCCCTACCGATCCTTGCAGTTCCATGAACTCGATGGTCGGTATGCAGCGCAGTTCACAGCCAACATCACCATACGCGACAGTATTGGCAGGAACCGTACCGATACCGCACTGAGTCGCTCACGCGTCGAAGACAGCTATGCCATCACACAAGGTGCCACAGGAAAGGCCGAGAACATTGTTGTTCGCTTTCAGTTAAAGCCCGGCACCTATCGCGCAGAAGTAGGCGTCCGCGACCAGTTTTCTCGCCGAGAGTTCACCCTCACGGATACGGTGCGTGTTCCCGACCTGGGAGCAACACCTGCCATCTCTTCTCTGATGTACGTGAGTCAGATTGAGGAGCACAACCAGCGATACTCAATCACACCGTATGTAGGCAGCACCATCTGGAACGGAGAACTTCAGTTGTTCACGTTCTTCGAGGTGTACGATGTCGAGCTACCACGCGAAGCTGCCTTCTCCTGGCACATTCGTTCCTCTGATGGGCGAGAACTGGGACGGGGCTTGGGCGATGTGGTAAGGCTTACCAAACGTGCCACCCAACACTTTCTACCACTGCGAATGACCGAACGAGCATTGCCGGGGCGCTACCAGCTTACTGTTCACATGCATCCTGTTCGGAACGGAAGCGCAGACACAACGGAGTCACTTGCTTCATCATCACGAAGGTACATCGTGCCACGAACGCTTGCATCGGACGTATCGGGCGATATGACCATGGCCATCAAACAGTTGGCCTACGTGGCATCACAAGCAGAGATTGACGATATCACTGCGGCAACTACCGAAGCAGCACGCCGAGAACGATTTGAACAGTTCTGGAAAAAACAGGATCCTACGCCGAACACCGTTAAGAATGAAGCCTTCGAAGAATACTACAATCGCATAGCGACCGCAAACCGCCTGTACAAAAGCTACACTGAAGGATGGCTTACTGATATGGGTCGGGTGTACATCATCTACGGCGAGCCACAAAGCAAGGAAAAGGGAACGGCATCCACGGGTGTTACCATTGTTGAACGTTGGATCTATGCCGATAATATGGTGTTCGTGTTTGAAGACAACACAGGCTTTCAGGACTTCCGACTGCGCACACCGCTACCACCCGACGCTAAGTATCGGTACCATCGGTAAGCACCGCCGGTAAGCAACGTGAACAAACAAAGAAAAAGGCCCGCTTGCCGAAGCAAGCGGGCCTATCATGATTGCCAAGGTTGGGTTATGCGTTAGCGGATTACCACAACGGTAAGCACGGCATGTTCATCGCCCGACGTAGCAACTACCGTGTAGGTGCCTGCGGTAAGTGTTGCCGCGTTCAGATTGAGCAGTGTTGTACCTGCTGGCTGACCTTCGAAGAGAGTTGCAACCGACCGGCCGGCATTGTCGATCACGTTTACGGTAACGGGTGCTGTAGACGTGAGTTCGATATTGGTCGAAGCTGTAACGGGGTTGCTGCCTACAAGGCGCATGCTGATGCTACCAGTTTCGCTTACCGCTTCCGTTTCAACGCTCGATGCTACGCTGCCACCGGATAGGCGCACTGTGGGGGCAGTTGCATTTCCAGCCATGACGAGACTAGCAAGGAAACTGCTCTTTACAGTGGTTGGCGAAAAACGAACCTTCACCACGTATGTGCCACCAGGGGCAACGGTTGCCTTTTGGCCGCCAGGAATACGACCTTCGATCACATCGAATGCTGTGGCATCATTGCCAGCAACGTTTACAGACGTAAGCTCCAAATCGGCCGTACCAGTATTGGTAATCGTGAGTGTCTTGTCAAGATTCTCTCCAACCATCACATTACCAAACACTAGGCTTTCCGTGCTAACGGAGATCACTGGCTTGTTGGCCTGAGTACTTGGTAGGATGTATTCAAGAACCTTTTCCGTAATGCTATTTCTCTGTGCTTCGATGCCAAGGTGTTCAGCACCAAAACACGTGAATACAAATCTTTTGGTACCGTTTTCGTGGCGGACGCCCACAATATTCTGCGTGCTACCGGCTGCATGCACAAATGCAGTGCATGTGCCACTCTGCAGTGTGAGCAGGTCCTGGAAGGCCATATACACAGGCCATGTTTGCGGGTTGCCGTTGTTTGCCGTGGCTGTCCAACCATTGGAGATTGGGTCGCTGGCTACGCCTGACATGGTGAACGAGGTATAGTACCGACCGTCGTTTCGTGCCTCCGTTGTGCGGAGACCAATGCCATAACTTTCAAAAAAGGCCTTTGCTTGCGGAAAACCTGGCTGAGAGCGCCATGTATCGCTCAAGATGATACCAAGTGCAACGGGAGCAGTAAGCCATACACCTTTGTTAGCCTTAAGCATTGCATCGGCATACGGTGTGAGAGCAGCGATGCCGAATCTTCCGTCGTACCCACATGGAAGAATGATTGCCTCGAAGGTGCTTTCTGGAGGGAACGCTGCCAACACTTCCGTGCTGAATTCAACATAGGCAATGTCCGCACCAAACTTGGAAGCAAATGCTGGAATAGCAGCTCCTGCGGCATAGCCGGTTACTCCATAGTACACTGCAGCGCGCGTTCCTCGCGTGAGGTATCCTACGGTGATACTCGACTCCTCCGAGAAACCACTCGACACTACTGGAGTTACCTTGAGTTCTATTCGTGCAAAGAAAGCACGGGTAACGGCTGTGGAATTGATGATCACATTACCGCTTTCACCAGGACCCAGCACAACTTCACTGCTGGAGAGTGAGGCATTCCATCCGTTCTGAGCAAGGTTCTCGGCGTTCACGATTTCAAGAGCGCAAACGAGTTCCTTGTCAGTAGGATTGGTAATCTTAATGGTCTTTGCAGCACTGGCACCCTTGTCAACCAATTCCCATTTCGGGCTCACTGGTTCAACCTGTGCGTACACAGTTTTCAGACTGGTTCCAGCGTTAAGGACGGACTTGTCAACCGTGTTCTGAACATAGGCAATCACGTACTGTTGCCCTTCGGGCCACGTCTTTCCCGACTTAACTGTGTAGCTAAAATTCCAGGTTTGCTCTGATGCCGCTGCCATTGTAATCGACGTTCCGTCAGCATCAGGAAGCATCAAGTTCATGGCATCGTAAAACTCATCCTCTCCGTTGCTGTTTGCAAGGGTTTGGGGCAGTTCCGGCCACGGTGCATACTTGCTCACAACGGCAACGTGCAACCTGTGGCTGTTCAGAGCAACGTTCGTGGTGCACCTAACGGTTACATCAACCTTGTTACCAGTACGTACTTCCGTGACGTCAAGCTTGAGCGGAGCACCCTGAGCATTATCAATAGCTGCCTGCTGCAACATTGCAGCAGGATTGGTGATCGATGTGACCTTACCATTCATGAAGCCAGCAGGAATACCAGTAACGCCATAATAGGAGTGGCGTGTGTCTGCATCCGGCTTGTTTTCATTGTTCCACGGGTCATTTGGCGCTGGGTAGTGCATGTGGAACCGCACAGAAACAATGCCGTTCGACATCTTCACCGTTTCCAGCAATGCTTCGCTGGCAGCAACACATGGTCCACATGTGGCACTAGTGAACTCTTCGATAACCGTTAGGCGTGGGAAGGTTGTTTGCGCAAGCGCGGCATTGCCGGCCATCAGCAAGGTAAAAGCTGTGGCAAGACAGGTTAACAGGAACCGATGCTTCATCGGGATCTCCTCCAAGATGGAAACGGGTAAGTTATTTCGAACCGGGTGACAGATAAAATAGGCAGGAATTGGTTACACTTAACCAAAGCCCCCTACCGCTTTTTCTTGGACTTTGACGAATTGGGCCTTGGCCGTCCGTTGGCCGGCGGGCGTTGCTGGGCACCGCCCTGCGAAGGCCGATGTGTGGTTCCTGGTAGCGACCTGCCCTGAGCCTCGGCCATTTCCTGCGCTTCGCGCATCTTTCTCTGTAGCCAGGTCTCCTTCTTGGGCATGGCCTTCAAATCGGCAAGCGTTAACTGATTCTTGCTGAACCTCTTCATGTACCACTGCTGGAGGATGCCAACAATGTTGAAAACGAAGTAGTACAGGTTAAGACCAGCTGGCAGTGTGGAGAACATGAGTGTGAGCATGATGGGCATCATGTACACCAAGCCCTGCTGACGAGGATCCGTAACCACCTGCTTTTGCTGTATGAACAACGTTGCACCCATTGCAAGTGCAAGACCGGAAAACTTGTCGATGTTCACAATGGGCAGCTTGAACGGCAAGGAAAAGATCACGTCAGGTACGGACAGGTCCGTGATCCAGAATGGAAGAAATGCCGCCTGACGAAGCTCGATGTTTAGGTTGAGAACGGCGTACATGGCATACAGAATAGGCATCTGCAGCAGTAAGGGCAAACACCCACCAGCAGGGTTGATGCCATATTCCGAGTAAATCTTCATGGTCTCCTGCTGCTGGCGCTGCAGGTCGTCCTTATACTTCTCCCGAACCTCATTCATGAGCGGAGCCACAAGCTGCATCTTACGTGCTGACTGGAGCTGACCAATGCTCAGTGGATACAAAAGCACCTTGAGGATGAGTCCAAATACGATGATGGCAACGCCCCAGTTGGGCACGATTTGGTGGATGAACTTCATGGTTGGAAGCATGAAGTACTCACCGATGGGCTTCACAATCCACTTGAAGCCGAAGTTCATAACCTCGGTAAGGTTGTACGCTGCTAATGTGTCGTATTGCATTGGTCCGGCATAAAGCAACATTGTATGCTCCTGCCTGCCGCCCTGGTACGGAAGCTTGTATGCCAATGAGTACCGCTCTACGTGGCCTCCATTCCGAGCTCCATAGCGTATGCCGGAATAATAGGCAGACCCATCAAAGTCCGCCGGCGGCTGAAGGGCCACGGCAAAATATTTGTTGCGAGTTGCCAGAAACCTGATGTGCCCGGTGGCAGATCGCTCCTCGAGTTTGTTGTACTCGGTTGCGTCAAGCTCGTCTATCTCGTCGCCCCACGCAGCCATCGCAACGGCATTATTGCTTTCGTCAACACTGTTCTGCTCCTGGTACCGCAATCCATTCTTCCACTGAAGATTGACAAAGCGGTTGGTTTGTGGGATGGCATTCTCCAATCCATCGAGCACCAGGCGAGTATCAACACCATATCGAGAACCATGAAAGATGTATGTGCGCTCGATGCGTCCGCCCTCTGGCAAGGTGGCTATGGCCGTGACTGCTACACTGTCGGTGCCGGAAACCCGGATCATCGTATCCGGAACCTGGAACTCGAACGGCACGTCCTGTGCCTGCACCTTGCTACCGTCCATCCGGCGAAACGTGAACCCAAATTCGTGCGCCCCGGGTTGCACCAAGTCAACCAGGGCCTGCGGTCTCTGCGCATGATCCCACGGACGGTAATCCTTGAGTATCCATGACCGAATGGTGCCTCCCTGACTACTGAGCTTAACTCTAATTCGGTCCGTTTCTACAACGAGTATCGACTCTGGTAAAGGGGCTATGGCAGGCGCAGGCTTATTTGTGACTGCTGTTTGAACACTGTCGGCACGTTCCTTCCGGACGGCTGTGCGCTGGGGCGTAACGTCGCGCGTGGAAAACATGCTTTGCACAAACACCCAAACAGCCACAACAAGGCCGATGAGGATGACGCCAAGGAGTGATCTTCGATCCATACGGTCTAGTGTACGTGAGCGTGGTGATCAGAATCGGGAACGGGGTCATACCCACCGGGATGGAGTGGGTGACATTTGGTGATGCGCCGAATGGCCAACCATCCACCGCGGATGGCGCCATGGCGTTGCACAGCCTGAAGTGCGTACTCGGAACACGTGGGCCGAAATCGACACGACGGTGGGAACATCGGAGAGATGAAGGCTCTGTAGAATCGAATCAGTTGTACCAGCAACCACCTCACGCGTTAGCCTTCCGATTCAATTGAGTGAGCATGTTTTCCATGGCCCGATAAACGAAGGGTGCAACGTCTGCTAGGTTGATGTCTGCCGACCGCAGCACCGGCCGCCTCCAAAACACAACAATTGCAGAAATGCCAATCCTTGATATTTCTGCTTCCAGTCGCGGAACAACCATCCGCATTGCTTCTCGCAACAGCCGGCGAATCCTGGAGCGTGTTACCGATCGCGAAGCCGTGCGCTTTCCAACTGCTACTCCCACATGGACGATGGTGGAAGGTTTCTCCTGGTTAGCAACAACAACGGTGAGCCCAACTGGACCCACCGTGATACGATTGCCGTGTTGCAAAACCGTGTCGAACGCGCCATAGCCTTTCAGTGGGCGCACGATCATGGACTGTTCCGTTAACGCGTTGCGCCAACGGCGATGCGATACCGTCCCTTTGCACGGCGCCGACTGAGTACCTTGCGGCCGTTCTTGGTTGCCATACGAGCTCGAAAGCCGTGCACGTTCACACGGCGACGCTTGCTTGGCTGGTACGTTCGTTTCATGTTGAGAGCTTCCTGATTTTCGGACGTTTTGCAGAGAGAACGGCAAAAGTACGAAGATCAGTT
>CAZUGQ010000001.1:116137-146381 GCA_964620125.1 uncultured Hyphomicrobiales bacterium
ACACCTGGCGGGAATGCCGGGAGCTGCCCGTCGATGTTAATCTCGCCGTGCTGCGATTCATACTTACCGATGTTGTCGTTCAGAGCATGCAGCAACAGCTTTGCATGCACTGGCGTCATCACAATACGTGCATGCACACGTGCCTTGGGCACACCGGGCAGTACACGCGTGAAGTCAACAACAAACTCGGCCGGTGAGTGCGAAATGATGGCAAGGTTTGAGTAAATGCCCTCGGCTTCTTTCTCGCCGAGCTCAATGGTCATTTGATGTTGCTGTCCGTCCTTGGGATCTGCCATGAGAACCTCCGTTGTGAAGTGGATGGAAGGGCCTAGAGCTTGGAGGCCTTGGCAGCCGCTTCCTTCATTTTGTCAATCATGTTGTTCCTGCCGTACAACCCTTCCATGATCTCATAGTAGGTTTTGTCCGTTAGGTGCATTTGCTCCAAACCCTCGAGTTCCATGATCAGTGCCTTTACCTTGGCCTTGTTCTTGGTAACCTCGTACACGTTTGCAAGTTGCTCGAGGACGACGATGTCTGTCGAGTATTTGGGCGACTTGCGCAGTTGCTCGAAATATTCGGCGCTTTTCTCCAGGTCCTTCATGTAGGCAAGGTCTGGCTGGTACTTCTTGTCCTTGTCCATCTTCTCGAGTTCCACGCGTTGTTTTGCTCCCGCCATGTTCTTATAGGCGGCGGCAAGGTTGTACAGTGCCGTTTCGTTTGATGGATCCTGCTGAAGGACGATCTGATACTGTTCAATGGACTCGTTGGATTTGCCGGCAGCAGCAAGCAGGGTTGCATACTGCAGGCGATAGTTGATTTGTGTAGGGTCGCGCTTGAGCTGCTCGGCCATTTCACGCATGGCCTCATCACCTTTGCCTAGGTCCTGTAGCAGTTGCGTGCGAAGCGGCACTAGTTCCTGATCGGATGGCTTCAGGGCAGCTACCACACCGCACATTTCAAGGCTGCGTTCTTTCCTGGCATTTTGGTAATCCAAGTACGCCAAGGCTTTTATCGGTCCCAGGGAGGCAACACGAGATCTCCACTTCTCCCCATCGGCCAAACCGGGTGGCGGGTTGTACGTCCATCCCTCTAACACTGCACCGGCACCACGCTCATCCGAACAGAACACGTACATGGTACGTCCACCAACGTCTATCATGTCCTTATACAGCACACCGGCCACTGCGTTACCATCCATCAAGGTATCCGTTCGCGTTTCGGTTGGTTGTCCAAGCTTCGTATGCACTTCACTTCGACTTGATCCAAGAATCAGCCCCTTGTCGCGAATGATATCGAACCCTGGTTTCTCGATGTTCCACCACTGCATATAGGTTTGATACGCCCCAGCGGAGTCTCCCTTTGTTTCGAGTGCCCCACCCAACAGCACCATCGGTTCGGTAAATGTGGGCTTCAGGCGAATGGCATTACGTAGGTGTAGAATTGATCTTTCTAGTTCTTCGGCTGACTTCGATTCAACGTACGAGTTGTATGCGTTAATTCCCGAGTTGTAGGAACTCACCCAGGCGTTGTACATGCGTATGGAGACTTCGTCACGCTGCTTATCGGCCAATCCCGGACAGTTCAGTGCCTTTTCGTAGGATGCCAGCATGAGGCTGTCATTACTCATCATTTGTGCAACATCACCAAGCAGAATAAGCGCTTCGCAGTCGTTGGGGTTTGTGGCAAGCGACTGCTCGAGTGATGCCTTGGCTGCAGGATAATCCTGATTCTGTATAGCCTTTCGTGCGGCCGACGTACCAGACGACGCACACTGGAACCCCTGCGTGAGCAAGGCGCAAAAAGCGATGAGAACAAGAATCTGAACTGGGCGGTTCACGGCGCTGACCCTTTGTGGTGTTGACATGAAACGGCTCTCAAACCTACGAATCAGTTACCGTCCGTTGCAGAAGGAAAGGCAAAGAGCGAGTCGTCAAGTGGCACGTTCGGCTCCGCCGAGGTCCAGGTCATGGTCATGAATGTTTGGCCTTCGGAGCTTACAGACACTTCCATGGGCAACATCACTCCGGCAACAGGCTTGAAATTGCCAAGGTTTCGTTCAACAACCACCATGTTACCCATCATGTCGACCGCACTTTCCACCTTGATTGGCAACCAGGTTATGGCATCAATGAAATACATCGTTGTATCGCCCTCGGCAGGAGCGGCCGATATTTTGTAAGCTGTCATACCATCAACGTCAACTGTACCAACTAAGGCTAGCGTGAGTCCATTGGCCTTTGCATCTACCAAGTCGCCCACGATTCTGGCTTGTTGCCTTGCCACCGGAACTTGTGCATCGTCTGACTTAACGGGATCCGTTCCCTGCATTGGGTTGATAGACCATGCCGTGGTGCCATCGAAAGCCTGCACCATGGTTGACCCCATCATGTCGATTTCCATGCGCATCTTCACGTTGTCCTTATAGAACATTCGGAATGTGCTCTTCATACCTTGCACGTCCATCGTTCCAGCAACCTTCAGAGATGTGAGTTTACGAATGGCACTTTCCCCACCCATGGCTTCCAGATGGTTCGCTATAATTTCATCAACGGATATTGCCTGTAAGGTGGTGGCACATGCCAGCGAGAAACAAAGGAACAGCACAGTCTTCACACGGTTCTCCATAGCTTGGTGAGTGCCACAAGTGTACGCATTTTCTACACCTCCACATCGGATACACGGATGCCCAAGCCCCCTTCCATCGGTTTCCATGTCATGGTGTTTCGCTGGTTAATCCTTGCTATCACGTTGGTGATTGGACGGCAAGCTGCTCATGGGCAGATCAGTTCTCCGGTTGAAAAGATTGCTCTGTTAGATACCACACTAACCGGCAACTGGTCTGGAAACGTGGTCACAAATCAGGGCATGCGATTCCAATTGCTGGTTCGGATGACGGCCTTCACCAACGCACCTTGCGAGGTTACCTATGATGTGGTGGACCAGCAGCTTTACACCCAACGATGTAATGCGGCCTCTTGCGATACCCTGCGGATGTTGTGGGCGAATGACAGTGCAGGGGCACGTTTTGAAGGACGGTACATGGCAGAGGATCAAACGATACAGGGGCTTTGGAAGCAGGCTAGCACGTCGGTGTACGTTACGTTCCACAAGGTCACACACGTTCGCAAGTTTCAGGAGCCACAGGTTGCGAGTACGGAGCTCCCATACGAAGAACGACCTCTTACGGTAAATAATCGTGCTGCCGGCGTTCGGCTTGGAGGCACGGCTGTGATTCCTTCAGCCGAAGGTGAGCACCCAGTGATCGTGTTTGTGAGTGACAGAGGATTGCAAGACAGAAATGCTACAGATGTAACCGGACACAGACCATTTCTGGTGCTTGCTCACCTGCTTGCAGAACGCGGATGGGCATCGGTGCGGATGGATGATAGGGGCGTGGGAGAGAGTACTGGTGATCCGGATGCATCGATTGATGACCGGGCAGGTGATCTATTGCAGGTCCTGAAACGACTCACGACTGAGTCGGGTATCGACGCTTCACGAATCTTTCTGCTTGGCCATGGAGAAGGAGGGCTGGTAGCGGTGGAAGCTGCGTACAAGGCCAAGCAGGATGGTATCACGGTAAAGGGGCTGGTACTTGCAGGAACACCGGCTATCGATGGTAAGGACCTGTTGATGGCACACATTCGAGCTGCAGATGCACTCTACGATATTGATACCGATGTAACCGAGGCTGCTGTTGACCTGGTTCATGTATGGTGGGAGTCTTCGATGGCAGACGCCATGGCGGGCGACAGAACGCAGCTTCTGCTGGAACGGTCCGACTCCTTGATACAGGCCGCAAGTCCGCTGCTCGATGTGTACCCTGCAGCCGTTCGGCTTACGAAGTCAGACAGAAGGACCTATGTGGAAGCCGAGTTGCTGCCCTGGATCTCCAGTTATCGTGAGATGAACGCTCCAGAACGCATTGCACGCATTCAATCCCCAACGCTTGTACTCCTGGCGGAGCGCGACGTGATGGTGCCCATAGAATCAACAGATACTGCGTGGGAAGTGTTTGCAGACGCGCACCCTTTTGTGGAAGTACTCAACATACCGGGCGCAAACCATGGCTTTCAGTCATGCAAGACGTGTACGGTGGAAGAGGCGCGCAGTAAGGGCGAAACCATTAAGATGGACGTGATCTACGCCATCGTGGATTGGGCAACTAATCTATAAGTGCCGTATCGGCATACGCCAGAGCCACGGGCATGGAGGATGCAACGGCATAGACGGTGCCGCCCAAGCCGTCAGGGAGCACGACCACCACATCGGTTGATTTGGCACTCTTCATTGCTTGCGCAAATGAGCGGACTGGCGCAATGGAGTGCAGCGAGGATGCCTCTCGCACCTGCACATCCATTTCCGGCGTCACAACAATGATTCGTTCCGACGTCCTGTTGTAAAAGTCTTCAACTGCCTTGGGCGTAAGGGCCTGAAGGTCAACCTTCGTAACGGATACGCCGATACGTTGGGCAGCTGCCTTACTTAGATCAATCACCCTTTTATTCACGAAGGGTCCACGATCGGTAACCTCGACAACAACAGATTGACCAGTGAGCGTATTCACAACCTTGATCAACGAACCGAATGGCAAGGTGCGATGTGCGGCTGTAAGCTCATGCATGTTGAACACTGAACCGCTGGCAGTGCGTCGGCCGTGGAAGTCTGGACCGTACCACGATGCCAACCCATCCTCGATGTCGGCTAGGTCCATTGCCACAGCGCGTGGAAGAGTAGGGCCGTATGTTTCCAGCATCGGTGAGGCCAGGGCAACCTGTCCATCAGGAATATCGTGTGCTTCCACGAGGAAACTCACAGACATCACCGCCAGAAACACCAGCGAGAATACAATGGATCGTATGAAAAATGGGGTCGTCATGGAGAGTTTGGTCTCTCGGGAACCGGCAAACTCCAGCAATCGGCTCAATTGCGCAATGAATGTTCCATGAGAAAGTGTTCACTCTCGGCTAATCTCGTTATGGTGCTAGTCCTTACGGTGGCAGCACCACCCATCGAAGCACGACCCGACAGGCCAGATACCGTGCATCCAGTGCGGCTGGGCATCGTTGCCGGCGGTACGATTGCTGCCTTTGCCATTGGACACGGCTACCTGAATGACCTGTGGTGGAAGGGCACTCCTGTTCCCTTTCACATCAACTCGCATGACGACTACGTCTATGCCCTTGGGGCCGACAAGTTAGGGCATCTCACGTTTGCATACAGTGCGGCAACGGTGTATGCCGACCTTTTCCGGTGGTGCGGACTTGACAGTGTTACTGCTGTTTGGTCGGGCTTTGGCGTATCGATGGCCTACCAGAGTTACGTGGAGATTCGCGATGGTTTTTCGGCAGAGTATGGATTTTCCTGGGGCGACATGGCTGCCAATACCATCGGGGCAACACTCCCCGTTATCCAGCATTACCTGCCAACGCTTCGCGCACTCGATCTGCAGCTATCGTTCTGGCCATCGGAGGCTTACAGGAACGGAGAGTATGCTTCGATCATTGATGACTACGAAAGCACCACACACTGGCTTGCTCTTACACTTCACGACTGGCTGCCTGTGGGCCTTCAGCAATGGTATCCGCCCTGGCTTGGCGTAGCCATCGGTCATTCGGTAACAAACCTTGATGGGAAGGGGGCTGGAGACCATGTGGTGGTGCTATCGTTGGATTGGAACCTTTCGCGCCTTCCCGGTTTGCCTGCATGGCTATCCGATGTGCTGCGTGTGCTTCACCTGTATCACCTGCCAGCGCCGGCAGTCCAGGTACTCCCCAACGTTGTTTGGTACGGACTGCGTTTTTAGGATCCGTTGCTCTGTTCGTAGCCATCCTTGAGAACGTACACTTCGATCCGCCTGTTCTGCGCACGAATTTGCTCAACCTCTTCCGGCTTCATTCTTTTTGCTTCGGCAGGCGACGGCTCGTTAACCTTCGGCATGGATGAGCCATATCCTACAGTTCCTCGAATCTTACTTGGATCAACTCCCTGCTCAAGCAGCCAGGAGCGAATACGCTTCGCTCGAATGTCGCTTAGCACCTTATTCCTTGCCGGTGAACCTTCGGATGATGCATGACCTTCGATGATTACTTCGTGACCATCGGGTGCATCCTGCATGTATTCCAGGAGTTCGGAAAGGTTCTGTTTCGTTTGTGGATAGGAATAATCGAACTCATCAGTGTCCAACTTGAAGCGAATGTCCTTTGAGAACTTCTTCGCTGGTTTACCCGGGCCTGACGGCGTGAGCGCTGGTGCTTGCTGAGGAGCGGGTTCCGGCTCAGCAGGCATTTGTGCTGGAGCTGGTGCCGGTGCAGCGGGTTGCGCTGGCGCACCGCAGCAACAGCAGCTACAACAGCAACAACAGCAGCAGCAACAGTCATACGCGCCGCAACAAAATCCGTCGTCGCACCACAACTCATGGTAGCTGCATTCAACATCACACTCATGGTCACCGCAGGCACAGAGACAACAGCACGGTATTCTATTCGCATGCGATTCTGCCGTGAACACCCAACCTTCGGGGGGGGACGTTGCCCAAGCCCCCTCACAATCCATCGATCTATCGAGATCTGGTTGAGTAAACGTATAGGTAAATCCAATCGATGCACTGCTAAGTCCATCGTTCCCCGCGTCGAAGTTCACGTCGTCTACCCAATCCGAAAACACGAATCGATGTTCCAGGCGGAGTTGCAAACCAACGCGCGCCGAGATCGGAATGCGCGTGCCGAGACCAATGGGAATGCTCACGGCGGACGATCCGTATGCACCGCTCAACACATTCGGCAATGGATCAGCATCGTTGGCGGTAGCAACGGACCAGTCAACGTACCCAACACCGGCGGTTACGTAGACTGGAGCGGCAATCGACGGTATTAGGACGTAGTTGCAGAGGACGTCCACCGTGATGAGAGACCCGGCATTCTCCGGTTCAATCACCGTGTTCGTGTTTGGGTAGAGGTTGCCAAAACGAGCACCGGGACCAAAGTACTCCCGGTAAGCCGATAGGTCGGCATTTGTAAGCTTGAATGCATACGTACCAAAGCCAAACCGTCCCTCCAGGAACAAGCGGCGCAACGGCGCATACTGGATGGAGAGTGATCCTGCGGGAAAGAACTGATCGTCAGAAAATTCGCCGTGGTACTTCTGGACATGGGCATTGACTGTACCGGTAACTTCGCCCGGTGTTATCTGTGCACGAAGGGTTGGCCCATGACAAACAGCCAGAAGGATGGCGGCAAGAACGCTCCCCAGCATGGATGACGTGAGGCGTTCCATTGTTGATTATCGGCCTTCAGATACCAGCTTTGGGCAGTTGGGGCAATTCTCTGGTGAATACGTTCCGGCACCCTTCACCAGCATGCCCTGCTCCAGAATCACGTACACAAAGCCATCTCCAAGGGGCTGCCGCTGAAAACAGCAGTCCTTGCACAGATAGTACCCCGCTGCCGTCTGGCGAACCACAATCGAATAACAAGGACTCTCCGCCCCGGCCTGTCGAAGTGTTCTGCCGTTGGCCGGATCGGCGGGATCCCACACGAAGGCATCTTCCCATCGAATGCGTTCGGCACCTGGTTTGAACGTGGTATCAACACACACACTTTTGTTGTCTTCAACACAGAGTCTTGCCGTTCCTGGTGGGCAGGGGGCTTGAGGCACGTTTGAAGGAGTACTACCCGGTGTGTTCGGCTCGCTTGATTTGCCATCACCCGAAGCACCGCCGCTTGGAGTGGAGTCGTTGGTTGTATTGGGCGGTTTCTGGGAGTCCGCCGAAGATTTTGTAGCACCGGTATCCGACGGGTCTGGGCCTACAGGAAAGGTGGTTGGACCGGTTTCACGTTCGCCGTTTTCGCCATCGACACCGCTGAGTTCGTCGTGGCACGGACAGTCAGCGATTGCGTGATCCGGATGTTTTGCGCACTCGCAGTGATGGTGGTGTCGGCGGTGGTGATGCGGAGGGAGCACTGGCCGCGGACGTGGTGGGTTCGTGAACCGGTAGGAAAATCCAAGAGTTACCGTAGTGATCCCATCGTTGCCGCCTCCAAAGTCTACGTCATCCAGATAGGGCGAAAACACAAACCGGTATTCTCCACGAAGTACGAGTCCAGCTCGGTATGAAAACGGAATGCGCACGCCACCACCCACCGGGATACTCGCCGTTGTTGGTGTGTACACCTTGGTTGCCAAGTTGGGGAGAGCGTCGTGCGCTTCGGCAGTGCTCGGCGCAAAGTCTACCAATCCAACCCCGGCAGAGATAAACGGGATGGCCGGCAGCCCATCCACGATGGTATAGTTAACCAATAGGTCAATAGTGGAAATCCTACTCTCGTTTTCCGGCTCGATGGTGGTTAATGTGCCAGGATACAATCCACCAAGGCTGTTGCCCTGACCGAAATACTGTGGATAACTCGCCACGTCATTCTGCGAAATTTTCCACCGGATTTCCCCAAGTCCGAACCGTGCTTCGATACCTAGACGGCTGATGGGGGCATACTGCACCGACACCATTGCCCCAGTGCCCCAGAGGTCGTCAGTGAACTCACCGTTGTACTTGTGGGCAGCGCCAGAGAGCCAACCGCTCACTTCGCCGGGGTACTGCTGCGCCATGGCTGGGATTCCCCAACCTCCGATTATGGCAGCAAGCATTAGGATTTGTAAAGTGTTGCGCACGTTATTTCTCCCTGACTGCGGAACCACAGCGGACTAGCAATAACCGTTCCGTTTTCCCCAAAGGGTGTGCACAACCTGGGTCTACGTGTGAATAACTGCCAGAATTCGTGCGGCTACTTCATCTACCGAGCCGATCCCGTTTACATGAACCAACAGATTTCTCTTTGTGTATAACTCCACCAACGGTGCTGTTTCCTGTCGGTAAACAGCAAGGCGGTTGTTGATAACTTCCTCCGTGTCATCTGCCCGACCTCGAGCGAGTAATCGCTCCTTGATTGTCTGGTCGTCCACATCAAGATTCACAACCGTGTGGATAGTCCATCCGCGCTTATCCAATATGTGGTCCAGAGCCTGAGCTTGAGCTTGCGTCCGAGGGAACCCATCAAGGATGCAGCCATTGGCAAACTCGGGCTGTGCGATAGCTTCTTCCACAATGCGAGCCGTTACGTCGTCGGGAACCAGGTGACCGGCCTTCACAAACGACTGGGCAATCTTCCCTACTTCCGTTTGTCCGTTGATTGCTGCACGGAATGCGTCTCCGGTGCTCAGGTGAGCGATGTTGAGACTGCGGGCGAGTATCTGTGCCTGAGTGCCTTTACCAACACCGGGAGCACCAAAGAGAATGATGATCATGCGCGAAAATACAGCCGGAGTGATGCCTCACTCCCACCGGAGGGTACTTGTGTATGGTGCGGCATACTTGCGCAGTACCTGCAATGTGGCGGCGAAGTCGCGTGGATACTCACTGTCCACACGTACACTCTCGTCCGTTGCGGGGTGACGGAACTCAAGCCTCCGCGCATGAAGGGTGAGCCGCTCCATAAGGGGGCGTTCCGTTGTGTGCTTCTTGAGGTTGTAGCGGCGTTTGATGCTTGAAAGTAGAAAGGCCGACGTGGTTCCGTAGTCGGGATCAACAAGTAGCGGATGCCCTATGGCAGAGCAGTGGACTCGTATCTGGTGAGTTCTTCCGGTGATCAGCCTGCACTCGATGAGAGTGGCCAACCTGAACTTTTCCAGAACCGTTACTTCTGTGTGGGCTTCTTTACCGCGAGCTGACGGACGCATCAAACCCTTTCTGCGGGAATCGGCTATGATGGGTATATCAATCGGAAACCGATCGCGTTCTACAATACCGCTCACTATAGCATGGTAGTACTTGCCTACCGTGTGATGTTCGAACTGGTCGTTCAGTGACTTGTGGGCTTCGGCTGTTTTTGCTGAAATCATAACACCAGAAGTTTCCCTGTCCAGCCGATGTACGATGAAAATGTGACCGTAATCCTGTTCAAGCAGCGACCGAACGCTGGGTAAGCTGGCATCGAACCGATCGGGCAGTGAAAGTAGCCCGGCCGGTTTGTCGATCACAACAACGTGATCATCCTCAAAGAGAATCGTAAGGCCATGCTTGTTCATGGAACACCTCGCCGACGTTTGGCGGCAGCCAGTGTGTTCACGAGCAGCATAGCCCTCGTCATTGGTCCTACACCTCCAGGAACTGGCGTGATCGCCGAAGCAACGTCGGCCACGTCATCGAATGCAACATCGCCAACAAGCTTGGTGGTGCCATCGGGCAGCAGCTTGCGATTCATCCCTACATCCACAACCACCGCTCCAGGTTTTACATGGTTTCTCGTAATCAGATCTGCCTGACCAACAGCGGCAATCAGCAGATCGGCCTGGCGGGTGTGCGCGGCCAGGTTTGCAGTGCCGGTGTGGCAGATGGTTACGGTTGCATTACCCATCGACCGTTTTTGTGCAAGAAGCATGGCAAGGGGCTTTCCAACAATGTTGCTACGTCCCACAACAACGGCATGCGTTCCGTTTGTTTGGATGCCATGCCGACGCAGCATCTCCAGCACACCGGCTGGCGTACACGGCACAAACCCATCAAGTCCGATGAGAAGCTTGCCTGCATTCACCGGGTGAAATCCATCAACATCCTTGTCTGGATGGATGGATTCGATCACGCGGTGCTCACTGATACCTGCCGGCAGGGGTAACTGAACAAGGATACCATCAACGTGAGCATCGTTGTTCCACTCCTGCACGAGGTGCAACACTTCATCCTGGGTAGTCTGAGCCGTAAGGCGAACGACTGTTGATGTAATGCCTACTTCCTCGCAGTCCCGGGCTTTGTTTCGCACATATACTTCGCTTGCCGGATTGTCGCCCACCAACAGCAAGTTCAATCCAGGTGGAGAATATCCTGCGTCCGTTAGAGCGGTAACCGCATCTCGCACTTCGTTGCGTATCGCTGCAGCCGTTGCCTTGCCATCAATGATGTGTGCCAACCCGAGCCCCCTTCCGAAGCCATGAGATAACGGTGTTGCGAAGTGGCGACTGCACTAGATTCACTCGCCGATACTGTTCCACGCCTAGTTCCTGATGTAATACACGCTGACATCCCAACACGAGGGAAACGTCAATCCACAGTGTTGCAGATACGATGGTGTTTGCGGTGATTGCGTTAAGGATAATCAGCAACACCTTGAATGGTAGATAACAGGCTACTGCACGAAGCACAGTTGCCGAACCGGAACGTTGCTCGAACCAGCGCCGTTCGCTGTGCAATGAACCAAGAAACAGACTAAGATACATGGCAACCAATGCAATGAGGCCGATGCTTCCGAGTTCGGCAGCAACACTCCCATACGTGGTGGCAACAAAGGGTCCGTTGTGTTTGCTTCCTGCTTCTGAAAGGTGCAAACATCCCGGCCCACAACCTGTAAGGGGATGGTCAGCCCACACGGCCATACTCACCTCGTAATCGGCAGTTCGTTGGGTAAAGCTCTCGCCAACAATGTTCTCGGTTGATATCTCTTGTGATGCCTTGCCACTTACCACCGACGTTATGCGTTGCCGGAACAAATCCAGCACATCAGCATCGGTTGTAAGAACCACGATGCGATTCACTCCGAAAAGCACTGCCAGCGAAATCACGGCCGTGCCAAGCATCCGTGGAATTGCCGTGCGGGCATACAGTAATCCTGCAAGCAGTGCCGCACCACCAACCAGCATCAAGCCCGTAAGGCTGAAAGCCAACAGCAATGCAATGAGTAATAGGATGATGATAATCCATGTAAACGTGTGCGACTTGAAAAAACCCGTCGTGCGCGCAAGCAAAGGCACAGAAATAAGAGCAAGTGCCGATGATGCATAACTGGCCAGAGCCGATGGTTCCGAGAAGATGGACGTAGCACGAAAAAAGTTCTGGAACTGCAGGGCAAGTTGTCCGAACTCCTCCTGGTCTTCTAAGCCTCTCTTAAACGACGCATTGGATATCTCTATCCACGCGAGGGGCCAGTCATAGGCTCGGGCAGGTATCTGATAGGCGGCATACACACTGAGCACCAAGCTGATGATCAGGTTGAGGCGTAATGCTGAAACCCACTGATGATGTGTGAATGGCAACAAGGCGATCGCCATGCCGCCAGCCCATAACACCGTAAAGTGTGCAAATGTTTTTAACGCTTGTAATGCCAAGGCTCGATCGCCCGATACTGCCACCGCCATTGCAGAAAGAGCAAATGCAAACCACATGAAAGCCATGGCCACCATCTCTGTTCGCAGGGGCAACCATAATGGCTTACCGTACCAAACAGTGTGGATGGCAAGAACTAAAATGGCCAGTATGAGAACGGCCTCGGCAGTGGTCACACCGTAGGTTCCAAAACTCACCAGATGAAAGAAACCAAGCACGTACGATACTTGGAGAGCTGGCAACAACCAGTTCATGGCGTGCTCTCCCGCTCCAACCTGCGTAAGAGATCGGACATGCTCACGATGGGCAGCTCACAAGCTTCGGCTGTGCAAATGTGGATGGCACTTTCCTTCATCGTGTGGAAGGGATATGCAGCATCCCGGAACAGGGCATGCGTTTCCTCGTCGCGAGGCTGATGCACGACTGCCCACCAGGGGAGATGATGCTCACCTATCTCCGCCATCGCCTCAATTGCCAGGGTGCTTGCAGACGGTCCACCAATAACAACGTGAACCATGCCCTGCTCGGCAAGATCCCACGCATACAATAGCATGCAGTAATTACTGCCATGATTTTCCAGGTACTGTCCGTAGTGCTCAACGTACGACTGGCCTGTCGACGTGAGTTCTTTATCATGGAGCATTGCGCCAAGCCGAATCATTAGCAAGGCAGCAATGCTGTTTCCACTGGGATAGGCACCATCGTAGCCAAGCCGCGGATGGACTGGCACATCCTGCACCGCGCCCGACACCATGCGCAACACCCCCCGCTCGTCCGCAAATGTCGTTCGAATGTGCTTGGCCATGCGCACTGCGTGTGCGAGGTACGCTCCTGTTCCCGTTGTCTCGTACAATTCCAGGGCAGCCAATCCCAGCATTGCATGGTCATCAAGGAAGGGGGCTCTGGGTGCGATGTTCCGATAGGCGCGCTCGGCCATCAGTCCCAAATGCGCTTGGTGGAAGGTTCGAGCCGCTCGCGCAAGAGCTGCAATCATTAAGCCATTCCAGTCAGGCAGAATTTTGGTATCCGTGCGTGGCGGGATGCGACGTTTGCGCAGGTGTACCAATCGCTCCCGGATATCTTCCCAAAGGGGATCTGCAAGGAGTCTTTCCAATGCATCGGGATGTACATGCAAGATGTTGGTTCCTGTAGCATCGCCGGTTGCTTCATGCGAGAAGTTGCCATCAGCCCGCACGCCTAGGAGCAGACCAAGTCGATGACGCGGACTGAGCTCTGCACTGACCGACTCCAGCTCGGCGGCAGTGTACACATAGAACTTCCCTTCTTCTCCTTCACTATCGGCATCTTGCGCACTGTAGAACGAACCGTCTGCAGCAGTCATCTCGGTGGCAATGTATTCAGCCAGCTCAAGAACCGTACGGCGCATCACTTCGTCCTTCGTGGCCTTCCACGCCTCCGTGTATGCCATCATGAGCATGGCCTGATCGTAGAGCATCTTCTCAAAGTGTGGCACATGCCATTGCCGGTCTGTGCTATACCGATGAAAGCCGTACCCAACCTGGTCGTAGATGCCTCCTGCTCGCATAGCGCGAAGAGTGTTTGCTACAAGCACAATCAATTCGGCATCCCTTGTGCGAGCCGCAACGAGAAATAGCAAAAGCAACCGATGGGGCGACGGGAATTTGGGTGCAGAGCCGAATCCGGCAAACTCCTCGTCGTACGAGCCGCGAAGGTGATCTGCAACACGAAGCATCACGTTTGCTGGGACTGCACTGCTCACGTCTGCCTCAGCCCCCTTTTGAACTGCTTCAACGATGGTTGCCGCCGACGTGCTAATGGCGTCGCGGTTGGAAACCCACACGTCGCGTATGCGCCGAAGGATATCCAACAATCCAAGACGGCGAGGCGTGGTGCGGGGGGGGAAGTAGGTGCCGGTGAAGAATGGACGGCGCTCGGCGTCCATGACAACGGTGAGGGGCCAACCGCCATGTCCTGTGGTGGCCTGGCATACCTCCATGCAAAAGGCGTCTACGTCCGGCCGTTCCTCGCGATCAACCTTCACACTTACAAAGTGTTCGTTCAAGTAGTCGGCTATCTCTGTGTTTTCGAATGACTCATGGGCCATTACGTGGCACCAGTGGCACGTAGAGTAACCGATGGATACGAACACTGGTTTGTCCTGCTCGCGGGCAAGAGCAAATGCTTCATCGCCCCAGGGATACCATTGCACGGGGTTGTAGGCGTGCTGCAGAAGGTAGGCAGACGTTTCGGTAATCAGGTGATTTGGGGTGCCGGTACTGATGGTGCTCCTCCAAAGGTTGTTAGGAGCCGTTGTCGGCATACACGCCGGCGATGGTCGGAATCAGGTATTCGTCGAAGGCTCGGTCAAAGTTGTAATCCGGATTCCATCCCCAGTCCCGCCGCGCTGCGCTGTCATCAACGTTGGCACACCAGGAGTCAACGATGGCCTGACGTTTTGGATGTGGCTGATACGAAATCTGTGCGGAGGGAAATGCTTGCATCACGCGAGCAGCAATTTCCTCGGCTGTTGGTGCAAAGGCTCCGATGTTGTACACGCGCCGCGTGAGCTGGTGTGCAGGTGCCGCGGCAAGGTTCAATAAGGCTTTAACGCCATCAGGCATTGCCATGAAGGGAATCTGCGTATCTGGCCTTACAAAACAGGTATAGGGTTTGTTCTGTGCAGCGGCGTGCAGCATCTCCGGTGCATAGTCGCTGGTGCCTCCGCTGGGCACGGTAGTAGCACTTATCAGGCCAGGGAATCGCAATGCTCGAAAGTCAACAACCTGCTGCGGGCCGTCGGGTGTGAGTTGTCCGTACCGACTGGCCATATACGTTCCAACCTGCTCGCAATACAGCTTGTTGATGCCATACATGGTGGTGGGCTGAAGGTATTGCTGTTCGGTAACGGCACCGGCTTCTTGTTTAGTGGCAACGGTTGGCAAGCCATACACGGCAATGGTACTGGGAAAGAGAAACCGTACCACAGTTCCTGTGCGTTCGCCGATACGTCGGCTCATGGACAGGAGTCCCATCGTGCCATTCACGTTCACGTTATGCGCTATTTCGGGATTTCGCTCGGCACTTGTAGACAACAGGGCAGCCAGGTGGTAGACTTCGTGAATGTCGTACTGCTCCACCTGGGCAACAACTTCCGGATCTACAACATCCCCTTGCACAGTTACGTTGGCAAGTGCGGCTCGTTCAGCCGAGAGTGGATGTAGGTCGAGGGCGATTACCCGATAACCGCCACTCTCATGAAATGCCTCCAACAGGCTGTGCCCTATTTCGCCGCCTGCCCCAGTTACCAATACAGTGGTCATGTCTGCTCCCAGATTGACCTCAAAGATAGCGGTGTCTATGGGCTTGCTCTGATGAACTCCAGCGCACCAGATACGCCATAGGCTCGCAGGGCCTCGCCGCAGGTTGACACTCTCCGCCCATGAAGGCGCAAGTACTCAAGCATTGCCTGCTGCTGCCAGATGTAGTCTTGCTGTTGAGCTGGGAATCTGCGCGCAAGTATCCCGTATGGATGCAGACTGCGGCAGCTCCAGTACCACTGGAGCAGCACCACGCGCTGATCATGCGTAGCCCGCGCACATAACACGGGCAAGAGCACGTTCACAAGCAATTCGCGCCGAATCACCAATCCTTCGGCTGCTATGCGCTGCTGTTCGGCGGTGTTCATGGCTTCTGGGATGGAAGCACTCGGAATGGATGGTAACTCGAGTGCCAGGGTGCCGAGGGCGGAACCGGCTATCATCGTACGTAGTGCATCCGCAAGCTTTGGCGGAAACGGACGGTGGCGCTTTTCGGAAAGTCGGCCAAGCCAGGACGCTGTGAGTACTCTGAGACTCTCAGCTACACCCAACCGGCGGATGGTTACCTGTGCATCGGCCGTGAGGCGCAGAAGCCGCAATAGTGCGAAGTGCTGCAGCTCTTCCACGTCAACCCTTGTTCCCGGGCGATCCCCTCGCATGGATTGCATGGTTTGAGCAAGATCTGCGTGAGGGAGCACCAAAGTCCATCGAGCTGCCGTCACGGGCTCATCGTCAACCAGCACCACGTGTAGCAACACCTGTTCATAGCGGTCATCATTGGAATGATGATGCTGATACCATTCCGAAGAACGCTTGTGGAATTCAGCGTCGCCGATGTACACAACTCCCCGGTGCAGTACGGCCACATCCTGGAAGTCGGGGCCAGCATGAACGTTGGCAAGACCTGCCGCTACAATCTGAATCACGTCGGTATTCGTGCACTGCCACTCCCTCTGGGGTTGTGCCATGAGCGCGTGAGCGGCGCGTTGCAACAGCCGCTCTGGTAAGGTTAACAGAGACATGCCCCCTTGTGGGGACTACGCCGGTGATTGTGACTCAACGTGTTGAAAACGTTAGCGTGTCAGGCAAGCTCCTTGGCATACTCACGTGCCCGCATACCCGCTACCTCAGCAAAGTCTGGTCCACTGGACGCATAGATGATACTCCTTCCCACATTAAACAGTGCTGGTCCCGGGCGGTTAGCCGAGGCTGTCTCTGCAGCGTCGCCACCCTGCGTACCGATTCCTGGGATAAGAAATGGGGTGGTCGGATATCGTTGCCGCAATTCCGCTAATTCAGTGGGATGAGTGGCACCAATAACGAATCCCACAGTGTCTGCTCCCCATGTAAGAGCTTTTTCCATCACGTGTTGATAGAGTGGCATGGCACCGGTCGGCGTCGCAACAGGAACACGTTGAAAGTCGGCCGAACCTGGGTTGCTGGTAAGTGCCAGAAGGTAGGTGAATCCATGGTCGAGAAAGGGGGCTACGCTGTCTGAACCCATGTACGGATGCACCGTAACGGCATCTGCCTGTAAGTCCACAAAGAGTGCTCGTGCGTAGGCAGCAGAGGTGTTGCCAATGTCGGCCCGTTTTGCGTCAAGAATGCAGTAGCTCTCACCCACTGCTTCGCGAACGGTGCGCAAGATGCGCTCACCCTGCAGCCCATACTGCTCAAAAAAGGCCGTGTTGATCTTGTAGGCTGCCGCATGCGAGCGGGTACTGTGCACAATGGCCGACAAAAACGGAGCTATATGCTCGGTGGATTGCATGCCCAACGGCATGCGGGCAACGTCTGGGTCAAGCCCTACGCAGAGTCCGCTTGGAGGAGTCATCGTCCAAAACTATCCTAAAACATTTCGGTTTTGAATCGTCATACTGGGTGTTTCGCTAGCACAGCATGGCTTGTGTAACTGATCTCGAAGCCATCTGTCAATACGAAAGACTCAATAGAACATCTAGTCCCCCGAAGCAGACGTGTGGTGTACCCGATCCGGCCCTCACATAAGCCACACGTCGCACCAGAGATGCCCGAGCGCGAAAAGTCCCTCCCACCCGACGCGCCGGGCATCGTTTTTTTTCTGCAAGAAACCCCATTGTGGTACCGCCGTAGCTTGCGCCTTTTCGAGCAGCGTTAGCTCCGTTAAGGAGTAGCCTATGGAAGACGCTGCAACCATACCGTAGAGAGTCTATGACCATCACAACACGTCTCGTTCTCCTGTCCTTGAGCATACCATCCATGCTGTTCCTTGCGGCGTGCGGGTCTTCGACGGCCGTGAAGTCGGGAGCATCAACCTCTGCCGACTCGGCGTCGGGCAAACCCAGCAAGATGAAGCCGTACACCAAGGTGATCACCAAGGAGGCGGTAACGGATAGTGGGTTGTTCATTGTCCATCGGATTGACGAGAAGGTGTTTTTCGAGATACCCACGAACCAGCTGGGCAAGGAATTCCTCCTTGTTAGTCGCATAGCCAAAACACCACGGGTAGGATATGGTGGAGAAGAGCTCAACACCGTTGTTGTTCGTTGGGACAGGAAGTTCGACAAGATCCTACTCAGAACTGTAAGCTATGAGAACGTTGCTCCGGACTCTGCGGCCATCTACCGAGCAGTGAAGGCGGCAAACTTTGAAGAAATCATCGAAGCATTTCCCATTGCCGCACTGAATACAGACTCGAACTCCGTGGTCATTGATGTTACGGGCCTATTTACTGACGACGTTGGGCTTCTTACACCTGGTCCCGGAATTCGCAAGGAGTACAAGATCTCACGAGCGCACAAGGACAAATCGTTTGTTGAGTATGCTCGAAGTTTCCCAACCAATGTGGAGATCGAGAACGTTATCACCTTTTCTGCAAGCGAACCGCCGCAGAATCCAGCATCACAGACCATGAGCTTTACCATGCACCACAGCATGGTGCAGTTACCAGAGCGCCCGATGGTTCCTCGACTGGCCGATCCACGAGTTGGCTACTTCGCACTCTGGCAAACAGACTACGGAAGGCCAGAGCCTGAAGCTGTCACCCGCCGCTACATCCTCCGCTGGCGATTGGAACCCTCGGACACAGCAGCGTTCTTGCGTGGTGAGCTGGTGGAGCCCATCAAGCCCATCACCTATTACCTTGATCCAGCAACACCACCGCAGTGGCGTGAATGGCTCCGTAAGGGTATCGAGAGTTGGAATCCAGCCTTCGAATCAGCCGGATTCAAGAATGCCGTTCGTGTGCTGGATCCTCCAACGCCCGAAGAGGATAGCACCTGGTCGCCAGAAGATGCGCGCTACAGCGTTATACGCTACTTCCCTTCACCCATCGAAAACGCATACGGTCCAAACATTCATGACCCTCGCACCGGAGAGATTCTAGAGAGCGATATCGGCTGGTTTCACAATGTTCTCAAGCTGCAAACCGGGTGGTTTTTTGCTCAGGCCGTGAGCGACCCGCGATCACGCAAGCTTCCGTATAGCGACAGCCTCATGGGAGCCCTCATTGCTACGGTTGCAGCTCACGAGTTTGGCCATACCATCGGTCACCCACACAACATGGGTGCCAGTAGTGCTTACCCTGTTGATTCACTGCGTTCCAAGACGTTCTGCGCCACATACGGCACAGCCCCCTCCATCATGGACTATGCACGATACAACTACATTGCTCAGCCCGGTGACGATGTAGACGTGTTCCCCAAGGTCGGACCGTATGACCACTGGGCAGTTCGTTGGGGGTACCGCCCAATCATTGGCGCGGCTACAGCCGACGACGAACGTGATACACTTCATCGCTGGGCCACTGAAGCTGAATCCGATCCATACAAGAGGTTTGGGTATCAACAGTGGGTGGTGTACGATCCAACGTCCCAGATGGAAGATCTTGGTGACGATCCGGTGAAGGCAGGGGGCTATGGTATCGCAAACCTCAAGCGAGCAGTGGGGTATGTACTCGACGCCACACGCCAGCCGGGTAAGGATTTCACCTTGCTTTCAGAAGCGTACGACGACATCTGGTTCCAATTCGGACGCGAAATCGGACATGTTGCCAACGTACCAGGTGGCGTTATTATCCAACAAAAAGTTTTCGGCTCAACAGAAGGCCCATCGTACACTCCCGTTAGCCGCGAACGCCAGAAGCAAGCAATCGCCTTTCTTGGAGAGCAACTCTTTAACACACCATTATGGCTACTTGACAGTGTGGTGGTTGGAATGCTAGATCCCACCGATTACACGGAGCGCCTAGCCTCCTATCAGGCACGTTTTATGCGAACTGTGATCAGCAATGACAAGCTCCTGCGTATGCTCGCCCTTGAGGCCCGCAACCAAGCACCTTATAAAGCTACCGAGCTGTTAGATGATGTGGAGCAGCTCGTGTTTTCGGAACTTGCATCCCGAAAACCTGTTGACTACTATCATCGCAATCTTCAGCGCGAGTTTGTTGATGCGCTCATTGCGAAGACAACTGAACCTGACCTCTCAAAGATCAGTACATTTTCACGGCTCTTCTTCTTTGACCCGTACCACTCCGATGTGCGAGCCCTTGCACGTGCTCACTTAAGTGCCCTGGAAAAACGTTTGCAGGGCGCCGGTGCCGACGCCCTTAGCAAAGCACATTTTGCTGACCTGCAGTTGCAAATACGGCGTGCGTTGTCAGCAGATCGTTAGGCGTTTGTCGTAGAAGTCGTCGAAGTACCACCCGCCGATGGACCGATGTACTTAACATCGTCACTAAAGGCCATGATTGGGAGCATTATCACTGAAAAGAACGTGATAAGCAGTCCCCAAACCACGTCTTTGCCATAACTCTTTGCAAAGTCAATCCAGATTATAGCCATCATCACCACAACGATGATCGTTCCCACGATGGGAATAAGACCAAGCAAGAACAGGGCAATCCACCACATCGGACGGCCAACGAGCTCCAGAATTACCATAACGTTGTACACGGGTACAAAGCCAGCCCACAGCGGCTTACCTGCTTTTTCAAAAAGCTTACCAAGACAGAAGCCAATGAAGAGATAAACAAGCAGGGATACGATGATGATGCCGATCATGGCAACGGCCATACCAGCAGCAACACCAGCTCCAACTTCATTCATGCCGTACTCGTCCATGTTTCCCTCCCTACGATGGTAATTGGTCGAAAACGCTGTACACCAAAATAGTAGTTTTGTTCGCATGCCTGCCATTACCATTGCGCTGTTTTTCGTCCGCATCTTCATTGGCGGATATTTCCTGTACGCAGCCATCCCGAAGCTTGCAGACCCGTTGGCATTTGCCACGTCGATCGGGCATTATGGATTGCTTCCCGTTTGGAGTGTTCACGCCGTAGCGCTCGTTCTCCCGTGGTTGGAAGTTCTTGCTGGCGTTGGGTTGCTCCTTGGATTTAAGACCCGTCTTTCGGCCTTGTTGTGTGGTGGTATGCTGCTGGTGTTCACCATCGCCGTAGGCTGGGCCGTGATCAACGGACTTCAGATCGATTGCGGGTGTTTTGGCGAGCAGGGCGGCGAAGAGGTAAGCTGGTGGAAGGTTGGGAAGAATACACTCATGATGCTAGGATGTGCTGCGCTGATCTGGCATCCTTCCACGTTCTTATCGCTCGATGCTGCACCTGAACCGTCGCGGTAGTGTCCCTCTGGTAACGGATGGTTCTATGGCTGTGGAGCTTGCACGTCGCGGCTTCGCGGAACGGCCACCTGACCGTTACAACCTTTCCTCCCCGATGGTGGTGGAACGGATCCATCATGACTTTATGGAAGCCGGTGCCACACTCTTGCAAACCAACACCCAACATGCCAATCGGTATGCCCTGGAAAGCGTGATGCTGAGCGCGCGGGTTCAGGAGATCAACCGCAAGGGTGTGTGGCTAGCTCGCACTGCTAGCGCAGGACGTGTTCCGATTGCCGGCATCATTGGTCCAACAGGCCGGCTGATGGAGCCGCTTGGTCCGCTTGATGCTGATGAAGTTCGATCCTGTTTTCATGAGCAGGCTGGTGCCTTGCTTGCAGGGGGCTGCGATGTGGTGATGTTGAAGTCGTTCATAGACCTCACAGAACTCGAGCTTGCGATCGAAGCAGTGCGCGCGATTAGCACATCCATTCCACTGATTGCATTGAAGAGCTTTCCAGAAGACGGATCGGTGTTAGCGGGTAGCTTTCCGTTGGAGGTTGCAGAAAGGCTTACCCGCCATGGAGTACAGGCCATAGGAAGCAACGGTACGGTTGGTCCGCAACGCATGCTTGGCATCGTACAGGCTTTGCGTGTTGGGAATGTACCACTGGTTGCCATGCCTGATGTAGGTATTCCCACCGTCGTTGACGGCACTCCTATGTACGATGCTGACCCAGACTACGTGGCAGCCGCCGCATGCCGTTTGGTGGATCACGGTGCCAGCGTAGTTGGTGCCGATGGTGGAGCTACAGTAGAGCACATACGAGCCATCGCCGTGGCTACGGCATCGAGGCAGGTTGGCGAGTACACACATGGAACGACGGCATCGCTTAAGGAGAAGCCTCCGCCACCGCTACCAGAGCCCCCTACCTCTTGGCATCGGTCCTTGCAAACAGAGTTTGTGCAAACGGTGGAGTTGGACATTCCGCGCGGACTCGACATGAGCAGTGTGCTTGATGGTGCTCGATACCTAAAGGAGCACGGAGTTCATGCCGTAAACATCAGCGATGGTGCTCGTGCACGATTACGGATGAGCCCGGTTGCCATTTCCAAGATGGTGCAGGATGCCACTGGCATGCAGTGCATAACGCACATGGCGTGTCGTGACAGGAACATGGTTGGTCTGCAGAGTGAGTTGCTTGGTGCCCATGCACTTGGTGTGCGCAACATCCTTGCTGTGACTGGCGACCCGACACACATCGGTGATTTTCCGGTTGCAACCAGCGTGTATGATGTGGACAGTGTTGGGCTTGTCCGATCGCTTGGCCGGATGAACCAGGGGATGGATCTTATGGGGAATCCGCTTGGCATGCCAACGTCATTCAGCATTGCCTGTGCAGTGAATCCCGCCTCTGATGATCTTGAGCGTGAGATCGACAGACTCGCACAAAAGGCAGAGCAAGGTGCACATGTTGCGTTTTCGCAGCCAATGTTCGAGGCCGAGGCTGTGGCTGGGTTTCTGGATCGCATACGCCACATACCCATACGATTCGTGTTGGGAGTGATACCACTCCGCAACCTTCGGCATGCCGAGTTTCTGCACTTCGAGGTTCCTGGCATGACCATCCCTTCCTGGGTTCGCGAGCACATGAAAGCCCACGATGCAACTCCGGAACAAGCAACGCAGGCTGGCATCGACCTTGCCGTACAGCTATTACACGCTGTACGACAATCCGTTCATGGTGTCTATCTTATGCCCCCGTTCAAGAAGTACCAGGTAGCTGTTAGAATCTTGCAATCCCTATGAGTACCAACCCGTTTTCCGAAACTCCGCCGCCGGGGTATCAGGCAAGCCAGGCACGCCAGCGCGTAGGATTCGGTCCGCGCCTTGGTGCATGGTGTATTGACCTACTTGCATCCATTCTCTTTACTGTGCTGCTCTCCATGATTTTTGTGTCCACCAAGGTGTCTGCAACACCCGAGATACAGGAATTGATGGACTCCATCCTGGAGATTTACAGGACGCTTGGTGTACCGGACGAGGTGTCTGTGATGGTGTCAACCTGGCTACCCGCCTTCGTGTTGGCCAGGATTGTAGCATCGGTTGCATACAGTCTCATAGAAGGTTTGAGTGGAGCATCACCCGGCAAGCGGGTGCTCCGCTTGCGAATAGCTCGTGCCGATGGTTCGGAAGCAAGCACGCAGACGTATCTCTCGCGTTGGGCCGTAAAGAACATTGCTTCGATACTCAACTTCGTAGCACTGGCACCTGCCTTGAGTTTTGTTGACTTCATTGGCAGCTTGCTCGGTTTTGTGATTTTCGTGGGCTGCTTCTTCACCCTTGGGGAGAGTCGGCAGGCGTTGCATGACTTGATTGCGCAGACGGCGGTTTTTTCTTCTGAAAAGGGTGTTTGAGTTCACTATTTCGAAAGTGCCGGGGACGTAAGTCCCCGGCACCATGGTTATGATCTATTACTCCGACTACCTCCGCCTCGACTCCATCCTCAACGCCCAGCACCCAGAAAGTGCTCAGGCTGGCGAACCTGCGCACGAGGAAATGTTGTTCATCATCACGCACCAGACGTTCGAGCTATGGTTTAAACAAGTGCTGCATGAACTGCAATCAGTGATCAAGTTGCTCGACCGAGACTACGTACCCGAGGCCGATGTCTCACTCTGCCAAGCTCGCATCCGCAGAGTGAACAGAATCATGGAACACCTGTGCAATCAGTTCACGCTCATCGAAACCATGACGCCAGGCGAGTTCATGGACTTTCGCAACTACCTTAATCCAGCGTCTGGTTTTCAGTCCGTTCAATGGCGCGTCCTCGAAAAAACCCTTGGCCTGCCAGAAAACACTCGGGTGCTCAAACAGTACACCGACGCCCTTAGTCCTAAACACAAAACAGAAGTCAAAGCGGCCGGATCCACTACGCTCTTTCAGGTCATCGAACGATGGCTGGAAAAAACACCATTCCTGGAGTCCGGGCAGTACGCCTTCTGGGATGCCTATCGCTCTGCCGTTTCCACGATGCTTGAGCGCGACCGCGCAGAAATTCGTTCTCTGGCCGAAGCTGAACGCCACGATCCTACCGATGCGCTCAACCAGATCGATGGCATCGAACGGGGCTTCGATGCTCTGTTCTCACCCACCTCCTACAACGAACTGGTTGCAAGCGGACAGCGCAGAATGTCACAACGTGCTACGCTTGCCATACTGTTCATCAGCACCTATCGCGATTATCCGTTGCTCCAGCTTCCGTATCGGCTGATGGATGCCATCATCGAACTTGACAAATACGTAAGCCTGTGGCGCTATCGTCATACACTGATGGTTAGCCGGATGATCGGTATGCGCGTTGGTACGGGAGGCTCGAGCGGACATGACTACCTGATGATGACCACGGTGAAACAGCGCGTGTTCGACGACGTGACCTCGCTCAGCTCCTTCCTCATACCGGCTTCCAACCGACCTGAGCTTCCAGCGGAAATCGCCGAACGGTTGCAATTCGTGAACGAGTCCACCTCGCCACGCAACACATCCCACACCTAACGCGGAGCTCCATGCCACTCCTCGATCTGGTGGTCGGGGTTGTGCGCAGGTACGCACGCAGCTTCGACCACGTTCTCTACCCGCCACACTGCCTTATCACAGGCTCGCCCATCACGTGCCAAAGCCCCCTGCCACTTATCAGTCAGGAAGGGCTGGACGGGTGTACTCCCGCACCGGATTCCACCGAACTGTTGCTCACGGCCCAACGCCACATTCAGGCGGACGACCTTGCCTTTAGCTCGGTAACTGCACTCTGGGCACTGTTTCCGGACGCACCAATTCACAACGTGATCATGGCTGTGAAATATGGTGGCCATCGCACGTTGGCCTTGGCTCTGGGTTCTCTGTTAGGTGAACATCTTGCATCGAACTACCAAAGAACCTCGGCGGTAACCTTCGTCCCCGTGCACCCAACACGTCGCAGGGAACGGGGCTACGATCAGGCCGAACTCATCGCCACGGGCGCAGCAAACGCCATGCATGTTCCCATGCTCCCACTCTTGCAGCGAACGCGATATACCGGCACACAAACCGCTTTGTCTGACGAGCAACGCGCAACCAACGTTCAAGGAGCTTTCACGGCTAGGCAGGGGGCTATGGTTTCGCAAGCTTCGATCGTACTTGTCGACGATGTGTTTACCACTGGTGCAACTGCCAATGCAGCTGCACTGGCCTTGCTGGAAGCAGGTGCACGCCGCGTTGACGTAGCTACATTATGTGCAACGGTGTAGATGATGTGTATCCTGTTTCCCATTGCACTGCCTGATAGCCGTGGCTAGGCAGGCCTGGCAATCATGCTCCACCACCAACTCAGTTGGCAGTGGTGTGCCCTCTCCGTAGGTTGCATCCCCATGGCAACAGGATCGAAGGTTCGCGTTGTAATTGTAGGGGGGGGCTTTGGCGGACTTGCTACTGCCAACGGTCTGAAGAGCACGCGCATCGACGTTACACTCATCGACCGTACGAACCACCACCTCTTCCAACCTCTCCTTTATCAGGTGGCAACGGCTGCACTGTCTGCCAGCGACGTTGCACAGCCGCTACGTGCCATTCTGCGCGGTCGCGAAAACATCCGAGTGGTGATGGACGATGTGGTAGCTATTCGAACCTCGAACAACACCGTGATTGGCACAATCGGCACGTATGAGTACGATTATCTCATACTGGCACCAGGCTCTCGGCATTCGTACTTCGGACATTCGAGTTGGGAACATCATGCTCCCGGACTCAAAACCTTGGGAGATGCACTGCATATCCGTTCTCGTTTGTTGGCAACATTCGAACAGGCCGACCGATCGGTAGGTACACCCGAGTTACGCGAGCTTCTCACCTTTGTGATTGTTGGGGGGGGACCCACAGGAGTTGAGATGGCTGGTGCCATTGCCGAGATATCACTTCGCACAATGCTGCCAGACTTTCCGCGCATTCGGCGATCAGACGTACGCATTGTACTCGTCGAAGCAGGTGGGTGCCTCCTTCCAGGATTCGATCCATCACTCTCGTCCATTGCCAAACGCTCGCTGGAAAGCATCGGCGTAGAGGTTGTTCTCAACACGGCAGTAACGGATGTTGCAGCAAGTGCTGTTCAACTCACAACGGCACCTTCTGGCACTGCATCAGCCGAAGGCGGTAGGCATCAGCTCGCAACACGCACGATCATCTGGGCAGCAGGAAATGAAGCCTCGCCACTCTTGGCCGATCTGCATGCGCCGTTCGATAGGAACGGACGCATCCTTATCCAACCGGACTGCCGTGTTCCCGGCCTTGCCAACGTATTCGTCATCGGCGATTGTGCCAACCTTGATGATGGCACAGGCAAACCTTTACCCGGTGTTGCACAAACAGCCATACAGATGGGAGCCTATGTTGCGAAAGGGCTGGTGCGTATGGCAGAGGGGAAAGCAGCCTTTCACCATCCGTTTCGATATAAAGATCTTGGGTCCATGGCAACGATTGGCCGGGCAAGTGCCGTGGCTGACGTGTTTGGCATCCGCTTCGGTGGCTTCCTTGCTTGGCTTGCCTGGGCCGGCTTGCACATCTTAAAGCTCATTTCCTTTCGCAATCGCTTAAAGGTGCTCGTTGAGTGGATGTGGTATTACGTGAGCTTTCAGCCCGGAGCTCGAATCCTTTACGACGATTCTGTACATGCTCACCCCAAGAAAACTCCATCATCACATGCATAGATACCTATGCCTTATCGTTCTGCTTTCCATCTGCCTGCCTTGCACAGGTATCGTGGCACAGCAGTTCATGTTCAAGGTAGACGATGCGGACAACATCCCCCCCCATGTTCATGCGGAACGAAGAGCGCGTCTGCTGGACAGCCTACCACCACATGCCGTTGCCATCATATTCTCAGCTGATGTTCGGAACCGCCAGAACGACGTTGACTACGAATACCGCCAATCCAGCGATCTCCTCTACCTAACCGGCTATCCGTTCCCACATGCCGCACTCCTTCTCACCAAGGATCACGTAACCGTTAAGGGTATCCAAACGCACCTAGTGTTCTTTGCACGCGAACGCAATCCGAACCGAGAACAATGGCAGGGTGTTACTGCTGGCCCCAACGAGGCTGAACAGCACTACGGACTTGACGTAGCCTTGCCCCTTGGTGATCTACCGTCGGTTCTTGACCAACTCTTTGATGCTCCTGTACCTGCCCCCGGAAAACGAAGCGAAGCTCCTTCTACCGATCCCGCCCTCGAACTCCACAAGGAGGCCGCCTTCCGAAAGCTTTACTTCTCGGGCTGGAGCACGAAAGCTGTACCAATGCCCGCTCTTGGAAGCAACCTCTATGTTGATGCGGAGATCAAGAAGGGACTCCGCAGTAAATACGGAGAGCTTACCATAGAATCAACCATACCGGCACTGGTTGCCATGCGTGAAGTAAAGGATACGGCAGAACTCCGGCTTATGCGAAAGGCGGTAGACATTACCGTACGGGGTCACCTTGCAGCCATGAAGGCAGCGCGCACCAGTAGCCACGAGTTTGAGATCGAAGCAGTGATGGAATATGAGTTCAAGCGTTTGGGGGCCGAAGATGTCGGGTATCCGAGTATTGTAGGCACCAACTATAATTCATGCATCCTTCATTACACCACCAACCGGCGCAACTACTCCACTGGTGACTTGGTGTTAGCCGACTGCGGAGCTGAGTATCACGGATACACAGCCGATGTTACGCGCACGTATCCAGTAAGCGGCACGTTCAGCACTGAGCAACGCATCATCTACAACATTGTGCTCGAAGCTCAGGACAGCGGCATTGCCGCCTGCAGAGCAGGAGCACCATTCAAGGCACCGCACGAAGCAGCCACCCGTGTGATTGCCCGCCGCCTGGTTGAACTGGGCATCATTGAAAGCGAGACCGACGTACGCGAGTACTTTATGCATGGAACGTCGCATTACCTTGGCCTCGATGTGCATGATTGCGGCACACGTGGACCACTCAAACCGAATACCGTCATTACCGTGGAACCCGGCATCTACATTGCAGAAGGATCGCGATGTGACCGTAAGTGGTGGAACATCGGCGTCAGAATAGAAGACGACATCCTAGTTACCAACGGCACCCCTGAAAACCTCTCTGCACATCTACCGCGAACCATCGCCGACATCGAAGCCGTGATGCGATAGAGCGCCTGCACACTAGGTTTGCGCCATGCCACTGCTCCGATCTATCTCCGGTCTTCGCGCCACACTTGGCACCGACCTAACGCCAGACTCCATCACACGCCATGCCGTCGCCTTCGCTTCCATCCTTCCCGAAGGCCCCATCGTTCTCGGCAGGGACGGCCGTCCCAGTGGACTCTGGATCGAAGACCTGCTCATTGGAGCCTTGCGTGCCTGTGGCAGGACCGTTCGAGTGTTGGGCATGGTACCCACGCCTACCGTTCAGCTGATGGTTGAACATTCCGATGCAGTCGGTGGCATCGTGATCACCGCCTCGCACAACCCATCCGAGTGGAATGGCCTCAAGTTTCTTAGCGCCGACGGTGTATTCCTTGATGAAAACGCCTGTGCCCTACTCTGGGCCGCCGCCGACGCGCAGCCCACAGCTCTGGCAGCCACGCAACAGGCCGGCACAGTTGAAGCCGACGCTGAGGGAATCAACGAACACATCTTCAGAGTTCGCCACCTGCCCATCATACAATCCACCCCAATCCAGCACGGCGAGGTTGTTGTGGTTGATGCTGTAAACTCATCCGGATCACGCATTATCCCAAACCTTCTTCGCCGCCTCGGCTTCAACGTTGTTGGCATTCATTGTGATGGTTCAGGCGTCTTCCCTCACCCACCGGAGCCCCTCCCCGAGAATCTCTCCACCCTCTGCTCCGCTGTAGTATCCTACGGTGCCGCCTTTGGCGTCGCCGTAGACCCCGACGCCGACCGCCTCGCCCTCGTAGATCACACCGGCACCCCCATCGGCGAAGAATACACCATCACCCTCGCCACCCAAAGCATCCTCTCTTACCTCTTCACCCCCACCCCTAACCCTACCCCCACCCCTAACCCTACCCCCACCCCCTCTCATTCACTCTCCAGTCCCTCCAGTCCCTCTAGTCCCTCCAGTCCCTCCAGTCCCTCTAGTCCCTCCAGTCCCTCCAGTCCCTCCAGTCCCTCCATCGTCACCAACCTCAGCACCACCCGCATGGTCAACGACGTAGCCGCCCTCTACGGCGCAACCGTTCACCGTTCTGCCGTTGGAGAGATCAACGTGGTACGGCGCATGCGCGAGGTGGGGGCCATTGTCGGTGGCGAAGGAAGTGGAGGCGTGATCTATCCCGAATGCCACAGCGGCCGTGATGCAGTGGTAGCACTTGCCCTTGTAGTGTCGCTGCTCCGCCGCACGAACAGAACGCTGCGTGAGGCTTGCGATGCACTTCCCAGGTATGCGATGGTAAAGACCAAGGTTGCACGCACACCAGATGCCAACGTGCCAACGATGATCACTATGCTGAAGGAAGCCTTTCCGGATGCAACAGCATCAACAGATGATGGTCTGCACCTTGCATGGCCTGATCGCTGGATTCATCTTCGCGCGTCCAACACAGAACCCATCATCCGCATCATCGCCGAAGCCCCTTCACAAACCGATACGGAACGCTTGATAACGTCTGTGAGAAGGATCGTAGGACTGTGACCGAGCACCTGACCATGCTTGCCACATGCCTGCAGGATGCTGCCGACCGTGCACTCCTCGAGGCAACCGTTCTGCCACACACCACCGTGTCGGGAACCTTCCTGCTCGTGAACGACGCTGCCGGCAAAACCCTCGCACTGGCCGCTGCCGTGTTGCCTCTGGAGCGTCCGTTCGATGCTGCTGTTCGCGAACGTGCGCGGGCTGCAGCAGTGCGCGCTCAGGCTCCGCTCATCATCATCAGTTCCTTCCGCACCGTTGTTGCCTTCGATACCGAGGCACTCTCGCAGAGAAGGATGCCACGTGAGTGCATCGTTGGTATGTGGCAGGGGGCTTTGGTTTCGGACGCACGGGATGTTGCAATTGCGGCCCATCGTGTTGCCTTTACAGAGGCTTTGCGACTTGCTCTTATGCGGTCAACGTCGGCACGTACATGGGTTGACACAGTGCTCGGCGAGCTGAACCGTTGCATTCGCGGTATAGACCCTGCCGATCTCGTACACTTG
>CAZUGQ010000001.1:146395-202627 GCA_964620125.1 uncultured Hyphomicrobiales bacterium
CCGACTGGCCGACATACCCACCACTCTTCCCTCAACCGTAGGCTCGGCAGCACTGCTGATCGATCTGCTCAACGCCTACGTTGCCGATGCACACCGGCAGGGGCTCATCACATGGTCAGGCCTCCCCCCCCTCGACGTGCAGGAACACCTGGAAGGTCTCCTTGCCCATCTGCTCGTTGAACTCACACATGGCAATGAGCTTGGCGGCAAGGTGGCAGACAGGATGGAAGCTGCACAGGTGTGGTTGGCAACAACAACGGGCAGACCCATTCCAACGGTAGATGCTATTGACTTAGCTCTGGTAGCAGCGGGATTGGATCAAGCCACCGAACGGCGTACAGAAGATCAGGTGCAGTCCCTGGTGGTGGTAGAATCCGGAAGTTCGTTGGGCAGACTTGCCCGCCGACTAACCCTGATAGCTCCTCGTGCCACGGTACAAATTCACGCAGACCTGCAGCGTGATGCACAGAGTGTTCAACGAGCACTCGAACAACTATCACTCGGTGTGAATGGCGTTCTCATTCTGTTCTGTCCACTCTCGGCGCTTCGAGAAGCATCGTACGTAGGCGTTCGGCGCGTACTTATCGAACGCTTCAACCTGCAGTGGGTGCTCCTTGGCGATGCCGAACCGCTTGCCATGCCGGATAACACCACGTGTTGCATCATCGCCGGACCAGTGGAATCCTCCACTCCTGCCTCTCTTACCACATTCGCCTGCTTACGGATGCCCCTTAGTGGCGTTATACCACCTGCACCCGATGCCGACGTGTTTGCCGAGGAGAGGCTCGATGCCATCAAACGTTTTGTACGATACCTGCGCATTGGCGAACGCGATCGTGTGAATGCAGAGATAAGCGTGCGCCATATTGACCGTTCCACCCTACTCTCTGGAGTATTTGCCGAGCCATCAGCATGGGATGATTTGGTGATACCACCCGATGTGGTGGCAAACATCCTTCGCAAGATCTCTCCCACATTGCAGCCACTCCGCACCGTTGCCTCAATCCACAACGGCCTTCGAACCGGAGCCAACGATGTTCTTGCACCCGATGCATCGGAGATTGACGAACAACAGCTCGAAGAGCAATATTGGCGCCGAGTGGCGGCCGATGGCTCCACGATTGACAATGTGGTAATCACCAGCACCGATGAACTCGAGAGTATTGCTGGCATTCCTGCTTCGGACAGACGACTGCTACTCATTCCTTCGGACCGACAGCTCATCGCAGGCACGCATGTTGATGAGCGCCTGCGCACCGCAGAACAGGCAGGCATCCATCTCCGGCCAACCGTGCGCAGTCGGGAACCATGGTGGCACCTGCCAGAGCCCCCTCTTCCACATCTGATCATCCCAAAAAACCAAGGCAGCCGGTGGTTGGTATGCACCAACACCGCACAAGCCGTGATTACCGACGTTGCCATTGGCATCGAGCTTCAGCAGCCCGAGTTGGCCGAATCGATGGCCCTATGGCTGAATAGCACACTGGGGTTGTTTTACCATCTGCTATTGCGCAGAGACAGTCACGTGGCCGACGTTACCGTGCGCGATGCACGCGAGTTGCTCGTGCCAACGGAGGATGTGCTACGCAAGCTTGACCCACGAAGGCATCGTGAATTCCTGTACAGACCGATTCGATCCTTGACGGAGGAGTTTGGAACGGATTCGGCCGACAACGTGCATCCGGAAACCGTACGGCGCGACCGGCGGCGGCTTGACCGCATAATCATGGAGGATGTGTTCAATCTGAGTGCCGAGGAGCAACGATGGTTGTATCGCCTTGTGCTTGCCTGGCGTTCAGCCAGTACCAACCTTCGGCACCTTGGCACGGCCTTGGCCATGCAGCTCACGGCAACCCGTAAGATCAAGCCCATGCGTGAGTGGTATGCCCCGCGCATCGCTCAGCTACCATCCGGTACAACCCGCACGCTTGTGGTGCCGCAGAGCATAACCCATGCAACGCATGAACACGGCATGTTCTCTTGGCAAATCACGCTATGGAAAGGTACTCGACCCGACGATGCCTTGGACTGTGCATCCGAATCGGAAGCTGAACTCTTGGCCTTGCTGGTGAACCTTGGCAAACGGTCGGTCGAGGTACCATCCGACGCCGTGCTGCTCGACGAAGTCCTCCCACTCGTCCGTCAGTTCTCTGCCGATCTCGATAGAGCCTTGGACGACATGAAGGCTGCCCTTCCCGAAGACGTACGGGCCGACGTTGCAGAACAGATTCGGTTGGCGCTTCTGTAGCTGCGTCACACTCCCACACGTTCATGCCACAGGGACACATGATGCTGTTTCCCCATTGGCCCCTTGTGGATGTTGTAGCACTGAGCAGGCTTGGTAGGCTTTCCAACGCTGAGCGCATTGCCCTTGTAGAATCCAACGATGATCTGGAAGGGGCTTTGGTTGCCGTTGGTGCCATGGCTAGCAACCTGCGAACAGATGCAGAACGCATTGTTGCAGAATGTGAAGCCGAAGGTGTTGCCGTATGCTCGTACTGGATGGATACCTACCCATCACGATTGCGAGGCATCGAAAATCCCCCCATGGTGTTGTATGTATGTGGCACTTTGCCCACTGCTGATGTGCCCTCGATTGCCGTTGTGGGCACACGGTCGTGCACTGTTGGTTACGGCAAGCCCGTTACCGACCTCTTGGTTCAACGGTGGGCACAGGCCGGGTGTGCCATCGTGAGTGGCCTTGCCAACGGCATCGACATGCTCGCACACGAAGCCTGCCTGAGAGCACATGGTACAACCGTGGCTGTTATTGCTAGTGGGATCGGCCGCATAACCCCCGCACCGGCAAAGAACCTAGCCATGAAGATTGCAGCTGAAGGTGGAGCGGTTGTGTGCGAGCACCCATGTGGAGTTGCTGCCATTCCACCCTACTTCCCGGCGCGAAACCGCATCATTGCAGGACTCAGTGATGCTGTGGTGGTGGTTGAAAGCAAGAACAAAGGAGGAGCCCTCATCACAGCCGATTTTGCTCGGAGTCAGCATACACCCGTGTGGGCCGTGCCGGGTCCGATAACCAGCTCGCGTAGTACCGGAACCAACACCCTGATTGCAACAGGCGTGGCAAAGCCCCTTACCAGTGCCGATGATCTGCTCCAATCGCTGTTTGGCAGCACGTGGTGCGCTACGCAACCACAGCTACTGCGTGAACCAGGTGTAGCCGATGAGTTGGACGATCAGCTTGATGGTGACCCGAAAGGAGTAGATGCCATCGCCCGAATATGGAGGTGCTCATTGTCGGAAGCTATGATGCGCCTCACGGACCTTGAGTTGGACGGCATTGTGGAGCAGCTTCCCGGCGCGCGGTATCTGGTGAAGCCTAAATTCGCACATGATTTCCTCCAGAAAGGAAGAACACGTACGCCTGGCAGTTGATGCCGACGTTGGCTTTCGGCAACGCACCAATGGATTAAACGCCGTTGAACTACCCTACAACGCACTTCCGGAGCTCAATCTTTCAGAGATCACACCATCGACTACGTTGTTTGGCAAGCACCTTGCCCTTCCGCTCCTGATTAGTGGAATGACCGGCGGATATCCCGATGCAGAGCGTATCAACGCTCAGCTTGCAACTTGTGCAGCACGATTGGGAATCGGCCTTGGCGTTGGATCCATGCGTGCAGGTCTTGAGAACCCCGCGCAACGATCTACATTTTCTGTTGTGAAGTCGGTATCGCACACGGTGCCCATTATCTCGAACATCGGTGCCGTGCAGCTTGCGGCGTGGCATGCGGAAGGTTCACTTGCCGAACACATTGCTGAAGTGATCGAGATGATCGGAGCATCTGCCTTTGGCATACACCTCAACCCATTGCAGGAGCTACTGCAGCCCGAAGGTGAGCCCCGGTTTCGGGGAGTGCTGCAGGCCATTAGAGCAACGGTTCAGGTTTCGCCGATACCCGTACTTGTGAAGGAAGTAGGTGCCGGCATTGGTGCCTTGGTGGGGCGCAAACTTGTTCATGCCGGTGTTGCGGCCATCGATGTTGGTGGAGCTGGCGGAACAAGTTGGGCAGGTGTGGAGATCATGCGCCGTGCAGATTCTGCCGAAGTGATGCACTTCTGGGATGTTGGCATACCTACAGCTGACTGCCTTCGAGAACTCACCAGCCTTCGCCATGAGCTCAGCACCGACGGTTCCGACGGAACATCAGGCATTTCATGGCCAGTGATCATTGCCAGTGGCGGTATCGCCAATGGAGGCCATATCGCGCGTGCCATCGCCCTTGGAGCAAACGTTTGTGCGTCGGCCAGGCCCATTCTACTGGCACTGGAAACCTCTGGGGAAGCAGGCGTTATGGATCTTATTCGGAGTTGGGAACGCGAACTACTCCGATGGATGTTTCTCACCGGGTCTGCAAATCTGCACGAGCTGACCCAATGCCTACACTCGACCTCATGACCCTCCTGCGCGATTATGTGCGTGAGATTGACGCTGCATTAGCCGATACGTTGGCTGCGTACACATCGCCCCCAGAATTGTACGAACCCGTACGGTACCTCTTTGAAGCAGGTGGAAAGCGCATACGACCCGTGCTTGTGTTGCTCTCGGCCGAAGCTGTCGGCGGACGATATGAGGACGCGCTTCATGCTGCTGTGGCAGCCGAGCTGCTGCACAACTTTACACTCGTCCACGACGACATCATGGATCGATCGCCTTTGCGGCGTGGCCGACCAACGATGCATGTGAAGTACAACGAAAACACCGCCATCCTGAGCGGAGATGTGATGATGGGCTTGGCCATGCGCCTGGCCGCCGTAAGCGCCGCTCATGCACCTGACCCCGTTGCCGTTCACGACGTGTTTGCGAAAGGCTTCATTGATGTTTGTGAAGGGCAAGCCATGGACATGGCCTTCATGCGCAGGGCCAATGTAACAGTAGATGAGTACTTCCACATGATTGAACGCAAGACGGCCAGGTTACTGGAGATGTGCGTAAGCATGGGAGCCATGATTGGGGGGGGGACGCCACCGCAGGTCGAAGCCTTGAGAACCTTTGCTCGCGACATTGGTGTTGCCTTCCAGTTGCAGGATGATCTGCTCGACCTTGATGGATCCGACGAGTTCGGTAAGGCTCCCGGTGGTGATCTTGTTGAAGGCAAGCGGACGTGGCTGGTGTTGCGAGCACGGGATCGCATGCGCGATGGATTCGAACACTGCAAGCCACTTGTAGAACAGTTCTTTGCGCATGGTGGGATTGCACGTCAGCAGGTGCCCCAGTTTCGAGAGTGCCTTGTTGAGATGGGTGTTATCGAGGAAGCCCGACGTACCGTACAGCAGTTGACGGACGAAGCTTTCGTGCACTTGAACCTCCTGCCCGACACAGAAGCCCGGCAGCATCTCGCAGGACTGGCGCGTATGCTGATGGGTCGCAGTTCGTAGCTTCGGCACTCATGCGTATCACCGTTCTTGGTGCCGGCCGCAGTGGCCTGGCAGCAGCCCTGCTTGCACATCGTAAGGGTGACCACGTGTTTGTTTCCGAAGCTGCGACGCAGGAACGGTTTCAACACACAATGGCAACCCTTAACCAGCATGCTATACCGTTTGAGTTCGGAGCTCATACCGATAAGGCACTGCGTGCGGACCTCATCGTTGTGAGTCCCGGAATTCCTCCCCACAGTCCCGTGCGGGTTGCAGCCATACAAGCCGGTATTCCTGTGATCGGAGAACTCGAATATGCCTCCAGGTACGTTGCCAATCCTATAATCGCTATAACCGGCACGAATGGTAAAACAACCACAACGGCTCTCACAGCACACATTCTTGTTGGCGGAGGAGTGTCGGCACTTGCCTGTGGAAACATTGGTACGCCGTTGAGTTCTCTTGTTGACGGCATTGACCCAAACACGGTTATCGTTGTGGAAGCCAGTTCCTTTCAATTGGATACAACGGAACATTTCCATCCAACTGTAAGTGTTCTCCTCAACATCACGCCCGACCACCTTGCCTATCATGGTGGATTTGAGCAGTACAAACAGTCCAAGTGGAAAATCTTTGCTCGGCAACGAAACAAAGACCTCGTAGTTTTGAATGCCGACGATGAGCATGTGATGGCTGCCACGTCGGCAATCGGTTGCGCCACAGCGTTCTTCAGCACACGTAGTGAGGTGAAGGGGGCTTTCGTCCGGGGGGGCGAAGTGGTGTTCCGAGACAGCAGCAACAAAGAGGAGCCACTTATGCCCGTCCGCCGATTGGGTTTGCCGGGGTTGCACAACACGTACAACTCCATGGCTGCAGCGTTAGCCTCGCGTGCCTTCGAGGTAAGTAACGAGAGTATTCGTGATTCACTGTCATCATTTGCCGGTGTAGAGCATCGGCTTGAGAATGTGCGCACGTTGAACGGTGTGCGATGGATAAACGACAGCAAGGCAACCAACGTGAATGCCGCGTGGTTTGCGTTAGCGAGCTTCGACCATCCCATCGTATGGATAGCCGGCGGTCGTTCTGAAGACAACGACTACTCTTTACTGGACGAGTTGGTTGCCACCAACGTGAAGGCCATTGTTTGTATAGGTGAGCAGGCCGACGTGATTTTCAACCGTTGGTGTACAACGCATCGTTGCCATAAGGCACACACCATGCGCGAAGCTGTGCATGCAGCCGCGGAATTCGCCGAGTCAGCCGACATTGTTCTCCTATCCCCAGCCTGCAAGAGTTTCGACATGTTCGGGTCGTATGAGGAGAGGGGGAAGGTGTTTAAGGAAGCGGTGATGGAGATGTGAGGGTAGGGGCGTAGGGGCGTAGGGGCGCAAGGGCGTAGGGGCGTAAGGGCGTAAGGGCTACCGACAGTGCCGGGAACTAAAGTGCCGGGTACTCATGTACCCGGCACTTTAGTTCCCGGCACTTTTTTCATCCGCCGTGCGTTATCGGCCGCCAATGCATGAGCCCATCATCGAACTGCGCGGCCTCCGTAAACACTACGGCTCCTTCACAGCTGTAGATGGCTTAGATCTCACCGTGTTCAAGGGCGACATCTACGGCTTCCTCGGTCCAAACGGAGCAGGGAAAAGCACAACGATTCGCATGATGTTATCACTCGTGCAACCTTCAGCCGGTACCATCAACATCTTCGGTAAGCCCCTTTCCACCCATCGCATGGAAATCCTGCGTCGCATCGGTTCGATCGTGGAACGGCCAGACTTCTACAACTACCTTTCGGCACGGCGCAACATGGAATTGCTGGGAAGACTCAGCGGTGCTGATGTTAGCAGGGCGAATATCCTGCGCGTACTGGATATGGTGGGTCTGGCTTCGCGAGCTGAAAGCAAGGTGAAAACATTTTCCCACGGCATGAAACAGCGGCTAGGCATCGCACAGGCACTCTTGCATGAACCGGACCTCGTAGTCCTTGATGAACCAACCACCGGCCTAGATCCACACGGAATGGTAGATGTGCGAAACATCATCCTAAGCCTTGCTCGCGACCATAACAAGACGGTTGTGCTCTCCTCGCACATCCTCCCAGAAGTTGAGCTCACAGCAACTCGTATGGTGATCATCAATCGGGGTAAGGCTCTGGTGGAGGGGGCTGTGGAAGAGGTGGTCAAGGATCGCGGTCTTGAAGAGTTCTTCATCTCCCTCACGCGGGACGCGGCATGAGAACAACGGCAATCGCGGAGGGTGAATGGTAGTTGCCCTTCGCGTGGAACTCGAAAAAATCTTCTCCAAGTGGCGCACGTACATTGGCTTCATCGCCTTGGGTGTGGTGATTCCCATCGTTATCATCTCCATGGGCATCGAAGGCATGAACTACTTTTCCTTCGCAACACAAGGCCTGCAACAGAACTTCACCTTCGCTGGCAACCTGATGAACGGCTACACAGCGTCGTACATCATCTTCGGGATGTTGTATGTACACGTGCCGTTCCTCGTAACACTCGTGGCTGGCGACATTCTTGCCGGTGAAGCCACGGGAGGCACCTATCGGCTGCTGCTTACTCGACCGCTCTCGCGATTCACAATGGTCACCAGCAAGTACATCGCTACGCTTATCAGCACTAACCTCCTGATCGTCTTCATGGCCCTAGTAAGTCTGGGACTGGGCGTGCTCATCCTGGGCGTTGGCGAAGTGGTTGTTATTCGATCTAAGATTACCATCCTCGCACAGAACGATGCACTGTGGCGCTTTGCACTCGCCTATTGCTATGGCGCACTTGCAATGACCACGGTGAGCAGTGTGGCATTCCTCCTGTCTTCGCTGGTAGAGAATGCCATCGGTCCGATCATGACAACCATGGCCATCATCATCGTCTTCCTGATTCTTACGGCCATCACTGCTCCATGGATGGACTCGGTTCGGCCATGGTTCTTTACGTCGCACATGAACGCCTGGCGCTACCTTTTCGACCAAACGGTTGATTGGTGGCGAGTATGTTCCAGTGCACTTGTTCTTCTCGCACACTGTATAGCTTGTTATCTGGGTGCATTAATCGTTATCAGCAGGAAGGACATCCTAACGTGATTCGCTTGTTGCCCCTATTTGCCTTGATAGCAGCTACTAACGCACTAGCACAAACACCTGCACGCGTTATCGCTCAGATCGAGGAAAAGTTGAAGTCCGTTAAGTCATACACCACCTCCCTGAACCTCAAGGTTGACGTACCATTCATCGAAGCGCCACCCTCGAAGGCAACGCTGTACTACAAGGCACCGGATAAAAGTCATCTGGAGGCTGAAGGCTTTGCCATGCTTCCCAAGCAGGGGGCTGACTTAAACGTAACCAGACTCCTTGCACAGCCTCATGTTGCGGTTGATGCCGGCCGTGAAGAGTTCCAGGGCGTTACCATGCGCAAGATCAAGGTGCTCCCTGCTGATGACCAATCGCCGGTGGCCGTAGCAACGTTTCTGATTGATACCACGATGATGCTGCCGCGAAAGGTTATTACCACTACTCGCTCGGGCGGCACCTTGGTAGCCGAGCTTGTGTACGACAATGCGGCTGCCAGTGCCTACGCACTACCATCGTACACGAAGCTCGTGCTGGAAATTCCAATGATGGATCTGCCGCGAACGATGACGGGTGATTTCGACAAGAAGAAACGCGATCAGCCAAACAAACCCGTGAAGGCCATCGTGGAAATCTGGTATACCAACTACCGGTTCAACATTCCCATTCCAGACTCTGTGTTCAGCAACTGAACCGCACTAAGGATTCAGGATGATGCCTACCGGACAGTGATCACTGCCCATCACCTCCTGCGAGATGTAGGCATTCTTGAGTGCCGGTCGCAGATCGCTGGTAATCCAATGGTAGTCAATTCTCCAACCCACATTGCGTTCACGTGCACGGGTTATCTGATCCCAATACGAATACTGATTGGGTTCATCCGGATGGAACTCTCGGAACGTATCCAGCCATCCATCGCGAACTAACTCGTCAAGCTTTGCACGCTCCTCCGGTAGGAAGCCAGTGGTGTTTTCGTTTTCCTTAGGTCGAGCAAGATCGATGGGTTTGTGAGCTGTGTTGTAATCGCCACATACAACGATCTTCCTGCCAGCCTTGCGTTGCTGTGCACAGCGTGCAAAGAGTTTGTCGTAAAACTCCAGCTTATACGGCACCCGCACATGATCTTTGCTGCCGTTTGGGAAGTACACACCGTACAGAATGAAGGCTCCGTAGTCAACTTCCAGAATGCGACCTTCATTGTCGATGTCTTCCACGCCAATCTTCATGTTCACGTTCTCAGGCTTCACGCGCGTGAGAACTGCTACGCCGCTGTAGCCCTTCTTACGTTCGCATGGATGCCAGAAGGTTTCGTAACCGGGTACGTTGCGGGCTTCAGCCGGAATATTCTCCGGCGCTGCCTTGGTTTCCTGCAGGCACACGACGTCCGGCTTCGCCGACTTCAGCCAATCCAAAAAACCTTTGTTAATGGCGGCCTTGATGCCGTTGATGTTCCAGGAAACGATCTTCATACCGAGTTACGGGAGTTGCGGGAGTTACGGAGTTACGGAGTTACGGAGTTACGGAGTTACGGAGTTACGGGAGTTACGGAGTTACGGATTTGCGGGAGTTACGGAGATACGGGGTTTCGGGAGATACGGAGTTTCGGGAGTTACGGATTACCGGATACTGGTTATGAACGTTCAGTGCTCAAGTCGGAGCTTGTGAACAGTGCTAGCAACTCGTAGCCTTCGGCAGCTAATGCTGCTCGCCCGCCCTGTTCGCGATCGATCGCACACAGTACATGGGTGATGTTGGCACCGAGGGCGCGCAGGTCCTTGCCGCTCATGAGTACCTGACCGCCGGATGTAACAACATCTTCCACGATGACCACACGTTTGTTTGTAACATCGGGTCCCTCGCAAAGGCGGCGCGTGCCGTACTCCTTGGCTTGTTTGCGCACGAAGGCGGCGGGCAAACCGGTCTCCAAACTAAGCGCTACGGCTAGGGCCACGCCACCAAGCTCGAGCCCGGCGAGGACTTCAGTGCCAACTGGGATTAGGGGGCTTGCCATTCGCGCTATAGATGCGAGGAGCTTCGGGTCGCTTTCAAACTGGTACTTGTCAAAGTAATAGGTACTGGTCTGCCCACTTCGTAACAAGAAGTTGCCGCTAAGCATTGCAACTTCTTTGATACGAGCGGCGAGTTCGGTTTTGGATTCGATGATCATGGGCAGCAAAATACTACGGCGGCACCTCCGCAAGGGAGATGCCGCCGCATGTGTACTGCAGCACTGCTTAGTGTGCGATGATCACAGGCACGGTGGTGATGCTGCCTGCGTATTCCAAACGAATGAAGAATGTTCCAGAGGCACCGAGTGCTGCACTGTTGATGGCAAAGCTGTGCTGTCCTGCAGAGAGCATACCATCGGCCAGCACAGTTACTTCATGGCCATGGATGTCTGCTACAACAAGCCGACCATGTGCATCCGTTGGCAGTTCAAATCGAACTGCACCTTGGGTGCGTACTGGTTGAGGCTCAACGCGTAGGTTCAGGCTGCCCGCTACTCCTTCGGATACCGAAACTGGGTCAAGTACGGTAATCACGCAGCGGTTCGATTCCACACCACCACAGGAGTTGGTTACCCAGCAGAAGTATTCACCAGCATCGGACTTTTGGACGTTGTTGATCGTTAGGCTGGCTGATGTAGCTCCGGCAATCGGACTACCATTCCGATACCATTGATAACGAATCACTGGATCGCCAGCACTGAGTGAAACACTCAGATTGATCACGCCGCCAACTCGCACGCTGGATGTGTATGGCAAACCGCGACCGATGACGGGCTTCTTGACCACGTTAACAATCGCTGGATTGCTCACGGCAATCACCTCCACACACGATCCATGCACACGGCAGCGATAGGTTCCCGCTTGGAAAGCGTTGTAGGTGTTTTCCGTTGCACCAAGGATTGCTACACCATTCCGCTCCCACTGGTAAGTAAGATCCACACCGCTTGCAACAACCTTGAGCACGGCACCAAAACCTTCGCAGATACTAAAGACATTGCCACCATCTTCAGCTTCCGGTTGTTTGGTGATGATTGGCTGCTCGATCACATCCAGCCGCACCTGATTGCTATGCAACGGTTCGTTCGAAGGCGTTCCCGTGATAAGGCAAACGTATGTCTGTGCATCCTCAATCGTTGCGTCTTCGATGGTTAGCGTTGGCGTTTGCGAACCCTTGATGCGATTGTTGTCTACAAGGAAAGCACCATTAGGCAGCTTCCACTGATACCGCAAGCCAATGTCACCACCACTGGGATTTGCTGCAACGCTGAACATGGCATCGTTACCAGGGCAAACCACCATGCTTACCGGCTGTTGAGTGATGAGGATGCGTGGAATGAGAACAGCAGCATCCTGTGAACGAACGGAACTGCAACCACCCGTTACGATACAGTAGTAGTACGAAGATGTGTCGGCAAACTGCACATACCGAATGGTAAGAGTCTTGGTCTTTGTACCAGCAAACTTGTCGTTGTCATTGAGTGCTACCCCTGCACGATACCATTGATAGGTTTCGCCACTCTTATTTGTAGCATCACAGGTTAGGAACACCGTCACATCATTGTCAACCTGCGTAAGGCGCTTTGGTTGTGTATTGATGCGCGTTCTCTCGAACACCGTAACCACGGTTGGAGTTGGAGTAATCGTCATGCCACCATCGGCGGTTACGTTGCAGTGATATGTGCCCGCAACACTCACACCGGATATCGGCGTTGAGTACGTCTTGTTTGTGGCACCAGCAATGGCAACATTGTTCTTGAACCATTGATAGGTGAGGTTCGGGCCGGTGGCGTTTACGGTTAGCGTGAGAACGTCGCCAATACAAACCGCAGCGGTAGGTGCAGGTGCCGAAACGATGCGCGGAATACGAACGGAATAGATGCTTAGCGTGCCGCTGATCTCGTTGCCACAAATCAGTACATCATTGCCATTGGGACTTGTGGAAGCGTCAATGAAGTGCAGGATTTCCGGTCCCAGATCGCCAACCGTTCCGTTCTGCACATTCGTCAGATTGGGGGTAACTGAGAAGTTGCGGCTGTTGATGTAGTCAATGTACTTTCCGTTCAGCACGTTCGAAATGTTATACATGAACGTGTGCCCGATGCGCTCGCAGCCTATGAAGGCATACGTGCTGTCGTTGATCTTGCCTGTGGCAATGGTTTCCGGTTCAGGTCCTTTGTTATCCGAGCGGTCATCACGTGCGTTCGTTGTGTTCCCGGCGTTGAAGTTGCTAGGATGGAAGGCTGCCGTTTTGGTTTCGAACTCGCTGCCACTGTCCCACAGAAGATTGCCATCAGCATTCCAGATGGAGAAGCCGCGACCACCAAGAGTATAGAGTTCGTCGAAGTCTCCATCACCATCCAAGTCGCCCATGGTATTGGTGACATTTAGGCGGCCTGCACCAAGGTCTGACTTCAGCGTTGGGAAAGCAGACGTGAGCGATGCATCAATGGTTAAGTCCTTAATGCGCTCTTCTTCTTCAATTGCGTCGTACTCACGTGCATCACCTTCGTTAGCACTTACCAGATAGTTGGCACCGTTAATCTCAACAACAGAAATGGCATCGGGCTGATACATGCCATACACAGGCCAGTTGGCTATGATGTTGCCATTGTCGCGGTCACTTGCGTCCAACCCGTTGGGCCGGTCGAAAGTGATAATACCCAACACGGGGTTAGCACTGGCGTTTACAGTGATGGTGCCATTCGGCGGATTAGGAAGTACGGAACCACCAACACCAAAGTCGTTGTCGTTGATCACGGCAAACGTTGTTGCATTAATGCGCGCAATGCCTTCTACCTTGTCTACGCTGCTATATCCTACACCAGGAAGGTACACGGCCTTCTTCTTCACAACAGGTCGAACACCCTTAGCATACATCTGAGCAAAGGTGAGGTTCTCGATGGTTTCACCTACACCTAGTGCTGGCGGGTTCGTAAAGATGTTCGTGGCACCCTTGAGATCAATCTCGAAAATGTACTTGCGAGCACGCAGGCCGGTGGCGTCATCGCGTTCTACCACGTAGAACTTGCCATTGCCGAGCGATACTGCGTCACCAATCTTATCTGCTGAACCCCACTTCTCGTGCATTGGGTACAGATACTCGCCCACGATCTGTTTGGTAACCACATTCATTGCAAGAATGCGACACCACGGCGAGTTGCGCGAGGTAAGATCGTTCGCTACGTCGGGGTTGTCGATTGAGCTTTGAATGAAAGAGTAGAGAATGTCCCCTTCGATGGCACAGGCTTCGAAACCACGATTGGCTCGGCGTGAAGCATACACGGCAGGAATGTTCTCTACCCCAAATGCACCTGCTGCCTGGCCAACGGAAGCCGCGGTACCGATCGGTACATATCGGTTCAGAAGAACACCATTGTTGCTGAAGTTGTAGATGGCCGGACGGTATTCATCAACCATCCACCAGGTTCCTGCTGCATCAACAGAAATCCCCTCAAGGTCGGCACCAAATGGATCGTTCGGAATGTCATTGCCGTAGAGATCCACTCCGTACTCATCGGTGTATGCAATCCCCTGTCCGGCAGCCTGAAGATTTGGTCTGCCCGAAATCGGCGTAACACCGTCTGCTCGCGTGAGCTTGGTACGGCTCAGTACGGTGAATGCACCGGTGCTCGTGTTCAATTCGAACCGAATCACCTCGGCCTGGTAATTGGGCAATGCAAACGGACGGCGTGGTTGCCCACGCAACGTAACGGGCTCTGCATTTGGTCCACGATCAGGATGGGTGAGGAACACATGGGTGTTGGGTCCACTGCCCGGGCCTACATACCACAGACCAGAGAAACCTCCAAGGTAGATGTCCTGGCCAGCCTGCGTGGTTCCAAGTACTGGACGATTGGTCCACGTATAGTTTGTGCCACGTGGCAAGCCCTTGCAATAGTCCTTGAAACCAAGAGCAACAATGCGGGTGAGCGTGGCTGTTGGAATGTCGATCACAGCCAGCGCGTTGGCTTCCTGCAGGGTTACGTATGCCGTTTTACCATCAGGCGAGATTGCGGCATACTCCGGCTCCAAATCTTGTGCCGCATTTGCACCTGGTCCGTAAATCCGAACTCCCATGTGGCGCAACGAATCTTCCTTACCATTCAGACTGGTGAAGGTTACCGTTTGCACGGTTGGTGCCGCTGGGTTGGTAACGTTGATAATCGAAACCGATCCGTTAGGATCTACTGAGTAGTCGGATGATGGTTCACCTTCGTTGCACACTACAATGGTTTTGCCATCCGGCGTGAATGTGAGCATGTCCGGCAATGCCCCTACGGTAACAACACTCTTGAACCCACCAGCGTTGTCAAGAATCACAACCTTACCTGGGTTCTGCTTGTTCACGGCATCTTCCAGTGCTACGGCTACAAGACCATTCTTGGCTGCAACACTATTGATCACGCCATTGTAAGCCGTCATAAACACATCAAACTGCCAAGCCGGGGCAGCTGGATTGGCTATACTCACAAACGAGAGCTTGTTGCTGTTGAGATCGGATACAATTGCCATTTTGGTGGCTTGATCATAGGTAACAACCTCGGCTGCACCTCTATCGTAGGCTGCCGGGTTCTGTGTGTTCCGTGCTAGGAATTTGAGTACCTGCGCCGTCTGAGCAAATGTTGCCATGGAGGCAAATAGCAGGAACCCTGTGAGGACAAGGACCTTACGCTGCATGTGAATTCCTTGAGAAAGGTTGATGATCATATATCGTTGCAAAAATCCGGTACAGGCGCCGTTTACCACTGCCCTTCGGCGTTACATTCTCTTTACGTAACCGTTACCACAGGTGAGTTGTCTGCACGTTTCAGCTTCAAAAAAAAACCTCTAGCCTATATCAGTACCAGCGCTGTAGCCCAGAGAATGGCATACATGAGGTATAACACTGAAGTACCTACAAGGGCACGGTTCAGCTCGGCACCTTGTCTTGTACTCACCAGGTAACATTCCCAGACGGCAAGGGGCGTGCATGCCCAGGGTAACATCACCCAAGGACCACGATGCAGCAGGAGAAACGAGGGCAGCAGCAACGCCACTGCTGTTGCAAGAACGTAGAGTTGCCGAGCAGCCTGACTCCCTATCCGTACGGCTATGGTTCGCTTGCCAACCTGTGCATCGGTGTTGATGTCGCGGATGTTGTTCACACCAAGGATGTTTGCCACTAGAAATCCCGGTCCGAGAGCAAGTAACCAAACGTCTGGATGTACCTGACCAAGGTGAACGTAGTAGGTTCCAGCAATGGCAACCACGCCAAAGAACAGGAAGGCAGCAACATCACCAAGTCCATTGTATGCCATAGGAAAGGGGCCACCCGTATATGCCCATGCGGCTGCAAGACACACAAAACCCGTCAACGCGATTGGCCAGCCCCCTTCCATCATAATCGGTATGCCAAGTACAACACATGCAGCGGCAGCCATCCAGGCAGCCATGCGTAACTGGCGATAGCTTATCAGTCCATCTTCAAGCACTCGACGTGGACCAACACGTTGCCTATCGGCGCCTCGACGATAGTCGTACAGGTCATTAACCCAGTTGGATACAAGCTGGATGAGCATTGCACAAACAAGCACCAGCGGAGCAAGCAACCAATTCACGGCACCATCGGCGGCGGCAGCAGCCGTTCCAATGCAGACTGGCGCAATGCTTGCTGCAAACACCTTTGGCTTGGTGCTTTCGAGCCACACGCGAAACGTCATGCAACCACACCGATGTATACGTACGCTACCCCTCCGGTAAGGGGCTTTGCCATGCGCGAGGCAAACGCGCCGGTTGCATCCATCATGGCCAGAAATCGCTCGCCTGCCGGAAACGCTGCTGCCGTTTCGGGGAGGTACTCGTATGCCTCTCGGTATCCGGTAATCAGAGCACCTAAAGGCGGAATGATGTTCCGACTGTACCACCGATAGAGAAGACCGAGTGCGCCCGATGGCTGACCAAACTCCAGTATGACAACACGACCACCTGGCCGAACCACACGTGCCATTTCACGGAGGGCCTGTAGCGGATGATCGACATTTCTAATCCCAAAGGCGATACTGCATACGTCGAACTCGTTTGTTGCAAATGGTAAGCTCTCCACATCGGCACGCAGAAATGCAACGTCAGCCCCCTGCTCCCTTGCCTTACTGGGTGCATACGAAAGCATCTGTTCGTTGAGATCAGTACCAACCACCCGACCTGCACGTCCCACCCGCCGCTTGAACCCGATAGCCAGATCACCGGTACCGGTAGCACAATCAAGTACGCTACTGCCTACCTGTACCTCCGACATACGTATTGCCTTCCAGCGCCAAACATTATGAACGCCGAGTGACAAAATCGTGTTTGCCCGGTCGTACCGATGGGCGATGCGCGAAAACATCGCCTGTACTTGCTCACTCATGGTGCGAAACTACGGCCTTGCTCTCAGCATGAAGGGCCAGCGAGGCTGGATACCATACGGTTATCTTGCATGGATGAAGAAAGGGTTAGCATGATGTACTTCGCCCTCCTGGTTGCAGGCTTGATTGTTTTTGCCGCACCAACACGTGCGCAACTGCGACCAGACGATGAAAGCGGTAAAATCAAGGAACGGTTTGAATCCTTCAGAAATCGCAGAATCCCTCCAGGAATTACGCTTCCGGAGGATATCCGCGTTCGTGCCATCGATGCAGCACGCATCTTGGAGCGCGGCAAAGCCTTGGATGTGGTGCAGGTGCAGCAACCTGTGTGGACGTCCATCGGCCCACGCAGCACCGCTGGCAGGGTGAAGGACATCATCATCCATCCAACGGATCCCAATCGCATCTTTATCGGTGCCGCGGCCGGTGGGATATGGCGCAGCACGAATGGTGGCACCTCGTGGACGCCTCTAACCGATGATGCCAATGCCACGGCAATGGGTTCGCTGTGGTTCCACCCGCAGAATCCCGACATCATCTTTGCTGGCACGGGAGAGCAGGTAACCAACGCCAACACATTTCTCGGGGCAGGTGTGATGAAGAGCACCGATGGTGGAGATACGTGGCAGACCATCGGTCTTACGCACGTTGGATCCGTTAGCCGCATCTATGCTCATCCCAAGAATCCAGACCTCTTGATGGCTGCCTGCATGAACACCAATCAGGGTGTGTACAAGAGTATTGACGGAGGGGCAACGTGGACGCGCATGCTAAATGAAACCGTCTACGACATGACCATCAACCCTGCCGACGAGAATGAATGGTTTGTTGGCGTTCGCAGTCGTGGCATCCTCTATACATCCGATGGTGGAAACACATGGCAGGAGCGCATGAATGGTCTGTTTGGCGCAATCGGGCGCACGTCCATTAAACAAAGCCCAACAAATCCAAGCGTGCTGTACGTGCTCATGGAAATCAACGACCTGGCGGTGATAGCTAAAAGCACGGACAGAGGACAGAACTGGGAAGTGCAGTACAACGACACGCGCGGCTGCTTCTTTGCCGGTTCATGCAATCCAGCGAACAGCCAGGGATTTTACGACAACTACGTGGCCATCAACCCAACAGATCCCGATGTGTGTTTTGCCGGCGGTATCGACGTGTGGCGTACCACGAACGGTGGAACCACGTGGCTGAACCTCACCTCGGGGTACGCCGATGGAGATGGGCAGAACGTTGCTCACGTAGACCAGCACTGTTTGGCATTCGTGCCCGGAACCTCAACCGTGTATGCCGGGAATGACGGCGGTATGATGCGCAGCACAGACAATGGCACATCATGGACGCTTATCAACAATGGTCTGGTGATTACGCAGTTCTATGACTTCGACAACGATCCATCACGCAGGGAACGGTCGTTTGGTGGCACCCAAGACAATGGTACGCTAGGCACATTTGGAGATGTTGAATGGGACACTGTGTGGGGGGGCGACGGCATGGTGACCATCGTCCGGCATGATGATCCGGACGTTGTGTACGGCAACAATCCAAACGGTGTTCCCTTCCGTTTGGATTTTGGTACTACTACTGGAAGGCAGATAACTGGCGGCCTCGATCTGAATGAGGCGGCTCGGTGGGACGCACCCATGGTTACGAGTCCAGAGGATGGTGCGAATCTGCTGCACGGCCGCCGACGTGTGTGGCGAACCTTTGATGCTGGTGACTTCTGGTTTCCCATTTCGGCCTCACTGGTAAATGAAATCAGTGCACTGGCAATTTCTCCAGTCGATCCTTCGGTGCTGTGGGCTGCTAGCGAAGGTGGAGAGATCATGGTAAGTGAGTTTGATGGCGACGAGTGGACTCTGCTGCCTCGCCGAGAACTATCGAACAGATTCATCAGCGACATTCAATGCTCACGATGGGATCGTGAAACAGCATGGGTTACGTACGGTTCGTATGGCGGTGCCAATGTGTGGAAGACCACGGACCTGGGCGCGTCGTGGATACCTGTGTGGGGCAACATGCCCGACGTTGCCGTGAATGGCCTTGCAGTGCATCCCGATGATGAGAACATCCTTTTTGTGGCAACTGATGTTGGAGTGTTTGCCACGTTCGATGGCGGATCACAATGGGTACCTTATGGCAAAGGGTTGCCGCGCACCGTGGTAACCGGCATCAAACTCAATCAGGAATTTGGCTACCTACGGTGTGTTACTCATGGCCGAGGCGCATGGGAAGTACCACTGCTGTCCACTGCCCCTACCGATCCCATCATCACTGCCCCTGCAGGAGCAGAGATCTTTACTGGCACCTTGTTTACAACCATCGCATGGAGCGGTTTCACACCCCCTGTAAGGATTGAGTACAGTGTTGACGATGGCAGCACCTGGAAACCTCTTGCCGAAAACGTGAACGGCTCTGCTTATCGCTGGCAGGTACCGAACTGGCCAACCATCGTTGGTCGCATCCGGATAACGTCGCAACAGGACAACACGCAACAGGAAGTGAGCAGAACGTTTACCATTACAACCTTGCAGCGCGGTGGCATAGTCCAGCAGGTGTCGGTACCGTGGGTTCCCTACGGCATTGCGTGGGACGGTAAGGATGGACTGTGGACGACCAGCTTTTACGAAGCAAAACTGTACAAGCTTGACGCTACAACATTGCAGTTGATAAAGTCGGTAAGCCTTCCGGAAGAAGTTGGTGATTCGCTGTTTACTGATCTCACTTTCGATCGTACAACTGGCCGTATCTACATGAACCGTTTGAACGGATCCGATGGTGTAGGAGCAACGGTATATGTGCTTGACACGAACGGCAGGTTGCTGTGGACGTTCAGCTCACCTGCGCGCCGATATGCCACTGGCCTTGAGTTCGTTAATGGCATTTTGATTGCGGGCGAGCGTGACGGATTCCAGAACATCTATCGAATGGAGACTGACGGGATCATGATCTCCGAGGAACCCAACGCTTGCAGAGTTCGATATGGACCTCGAAGCATCGGATCGGATGATGACGGCAATCTCTATCAAGTGTGTACCAACTTCCCATCCGATAATCAGCCACTTACCGATTGTTATGCCATTCGATTTTCGACCAGTGATTTGAGCACCGAGCTGGAGCGACTTCCTTTGGTGAGCAATCAGGGCATCATCAATGCACGTGGCATTGAGTTCGACCGTACTGATCGAAACTTTTGGATCAGTGACTTTGGAGGCAATATTTACAAGGTTACGGGCTTTGGTTTTGTGCCGCCGCCTGTTACGTCGGTTTCCACCAGTACAATCCCATCTACCAACCTTCGTGTGCGGCCAAACCCCTGCACTACGTCGGCCATTGCTGCCCTAGCTGCCGTGCCTGAGCCCCGTTCCATTACGTTAACACTCGTGAACAACCTAGGAGCACAGGTAAGCGTGGTATTTCGTGGTGAGCAAGAGGCAGGAGTAGACGTACTGGTACCCATCGTTACCAGCGGTTTGCATACGGGCTGTTACACTCTTATTGCCGAAAGTAACGGACGGCGCATTGCCACTACATCCATGATCGTACTTGAGTAAGTCATGACAGACACAAAACACGATTCACAGCATCCATCGGTTCGAAAGCCAGTAGACGGAGGTGAGCGGGAGTTTCTTTCCGGACCGCATAGTCGGCTTCGTGAGTTTCTGTTCGTACTGCGAGTGGCGTGGGAGTTTGTGCGAGGTTTTCGCAAGCTGCACTTTGTTGGACCGTGCATTACCGTATTCGGATCAGCGCGATTCAAGGAGGATCATAAGTATTACAAGCTAGCGCGAGAAATGGGAGCAGCGTTGGCCGACATGGGTTTCACCGTGATGACTGGGGGGGGGCCAGGGATCATGGAAGCAGCAAATCGTGGAGCCAAGGAGGCTGGTGGCGAGAGTATCGGCTGCAACATTCAGCTGCCCCACGAGCAGAATCCCAATCCGTATCTGGACGTCATGATTGAGTTCGACTACTTCTTTGTTCGCAAGTTCATGCTCATCAAGTATTCACTTGGATTTGTGGTGATGCCAGGGGGCTTTGGCACGTTGGATGAATTATATGAAGCCATCACGCTCATGCAGACAAACAAGATTCGCAACTTTCCTGTGGTACTCATGGGTCGCGAGTACTATGAGGAAATCATTGCCGCTGCACAGAAGTTTCTGAAGGAGGGCACGATCAGTCCGCACGACATAGACCGTTTCCTTGTCACCGACTCCATCGAGGAGGCGTGTGCATACCTGAAGACGCACGTTGTAAAGCGTTTTGGGTTGAAGCAGCAGTTGTTTATTCCAAGGGATTAGGGGATCTCCGTTGCATCGTTTATCGGTGTGATTGCCATCAGTCTGTAGCCAACACCCGGTTCGGTATGCAGGTAGGTTGGTAGCGACCTATTAGGTTCTATTTTTTTTCGTAGTTGTGCAATGAAGACTCTCAAATAGGAGATATCGTCAACGTTGCCGGGGCCGCGAAGTATTCGCAGTAGGTGCGAGTGTGTAAGCACCTTTCCCAAGTGTCGAGCAAGCTCTGCGAGAATGTCGTACTCAGTGGCTGTAAGGTGTACCTCGGCACCATGTACCTTGATTACATGAGCAGCTAGGTCAATACTCAAGGCTCCGGTGTGAACTACACTGCTCGTACCAACAGTAGAGTGGCGCCGTAGGTTGGCTCGGAGTCTGGCAAGAAGTTCGTTTACGTGAAAAGGCTTCGTGATAAAGTCGTCCGCACCTTCATCCAATGCAGAGACCTTACTTTCTGAATCTCCAGTAACGGTGAGAACGATAATGGGAATGTTGGTCCATTCCCTGGCACTGCGGATAACGTCTAAGCCCGTCCCATCCGGCAAGCCCAGGTCGAGAATGGCAGCGTCTGGCCTCTCCAAGGCTAGTGTGGCAATAGCAGACCGGACCGTTGTAGCCTCTCGCACGTTAAAACCGTGATTCTCGAGTGCTACTCTTAGCATGCGCCGTATCGCCTGCTCATCATCGATTATGAGCACTGTAGTTGGACTTGACACTGGGTAGTGAGATTGTGAACTCGGCTCCGCCTCCTTCTGCGTTGCGAACCGAGATGCGACCGCCGTGTGATTCTACGAACCCTTTGGTTATGGACAATCCCAATCCGGTTCCTGCTGTACGAAGATCAGGAGCTCGATAGAATTTCTGAAACACGCGATCGATGGAATCAAGAGGAATTCCGTTTCCTTGGTCACGAATAATAACATTCACAAAATCACCCTCTGCTGCACACCGCACGTATATGGGTGAATTGGCTGGTGTGTAGAGAATGGCGTTGTTCAAAAGATTTACCAGACTCTGTACGATGAGTGGAGCGTCCACATCAACCAATGGCAGGTGCTCGTCCAGGTCAACCTTTACTTCTCGACTCTCCAGCTCGCGTGCGAGTTCACTTATTGCGTTCGAGACCAGGTCTGCAACATCGCTCGGTTCTTTATTCAATGTAACTCGATCAGCCTCCAGTCGAGACATGTCTAGAAGATTCGATACAAGACGGTTCAATCGTTCTGCCGCCAGAACGATCTCATCGGCCAGAACCCGTCGGCTATGGCAGTTCTCTAGGCTGGTTTCCTCACGAAGGATCCCCGCAGCTCCCTTTATTGTAGACAAGGGGGTACGCAGTTCATGCGATATCGAGCTTAAGAGTGCTGAATGCAGTCGTTCACCTTCTTCCGACATGCGGAGTTTCTCTGATTGTGCACGAAGTCGTTCACGTTCGATGGCACTGGCAATCTGCTGTAACGAGGACTGGAGCAGTCCTTCTTGTTCGACTCCGAACGGTTCATTTCTAACGGACTTAATCGCTACCACTCCAACACACCTATCGTGCACGATGAGTGGGTGATATGTGGATGGTACGGACGACAATGTTTCCGTGTACTTACCCGCAACGGTCTTGTGGCTAGCCACCCATTCCGCGACTGCACGCTCTTGGTGGTCTGTTGATGGCCAACCGCCTATGAACTTCCCGCCGTCATCCGTTTCTGCGATGGTGCACTCTACAGCGAAGGTCTGCTCCAGATTCTGCCGTGCCGCATGTACCACTCCGCTTACCGAGGTGGCACTTGCCAATGCCTTCGTGAGTGCATAGAGTGCAACCGCTCTATGCTCTCGTTGCCGCAGCAAGCCCTCTCGTTCGCGTATTCGTGCACTGAGCAGGCCAGAGGTTAACCCTACCGTAAACATCATCAGTAAGAGTAGAACATCTTCGAGAGCACTCACATATATCGTGAACCGAGGAGGAATGAAGAAGTAGTCCCACACAAATGCACTTGCAACGGCTGCAGCGATAACTGGCCCACGACCTACGAACAGTGGAATAACAGCCATCGCCAGTAACATAATCATGCCGATTGACTGATATCCGAGTACGTCGAGGAAAAAGCTACACAGTACACCCATAACTGCGATTGCACTTAGTGCTGCTGCATACTGCCCCAATGTGGATGTTGGAGCTATCAAGTGCGGCTTTCTTCGCCTTGTCTCACTTTCGAATGGAACGATGGTTACATCAATCGCACCGCATCGCCGCAATAGTCTGGCTACGAAACCCGTTCCGGCAATCGCATCCTTTAGGCCGGAAGAACCAGGTTTTCCTACGATAATGCGGGTAACGTTCTCACGCGTGGCAACCCGTAGCAAGGCGGCTACCACATCGTCATCACTCATCGTTAGCACTTCCGCACCAAGCTCACGTGCCAATCGAAGGTGTTGGGTAACAGTACGTTCATCGGTTTTGGAAAGGGGCTTCCGACCATGCACATGGAGAACGAGCCACGGGGCCTCCATGGCGTCCGACAATCGACGTGTATATCGAATCAAATGTGCCGATGAAGGGCTTGGGCTGACGGCCACCAGTAACCGCTCACGTGTTTTCCATGGGCCAACAATGCCCTCAGTTGTCATGTAGTCGCGAAGCTGCTTGTCCACACGGTCCGCTGTGACTCGAAGTGCCAACTCGCGCAACGCCGTTAGGTTGCCTGTGCGGAAGAAGTTGGATCGAGCAAGATCGGCTCGCTCTGGTGCATAGACCTTTCCTTCCGCAAGTCGCTTCTGGAGTGCAGCTGGTGGCAAGTCAATCAACTCTATCTCATCCGCACGATCGATCACGGAGTTGGGTACTGTCTCTGTGATTCGTATGCCAGTAATCCGCTCCACGTCTGTTGTTAGGCTTTCGATGTGCTGGATGTTTAGGGTCGTCCAAACGTCAATACCCGCATTCAGCAGCTCCAGCACATCAAGAAACCGTTTGGCATGGCGGCCTCCCGGCGCATTTGTGTGAGCAAGCTCATCAATAAGAACAAGGGACGGTCTCTCTACAAGCACTGCGTCGAGATCGAATTCCTCTAGCTGCGTATCCCGGTAATGGATGACCTTTCGCGGTAGTACACGGAGACCCTGTAGTAGTGCCATCGTCTCGGTCCGTCCATGTGTTTCTACAACACCTACCAGTACATTCCTGCCGCCCTCCACTACCTCGCGAGCTTGTGACAGCATGGCGTAGGTTTTACCAACACCGGCCGACATGCCGATGAAAATCTTGAGTTTGGCCCGATGTTCCCTTTGCTCCGCAGAGTGAAGACGGCGCAGCAACTCGTCAGGATCTGGTCGGTGGTTTTCCATTATGGCCGTTTACTTGAACAAGGAATCAAGCGCAAGGTTCAGCTTGAGCACATTGATTCTCTCTTCACCAATAAATCCAAAGAGCCGCTTTTCTGTGTGGTCGTGGATGAGGCGTCGGAGAGCTTGTGTTTGGGCCGAATCAAGGCCCCGTTCCGTGGCTACCCTACGAAATTGAATGTAGGCTGCTTGCGGAGAGATATGTGGATCCAACCCACTTCCGCTTGCAGTGAGCAAGTCGGCCGGGATATGGTGTTCTGGCACACCTTCGCGCATGGCAAGCGAATCTCGACGCTGTTGGATAAGCTCTCGCAACACGTTGGAGGTCGGTCCAAGATTGGATGCACCCGAGGGCACCGTTGCATACGCCCCGGCGCTTGGCCGTCCGTCGAAGTACGCTGCTCCGGGCCACGGCTGTTGGACGAGTTCGGAGCCCACACGTTTTCCGCTCTTGGTGATAATTGACCCAGTGGCCTGATACCTCATAGCCATGTTTCCTATCACTGTGATAGCAAGAGGGTACAATCCACCGCAGACGATCGTGAAGATCACAATCGCGCGAATGCTTGATAGGAGTGACGACATGTTGATCTCCAAACTGATTCGTTTGAGCTTGCTCTTGGGTTAGAATGAAAGGGAGAGCGAAGTAGTAACGATGGTATTCGTGTTCACAAAGCCATCCTTTGAAGGGAAGATCTGGTTTGGTGCAGAATAGAAACGTCCGTCGATACGCCACACCAGCCCACGTATCGGCTCTACGTCAAGGTTGGCCGAGGCCGACATGGTTTCGAAGGGATCTTCCGTACCGGTGGAAACAATCACACCATCAGGATCCTGGTACATTTCTCCACGCACAGCTACCCTGACTACTGGTGAAAAATGATAGCGTAGGATGGTACCACCATACAAAACTGTTCCAGTCACTCCATTGGAACCTTCTTGTAATCCTACGTCGCCCAACAGGGCAATATCTAGAACATCGGCAACCGTGATTACCGCAAACAGATTGTTGTAGATGCGGGTTGACTGAAATCCAGAGGCATTAGCCTCTGTGCCTAGAAGCGTACTCCAGTTGAGCTTGAAGGTGGAGGATGGAGCCCATACGAGCTGCGTTCCAACAGACTTCTGTTGGTTGTTGTCTACTATGTTCTGCCATCCATTCACCACAACACCCGCAACCGATAGCTCCGGAGTTGGCGACCACGTGAGCTTTACGCCGGTTTCGTAGTAAGGGGAGTAGTCTGCAACGATGGAGCGCGAGTACGTCCAACCGTCGATGGGCGCCATACCCTCAAAACCGATATGCGAAGGAAAGATGCCAGCATCTACCCACAAGCCATCGGTGATACGAGCACCAACCGATGCTTCCTGGATATACTTCCATCCAGCATCGGCACCAACGTAATTGGCATCCACGAAGGTACCAGCGTGCAAAACGATCGCTCCACGAACATCGGAGTTACTGGCCCGGAGACCGATGCGACCCATGGTAAGCATCAGCTCGTTGTGGCGCGATGGTGTTGTGCTATAGGCGATGGTATTGTTAGGAGGTTCATTGAAGGAATAGGCGTAGGCTACATCCACGTACCCTGTTGGACGCAGCACAACGGAATCGAGGACTCCGGCATTGAGTTGTGTTGCCAACAGGCAACAAGTAAGCGCAAGCACAATCGGTTTCATGTTAAGCCAATCCAAGTGCGGTGATGAGAAGGTCGATGAGTTTGATGCCAACAAATGGCACGATGATGCCACCCAAACCATACACGAGTAGGTTGCGGCGAAGCACAATACTCGCGCCTTGTGGCTTATAGCCAACTCCGCGGAGTGCTAAGGGAATAAGGGCAATGATGATCACGGCATTAAAGATCACGGCGCTGAGCACAGCACTTTCAGGTGACTTTAACCCCATGATGTTTAGGGCAGCCAACGGTCCGGTCGTAGAACCTACTGTATAAATCGTGGCGAAGATTGCCGGAAGAATGGCAAAGTATTTTGCTACGTCGTTGGCAATGGAGAATGTGGTAAGTGCACCCCTGGTCATCAATAGTTGTTTCCCGATTTCAACGATCTCGATGAGTTTGGTTGGGTTGCTGTCAAGGTCAATCATGTTTCCAGCCTCGCGCGCGGCTTGGGTTCCTGTATTCATGGCTACACCCACGTCAGCCTGAGCTAACGCTGGGGCGTCGTTTGTACCATCACCAATCATGGCTACCAATCTGCCTTGTGATTGTTCAGCGCGAATGCGGGCCAGCTTGTCCTCTGGTCTTGCCTCGGCGATAAAATCGTCAACGCCGGCTTCTGCGGCGATGGATGCGGCGGTAAGTGGATTGTCGCCAGTGATCATCACAGTGCGAATGCCCATACTCCGCAGGCGTGCAAATCGATCGCGGATGCCGCCCTTGACGATATCTCGAAGGGCCACAACGCCAATTACACCTGTTGCTTCGGCAACAACCAGAGGGGTGCCACCAGATCTGGCGATGGACTCGACGATGCCGGGTACTTCTGCAGGCACAATGCCACCGCTGTTTCGCACCCATTGTATAACGGAGTCAGAGGCACCCTTGCGAATGCTGCGAACGGTTCCACGATCCAGACGCATATCCACACCACTCATACGGGTTTCGGCAGTGAACGGAATAAAGGAAGCGGCAAGTTCGTGGGCATCCCGCTCACGGAGGCCATACTTCTCCTTAGCCAACACCACGATGGACCGACCTTCTGGAGTTGCATCTGCCATCGAGCAGAGCTGTGCTGCAATGGCAACATCACGTTCGCCAAAGCCCCCTACAGCAAGAAAGTCGGTGGCTTGCCTGTTGCCGATGGTAATCGTTCCTGTTTTGTCGAGCAGCATCACATCGATATCCCCTGCTGCTTCCACGGCCTTACCGCTCATTGCAAGAACATTGCGTCGAAGCAAACGGTCCATGCCACTGATGCCAATCGCGCTCAGCAGACCACTAATGGTTGTGGGTATCAGGCATACGAATAGCGATACTAATGTGCTGATGGAAATGTTGGATGCGCCGTCTGTAGCATAACTCACAAATGCGGGGATTGACGCAACTGCTAGTAGGAAGATGAGCGATAGTGCTACAAGCAGAATACCGAGGGCGATCTCGTTGGGTGTGCGCAAACGTCGGGCTCCTTCAACCAGCGAGATCATGCGATCCAAGAAACCTTGGCCTTGTTCTACAGAAATCCTCACCAGGATACGGTCGCTCAACACACGTGTGCCACCTGTTACGGCACTACGATCACCACCCGACTCGCGGATGACTGGAGCACTTTCGCCGGTGATGGCACTTTCGTCGACAGATGCGATGCCTTCGATAACATCACCATCGGCTGGAATCAGATCGCCTGCTTCGCAAACAACCACATCACCAAGAGCAAGGTCGGAGGCAGAGACCAGCTCTTCACGTCCGCTAGTAACACGACGGGCCTTCATCATTGTGCGGGTGCGCTTCAGCTCATCTGCCTGTGCTTTACCGCGCCCTTCGGCAATAGCTTCGGCAAAGTTGGCAAAGAGCACAGTGAAGAGTAGCCACAGGAATACCTGTGATTCGAACAAGGGAAGGCCATGCTGCGAAGTGCGGACGATCACGTCGGCAAATGTGATCACCGTGCCGATGGCAACCAGCAGCATCACAGGATTGCGAACGAGCGATCTGGGGTTAAGCTTGATAAGAGCATCCAATACAGCTTTGCGAATCAGCTGGCTGGACACAAGTGGTTGTGGTTTGTGTGTCATGTTAGAAGGTCCTTCCCATTTGAAGCAGGATGTGTTCTGCAATGGGGCCTAAGCTCAGTGCTGGTAGAAAGGTGAGCGCTCCGATGATGATGATCACGGCAAACAATAACACACCGAATAGGAGTTGATCCGTACGGAAGGTGCCGCTGCTTACTTCGGATGTTCTCTTTACCGCCACAGATCCGGCTATGGCGAGCATTGGAATGATGACTAGGTATCGTCCAACCAGCATGGCCATGGACGTGCAAATGTTCACGAAATCGGTTGCCGCGCCATATCCACCAAATGCACTTCCATTGTTACCAGCTGCCGAAGAGAATGCATAGAGTATTTCAGAAAATCCATGCGGACCCTTGTTGAATACGGCGGCAAGTCCCGAAGGAACCACTGATCCCAGAGCGGTAAACCCAAGAACTGTAGCCGCAGGTGCAAGCACTGCAATCGCTGCCATGCGCACTTCGAAGGCCTCGATCTTCTTACCAAGGTATTCAGGTGTTCGGCCAACCATCAGGCCTGCGATAAACACCGTGAGGATCACAAACACCAGCATTCCATACATGCCTGCTCCAACGCCACCAAATGCAACCTCACCAATCTGCATGTTGAACATCTGAACCATACCGGCAAGTGGCGACATGCTGTCGTGCATGGCATTGACTGATCCATTGGAGGCAGCCGTGGTAAATGCCGACCATGTAACGGAACACCCAATGCCGTTGCGCACCTCCTTACCCTCCATCATACTGGTAAGCCCCATGGATGCGCTGCTGGTTGTCTCGGACCAATACGCAACACCAAACCCTGCTATAACGATTACCGACATCACGCCTGTAATTATCCACCCATGTTTGGTGGATCCGACCATCCGACCGTACATGTACGGTGTGGCTACAGGGATGAGCAGAATGGATATGAGCTGCACGATGTTGGAAAGAGGAGTGGGGTTCTCCAACGGGTGTGCCGAATTCAACCCGTAGTACCCCCCCCCATTTGTTCCTATCTGCTTGATGGCAACTTGTGAAGCTACCGGGCCTACGGGTATTACGTGCTCACTGCCATCAAGCCCTGTTACGTGTTCATACCCGCCATACGTTTGCACCACTCCTTGCGACACCAGAATCAGGGCAACGATGACGGAAATGGGAATCAGGATGTAGATGGTACTGCGCGTCACGTCTACCCAGAAGTTGCCAATCGCCTGTGCCGTCTTGGAACGGAATGCTCTCGCCAGAGCTACGATCACGGCCATACCTGTAGCCGCGCTCAGAAAGTTCTGTACTCCCAAGCCAACCATCTGAGTAAACATGCTCATGGTGCTCTCACCCGAGTAGCCTTGCCAATTCGTGTTGGTTACGAAACTCACCGCTGTATTCACAGCCGTCCAGATACCCACGGTGTGCAAGTGGTCGGGGTTCATTGGCAGGTAGCCTTGGAGCAGTTGCAGTGCGAGAAGTGTTACCAGTCCAATCCCATTGAACACCAGAAGGTCTAGCGCATAGCGCTTCCACGACGTGTTCTGTGCAGGCTGTACGCCAATCAGTTTGTAGATCACCTGCTCAACAGACGTTAGCCATCGGAGCCAAGAAGGGATATCCCCTTCGTAGATCTGGTTCATGTACCTGCCAAGAGGCACAATGAACGCTGCTAGAATGACTACAACGAGCGCGAATTCGAGAAGGGCAGGCGTGGCCATAGTTTGCTCTACGATTGTGCACGCAAACTTCAGTGCCTTTCTATATGCCGCGCCGTATGGATGTGGCCAAAGAGGATATGGATTTCATAAGGAACCAGAGCTCGTGGTGTGAGTAGCCCTGCAAACAAAAAACCCGTTGCCAACTACGGCAACGGGTTCCATGCACGTCGGCTGTTATGCTTTCGTTACTGCTTCTTCGTCACAATCTTGAACTCCCCAATAAACGGCAGCGCATCATTCAAGTCTGAGTTTACCACATTCATGATGTAGTGCTCCATCTGATAGAACATGGCTGCAGTCTGCGCTGATGACTTGTCCTTGATCTTGTCGTAGAAGTCCTTCACGAGTTCGTTCAATTCTGCATTGATGTCGTCTATGTCGTTTACCATCTCATCAATTTCATCATGCGAAATGTTGGGATACTTGCTCACAAAACGCTGAGCTAGTTCCAGCTTCGTCTTGCCAAGATTCTTACGCCGTACTTCGTAATCATCATACAGTGGCCAGAAGCTTACACTATCTGCTGCAGACAGTTTCATGATCTTGGTGTAGATGGCACGCTTCTCCATCCCGAACAGGTTTTGCACGATGGCAACTTCCTCCTGCGATAGCTGTGCCTGAATAGTCGGCGCGGCTACCATCAGGCTGCCAAGAACACATACCAGCAAGGTGACGCTTTTCATACTCCGATATCCTAACAAAGGTGAAGGGGTTATATAATTCCGGCGCAAAGATGCAAAGGCACTTACGAACAAAGAAACCGGCACCTTTTGGCTTCGTATGAATCAACCTTAAACAACCTCTCGGCTGCCGTACTTGGCAAGGTATTTGCCCTTTCGCACCCACCATGCTACCCCACCTTCTCTTCTCCCATGCCAACACGCTCATCCGAAGGGGACGGGTGCGTCCGCTCACTTCGGCCGACGCTCCAAGTCTGCCGACGGCCTTCGACCCCGAACATGCCAGCGAGGCGTTTGAACATGCCGACACCTCGAACTTTCCACGCTTCATGTGGCAGGTATTCAGGGCTACGGGTACTCCAGCTCGCAACCTGATAACGCTGAGTGTACTGTACCTAGCACTCATAATGGCAAGCCCCCTACTTCTTTCGCGCCTACTGCACATCCTTCCTATTGCGGGCGAACGTGCTGAGGTGTCCATGTACATATTGGCTACTGCACTTGGCCTCTGTGGTATGGCTGCTGCACTTGTTCTCCAACATTTTTACTACAATGCCCTGGCCGCATTTGCCACGGTCGTAAATGGAATTAACCGTCGGGTGGTACGGCATGCTCTGCGCCTGCAGCATGAGTCGCGCAGTAGGATGCGAACGGGTGACCTGGTGAATCATCTGTCCAGCGACACGGATGCGGTTGCCGAGGGAGCATTCTTCATACCTGAATCGTTGAGTGCCCTTCTTCGAACTCTTGTTGGCATCATCCTGCTCTGGATGTTTTTGGGCCCAGCCACCGTTGTTTCCATAGCCGTACTTATGGTGCTATCACCGCTGGCTGTTGCCGTGGCAAACAGATACCGAAAACTGGACCATCATTTGATGGAAACACGCGATGAGCGCGTTACGCTTATGTCGCAAATACTGCATGGAATTCGAGTAGTAAAGTTTCAGGCGTGGGAAGACAGTGTTCATGCCGACGTTGCTCGCGTGCGAGCACGCGAGATCCGCACGCGCATCCGCATCGTGGCTACCGACGCTGTTAGCACAGCACTCTTCATCAGTGTGACCACCCTTGTAGCGTTTGCCGGCTTTGCCGCCTTTGTGATGTTTGGAGGTACACTAACGGCATCAAATGTTTTTGCCTGTCTCGCTCTTTTTGCCCTGCTCGAAGAACCTTTCGGCATGATCAGTCACCTGCTCGCCAACATTCAGCATGCTCGAGTTGCAACCGAACGATTGCATGCATACTTCTCAGCACCCACACGGCGTGTTATAGATTGGGCGTCGGCCTCAACGCATCGTGTAGACGAACTAGGATTCCAGGTTACTGCCACAGATATCGTGGTACGTTACCCAGGATCAAGCTCCGATGCGTTACGCATCAGTTCTCTGCAGGTAGCTCCACGTACGGCAACTGCCATTGTTGGTGCAGTTGGTTCGGGTAAGAGCACGTTGCTGCGCATTCTCGCAAGCCTGCAGCACGTTACGCATGGTGATGTGCTCTATACTGGCACGTCCGATAGTACACCGCATCCTGCCAATAGACAGCAACCAAGAATGGCCTATGTACCGCAGGAAGCGTTCATTCTTAACGCCACAGTACAAGACAACATACTGTTTGGAAGTAACGAACCCTTCGATGCCAAGGGGCTTGAGGCAATCGTTGAAGCATGTGCACTTAAGCCAGACCTGGCAGTAATGCCGGCTGGCTTGCACACGGAGATTGGCGAGCGTGGTGTGAATTTGAGCGGCGGACAGAAGCAACGCCTTTCGCTTGCCCGGGCAGCATACGCAAAGCCTGACATTGTGTTTTTGGATGATCCACTGTCGGCTGTTGACACTGCCACGGAAGACCACCTTGTAAACAACCTGCTCTTCGGTGTTTGGACGAACGTTACTCGCATCGTGGTAACCCACCGCCTGGAACATCTGCACAGATTTGATCACGTTGTGATACTAGATGGTGGATGCATTGTAACCCAAGGATCGTACGACGAAGTAAAACACCGCATCCCCGAATACGATCCCCAAGCCCCCTTCAAGATTCAGAATCAGAGCGATGCAAAGTCCACGCAGATTACTTCAGCGATGGGAACGGCCCCGCATGAGCCGGTTCTTCACGCCACATCGCCGGACGGTTCCGTGGAGAGTATGGATCGGTTTGTGGCAGACGAGGACAACGACACGGGCGTAGTGCGAAAGAACGTGTATGCAGCCTATGCGCGGGCGGTGCTGGGTACGCACAAGGTTTGGGCGCCCGTTATTGCGTTGGCTCTGATTGGCACTGCTGCGGGTATCACCGTGCTGCCCATTGTGCAGACGTGGTGGATGGGATGGTGGACGGATCAATCGAGTAGTGCCGGGAACATAAGTGCCGGGTACTCGAGTGCCGGGGACATAAGTGCCGGGTACTCAATTTCGCCGCTGGCCGCCGTTGGAATCTTCGGCCTGCTCGGCGTTGCCGTCCTACTCGTCTGGGTTCTCGAAAAACTCATCTGGCTGTGGCGGGCTGCTGCGGCAGGGAAAGTATTGCACGACGCTGCATTGAGTGGCGTTCTTCATGCTCCCATTCGGTTCTTCGACACAACGCCAACCGGCCGAATACTGAATCGCTTCGCACGCGATCAGGAAGCCGTGGACGATCACCTTTCGTGGAACTTAGAACAGAGCTTCAAGTCACTTTCCCAGACGATTGGTTCGCTCATCCTGGTCCTCTCCGTTATCCCAGTGGTCTCACTCGTTGTTGCGCCAGTGCTCTGGATATACAACCGGTTGCAGCGCGATTACCGCTCATCCGCGCGCGAGGCTAAGCGTTTGGAGAGTATTGCACGAAGTCCGCGGTACGCACACTTCAAAGAACTCGTTACCGGGTTAGATGTAATCCATGGATTTGGCAGAGAACAATTCTTTCTCGATGGCTTCACCCGCATCATCACTAACTACCAGCGGGCATTCTACACGAGCATCCTGCTTAATCGGTGGTTCAGCGTTCGCGTGCCTATGGTGAGCGGCCTGGTTGGTCTGGCAACAAGCCTTGGCATTGTGTACCTGGCCCGGCACGACGCTATCACAGCCGGAACTGCAGGCCTGGTGCTCACCTATGCACTGAGCTTCTGGGGCAATCTCAATTGGACGGTACGAGCCTTCTCGGAGGTGGAAAGCCGCATGACTGCGGTAGAACGGCTTAACAGATACGGAACATTGGAGCCAGAACCTTCGGTGTCTGTGGTTGCAGATTCTTCATCTGCTCACGGCTCCCACCCCCAGCATCACGCGCTCGATCCTGCATGGCCGTCCGCTGGTGCTATCAGAGTAAGCAATCTCTCCGTGCGCTATGCACCACACCTGCCGCTTGTGCTTAGAAACGTAAGCTTCAACGTCCCCCCCCGCAGCAAGGTTGGCATCGTGGGGCGTACCGGCTCCGGTAAGAGCACCTTGTTCCAAACCCTGTTTCGTTTTGTTGAGCCCACCGAAGGCACCATCTACATCGATGGCATCGACATTCGCACTGTGCCTTTGCAGCGGCTGCGTCGAGCGTTAGCCATCATCCCGCAGGACCCAACACTGTTCATCGGCACCATCCGCAGCAATCTTGACCGATACCAGAGCGCCACCAACGAGCAAGTGTGGACGGCCTTGCGGCGCGTACAACTCGAGCAGCACATCAGCGCCCTCCCTCATGGTTTGGAAAGTGAAGTGCTGGAAGGGGGCTTGAATTTTTCTCAAGGGCAACGTCAGCTCCTCTGCATGGCTCGTGCCATCTTATCCGACGCACGCATCATCGTTCTCGACGAAGCCACAGCATCGGTAGACCTTGAAACCGACGCACTCATCCAGCGAACCATCCGCGAAGAGTTCGCACATGCAACCGTGCTCGTGATCGCACATCGGTTGGATACAGTGGCGGATTGCGAACAGATTGTGGAACTGCGCTGACGTTCTTTAGTGAAGTACTACTGCTCGCTGAAGCCATCAGGGGCCGTAGCGGTGCTTGACACGAGCAAGGCAACAACGTGCCAAGGATGTTGCGACACTTGAGGATGCTAGTGATGTGCCTTGAAGGGAGCAACAAGGTTGACGTTTTTCCACCTCAGTTGCCAGGGATCGAAGACGTAGAGTCGATCCGGACAAGCTCATAACAAACCAGCTCTCCTGTGAGTATAAGCAGTTGTCTACTAGATATCTTGGAAATGGCACAGAGGCATGGTGACTCTGCGAACTTCGAATAGGAGTTGACAGCAGCACCTGATATAGTAGCAACATCCTGTTCGCTAGCACCATAATCGGACACCAAGAAATCGTTTGCGTCAGGAATGGATGTAGAATCTGTTCTGTTGATCGTGTTGTTTAAGAATGCGGACCGAGTAGCCTTTCATCGGTACATGCTGTTCCAGCGAATGCTTGTAGCCCAATACCCACTCCACTCCTTCACGGTAGCTGTACCATCCTTGCACTTGCCATCATCATGGCTTCACGACCTCCACAATCTCCTCCCCAGTTGACCGTACTCGGCCGCACACGTTTACGTGCAGTACCTTGGGCGGGAAAGAGCTTTCATCGGTGGCCACGTGAACGCTTAGGAGCTGGCAAACCTTTCCCTTAACGTATGTGAGCGCCATCCACGTACCATTGCGCTGCACAATCCGAACGGGTTTCTTATTGGCTCGCATCACAATGTCAACACTATCTTGCCCACCAAATGTGCGAGTTATATCAATACCATACGCTTGCCACCGCTCTATCCAGTTGAGTTCCTCGCGCTCGTTGTTCTTGTTTGGGTGCTCCCAATACACATCCACAGGGTCCTGCTCGCAGAGCTTGCCGTTCTTGAAAAGTGCATCATAACACACGATGGCTGGTCCCTTGCTTCGTGTGATGTGGAATAGTCGCTGACGTTGTGCACTCTTCTCGTTGCAACTGGATGAAGGTGCAACTGCATAGGCAAGTATCAAACAGCAAGCAATGGAAATAGTGGCGTGCATCCCGCAATATCCGCTCTCAACATTACCAGATGTTCACCTCAGCCTCTAAGGGTATCTGATACTTCTCCAGGACACTATCCCGAATTCGCTGCGAGAGGCTCAACACCGATGCGCCGTTATCGCCGCCGTAGTGGACGATCACCAATGCCTGACGTTCGTGCACGCCTACAGCCCCTTCCCGATACCCCTTCCAGCCTGCGCGGTCAATAAGCCATGCGGCAGGTACTTTTATGTGATGCTCATCAACCGGATAACCCGGCATCTCCGGATAACTCTGCAAGAGCTGCTGGTAGTGGTTGAAAGGAATGACTGGGTTCTTGAAGAACGACCCCGCATTGCCAGTCACTGATGGGTCTGGCAACTTGGCCGTGCGAATGTCTACCACGGCCTTGTACACATCATGAAGTGTTGGCTGGCCTATGTGCTCCAGATGAGCGGCAACATCCTTGTATGATGTATGAATGGTGTGAGGGGGCTTTGATAATCGGTAGGTAACGCTTGTGATAACGTATCTGTTTGCAAGATCAGTCTTGAAGATGCTTGTGCGATATCCAAAGGCACACTGCTCTTTCGAGAATCTGCGCACAGCTCCATCTAAGCGATCAACGGCTTCCAGCTCCACAAAAGCAGTGTCCTGCTCCAATCCGTATGCGCCAATATTTTGAATGGGTGCGGCACCTACGGTGCCAGGGATGAGAGCCAGGTTCTCCAGTCCACCATAGTTGTGCTCTACGGCCCACCGCACGAAGTCAGCCCATGCCTCGCCGGCACCAACACAAACACATACCGAGGTGTCGGATTCTTCCACAATGCTGATGGTGGGAATGGCCACACGGATGAGTGCATCCTGCGGGTGTACCAACAACACGTTGGATCCGCCCCCGAGAACACGGGCTTCAGGATGCAACGCCACTGCCCGCTGCACATCCTCTACGGATTGTGTGGTTACAAGAACCTTTGCCCGGACATGGACACCAAAGGTGGTATACCGAGCCAGATCTACATCGTGCTCGATGATCAAGGTGTTGGACCTAGCATGTCTTCCGGACGTACCCACGCGTCGAACTCTTCCGCGGTAAGATATCCAAGAGCAAGGGCACTCTCCTTCAGCGTAGTTCCATTCTTGTGTGCATGCTTGGCAATGGCAGCGGCCTTGTCGTAACCGATGCGAGAGTTCAAGGCAGTAACCAACATCAGGGTGTTTCTGTTGTAAAACTCCAGGCGCTCCCTGTTTGCTTCTATCCCTTGTGCACAATGCACGTTGAACATGGTACATGCATCAGAGAGCAGCCGGATACTCTGCAACACGTTGTAAATCACCAACGGTTTGAAAACGTTGAGCTCGAAGTTTCCACTCGCACCGCCAATATTCACGGCCACATCATTGCCCAGTACCTGAGCACACACCATGGTCATGGCCTCGCTCTGTGTTGGATTCACCTTGCCTGGCATGATGGAACTTCCCGGCTCGTTTTCGGGGATGTGAATTTCGTTAAGGCCGCAGCGTGGACCGGATGCCATCCATCGAACATCGTTGGCAATCTTCATGAGCGAGGCTGCAAGTGTTTTCAGTGCTCCGTGCAGGTATACCAATGCATCATGTGCGGCAAGTGCTTCGAACTTGTTTGGTGCACTCACAAATGGAAGGCCGGTAAGTGTAGCAATCGTGGCGGCCGATCGTTGTGCAAACTCCGGATGGGTGTTTAACCCGGTTCCAACGGCAGTGCCTCCCAACGCTAGCTCATACACACCTGCCATGGCACCATTCACTCTTGTGATGCCATTGGTAAGCTGTTGGGCATACCCACTGAACTCCTGTCCAAGTGTTACCGGCGTGGCATCCATCAGGTGTGTTCGACCGCTCTTGATCAGATCCTTGAACTCCTCTGCTTTTGCGGAGAGTGTGTCGCGCAATGCTTCGACAGCCGGTAGAAGCCTGGCATGAACTGCACGTGCCGTGGCAATGTGCATGGCAGTTGGGAATGTGTCGTTCGACGACTGTGACTTGTTTACATCATCATTGGGATGAATGGGGCTCTTGCTTCCTAATTCACCTCCAGCCATGGCAATTGCTCGATTGGCAATCACCTCATTCACATTCATGTTGGTTTGTGTACCGGAACCAGTTTGCCACACCCGTAATGGGAAGTGTTCGTCCAGTGATCCTGTGATCACTTCATCAGCTGCAGCAATAATCAGCTCTGCCTTTTCGGGCGCAAGCTTGCCGAGGTCTCGATTCACCATGGCTGCTGCCTTTTTCAGGATGCCCATGGACTGAATCACCTCGCGAGGCATTGTTTCATCGCCGATGGCAAAGTGGATAAGACTGCGTGCTGTTTGAGCGCCATAGTAGGTGTTCGAGGGTACCTCGATCTCGCCCATTGTGTCGCGTTCGATACGGAAGGTCATTGCTGATGCTTGCTGTTTACTGATTGTGTACGTCTGCGGTTAACAAAACTATCGAACGAGTCTTCCACTCAGCCGGAACAGCTCGGTAGCCGCCAGCCGACGCTCATACTCGCGGCGCGCAACACGCTCTCCTACCTCCAGCAGCGTAAGAAGGGTTTGCCGTACCTCAAGAGCATTGATGGTGCCCACGCGCAGTCGCTCAATGGCAACAGATGCATTGCGCGTTGCTTCTGTATACGAGGCCTGCTCGAGTGCAAGCTGCTGTGCCTTTGTTTGAAAGGTACGGTAGGTACGGTCTAGCTGGCCTCTTAGAGTATTACGCTCTGCTTCGATGGTAATCTGCGCCTTGTCCTGCTCAATGATGGCCCGTTCGCGAGCCAACTTGTCGTTGAATCCATTGAAAATGTTCCACTGCACCTGAGCACCAAGATTCCAACCAGTGGTGCGATTCTCCAGAATGAATCCTGCCCCCTGCTCCGTGCGGTTAAACTGATAGGCAGCACTCACACCAAGCTGCGGGTAGAATGCAGCCTGCATTTCGGATACGTGTGCGGAAGCCGCCTGGAACATGCGTTGCGCCGCAAGCACGTCGGGGTTCAGCGTGTCTGCATCATCGGTAAGCTCACGCAGGGTGGGAATAACTATCGGAGGGAGTGTGGGGTCGGCAACAACGGTTGCTCCAGCTGCTTGCCTTCCGAGTAGTGTGAGGAGTGCCGATGCAGCATTGTCGCGGTCGGCTCGCATGCCCACGGCAAGCGACCGCTGAGAGTTGAGATCAATCTGTGCTTGTGCCAACTCAACGCCGTTGATAAGGCCTGCATCGTGCCGACGCTTCTCGATGGTAAACCGCTCCTCAGCAAGCGTCAACGCACTGTCGACCGTGCCAAGAAACTGCTGGAAAGCAACCAGACCGTTGTAGGTGGTGATCACATCGGCTACCACACTTTGCATCTCGGCACGTACGCGTGCGATCCCTTCGGCTTCGAGCGCACGCACGCGATCCGCTGTTGCGAACATTCGGAAGCCATCGAAAAGTGTCCAGCTTAACGTTGCATTTCCGTTGATGTTCGACACTGTGGCGCCTGCCTGCGATATCACCCTACCATCAGCAAGTCGCTGATTGATATCGTTGGCGCCGGTACTGGCGTTGCCAGCCACGTTCAGGCGGGGCAGGTAACCAGTGATAGACGTTGCACCCGTATTTGCGGCCAAAAGGGAGTCCTGGCGGGCAAGGAGAACATCGAAGTTCTTCGACAAGGCCATCGCTATCGCTTCCTGCAGCGTAATGCGCAAAGTGTCGGCCGCCCCGGCTGATGCACTGCATACAACGAAGATGACGAGAATGGCCTTGTTCACTGTAATGCTCTACTCGGTACTTCAGAGTGCTGGTTCAATCGACTCTTCACCACAGTTCCGTTCATCAACATGGCAGTATGCTCCTATTAGACTTCGCTGCCATATCTCGGCTTCTTCCATGACTTGAGCAGTGCATACAACACAGGGATCACGATCAGTGAGAGCACAGTGCTGTATGCCATGCCGCCCACAACCACAACACCCAAACCCACGCGGCTCTCGGACGATGCTCCAAGCGACAGTGCAATGGGTAATGCACCAAGAATGGTTGCCAACGACGTCATGAGAATCGGTCGGAACCGCGTTGCAGCAGCCAACATTGCTGCACTGATAACAGACTCTCCTTCTTCTCTCTTCTGATTAGCAAACTCCACAATCAGAATTCCATTCTTTGTAATCAGGCCAATGAGAGCAACTGCCCCGATTTCACTGAAGATGTTCAACGTGTCTCCAGAAAACCATAAAGCCAACACGCCACCAGCAAGTGCGAGTGGCACAGTGAGCATGATGATGAAGGGGTCCAGAAAGCTCTCGAACTGCGCTGCAAGCACGAGATACACAAAGATCAACGCCAGCAGAAACGCCCACACCAAACTTGAACTGCTCTCGGAGAAGTCTCTGGACTCACCAGCCAATGCTGTAGTAAACCGGTCACTTAGCACTGTGTCGGCAATGGCATCCATTGCCTGAATACCATCGGCTATCGTTCTTCCCGGGGCAAGCCCTGCGCTGATTGTTGCACTCACATTCCGATCATATCGGTACAAGGCTGGAGGTGTGCTGCGCTCTTCGAGATGTACGATATTGGCCAGAGGCACTGTTGCACCACTCGCCGTGCGCACGGTGAGACTGCGCAGATGGTCAGGAGTCGACCGACTGCTACGCTCTACTTCGCCAATAATCTGGTACTGTTTGCCATCGAGCATGAAGTAACCAAGGCGCTGTCCACTCAATCCAGCCTGCAGCACCTGTGAAACGTCTAGAACACTTACACCCAGGTCGCGAGCTCGATCACGATCGATACTCACCACCAGTTCCGGTTTCGTGAACTTCAGGTTTGCATCCACCACGGTAAAGGTGGGATTCGTGCCAGCCGCTGCCATGAATCGCGGCAATGTGTTTCGTAGGTCGTCGAGCGTAGCAGCCTGCAGCACGTATTGTACCGGCAGCCCTGCGCGTTGCCCGGTAGAGATGGTGGCCTCCTGTATCACCAGGAACCTGGCCTGCGTGTTTTCTTTGAGCATCGCACTAAGCTGTGATGCAATCTCCATCTGCGAACGGGTGCGTTCGACGGATGGAGAAAGTATCACGCGCGAAAATCCGTTGTTGTTCCCCCCACCAAAGAAGTTGGGCGACGTTACTGTGAGCATGAACTGCGTTTCCGGAACTACTCGGAGCACCGTTGCAGTGAGCGTGTCCATTACGCGATCCATCACATCAAAGGTTGTTCCCTCCGGAGCAGTAACGTTCATGGTGAGCAGCCCCCGGTCTTCGATTGGAGCCAACTCAGACTTAAGCCCCCTGCCAACAAGAACGATGAGCACCACCGATGCAATCATCAGAAGGATTGCGATAAAGGGAGCTTTCATCACTCCCGACAGTATTGCCTGATATCTGCTGGTAAGCCAGAGGAAGAAGGGCTCCGTTACACGGGCAAACCAGCCATCCATGTCGTGAGCATGCAGGAGCCGCGAACTCATCATTGGAGTAAGCGTTAGACTCACGAATGCACTAATGAGCACACTGGCTGCAACCACACCACCGAACTCGCGAAACAACCGACCTGTAAGACCCGGAAGAAAGATGATGGGCACAAACACCACCACCAGGGTGATCGTGGTGCTGATGATTGCAAAGTAGATTTCCGTTGCTCCCTTTTCTCCGGCTTCGCGAGCTGGCTCGCCATGTTCAATGCGGCGAAAAATGTTCTCCATTACCACGATAGCATCGTCTACAACCAAGCCGGTGGCAAGTACGATGCCTAACAGCGACAGCACATTGATAGAGAAGCCCGCCAACCATACCACGAAGAACGTTGCAATCAGGCTTACGGGAATGGCAACCACGGGGATAAGAGTAGCTCGCCACGAACGAAGGAAGAGGAAGATGATGACAACTACCAGTGTGAACGCAATGAGTAACGTTTCTTCCACTTCTTCCACAGCACCACGAACGAATCGGGTATCGTCGAATGCAACGTTCAAGATGATGTCGGACGGCACAAACTTCTGCAGGGATGCGTACCGACGGTAGAATTCGTCGGATATCTGCACCTGGTTTGCACCTGGCTGTGGCGATATCGCCAGTCCAATCATTGGTACGCCGTTGCGCTTAAGCAATGTGCGTTCGTTTTCGGCACCCAGATACACACGTGCTACATCGCCAAGGCGTACGGTGGCGCCATTGCGCGAAAGCAGAATGAGTGAACGAAACTCTTCAGGCGTTGAAAGTCTACCCAGCGTTCGCACCGTGATCTCCGTGCTGGTGCCTTCAAGCTTACCAGCCGGCAACTCTACATTTTCGCGAGCAAGAACCTGCTGAACATCAGTGGTGGTAAGGTTAAACGCTGATAGCCGATCAGGATCCATGAGGATACGCATCGCATAGCGGCGTTCGCCCCAAATCGTGATGTTGCCAACACCAGGGATCGTTTGCAGTCGCTCCTTGAGAACGTTCGTTCCAAACGCTGTAAGGTCTCCCAGTGTTCGCGACGTGCTCTGCACGGTCATCACCAGGATGGCTCGGCCATTGGCATCGGCCTTTGCAACGATGGGCGGATCAATGTCGGGTGGCAGGTTGCGTTTTGCTCTGTCAACGCGATCGCGCACGTCGTTTGCCGCAGTTTCCAGATCCTCGCCGAGTTCAAACTCAACCGTTATCTGCGAACGGCCGTCGCTACTCTGTGATGTGAGTGAGCGTATGCCGCTAATGCCATTGATACTTTCTTCGAGTGGCTCGGTGATCTGCGCTTCGATAACGTCGGCATTTGCGCCGGCATAGGTGGTTGTAACGGTAATGTTGGGTGGGTCTACGTCGGGGAACTGGCGAACCCCAAGAAAAAGGTAGCCAATAACACCCAGCAGCACGAGCACAACGCTAAGCACAATGCTCAGCACAGGCCGACGAATGGTTAGGACGGAGAGGTTCACTCGACGTCCACCTTCACACGTAGTCCATTCTTGAGCACAAGCAGTCCACTCGTGGCTATCGTATCCCCAGGGTTGATAGCATCAAGCACATGGACCTTGCCGGGTGTGCGTCCACCCAGATGAACATCCACTTCGCGTGCCACGCCGTTGTTCACAACAAATACCGACGATCCCTTCATGCCCGGCTGGATGGATGCCGAGGGGATGAGCATGGCCTTTTCGGAGGTGCTGGTTTGCAGCATCACATCCACGATCGTACCGGGTACCAGTGAGGCGTTACCCGCACAGCGCGCGCGTACGCGTATGGATCGTGTTGCTTCATCTGCAACAGGATCTGCTGCATATACGGTGGCCACCATGGTATCAGCCCCAGCACGGTTTCTTGCAACAAACCGCAATGTGCTTCCTATCGGCACGGCCTTCGCATACCTGTCGGGGATTGGTACTTCAATCTTCAGTGTCCGTATGTCGGCTAGGGTGCTGATAAGCGTTTGTGGCGTGATTACTGCCCCGGGGCTCACATGCCGAAGTCCGACGGTACCACCAAAAGGTGCGCGCACCACTAATCGATCCAAGGTGGCCAGCAGTTCGTCAATCTCAGCCTTGCGCATCTGCACTTGCGCACGGGCTTCGTCGTACTCCTGCAAGCTTACGCCATCAATCGTGCGTAGCATTTCCAAACGCTTCATTCGCACACTGTCCACCTGGTACTGCGCCCGAAGTCTGTCAAGCCGTGCACGTTGCTCGGCATCATTCAGCCGCACCAACACCTGGCCTGTGCTCACCAGAGCCCCTTCCCGGAACTCAACTGCTGTAATTCTGCCTCCAACTTCGGCGTATACGTTTACGGCTTCGGCTGCCAACACAGTACCACCGAGCGTGAGCGATTCTGCAAACGGTTCCTCCTGCACCACGTATGCCGTTATGCGTATTGGCGAACTATTGGCAGGGGGCTTGGGTTTCTTGTCTTCAGCCGTTCCTGCACCAAACCAAACGAATGCTGCTATCGCCGCAGCGGCAATGACGATGAGAACAATGTATCGGAGGGCTCGTTGCATAGGGCTGTTTTGTGGCCGCGAAACTAGCGCAGGGACGCGGAGTGGGTAGGTTCGGTGACACCAGTTCACGCAAGTCTCCCGATTTTCGTCTTCCCCAACTCTTCACAATCTCGGAATTCGCACATGCGCACTCTGCTCTCTCTTGCCCTCGTTTTTCTTCTGCCCTTATCTGCTGCTGCAGCCGAGATCACAACCGAGATATCGGTACGTGGTAACTGCGGCATGTGCAAAAAGACCATCGAAAAGGCTGCAACATCCGTAGAAGGCGTAGGGGAAGCCACGTGGAATAAGAAAACAAAAAAGCTCAGGGTGACGTTTGATGATGCTCTGACCAGCAAGGATGAAATCGTGCAGACCATTCTTGACGCAGGATACGATGCCGACGGAAAGAAGGCCGATGATGACGCTTACAATGAGCTTGCCACGTGCTGCCAGTACAGAGAGTAGAACCTGGTTCCTTTTGTGCCAAACGCATCTCCACATTCTCAACGACTTTCCGTCACTCACCCGTAACTATCGTAACCTAGTAACCCTTCATCCCCCCCCCTATGCTTTACAAAGACGAATTCCGTTCCCGGCACACCGGGGCCAACATTTCTAGCATTGATGCGATGCTTCGTGTGGTAGAAGCATCAAGTGTGGATGCGTTGATCGATGAGACGGTGCCAGCGCGAATCAGACTCGACCGCCCTCTCCAGTTGCCACGCGCCGCCACCGAAATGGAGATGTTGCAGGAGGCACGGGCCCTGTCGGAGAAAAACATAGTGGCGCGTTCATTCATCGGAATGGGGTACTACGGGACTGTGACGCCGCCAACCATCCAGCGGAACATTCTTGAGAATCCAGGATGGTATACGCAATACACACCGTACCAAGCCGAGATTTCGCAAGGCAGACTTGAGTCGCTGTTGAATTTTCAGACCATGGTTATCGACCTTACGCGGCTTGAAATTGCCAATGCTTCACTGCTGGACGAAGCAACCGCTGCAGCCGAGGCCATGCACATGATGCAAGCGGCCCTGCCAGCGGCACGCAAGGATGCACATGTGTTGCTAGTAAACGAGAATGTATTTCCGCAGACGTTGGCTGTACTGCGCACACGGGCGGAACCACTCGGCATCACGATCCGCGTTGGCAAGTGGTCCGAATTCGAGTTCACACCCGACGTGTTTGGCTGTTACCTTCAGTATCCCGCCGGCGACGGATCCGTTTACGATTACGAAGAGCTGTGCAATCGGGCTCACGAAGCCGGGTGCCTGGTTACTGTTGGTACCGACCTACTGGCACTTACCATGCTGGAGCCACCGGGAGAGTTCGGGGCTGACATTGCCATCGGGTCGGCACAGCGCTTCGGCGTTCCTATGGGGTATGGCGGACCGCATGCGGCATTCATTGCCACCCGTGAGGTATACAAAAGGTTGATGCCTGGCCGCATCATCGGTGTGAGCGTTGACGCACAAGGAAACGTGGCCTACCGCATGGCTCTGCAAACGCGCGAACAACACATACGGCGCGACAAGGCTACGAGCAACATCTGCACAGCGCAAGCTCTGCTGGCCAACATCGCAGCCATGTATGCCGTATACCATGGCCCTAATGGACTCCGCGGTATTGCCGAGCGTGTGCATGGATACACCTCTGCATTGGCCGACGGACTCAGGCTGCTTGGATACGAGGTTCTGAACCATACGTGGTTCGACACCCTCTGCATTGCTGCAAGCGAGACTCAGATACGTCCGCATGCCGAAGCCGCCAATATCAATTTCCGCTACTTTCCAGACGGTGAGCGCATTGGCATTTCGATGGACGAGACGGTTACGCCAGCCGACATCGAGCACATCCTGCACATCTTCTCGAAGGCTCGTGGCAACGGTCAGGCCATACCTGACCTGAGCACGTTGATTGCAAATGCCACAGGTGGCATTCCCATGCCCATGCATCGCCATAGCCCCTTTCTGCAACACCCGGTATTCAACACCCATCACACCGAGCATGAACTGCTGCGGTACATGAAGCGCTTGGAGAACAAGGATCTATCCCTTGTGCACAGTATGATTCCCCTTGGATCATGTACCATGAAATTGAATGCGGCTGCGGAGATGATGCCGATCACGTGGCCCGGTTTTGGAGGTTTGCATCCATTCGTGCCACGCAACCAGGCTGCTGGGTACGCCGCCGTATTCTCCCAGCTTGAACAATGGTTGAATGAAATCACTGGCTTCGATGCATGTTCATTGCAGCCCAACGCTGGTGCGCAAGGTGAATATGCAGGCCTGCTCACGATACGCCGCTTTCATGTTGCTAATGGCCAGGCCCACCGCGACGTTGTTCTCATCCCCGCTAGTGCCCATGGAACCAACCCGGCCAGTGCTGTTATGGCGGGCATGAAGGTAGTAGTAGTAAAGAGTGACGAACGTGGATACATTGACGTAGCCGACCTCAAGGCACAGGCAGAAAAACACGCTGCCAACCTGTCCGCCCTCATGGTAACCTACCCCAGTACGCATGGTGTGTTCGAGGAGAGCATTCAGGAAGTGTGCTCCATCGTGCATGAGTATGGTGGACGCGTGTACATGGATGGCGCCAACATGAATGCACAGGTAGGACTAACCAGTCCGCGAGCTATCGGTGCAGATGTTTGCCACCTGAACTTGCACAAGACCTTCTGTATACCACATGGCGGCGGCGGACCCGGTATGGGCCCGATCTGCTGCACTGCAGAACTGGCTCCGTACTTGCCAGACACAAACCTACCGGGCACCGGTTCCTCCGAGTCTGCCTACATGGTAAGTGCAGCCCCCTACGGTTCTGCCTCCATCCTTCTCATCTCTTGGGCTTACATCAGGATGATGGGAGCCGACGGTTTAACCGAAGCTACTCGCCATGCAATACTCAACGCCAACTATCTGATGAGCAGACTGAAAGGATCGTACAAGGTTCTTTACACAGGTACTGAAGGACGCTGCGCACACGAGTTCATACTGGACATGCGGGAGTTCAAGCAGCGCGGAGGCATTGAGGTAGAAGATATTGCCAAGCGCCTGATGGACTATGGATTTCATGCACCAACCGTATCCTTTCCCGTTGCAGGCACGTTGATGATCGAGCCCACCGAAAGCGAGAGCCTAGCCGAACTCGACAGGTTTTGCGAAGCCCTGTTATCAATTCGGGAAGAGTTAGAAGCCGTGTGCAGTGGTGCTGCGGATCGCTTGGACAACGTACTCAAGAATGCACCCCATACGCAGTTGGTGGTTACTGCCGATGACTGGCAGCATTCGTATTCCCGCCAGCAGGCTGCCTTCCCTCTACCCTGGGTTCGAGATAGGAAATTCTGGCCGTCAGTTGGCAGGGTGGACAATGCCTACGGAGACCGAGTTCTGATCTGTAGCTGCCCAGCAGTGGAGGAATACGTTTCCTAACACTTTCCACAAACTGTGTGGATAAAGCTGTGCACTGAGCGGTGCAAAAAGCTGTGTAAAAGTGGATAACAGGCGGATGCTTTATTGCATCTGCCTGTTTTTATATAGGCTTACGAGCTTGGTATTGATTTTGATTATCAATGTACACTCGGTTTTGGTCCATACGTAACTTTACGTACATTCGTTCCATGTTTTCCACAATTCGAACTGTTCTCGTCACGTGGTGCCTTGTTGGTTGCCTATTGCCGAATCTGGCAATGGCACAAACACAGGATAGGTGGACGCGTTCGGCAGGAGTGTTGGCTGATGCTGATTGTAGGCTTGCCGCTCAGGACAACGTTGTCCTACTATTCAATCGTAGGGAAGTACTGCTTAGCGACATTTGTGGATACATGTGGTGGAGCGTAAAACAGCATTTTCCAAACGGTTTATCGGCAGCATGCCGTTTGCAGGGCACACTTGTTGGCATTAGTACTGATCCTGACCGTTTTGTGTATCTACATACAGCAACGAGTGCCGGGTTATTATGGAGCCGGGTAAAACTCTTTGAACTACCGCCAGGGCACGACGTGCACGACGTACAGAGCGATGGTTCGGACCTAACCATGTACACCCATCAGGGCATGATTTACACCTCGGCCGACGGTGGGTATACATGGAGCACCATCGAAAACGCCCCACCAGTCGGGTTGCTCGACGATGTTGCTTCGGCAGGTACCCTGTGGGTAGCCTGCGGCACACAAACCACGGCCTGGAGTACCAACTTTGGTAGAACCTGGGTACCAACCATCGCACCCATGGAGGTTGGCGGCATGATCTCGCAAGTGGAAGAACACGCCGGCGTGATTTGGGCCGGTGGACTGTTCGGTGCTGCCAGGTTCAATGCACAAACAAGGTCGTGGGAACCAGCAAATAACGGCCTTACGCCAACAGCCTCCCTGCTGCCCCGCGTTGTTGAGTTGAAGGAATTGGGTGGAGTTCTGTTCGGCATCTTCCGCACGGTACATGGAGAGAATCACGCATACCGGTGGACGGGATCGTTGTGGCGTAGGGTTGATGAAGGGGGCTTGCCACACGGGGAACATCTGTCACGGTTTCGACTAGGATTGTGCAAACAACTTCTGCTTGTGTACTCCAGCGGCACCGACAAGAATTTTCAGGGAGTTTGGGTGGTTCGGCACGATGCCACAACAGCAGTGGATGAAGACGCTAGCAAACCCACACTGCAGCTAAGCCCCTTGCCAGCTACCGACCGATTATTGATCCAAACGCCAGGAGCGGGACAAGCCACGATTACACTGCAGGACCTCAATGGCCGAGCCGTCCTCACAACAACAGTTAGCGGGTACCAGGCCTTGGATGTTGCCCACCTTCCTGCAGGAACGTATGTACTGGTAGTGGAACAAGCAGATACCGTTCTGCGGCGTATGGTGCAGAAGGTGCGGTAGAATAAAAGCACTTGCATGTGGATTATTGCGTAAGTATATTTACGCAATACCAAACGAGGTGCCTATGGGTGGGTCCCTTGCAGCTCTCTTCCTAATTCTTTCTCTAGGGGGAGCAAGTCTGCAGGCAAGCGGATGGGAGCAAGTAAGCAGGGTAAGTCCCGGACGCCATGCCAGAATTGTATCGCAGCGGGGAACGGTTATACTCTATTCCCCAAGCCAGGTGTATGCTTCGATTGACGATGGCCGCACGTGGTCTACAGTTTCTTCAACCTTTCCTACGGGAGTTTTTGCTGCCTACACATGGGGGCACACCATCGGTGTTTTTAGGGGCGGTGCAGCGGCCGATAACATTGAGTACTTCCAGAGCACCGACCGTGGCCGGTCCTGGCAATACCTGAGCAGTTTTCAGCTCTCGGACAACGATTCACTCATCGACGTCTGCACACTTGGTGGAAACATCTTTGCGTACACAGCAGGCGGGTCAATGTATGCCAGTTGGGACAGGGGATACAACTGGAGTTGGCGCCGTCTGCCAGTCCAGGTGGGCACGGTGCACGATGTAGCGGTTGCGTCGAACCTGATGATGGTGTGTGGAAGTAATGCAACCATGTGGTCCGTTAACCAGGGTGAGACCTGGAGCCTCTCCCATCCTCCCGTTCGGGTTGGTAGCAGCATCCGACTTCTCAGGGAGCATAATGGAGTGATCTGGGGAGGTGGATATTCGGGAATGTGCCGATTTGATGCTCAATCCATGGCATGGACCGAGGCTTCGGACGGTGTGCCGCAGTACGCCCGCATCACCGCCACACCGATATCACTAGTGAACAGTGGCGGAGTGCTCTTCGGCTGCTTCCGTGATGGAGCTGGATTCGACCATGTTCTACGCTGGTCGGAGCCAACGTGGCGTTGGGAATCTGTTAGCTCCCTTGGTCTCCCACCGCAAAACAGGTCGGGCCGCGGCAACCTTGCCTGCGATGGTTCCAAGCTGTACCTGCACGTTCACGGGGATGATGTGAACTTTCTTGGCGTATACAGCACCATGCATCAGGCACCGGTTACCGTGCCGGAACAGAACGGCGAGCACACAATCACAATCTCTCCCAATCCGACAGCAGAGTCGGCAGTTGTTCACCTTCCACCGGATGCTTCGGGTACACTGGTACTTCTCGACGCCAGTGGCTGCGAAGTGCTGCGTCAGCAGGCATGCCCCGGTGCTCAAACGCTGAACATAGCACATCTTCCGACCGCCAGTTACCGCCTGATCTGCCACACTGCAATGGGAACGTGCACGGGCGTGGTGCAGGTCGTGCGTTAGTGGAGTTGTAGTTTTATGCCTTGTATCCCACACAAGGCATCATGTACCGCTCCTCTTTGCTCCTGGTCGCGCTGCTAATCTCTAACGCTGCGTCGGCTCAACGACCGTGGCTGCCAGCCACCAATCCACTCGTAGGCGCCTCGCCTCACATTACCACGGCAGCAAGTGCTTTATACGCGTATGATGTGCGCACTGCCGTGTCGTACGACCATGGTACCACATGGACACCTCTGCCGACATTGGACAATTGCAAGGCAATAACTGACTACGCAAACAATACTACCATCGCTCTTTGCCAGGCATCCGAAGGTGGCATTGTTAACACCTTCTTTACGATCAGCGGTAATACATGGACTCCGTCCGATGTCCTTGACCTCAACGGGAAACACGTTGTGGATGCTGTTACTCTGGCTGACACATTGTACATAGCCACAACCGAGGGATGGGTATATGCATGGGCTAACGTTGTTGACTCGTTTACTATCGGTGTAGGGGGCTCTGGTTTACTAAGGCAATTCGGGGCAACAAGCGCAGCACTGTTTGCAGTGACGTCGAATGGAATGATGGTCTCCACCAATCATGGAGACTCCTGGACCCTGAACAACCCACCGAGTGCACTGGATGGTTTGGACGTTACCACGTGCCTGGAGGTGTTCGACCAGTCGGCGTTTGCATCTACCGACCAAGGAGTATTCGAGTTTGACCCCACCAAAGCAACATGGGAACCCAAGGGTGTATGGCCAATGGAGATCTCCAGTCCGAATGTTGCTGCCGTGGCCGCCGATAATGGGCGCATCATCGCCATGTGCCGTACACCAATGAACAGAGGTTTGTGTTATCGCTTGGAATCAGCGGATACTGCGTGGGTGGTAACCGGGTATGAGTTGCCGATGGATGCCCCATCCATCAAGCACCATGCATTGGATATCGACTTCGGCTGGGCGATTGCATACCTGACCAGCGAGGCGGAACCGGACAGTAACGGTTTATACGTGTACAACCTGAACGACCTTACGGATGTTAACGAAGACGGTGCCTTGGCTGATCTTGAAGTTCGCACAACTGAACACGGCTTGCTCTTTTTCGGGAATGTGGCAGGTACCTTGAGGGTAGATGTTATGCGCCTTGACGGAAGATGCATTTCCTCAGCCACCATCACCTCTACGTCGCCATCAATCACATTACCGAGTGATGCACGAGGAGTACTCTGCATTGTAGCAAGCACGGACTTGGGTTCAGTGTTCAGACACATCACCTGGAGATAATGGCCAAAGCGGCAATCACAACGGAAAAGCGATTGATGGCGCGCCGTACTCTGCTCGTCATCAGCGTTGCAACAGCAGTCATTCTTGCGTTCGTTCTCTTCTCCAGTTATGGTTTGATCTCCCGCTGGCAGCTTGCTTCAGAACAAAGCTCACTACAGTCTCAGATTCAATCACTTCGCAGAACCGAGGATTCTCTGCGCTCCACGATTTACACCTTGCAACACGACACATTAGCAGTCGAAAGGCTGGCGCGAGAGCGGTATGGGTATGTTCGGCCAGGAGAACGCGTTTACATCATTGATCGGGACAACGAACCATGAGCACGATCACACCAATACATGCACCGGGAGCACCCCCAGCCATCGGGCCATACAGCCATGGAATGGTGTGCAATGGCACACTTGTGTTCCTTAGCGGACAAATTGCTCTCGATAGCTCGGGAGCATTTGTAGGCGGAACGTGCGCAGAACAAACACAACAAATTCTCTGCAACATTCGCTTGATTCTTGCATCACAAGGATTGTCTTTACAGCATGTTGTAAAATGCACGGTATTCCTGCAGGACATGGCAGATTACGCAGCCATGAACGACGTGTATGCCGAAGCCTTTGCACCTCACAAACCCGCACGGTCAGCCGTACAGGTAGCCGGTTTACCCAGACAGGCTCTCGTGGAGATCGAAGTGGTCGCATGCGGATAACCTGCGCAGTCGGTATTGTGCTTCTGTATCTTGGCAGTCCCCTTCTCGCCGCTGAAGATACGAGTGCCCCACCGCTCACAAAGAATCCAACAACGGCCATTGCCTATTCGCTCCTGCTGCCGGGGCTAGGGCAGTACTACACAGAAGAGTATTGGAAGATTCCCCTCTTCACTGGCACGTGCGGAGTAACGGCATACTTATTCTTTCACTACAATGCCCAGTTCAACGATGCTAGTGAACTCTACGATCAGCTAGAGGCGCAGGGAGCACCAGACAATGTGCTGTTCAATGTTCGAGCACAACGAGAGGTGTATCGCGACAACCGAGACCTGAGTGGCGTGGTGTTTCTAGCCACGTATGTGCTTGCGGCTATCGACGCATACGTTGGTGCTCACCTGTATGACTTCGACGTGAGTGACGACATTTCACTTGGACTCGGACCAACTCCCAATTCCTTTGCCGGGCTGCATCTTCAACTGCGATGGTAGTTTTGTGATGCATGCGAATCACCACTCTGTTTGCACTCATCCTTGGCGTCTCGAATGCCGCAGCGCAGCTCCAACCGGAGTCCTTTGCAGCCAGACTGCAGGGCGGACTTCTCCTCAGCCTTCATACGGCTGACTTCGCCTACAATGGCGATATCACCGATTGCGGACAGCTTACAACAGCAAGTGGACTGAATCCGGTACTCCAAGGAATTCTCGAGTTTCCGCTAACATCCACGCTGGGACTCGGTATTGGCATCGGGTACGCAGGTCGAAGTGGTACCTTCTCGCATGAAAACTCCTACCCAATACGAGACGGGCAAACAGGGGAAGAAAGCACCTTGGTTACTGACGTCTTGCTCGATGCCACACTCAGTTATCTCGAAATTCAGCCCGACCTACGCCTGGCCGTCCTTGGCGACTATTCTGCACGCACACTAGGTTTTGTTCTAGGCCCTCGTATTGCTCTGCCACTATCCACCAGTTTTCGCCAACACGAAACGATCGTTTCTCCTAGCGGTGCAGTATTCAATGCCGGTGGTAGCCGAACACAAGATCGCACAATAGCCGAAGGGCCACTCACTACGCGTAGTGCCGTCTTGGTTGGCATGAGCTTAGGTGCCGAATCTGTGATACCACTGTCGAATAACCTTGCCATCGTGCCTGCTTTGAGTGCTGATTATTTCTTCTCCAGCGTGGTCAATGATGCAACATGGAATACCTTCGGCGTCCGCGCGGAGCTCGGCTTACGATTCTCCTTCCGCAAAGCACAGAAGGACTCCATGCCGCCGCCCCCTCCCCCACCACCCCCTGTTTTCACTTTTGCTCCATTGTCCATTATCATACAGGAACCGGTTTTCAACGGAGAAGTAGTAACTGGGAATCAGTTGCGCGCCACCACACCCATCGTGAATGCCGTGTTCTTTGACAGTACTTCCACAACCATACCAACCTCGTATCGCACGGCAGCCGATGGTTCCACACCCTCCGCGGATCCAGTTGAAGCACACAGTTGGGTGCTTCCGCGCATTGCCGCTGTGCTCAAAGCGAACCCTGATGCAACCGTGATGCTCGAAGGTGCTGGTGGTGGTATTGGTACAGCCGAACGTGGAAGGCAACGGGCTGCTTCTGTTCAGCAGGCTTTGCAACGCATGGGTATTGACGCCAGCCGTATCAGTGTTCGCGGCTCCGACGTACCCCGCATTCAGTCCAATCCTGAATTCGCTGGCGGACGTGAGGAAAATCATCGTGTAGACATCGTGGTCCGTAACGCCAATCTGCAGGAATGGGTGAGCACAGAACAATTTGCAGAACTTCGGGGAACGTTGTCTGCTCGCGTCATTCGGTCCGGAGGTGATCCAGCACTCGCCCCCGATGCAATCATGAGCGTGCGATTGGAGTCGGACACTGCTCCAACCACTATCCGTGGTTCACAAGGAACAGTCATCCTTCCAATCAACAGTCAGGTCGAACAGGGTCTCGACACGATACTTTTGAATGTATTCGCAGAGAGCAGCGGTGCTGCTTCAAAGTATTCCGTTCCCGTATCTCTCAATTCATTACCTCGCCGATCGATAGAACTTGAAACCAACGAGTTTGAAGCTATTCTGCGCTTCGACTATAACAGCTCCGAACTTACTTCCGACGTTAAGCAGCTTCTGGATCAGCTTGTTGACAAACTACCTCAAGGGTCCACCATCAACATTTATGGCAGTGCCGATGTGTTGGGTAGCGCGGAGCGCAACAGACAGTTGTCGGCAGCTCGAGCCGGCAACACTGAGAGTTACATCAACTCGATAGCAAAAGGAAAGCTGAGTGTGAAGGCCGGCACTTTGTCGGATCAGTTCAGTGATGTAACGCCACAAGGACGATTCCTAAACCGCTGCATTCGGATAACGGCCACTACCCCTTAGACCACTGCCTGAGGATGATTACGGCAAGGATGGCCGTGAACACAGTAAGCCAGCCGAGTACGATGTAGAATCCTGATGGCTGATTGATGAGTGGAACGCCGCCAACGTTCATCCCAAAAAGGCCCGTTACAACAGTAAACGGAATGGCAAGAACGGTTACTACCGTTAGGACGAAGAGCGTTCTGTTGGTCTGCTCACCCATGAGTGCAGAGAGTTCTTCCTGAAGCACCTTCACTCGTTCCACAAGCACTGCGCTATCGTCGACCGCTGCAGAGAATTCCTCGGCAGCATGCCGAAGGTCCTGTAAGTCGGAATCGTTAATCCATCGTGGTGGTCGTGCAAGCAAGCGGAAAAGAGCTGCTGGTTCCGGTGCAAGCAGGCGCACTAACCGAACAAGCATCCTCCGTAAAGATCCAAGCTCTGCACGGCTTACGGAGATTCGGTTTGCAAGCAATTTGTCCTCGATACTATTCACCTTTACGGTAGACTTGCGCACGATATCAACCAGCACATCTGCCTGCTCGCGCAGGAGGTGAGCAAGCAGATCAGCCGGAGACTGATAGAGCCCCCCCCTTTTCACTTGCTCGCGCAGTTCATCCACGGAGCGGAGTGGTCGGCGCCGAGCACTTACCATAATGTGGGGTTGAATGCACAGGCACAAGGTGCTCACAGCTCCAGCATCAAAAGCAAAGTCGAACAACACGTCATGGACTACGGCAACCAGCGAATCATCCTGTTGCTCAAGCCGGGTTGACCCTACTTCTGCATGAAGGGACTCGTAGAATGACTCCGGAAGGGCGAGTTTTTTGCGCAACCATTCCTCGCATCCAGCATTCGTTAGCGAGAAGTGCAGCCACAGGAATCCATCAGCAAAGGTTCTATCAGTCCTTGACAGCCATTCTTCCGCTTCTGCCGATCCAATAACGCGTGCCGGAGCCCCCTTCAGAAAGAGGTAGCCCCATACCAGACCATGTTCATCTGAACCGTACTGGAATTCTGCTGCCACATTCAGCTCCTTAGTCTCGCGCGAACATAGGATGAATCATGTTGCCACTGTGTGAGAAGTTCGGCATGCCTGCACTGCTGTGCAGTACCACCACTGGTAGCCCACAACGAGTCAGAGTACAACAAGCACTCTGTGCAACACGTGTTCCATTCACGCAGCCGATGCCAAAGTCAGCAATGCCTGCAGATCCAGCGGCCTTGTGAACATTCGTAGCGAACCATCGGCATTGTGTGGCCAGAGCTCACGCGGGCGATCCCAATAGAGTTCAAGGCCGTTGTTGTCTGGGTCGCGGAGGTAGATGGCTTCACTCACCCCATGGTCAGCCGCACCATCCAAGACAACACCTGCATCAAGAACACGCTGTACTGCAACGGCAAGATCTATACGTGTGGGATATAGTATTGCCACATGGTATAGCCCGGTAGAGCCTGGCGGAGGCGGTGCTCCAGCCAGGCTTTCCCAGGTGTTGAGTGCGATGTGATGATGATAGCCGCCAGCACTTAAGAAGGCAGCGGAACCGTGATACTGAGCAGTAATCTCGAAGCCAAGTACGTTGCTGTAAAAGTCAACTGCACGCTTCAGGTCGGCAACCTTGAGGTGAACGTGGCCAATTCGGGTTTCGGGTGGAATCATGGTACCAACACGTGTGACAGATCTTGAAAGATGGGTCCACGTTATAGGTCTACAGCCCGCTTGCCACCGGCCATCTGTACGATTTCATCGTCGTAGTGGTCGGCAATCACGGCGATAGAGGTAATCGCACTTTCCAGCACATCAGCGTTGATGTTGTTACCGGAAAGAGCGTAACTGTAGATGATGCTGTCGTCGAACAACAGTCCAAACGATCCCATGTGAAGCTCGGCATTCTTGCGAAGCAGCCAGTGCATGAGTTCGGGCGTCACGTTCGCCTCGCTTACTAGCTGAGCAATGAGCTCCACCATCGTGTCGGTTTCCGTATATGGCCGCACCACGATAGCTACGCTGGACGAGCCATGGGGAATGGCGAAGGTGCCATCACCAAAATCAATGAAGTTGGCAAAGCGCTCTTGCAGCACGAGGCGTACTCTGTTCTGCGTTTGCGCAATCATCTCGGATGCATCACTCATTGCTA
>CAZUGQ010000001.1:202637-252862 GCA_964620125.1 uncultured Hyphomicrobiales bacterium
CTTCAGGAAGCAAACCCATTTGTTTTTTCAGGGCGAGCAGGTCGGCATCCACTGTGGCAGAGGACGACAGTTTCTTGAATTCCTGATCAAGGCTCGTGTTCTCGCCTGCTAGTTGTTCAAACGCTTCCGCTTCACTTTCCAGTTTTTCGATTTTGCCTTCGAACTTGTCGAACTTGCTAAAGGCATCACTGCCAACACCGGAGAAGGACTGGGCAATCTGCTTTTGTGCCTTGGCTGCTTGCGACCTGGCGATGAGCGTGCTCTGTCGGGAACGGGCTTCCTCCAGTTTGTTCTTCAATCCGTCAAGCTGCTGGCGCATGGTAACGCTTGTTGCAGCAGCTTGGGCATGGATTGGTGCTAGGTCGGTAATGTTCTTTTCAGCAATTGCCTTCTTCTCAAGGGCTGCCTTGGCAAGGTCCTCCCGTCCAGCCTGTAAGGCCTGCATGGCTTTTTGCTGCCATTCTGCTGCAACCTCCCGCTGCTTCTCCAGCTTTCGTTGCAAGCTTTTCTCGTTGGCAATGGCATTAGCCACGGCAAGCGTGGCCTTGTTAACACTTTCTTCCATCTCAAGCACCATCTGCTTGAGCATTTTCTCCGGGTCCTCGGCATTATCCAAGGCATCGTTCACATTGGCCTTGAAGATGTCCGATATACGACTGAAGATTCCCATAACTTCCTTCCGAAAAATGAGGCGGCAAACTACGAGTAACTTTGACTATGGATGCTCTCGATCGAGTTGTTGAACACTTCAGTTCACTTCCAACCATTGGCAAGAAAACCGCGCGCCGCCTGGCCTTTCACCTTCTGCGGCAGTCGCAGGAGTCGGTTGACGAGTTTGCCAACGCACTGGTGCATATGCGTGCTTCTGTGCGTGAGTGCGATACCTGCCATACGTTTACTGACCTCCCTACGTGCTCAATCTGTAGCTCCGAACGTCGAGATCGGTCAGTCATCTGCGTTGTAGAACAACCCAGCGACGTGCTGGCCATCGAGCGTACTGGCGACTTTCGAGGCCTGTATCACGTTCTTCACGGCACACTCAATCCGCTGGATGGCATCGGTCCAGATGATATTCGGTTGCGCGAACTCATGCAACGTCTGGGAGGGGGCTTGGGCGAAATTATTCTTGCATTGAATCCAACGGTGGAAGGCGAGGTCACTACGCAATACATTGCCAAAATCACTGCTCCATTTGGACTCCGACTCACCCGCATTGCAAGGGGTGTTCCCGTGGGTGCCGATCTTGAGTTTGCAGACGATGCAACTCTTAGTAAGGCCATCGAAGGGCGAGTTCCGGTGTAATGGCAATGATCGGTCGAACAAACACACTCACATGGGTTTTGGTGTGTGGCGTCTGCCTGGCTGCATGCACAACACGCACACCCGAGGACCCGTCGGGATCGCGAGGCACCTACATCCCCCCCACAACACCGGGAACAGTTCTTGAAAATTTTCGGGCTGCCGTGGAAGAGAAGAACACGGAGAACTTCATGCTGTGCTTGAGTGAGGTGGGAACTCGAAGCATGTATCCATACATCTTTGAACCATCGGCCGAGGCTCGTGCCAGATATCAGACTGTGTTTGATACATGGAGCAGAGACAAGGAGCGACAAGCCTTTCTTTCCATGATCGCTCGACTGGCAGTGGAAAAGAGACCACTGCTGTCCTTTTTATCAGTTTCGGTGAACTTCTCTTCTCCAGATAGCGCCGTCTATGTAACCGAGTACCAACTCACCGTTGATCATAATCTAGAAACGATACCCACGGTGCTAACCGGCACTATGGTGCTTACCATTTCACCTGAGATAAGCGGACTTTGGAGTATATCACGTTGGCAGGATGCTCGCAGAGCTGCAGACACCACAGAGGCCACTTGGTCCATCCTCAAGGCCTCTCTCGTAAACTGAAGTATGAAGCAGTATTTTTGGACCGAACTGGAGGAACTATGGAACAGCACAACTACGGTGTTCACGAAGAAGACCAACCAACCCACGTAAACAACAACGCCGCAACAGCCTTTCTTGGGGTACTGTTTGCCATACTCATCTGTGTTGCATGCGTTAGTATCGCCAAGGGCATGGGGTGGCATCCCGTGGTTGGAGGCATCCTTACTGGTGCCAGCGGTGCCTTCATGGGTGCGATGGGTACAAGTACCGTTGACGGCAATCGTGCCGCCATTCTAGGCTGGGCAGGTGCAACCAACTTTATCCTCGGACTCGTGATGTTTACTGGCCTAACCAAGGGAATCCTTGGATAACGTGTACCGCCGATATGGCCTGGCCAGTGCAGGAATGATGCTGTTTCTCTTTACTTCCTGCACGAACCCATTTGCGCCAGGTTTGGCAAACGAGGCACCGGATAGTCCGATCCTCGGCGATCAGCGGACAATCGAAGGCTTGTTCCAAAACTTTCGGTACAGCTACGTTTTCCGAGATACCCTTACCTATGGCAAGCTGCTCGACCGGTCCTTTGCCTTTGTGTATCGCGATTACGACAAACTGATAGACGTTACCTGGGGCCGGGACGAAGACATGTTAGCCACGAACGGACTGTTCAGTCGGGCCCAGAATCTGGACCTCGTGTGGAACGATGTTGTAGTAGCCGATGGCGACTCAGTAACGCAGAACATTTCCCGTGGCTTTATTCTCACGATCACGTTTAGTCCAGAAGACATTGTTCGTGCCCAGGGCCGCGTAAGCCTGCGCGTTCAGCGCCCCTCACCCGCTGACGTGTGGAAGATCACGCAGTGGCGTGACGAGTCTAACTACTTCTGATCAAGCCCCTGCTGCAGGAATCAGTCTGTTGCAAGCACCATTAATAGGCTGAGTGCGGAGGGAAGTTTTCGAGAATCTCACCCACAGCTTCATTGATTAGCGCCTCACGTTCCTGTGGTGAGCGAGTCTGACCCAATACACCAGTGCCCTGTCCCTCCCAACAAGACTCTTTGAGGCTCTGTCGAAAATGTCGATGTACAGGGTTCCTTCATCGTACTTCGTAACTACGGTCTGCGTGCTATGGTACCCACCACCGTAATACGGTCCCCAGTAAGGCCCCGCACTGTAACCGTAGGTACTAAGGTTTACCTTTTCCTGCACGCCTGCATAGGTAAGTATGATGAGATCGGCCGACTCTTCGGCTACTGAGTTGAAACCCTTCTGTACCAAGTTGCCTTCAATTGCCGCCTGCACTCTGCGCTGAGCAAAGTCATTGTCGGCCAATCTATCGCCCTGCACTTTCGCATCGCGCTTTAGGTGAAATGTGCGGTACTTGGAAAAATCCGTATCCGGACTATAGTCGGACGTCACATCAAACTGTGAGCATGCCGTTAGTACACTGCAGACAAGAACAATCAGCGCATTTCGAAACATAGTGTTTGTGTGGGGGGGGCGTGGGAAGAAACGCCGCTATAGGCAGCGCCTGCTAAAGGTCTTCGAAGGGCGTCACAAATTTAGCGAGTAGTTTTGCACATCACCACCAGCCCCTTACCCAATGCCCGTTACACAGCGCACGGATCATCGTTCTATAGCCATCATTGCACACGTTGACCACGGTAAGACCACCTTGGTCGATCACATGCTTCGCCAGAGCGGCACGTTCAGAGACAACCAGCAGGTTGCAGAACGAGTGATGGACAGTAATGATTTGGAACGCGAACGTGGCATTACCATTATGGCCAAGAATGCAGCCGTGCGGTGGGCCGACGTAAAGATCAACATCGTTGATACACCGGGTCACAGCGACTTTGGCGGCGAAGTCGAGCGCGTCCTAAGCATGGTTGACGGCGTGTTGCTGCTGGTTGATGCTGCAGAAGGCCCACTGCCACAAACACGCTTCGTGCTTCGCAAGGCACTGGAGATGGGTCTGCATCCCATCGTGGTAATCAACAAGATCGACAGGCAGGATGCACGTCCGAAGGAAGTGTACGACGAGATCCTCGAGCTCTTCATGAACCTTGGTGCCAGTTATGAGCAACTGGACTTTCCTGTTGTGTATGCAATCGGCCGGCAAGGTATTGCCCGCACAGCACCAGATGGAACGGAAGAAGATCTAAGTGTTCTCTTCAACGCCATACTAAAGCACATTCCTCCGCCCTCTGTAGATGTGGATGCAGAGTTTGCTATGGTGATCAGTGCTCTATCATGGAGCGACTACGTTGGTCGAATCGCTGTGGGTAGAATTGCAAGTGGCACCGTAAAGGTTGGTGATCACGTGGCACTGATCAAGCCCGATGGTGCAAAAGAAACCGCACGCATAACGAAGATGACCGTGTTCGAGGGCATTCAGCGCGTGGAGGTTGCCGATGCGGCGGCCGGCGAAATCATCGCCTTGAGTGGTTTTGAGAATGTGAACATTGGCGACACCATCGCCGTTAGCAGCCGCACAGAGCCACTTAGCTCCGTGAACATTGACGAGCCAACGCTGGCCATGTACTTCATGGTTAACACGTCACCACTGGCTGGCCGTGAAGGCACCTTCGTGACCACACCCAAGCTGCGTGAGCGGCTGTATCGCGAGCTGCGCAATAACGTGAGCATGCGCGTGGAAGACACGGACTCACCCGATGTTTTCAAAGTGAGTGCTCGTGGAGAACTGCAGTTGGCCATCCTTATCGAAACCATGCGCCGGGAAGGATATGAGTTTGCTGTGTCGCGCCCAGAAGTGCTCTTTCGCCGTTTGGAAGATGGTACCCTACTGGAACCCATCGAACGTGTCGTGGTGGACGTACCGATGGAGCATAGCGGAACCGTGATTGAGATTCTTGGACGCCGTCGGGGAGAGCTTACAGCCATGAACCCTGGCGTCGATAGTGTTCGCTGTGAGTTCAACGTTCCAGCTCGCGGCCTTATCGGATTTCGAACGGAGTTCCTTACAAGCACCCGCGGTCTGGGCATCATTCACCACACGTTTGCCGAGTATGCACCGTACAAGGGTGTTATTGCAGGGCGCTTGCGAGGTGCACTTGTGGCAATGGAAGGTGGCACAACCACTGCGTACGCTCTCGAGTCCATTCAAGAGCGGGGCACCCTGTTTATCGGACCAGGCGTTGAAGCGTACGAAGGCATGATCATTGGCGAGAACAGTCGGGAAGACGATCTTGCCGTAAATGCAACGCGCACAAAACACCTTACTAACATGCGGTCGAGCGGCTCGGATGGTCTTGTGCGATTAGACACGCCCCGACAACTCTCGCTCGAACAGTGCATCGAGTTCCTGGAGGATGATGAGCTATTGGAGGTTACCCCCGAGAGTGTTCGACTACGCAAGAAAATTCTTGATACGACGATGCGTCAACGCGCACGTAAGCGCGAAGCTGCAACCACGTGATTCAAAGCCCCTTCCCAGCCATAGCAATCCTGTTGATGGGCGCTGCAACCCTCAGCGCAACCGAACCAATCCATCTTACTTACCGTCCTCACACCGGTGCTACAGTGCGCTACCGTACGAGCAGCACACTTGGCCAGAACCTCACGGTGATGGGGCGCGACGTGATTTCGGAAGTGAGTACAACGCTTGGCTTGGTGATGACGGTTCGGGAAACGCTCATGCAGCGCAGCACCATCGAGCTTGCATGGCAGGACGGCAAGATCACGGTGCGATCAGCGGGGGCACAGCCAATGCTTGCAGCCGACAGTTCCGTTGCGATTAATATGCACGGACTCAAACAGCGGCTAACGCTCACGCCGAAGGGTACGGTGATTGCCAAAGAGGTCAGCTCCGATGCAAACCTTGCAGAGGTGCTTGGCATCGTAGAATCAACGAAAATCCCCGACAGAATCATTGTGCCTTTTCCTGCAGTTGCTGTGTCTCCGGGCGACCAGTGGACGTCGACACTCGCCGATACAGCGGCTGCACCTCACGGCCGAGGCACCGTAATTACAAAAGGAACCATCACGTACACCTTTCGCGGCCTTGCCGATACGCTTGGCAGGCACTGTTGGGTGATCGACCTGAACAGCGCCGACATATCGCAACAAGGCTCACTTACAGGAGCAGCAATCGAGATGCGTATTGACGGCAGTGGAAGCATGCGCGGCACCAGCGTTCATGATTCCCGTACAGGACTTGTTATCCGTTCAGCAACACAACTGGAAACTCGCGTCCACATGACTGGCCAAGGAATGCAAGAAGGTGCACAGAACATCTCCGTTCCGGTGCATTCGCAGGTGAACGTAATCGTGGAACGCGAGGAATGAACAGGTCAGCCAGGGGGCTTCGGTTTCGCTATGTGGTAACGTGTGTACTCCTTGCAGTCGGCACCGTGCATGCACAGATCCAGCTTGCTCCAAATGCCCAGCCTCCTGTGCTTGGGAACGACACTCTCTGCTTTCGCTATCGATTTGAACCTGGTGACAGTGTGACGTATCAGATCGAGGCTGCCGATAGTATAGCCTTTGTTGGTGAGCCCACCTTGCTCAAGATTCGCAAGGAAACGGTTTTGATTGTTTGTGATTCCGTTCTACCTTCGGGAGCGTATGCCCTGCAGGTACGTTGGTTGGAGGCGAATGAAAAAAGTGTGACGGCAACCGACTCGTCGCGCATTCGCACTACTCATCCATGGACGTCGCATACCGTTTTCCTAGCCATGGATTCGTTGGGTCATCGTCTTCCCAATCGCTCAGAACAAAGCACCAAGGCTGTTGTAGCACCGGGGGGGGCATTCCAACCACTACTGCTCCCGCCACTGGATAGCTCGTGCGGCGGACAGAACCAGAGCTGGCTCTATCGCGATACGATGGTGCTTATCGAGAATGCCACCCCGCCACCTGTTCTCGATGTGATGTACTTGTGGCGAGTTCAGGACTTTGCAGATACACTCGGCAAAAAGTACACGCAGATACAGTACACGCAGAGTGGCGTGGGCCAAATGTCGGTGACAGCAGACCGCACTACCTTCAACGCATCAGCAGTCATTGCAGGCTACGGCAAGCTTACGTTCGACCCCGACCTGCAACTCCCCTATCACATGTATGCTACAGTACAAGCAAAGCTGGAACTGGAGTTTCCCAATGGTGTTGTTCGCGAAGGCATCCATCATAGTATGATGAACATGCACTGCAAGGAGGTTCGAAGGCATGGCAGGAAGAGCCCGTAACTTTCATGTTTTGCTGCCGTAACCGGCGTCGGCAAATGCACACAAAGAGGAGATTCATGACTCGGTGGCTCATTGTGAGTGTAGTGTTTGGCTTAGCTACCGTGGTAAACGCACAGACGCGTGGAACCACCTCCTACTACACGCTCAACGAATGCATCCGCATTGGCTTAGAGAGGAACTTCGACATGCGGCTTTCCAGCGCTGCAGCGAGGAGTGCTGCGGCAGACCTCACAGCCGCTTTCGGCAACTACCTGCCAGGAGCAAACATCAACGCATCGTATAGCAGACAGCTTACCAACCTCCGCCCGCAGTTCTCATTCATCAACGGCATTCCAGTCCAGGGCGATCCACTACCCAACTACTACACGTTCGGCGCCAATCTAAACTGGACGCTTTTCGATGGCTTCAATCGCGAAGGGCAATACGACGTTTCCCGCAGCAACCTTGATGCAGCGGAACAGGATATCCGTGCTCAGCGGTTGTTCGTTGCCTATCAGATAACCAGAGCCTACGTGAATGTCCTTCGAACGCAGCAACTCATCGAAACACAAGAAGAGAGCTTATCGCTATCAAAGGTTCTTTTGGATAATGTTCGCGCACTGTACGAAGCTGGTCGTGCACCGCTAACGCAACTGCTCTCGCAGGAAACCGAAGTAGCCAATCAGGAAACTGCTTTGGTTCAGGCCCAGAACAACCATGAAACCGCAAAGATCGACCTGCTGGTACTCATGTGTGTGGATCCAAGCGTGCCTGCTGAGTTCGATGGCACTTCCATGCCTAACGATGTGAAACAACAGGATGTAACGGACTTCCGACAAACCATCGGCAATGAGCAGCAGAGCATTCAGCGCGCTATCACCTCGCGTCCGGATGTTCAGGCATCACGTAAGCGTGTTGAAGCAGCCGATGCCAACATGACCGTTGCTACCTCTGGCTACTACCCCACTTTGACCGCAACCGGTGGGTATTCGTGGGGCAACTTCGAGATCAGCAACTTCGATACACAAGGGCGCATGAGTGTTGGACTCAGCCTTTTCGTTCCAATCTTTGACCGATTCCAAACCAATCGGCGCATAGAAAACGCCCGGCTCACACAGCAACAGGTGAGTATTGACTACGACCGCCTTGAACAAACAATCCAGCAAAATGTTCGACGGGCGTATTTGCAACTTGCTGCCGCAGAGAAAGGACTTGAGATTGCTGATCGCGCCATGCGTCCAGCTCAAACCTCGTTCGATGCCATGCGTGAGCGCTACAATGTTGGCGGTGCAACGCTTGTCGAGGTTCAACAAGCCAATTATCAACTGATCACTGCTCGTGTGAATCGTGTTACGGCCATGTATGCATGGCTCGATGCGAAAACCTTTGTGGAATTTGCCACCGGACTGTTCAAGGAACCATAAGTATGGCTCGCAAGAAGAGAGCACCTGTTGTCCTGTATGTTGTGTTAGGTCTGCTGGTCGTTGGCATCCTGGCCTCGGTATCCTGGTTTGCCATGGGTCGTGGTTCAGAGGTGGTTCTCGTGTCAGTAGAGCCAACAAGCACACGAACCATCATTCAGACGGTGAACGCCATCGGTAAGCTGCAGCCAGAGTACATGGTGAAAATCACGTCGGAGGCCAGTGGCGAAATCGTTTTTCTTGGCGTTCGCGATGGCGACACGGTTAAGGCAGGCGATTTGTTGGTTCGCATTCAGCCTGATCTTGTGCAAACGCAGCTCGAGCAAAGCACTGCTGCCGCAGAGTCAGCTAGAATGGCAATCAACATCAACAAAGCCGACATGGATAGGGCTGAGGCAGACTTAAAGCGCATCAGCGAACTCTACAAGAAAGACTACGCTACACGAGAAGAACTCGACAGAGCGAAGGCCACATACGAAATGGCTTCAGCTCGGTACGCACAAAGCAAGGCCAGCTACGAGCAGGCACGCGGCCAGCTACGGCAAACCCAAGCATCAGCCAGTCGTACAACTATTACCAGCCCTATGGCCGGTGTGGTTACCTACCTTGCCGTTGAACGAGGCGAAAAGGTTGTGGGTACCGCAACCATGGAAGGCACCGAGATCATGCGCATCGCCAACCTTGACGTGATGAATGCATGGGTTGACGTTGACGAGAATGATGTTGCATTGCTCTCGGTTGGTGATACAGCGCGTATACGTGTTGATGCATTGCCCGACACAACATACACGGGCATCGTGTATGAAATCAGCCATTCACCTAAGACCTCCGGTGCTGGAACACAGGAAGAAGTAGTGAACTTTCAGGTACGAATCAGACTTAGCAATCCCGATCCACGAATGCGTCCCGGTATGAGCGTAAGTGTTGACATGGAAACCGAGACGCGCACCAATGTTGTAGCCGTTCCCATTCAGGCTGTTACCGTGAAGAAGCAGGAAGGTGCGCCGGAGGAGGATTGGCGCGTTGAAGACAGAACAGAAGGCCGACGCCGCAAGGAGCCCGAAAGTATGGTGTGGGTAACCGATGGCAGCACCGTTCGTGCTCGTGTGATCAAAACAGGCATTAGCGACCAAGGATATATCGAGGTACTTTCAGGATTAAAGATTGGAGACCGTGTGGTAACAAGTCCGTTTGCCGCGGTAACCAAACTGCTCACCGAAGGGAGCAAGATTCGCATCGAGGATCCAAAGGCTCGAAAGGCACGATTCGACAGGCTGAGGCAAGGTCAATGATCATTAACATCGAGCACATCTCGAAGGTGTATGAGATGGGTGAGGAGGATGTGTTCGCCTTGCGTGATGTTTCCCTCACCATCAGCCCAGGTGAATACGTGGCCATCATGGGTCCGTCGGGATCTGGCAAAAGCACACTCATGAACATGCTCGGTTGTTTGGATACTCCCACGTCAGGTACCTATCTGTTCAAGGGTGAAGATGTGAGTGCAATGTCCGACAACGAACTGGCCGAAATCCGAAACCGTGAAATAGGCTTCGTGTTCCAAACGTTCAACTTGCTGCCACGAGCAACGGCACTACAAAACGTTGAACTTCCGTTGGTGTATCGCGGCATGCGCTCCAGCGAGCGCCGCGAACGTGCTGCACAGGCCCTAACGAGTGTTGGCCTGGCAGATAGGATGGATCACCGTCCAAATGAACTGAGTGGCGGCCAACGTCAGCGCGTTGCCATTGCTCGTGCACTCGTTACCTCCCCTGCCATCATCCTAGCCGATGAGCCAACAGGGAACCTAGACAGCAAGACTGGACAGGATATCATGACCTTGTTCCAGCGCTTGTGGAAAGAAGGTAATACGGTAATTCTGGTAACACACGAAGAAGATGTTGCACGTCACGCCCGCCGCATCGTTCGTCTGCGTGATGGCTTAATCGAATCCGATGATGTTACGCCTCACTGAAATCAGCGAAAACATTCGCATTGCACTGGGCGCACTGCGCCTGAATCTGATGCGCTCGGTGCTGACCACGGCTGGTGTTGTTGTGGGTGTGGTGCTTGTTGTTGTGATGGGATGGACAATCAAGGGGCTCGACGCCGTGTGGGAACGCACGATAAGCATTATCGGTCGGGACATGCTGTACATCGACAAGTGGGACTGGGCAGGGGGCCGCAACTGGCGAAAGCTGGAGGCGAGGAATCACATTACTCTTCGGCAGGCCGAACTTCTGGCTGAGCGTATGGAAAGTGCGGAGATCACTGTTCCATTGGTCCGCCGTTGGGGGGGGAGTGTTTCGCTTGGTAACAAGCAGATGCTAACAGGGGTGCAGGGAACTACCGCCTCGTACGGCAATACGCCAGCTGGCACCACTATTCTTGGTAGGTGGTTTACCGATGCAGAGGAACAGCATGCAACGCGGGTTGTCGTGCTGGGATACAAGGTGGCGAATACGCTATTCCCGCAAACGAATCCTATAGGGTCCACAATCAAGGTTCATGGTTATCCATTCACCATCATTGGTGTGGTGGAACAGCGCGGCTACCTGTTCATGGATTTTATAGACAATCAAGTGTTCATTCCCATCACCGCGTTTCAGTCTGCCTATGGGTTTTTCGACAAGAGCTTCTCCATTGCCATTAAAGCTGGGAATGAGCGACTGTTGGATATCGTGCGTGATGAAGCACGGGGACACCTACGGGAAATTCGCAACGTGCCTCCTGGTGAGGAGGACGACTTTAGCATCAATGAAATGGAAGCTTTCGATGCGCAGGTGTCGAACATTCGAGTTGTGATTTGGATGGTTGGTATCGGACTCACCGTGCTTGCTTTTATCGTTGGCTCGATAGGCATCATGAATATCATGTTCGTGAGTGTTACGGAGCGAACAAAGGAGATCGGTATACGCAAAGCCATTGGTGCCCGGCGGTCATCTATCCTTACCCAGTTCCTCATCGAGAGTTCCGTTCTGTGCTTGGTAGGCGCGGTGATTGCACTGCCCATTGCTCAGCTGATCGTGGGCACGGCACGATGGATTGCCATCAGTGGTTTGGAGTACGACTGGATGTCGGTTGTAAGCCCTTTTATTCAGATAGACCTGCTTCTCATCGCCATGGGCGTTTCCATCGTTGTTGGTTTGCTTGCAGGTTTGCTGCCGGCACTGCGAGCATCGCGGCTTGACCCGGTAGAAGCCCTCCGATTTGAATAGTAGCAGTGCGTGGAGTTAACAGCAACCATCAAACTTTCACCAACAGCACTAACACGTGAACATCAGTGAGTCCATTGCCATCGCCTTCGACGCCGTTCGAGCTAACAAGCTGCGATCAAGTCTCACGTTGCTGTCGGTAGGTATTGGTGTTTTCGCCATCATCGCGTCGAGTGGCATCACAGGAACTCTTGCCAATGCTCTGAGCACACAGTTGGCAGACCTGGGAGAACACAGCTTCCTGATCCAGCGAACACCGTCCATTACCTTTGGTGGCAACTGGCGCAAGTACATGCGGCGCAAACCCATCACCCCGGAACTGTCCCAACAGTTTCGCGATCGTTTGCAGCTTACCAACTATGTGTCCGTGAGCAACACTGCACCCGGCTACACCATAAAACGCGGCGAAACCAGTACCAATCCCGATGTCTCTCTCATCGGTATTGACCACATGTATTTCACCGTGAATGCCGTTTCAATCGCCGAAGGACGAGCGTTCGTAGAACAGGACCTTTTGCTCAACACACGCCATGCAATCATCGGAACTGATGTTGTTGCCATCCTGTTTCCCGATGGCGATGCTCTTGGGAAGTCCATCACCATTAAAAACCAGGAGTTCACCGTTGTTGGCGTGATGGAGAAGAGAGGTGGCGTGATGGGTCAAAGTCAGGACAACCGTGTGCTCATTCCCCTATCCGTCTTCGTCAAGTATTACACGTGGGAGTGGGACGTAAGCGTAGATATTTCCGTGAAGGCTGTGAGCAGAGATGCGTTAGAAGCAACCGTTGATGAAGCCATCGGCATCATGCGCACGTTGCGAGGCGTTCGTCCTGGCGACGAGAACGACTTTGAACTCGACACGAATGAAGCACTCACATCACAGTTTGGCAACCTCACGGCAGCCATTGTTGTCGTGGCCTGGATAAGTGGTCTCGGGGCACTGCTTGCTGCTGGCATCGGCATCATGAACATGATGCTTGTAAGTGTAAAGGAACGCACCCGTGAAATCGGTGTACGCAAGGCACTTGGCGCCCGCCGAAGCTGGATCGTGCGGCAGTTTCTTATCGAAGCAATCACGCTTTGCCAGCTAGGTGGGCTCACAGGAGTGTTAGGGGGCCTTGGCACAACATGGCTGATTGGCGCACTGGTGCGATCATCTACAATGCCCTCACTCATCATCGCATGGCCGGTTGGAGCCGTTGTCTTTAGTGTTGTGGCCTGCACGGCCATTGGCATATCGTTTGGACTTTACCCCGCGTGGCAAGCTGCACGCCTTGACCCAATCGAAGCACTCCGGTATGAATAGTGGTGCTCGGCTGTTGACTACAGTACCGATTGGTACCTTCGATTCGATCAAGAAACCCACCTAACGCACACGTTCTGCGATGTTCCATACCCCTGGTACGATGTGAATACCCGCTTCGAGTACCACCGTACCAAGCAGTCTGCCAAGCAAATCATACGACCGTACAAGGCATGGTGAACAATGTGGGTCTACGTGAACCATAGCCCCCTGCTCACCCCATCCAAGCAAACGCACACATGGTGATTCGGGAAGGTGAGGGGGCTCTGCAACATTGGTGGCACTGCCAACCTCGCATGCACCAATGCTTGGTGGTATGCCGAACTGCTTGCCATAGAGATCACGCTGAAGGCCATGAATGTACTCGCCCTTGGCAATCACGGGTGACGATGCGGTTGGACATTCAGCTCCGATGAGCGGATTGCTGCCAGCGATGCTGTTGGTTTCCGTAAAGGGCAGTCCAGCCGTGGGCAGCATTGTGCTGGCTGTTCCATTGTACCACAGGTTGTTGTTTACTCGGAAGGTTTCAGGAGCTGTGTTGGGACCAATGTTCACCATCGGACTCTGCCCGGCAGCGTAGATGACTACGTTGTTGCGAAACCAGTTGTCACCGCATGCAGCAAATCGTCCGGCCGGCTGTGTTGTTTCCTGCAGTATTCGGAATGCCCACCGTTCGGGTGAGCGAATAAGATTGTTTGCAACATCAACACGAACACATCCCACATAGGCGATGGGTGCAACCGAACCTTCGAACACATTGGTGTACACCTGAAGGTCGGCCGCTTCAAACGGAGCATCAAGAGGCCGAAAGAATTCGAGACCCGTTGATCCGCCCAGATTCACGGAACGCTGACCACCATCTCGAAACCAGTTCCGCTCAATCCGCACGTTTTGCGTTCCGCCCTTGGCCTGAATACAGTTCGACCCCATGGACTCGAAGGTGTTGCCAACGATTACGCCATGATGGCATCCCACCATGTCCACACCACTGCCTCCGGTGGCACCGTTCGAGAAGGAACAGGTTTCGATACGAAAATGGTCGAGTCCACTCAGCTTGAGAAAGTCATTGTTCCCACTTGCGCCCATCTGCTCGAACACCACATTCCTTACGATGATGTGATGCGCAGGACTCTCGATGGAACCACCGTCATCAATGTTCACGCCATTACCTGTCTGGCCCGTAACCGTAAAACGTTCGATGTGCAGGTATGAGCAGTCAGAAAAATGAAGAGCCTCGGTACCGCCACGAAAGACCACACCAGCCTGACTCTCTCCGATGATCACGATTGGCTCGTCCTCCGTGCCGTGAAGGTTCCGCACCATGAAGGTTCCAACATAGACGCCGTTATGGATGAACACCGTGTCGCCGGGAATGGCTTCGCTGCAGGCAGATGCGGGATCGGAATATTCTTGTGCAGTGCCCACATGCAGCGTTCTGCCCTGGACGGTTGCAGCAACGATCAGGAATGAGAGGATGTACTTCATGCTCTGAAATTACTGCCTTACACCATACAATGAACCTATTTTCGAGCGATGTACGCCCACCTCATCACACCAGAAATCGAAGAACTCGTGGCCAAGCGTGACTTTGCGACGATTCGCGAGGTGTTTGAGGACTGGACGCCTGTTGACCTAGCCGAACTCATCGCCGACCTGCGAGAGGAGAACAGAGCCGTGGTGTTCGCCCTTCTGCCGAAGGACCTGGCTAGCGAAACGTTTTCCTACTGCGACTTTGATACGCAGCAGGCTCTGCTGCACGACATGGCTCGAGAAAAGGTAGCCGAGATTCTCAACGCCATGAGCCCGGACGACAGAACACAGTTCTTTGAAGACCTGCCTGCCAACGTTGTACAGGAACTCATCAACACGCTGAACCCGGAGGAGCGGAGTGTAGCACTAGCCCTGCTCAACTGGCCTGAATACTCCGTTGGGCGGCTTATGACGCCAGATTACGTGGTCGTGAAAAAACACTGGACAGTGCAACAGGCACTGGAACACATACGGCAGTATGGTAAGGACTCGGAAACGCTCAACTATCTGTATGTGACTGAACATGGTACGTTGGTAGACGACATTCATGTGCGTGAAATCCTCCTGGCATCACCCGACCGCTACATTTCCGACATGATGGACTACAAGGCTGAAGCCCTGCTAGCCACCGATAGCCAGGAAGCTGCCGTTGCCATGTTCCGGAGGCTTGACCGATTTGCTCTTCCGGTTGTGGACAAGGATCACAAGCTACTCGGCATCGTAACACTCGACGACGTGCTTGACGTTGCCGAAGAGCAGGCCACCGAAGAGATGCAACGCTTTGGTGGTGTTGAAGTGCTCGATGATCCGTACATGGATGCATCGATACCTGACCTTGTACGAAAACGCGCCGTATGGCTTGTGGTCTTGTTCTTTGGCGGAATCCTCACCGCAGCAGCCCTAACGTACTTCGAGACGATCATCGACAGGGCGGTGATCCTAGCCATTCTTCTGCCCATGATCATCAGCAATGGTGGCAATAGCGGCTCGCAGGCTGCAACGCTGATTGTGCGTGCGCTGGCACTGGGTGAAGTGACCTTGGCAGACTGGTGGAAGATCATCCGACGCGAGGTAGTGATTGGCTTCTTCCTTGGTTTGCTGCTAGGAGTGCTTGGCTTTGCCAGAATCATTGTCTGGGCTTGGGCTGATGGCACGTACGGCCCGGTTACCGTGCTCATCGGACTTGTTGTGTTTCTATCCCTCATCGCCATCGTGATCGCCGGCACCATCAGCGGATCCCTGCTGCCCTTGCTCATGAAACGACTGGGCTTCGATCCTGCAGCATCGTCAGCCCCATTCGTTGCAACCTTCAGCGATGTAACCGGCACTGTGATTTATTTCACCATCGCAACTGCGCTGTTGGCGGGGATCATGTTGTAGAGCAGCGGTGACCGTTAGTCCTCGCACCGGGTGGAGCAGGAATCAGCGTCCTGTAAATAACACTATGACGCAAGCGTGTAGGTAAGCAGCGCAGCGGAGTATGCCATGATGAACGTGATCACGAAGGCCAGGGCAGGCCACTTCCATGATCCAGTTTCCCTGCGCATGATGGCAATGGTACTGATGCATTGCAGCGCATACACATAGAAGGCAAGCAGACTAAGGCCAACGCCGAGTGGCAGAACATTGCGCATCACTTCTCGCAATGGTTGATCCGTGTGCTGTACATCGGCGGCATAGATCTGCCCCATGGTGCTCACGAATGTTTCTCGTGCCGCATAACTAGAAAGCACACCCAGAGTAAGGCGCCAATCAAATCCAAGTGGAGCGAAGATCGGCTGAATGGCACGTCCAACGGTGGCTGCATACGACTGCTCGATCTGCACTCGTTGCGCTTCGACGGGTGATACATGGGGCGGCACATGTGCACGTGGAAGTTCTGTTAACATCCACAACACAATGGAGAAGGCTAGGATGATGGTGCCTGCCGTTACCACGAACTCTCGCGAACGAGTGACCATCGCTGCAACAACACTGCGCCATGTAGGAAGCCGATAATCCGGAAACTCTATCATGAAGGGCACCACCGCACCGCGAAGCATCGTGCGCTTGAGCATCAATGCCACAAGCAGTCCGCTCAAAGCACCAGCCCCATACAAACCGGCCATAACCACCGCCTGCAACGAGAAGGGACCTGCAACCGATGTGGGAGGAATGGTTGCTGAAATCAGCAACGCATATACCGGAAGTCTGGCAGAACACGTCATGAGCGGTGCTGCCATGATGGTAGCCAATCTGTCCTTGTACGACGGGATGATGCGCGCCGACATGATACCCGGAATTGCACAGGCAAACGAACCAAGCAGCGGAATGAATGATCGGCCCTGCAAGCCAAACAGTCCCATAGCGCGGTCAACCAAAAAGGCTGCACGAGCAAGGTAGCCACTCTCCTCAAGCATCGTTACCAAGAGATTGAGGATGAGGATCTGCGGCAGGAACACGATAACCGATCCTACACCAGCCAACAAACCACGATTGAGAAACGAAGTAAGGATGGATGGAGGCAGCGTCGTAGCAACAACGTCCTGCAGCCATCGCACACCCATTTCCACCACGTTCATCAGCGGCTCGGCCCACGTGAAGATGCTCTGAAAGAACACGGCCATGACAACGGCAAACACTACCCCCCCCCATATCGGATGCAGGAGAATTGCGTCGAGCCTGCGGGACCATACATCTTCCGTTGGTGCCGTGAGGTACCTGGACATGATTGACTGTGCCCACGCATATCGTTCTTCAATCGTTGTGAGTTCGTTAAGGGGCTTTGGTATGCGCGCAGGTTTACCCAGTGCGTGCTGCACGTCTGCAATCCCCAGACCCTTCGTGCCCACAACCGGAACAATGTTTATCCCGAGTTCATGGCCAAGTCCGATGTCATCAATCATGCCACCGCGAGCCTTGAGCGCATCCACCATGGTGAGTGCGATGGTGGTTGGGAGTCCTACTTGTGCAACAGCACTGAATAACACCAAACACTTCTCGATATCGGCGGCACTCATCACAAAGAGTATGGCGTCAGGCCGTTTGATGGACGGGTGATTGCCGTACAGGGCTTCTACCGTTACTCGCTCATCTTCGGATGTTGGATCAAGCGAATACACACCCGGAAGATCGATCAGCGTGATGTTCACACCATGGGAGTGTATCTCACCCACCATGGGTTCAACGGTGACTCCAGGAAAGTTGCCAACCTTTTGCTGCAAGCCTGTAAGAGCATTGAAAAGCGTACTCTTGCCTGCGTTGGGAGTACCAACTGCAGCCACCACAATGGTGTTCATACCTGATGGGTTTCGGTAACCGAAACAGACTCCATCGTGCAGTCAGCAGCGTGTGCCAGAGCCCCCTGCTCAAGTGTAGATTCAAGGGACTTCCCATCGTTGTCCGCTTCGACCAAGACGCTTAGGCCCGTGAGCCGCAAGCCTAACCGCCGTTGGTCTAGGGCCACCTCGATTGGTCCACCAAATGGAGACCGGCGTATCACCTTACAGAATGCACCAACCACCATGCCCAACTCACGAACTCGCTGTGTGCTCTGTGCTGGACCGTCAACCGCAACAACGCGGTACCGGGTGCCGATGTGGGCATGTTGAAGGGAGATTGGCATACTCTTATTTAGACTGAATCCAGACAAAAGTTACGAAAAAACGTCGTGCTACCCCGTCTGCTGTGTAAACTGCTACGCCAACAGGTGCCGCTGGCTCTTTGAACGAGCACTATGGAACATGCTAATACAACGGTACACCTGTTGGAAGTGCGCCTTAGGACCATTGTTGTTCGCACGTAACAACGAGACATAACAGCTTTGGTATGACGTTCGTCACACACACCGTTAACCACCACACACAGATTGCCGAGCTGCACAATGATGATCTTGCAGCGTTGCACACTGTTTTCACACACCAATGCTTAACTCACTGTTCATAGACTTCAACTCCTACTTTGCTTCAGTTGAGCAACAGCTAAATCCTGAGCTACGTGGGAAACCGATTGCTGTTGTTCCAGTGATTGCCGACACCACGTCTGCCATCGCTGCCAGCTACGAGGCAAAGGCATACGGAGTGAAGACGGGAACGAGGATTTACGAAGCAAAACAGATGTGTCCGGATCTAATCCTTGTACAAGCCCGGCATGTGGAGTACGTGCGGTTTCACCATCGTTTGGTTGATGTTGTGAACTCGGTGCTCCCTGTGAAACGTGTTATGTCGATCGACGAGATGGTATGTGATCTTCTTGGCCGACAGCGCGACCGAGACGTAGCACTTGGCATTGCCCGTTCTATCAAACGGCATATTGCCGAAGCGGTAGGCACTGAGCTGCGTTGCAGTATTGGCATTGCACCCAACGACTACCTTGCCAAGACTGCTACCGACATGCATAAGCCCGATGGATTGGTGGTGATTGAACAGAAGGATTTGCCGCACATCCTGTATTCACTGGAGTTGCGAGATCTTGTCGGCATAGGGCGCAGGATGTACGAACGACTCTTCCGTGCAGGCATCTATACCGTGGAAATGTTGTGCTCCGCTTCGCGCGAGCAGTTGCATGCCGCTTGGGGGGGGATTGAAGGTGACAGGATGTGGGCGCGACTGCGTGGGGAATCAACACCCTACATCGAAACGCACAAGAGCAGCATCTCTCACGAACATGTGCTGAGTCCTGCCTTGCGAAGCAGGGAGGGGGCTAGCGGCGTGCTTCACCGTTTGCTGCAAAAGGCAGCCACACGATTGCGATCCTACGGTTTGCTTGCTGGACAGATTTCTGTGAGCATCCGCCATCGCGATCAGAGCAAATGGAAGCAGGTTGTGAACATCACTCCCACGCAGGATAGTGTGCAACTCACCAAGCTGCTCTCTGACCTCCTTGCCACATGGCTGTTACCTTCCGGCACACACCCGATCAAGGTTCGGGTTGAGCTAACCAAATTGTGCATTGCAAGTGCGGCACCCTTACCCCTGTTTGAGAATGTTGGCCCATCGCGAGACAAGCTCAATGCATCGCTCGACAAGCTCAACGCCAAATACGGCAGGAACACCGTTTACCTAGGTACAGCCTGGAATGCATTAAGCTCTGCCCCTATGCGGATTGCATTCAATCACATTCCGGAAATTGATTCTGACGAGCAATAGTACCTGGCTATCTCTCTCAAATCGCTAGGTCAAGTGGCAAATCACTAATATCCTTCAAACGTTTTCCTTCTACCATGGTTGACAAGAGATCAATGGCCTCGGAATTCCCTGTAGAATCGATAGCTGTTTGCAGTTCGTAAAGTGCAAAGTGATAGGTGCAATCAATATCTCCTGTTCCTAGGGCAATAGAAGCAATTCGGCTTGGAAGGGGCTCACCAGTGATTACCATGATATGGGGGGTGTGGCCTTTGCGATTCCTTATCAAGTTGAACGCTTCCGACCGCGAGTTCTGTGCTCTGTCACTGCGAATTGTCCACTTGCAAGAGACGCTGGCATGGAGGATAGGCTTACTACCGGCCACCAGACGTACGTCTGCCCTCGTACCGGTTAACTCATCAACAATCCTCTCAGAAGCGTTGATCAGACTATCTGGCTCTGGAGACCGTGTAACAACCACGTCTGGTGATATTGTATAGTCGCTACCAAGAGCGGCTGCCAACTCTGGGTTAGACTGCACCATAGTGTCAAGCATGCTAAGGTGCTCATACTGAGCAAACCGGGCTATCTCATTCCGCTTTCGCCCGCCAACGTGCAGAACCTGCCATGACCCCGGACGCAGATGTGTTAGACTTGGGAAGGTGGCGTTAATGAAGTTGCAGCAGTACTCCTCGAATTTGCTTCCCGACGTTTGGCCTGCAAGCTTACCACCACCAGTACCAGCCTTCAGTTGCTCGGCAATCTTTTTTGAAACAGCGATGCTGAGTGCATTGCTACTGTCTGCGTTGCCAGGAATGCCACTGTTTCCGGCCGACAACAGATCAATCACTGAAGAGTGAAAGCGCTTACGCTCGCGGCTAATGATACCGGCATTTGGCATTATCTCTAAACGACTTTTCGGAAATACGTCTGCACAACTGCCCTCATCACTGACTCGCCAACAGCCTGAGCAACAGGTGGAGGGAAGGCATTGCCAATTTGCCGGTACACGGATGTTTTTCCTCCAATAAACACCCATTCGTTAGGAAACCCTTGCACACGAGCAGCCATTCGTGTTGTGAGTCGGGGCATGCCGATGAATCCAGGTTCTGGGGCGCTGTTCGCTATTCCCCGACCATCGACGCCGAGCTGTTTCCATGCCAGGCGTGCGCGCGTAGGTCCTAGATCAGGTCCACCATGTTTACGAGACCCGCCCACTAGAGTTGGTGCAATGGTTGTTGCCTTTTCGGCCCAGTGTTTAGCCCCTTCCCAGCCATTCTCAGACATCAGATCGAACAATAGCTCACCTATGGTTGGAGGCTGCTCCAGTGATCCTGCTGGCCAATAGAAGCGATCGGCGAACCGATGTTCAATTGCAATCAGGACAACCCTGGGACGAAGTTGCGAAACCCCGAAGTCTCTAGCATTGAGAAGACGCCAGGATGATGCATAGCCTAACTGGCCAAGAGTTCCGCTTATTCCCAAACGATACTGTGTGAATCGCCGATCAAGGAGTCCTCGAACGTTCTCAATCATGATGGCTTTCGGCCTTATCTCATCGGCCAATCGAATCACTTCTGGGAAGAGGTCTCGTTCATCTTCCTGTCCAAGTTGTCTGCCAGCAACCGAAAACGGAGGGCAAGGAACACCTCCAGCAAGCAGGTCAATGCCTCTCCATTTTGTTCCATCAAACGAACGAACATCTTGGTGAAGGATGTTCCAACGTGGCCTGTTAGTCAGTAGAGTCTTGCAATAGTCTGATTCTATTTCAACCAACGCTTCATGTTCGTACCCCGCAGCCTCCAAGCCAATAGCTTGGCCGCCAGCACCGGCACAGATTTCAACAACTGTTGGGCCTGCCTTGCTCATTGCCGAGAACGTAGGTTGGATTTCATTTTTCACGTTAAATGTACGTACCACCACCGCGCTTAGTCGTGCCTGTTGAAAATTCTCAGCGCAAGTCAAACCACACACCATGGAGCATCAGCTTGTCCATGGCGTTGTTGGGATAGTCTCGAACGTACGGCTGAATCAACCGAAAATCCTCGTCGTGAAAGATGAGGAGCATCGGTGCTTGGTTTACAGCCACCTGCTCCGCTTCTCTGTACAAGCGCATGCGCTCTGCGCGATTCGTTGTCGTAATTGCCTGTTCGAAGAGTGCATCGTACTGAGCATTCACAAAACGGGTTGAGTTGATGGGGCTGATTCCTGCGCCTTTCGGAACCAAGGCTCCGTAGTAAAGATTGAGAAAGGTTTCGGGATCAGGATAATCTGCAACCCACCCAAGACGAAAGAAGTGGGTTTGACCCTGGTCGATCTTCTGCAGGTGCTGAGCAAACTCCACCTGCTCTAGCTGTATCCGAACGTTCAGATTTTCCTCGAGCATTCCCTGAATAACCTCGGCAATCTGGGCATTTCTTCCACCACCAGCATTGAGCTGCAGGGTGATTGGCCCAAGCCCCTTTCCATCGGGATAACCAGCCTGTGCCAATAAGGCTCGTGCCGTCGATGGGTCATATCGGTAGCCGACTACGGACTGGTAATCGTATCCTGGCATAGAGCTAGGTACAAGTCCATGTTCTGCTGGACCGGCAGCCTGACCCCGCAACACGTATCGAATGATGCGCTGCCTGTCCACAGCCATGTTGAATGCCTTGCGTATCCGCACGTCACGAAAGATGGGATCGATGCACAGAAATCCATAAAACTGTGTGGAGAGTGCCGGTACGTGCAGGAGCTTGAATCGTGACCACTCACCGCGCAGACGCTTGCTGGTATCAACGATGTCTGGGAAGAACTCATTCGGTATTCGGTACGACTCTTCGAGTTTGCCCGAAGCAAACTCCAGTAGCTGCACCTTGTCGTCCTTCACAAACGTGAAACGCACGCCATCCAGAAATGGTAGTTGATTGCCATGCTCGTCATGCCGCCAATAACGATGATTGCGAACAAGCACAAGTTTCCGATCAGGCTCCCAGCGCTCGAACCGAAACGGTCCACTCCCTACTGGATGTTTGAAGAAGTCCTTACCATATCGCTCCACTGCTTCGCGCGGATGAATGCCCATGCCCACAATTGCCACGTAATTCTCGAAGGGGCCAAAGGCACGCTCGAGATGGATGCGAAACGTGGTGTCGTTTACCACTTCGAACCCAGCAACCTCCGCAGGCCGTGGTTCACCTCCGTGTTCGTGTGCTCGCTGGGTGGCTTCGAAGTACGCCGTTGCTCCAACAACCTTGTTGCGGAAGTAATCGAAGTTCTTGGTGCCTGTACGGAAATCACAGATGCGGGTAAAGGAGTATCGCACATCCGATGCCGTCAGTCGCCGCCCCTTACCATTCGGAAAACAGGGATCGTCATGAAACCATACATCAGAGCGCAGGTGATACGTGTACACACGGCCATCGGAACTTACTTCCCAGCGTTTTGCTACCTCTGGCTCGAGTTCCAGATTGGCGTTGAAGGTTACGAGCTTGTCGTAAATGTTGCCAGCAACATGACTGCTCGTTACGTCATTGATCTTCACCGGATCCAAAGAGCTCATCTCTCCAACTTCGTTGGAGCGGTAGATGCCGCCATATACCTTGCCTCCGGCCGCAGAACGGAATGTACCTTCAGGTTTCCCGGGTTCCGTACACGCTGCGAGCAGCAGCGTAAGAGTGTAGGCAAGGGATACGATCCCCCCCCAACGAACACAACTGCCAGTGCCGTTACTCATCGTACGGGCGTTTCAATCTCAATCTGCACAGTACGCGAGTAGGATCGGCCTTCGGGAATGTCGTTGTCAAACAGCAGCCGATCCGATCCAACCGGTTCTATCGTTACACGATTGTCTGGCAACCCAAGCACACGTTGAGCCTCCAAACACCGCTTGCGTGCTAGGGTGCGATTATACTCTGGGTTGCCCTGCCTGTCGGCATATCCGAAGATGCGCACCTTGCTCTCCGGCTGGATGCGACTCTTGATCTGATTCATCACTCGTTGGTTCTCAGCACTCAACTGCGCCGAGTTGAATTCGAATACGATGAGTGAATATCGCTCTATAAGCTTGCCACCCTCTTCGCGTGCCTTCATGAGCTGCGAGGTAACGTAGTCTACGTTTAAGGTATCGGATGCTACCCGCGTTTGCCCGATTTCATTTCGCACGGTTACAGTAGCAACGATGGGTTTGTCGTTTCGCGGACGACTGGATGCACTGTTGGGGTCCCACGTTATCTGCGTTGGTGCTCCACTACCGTTATTGCTAACAAGTACCGAAGCCCCCTGCCCAACGGATGTTTCCCAAGAGGCAATGTCCTCGCCTCCCGTCACAGCAGGTGTGATCACGAACTGCTGTGGGGTTATCACGAGGTCCTTATCTCTAAATTCTACTGGAGCAAGGATGGCAGGATCGCTGGCCGTTATCTCCACCCTGCGGTTCTCCGCCTGACCATCAGGTGTTGTTGGGTTTGCAGGGCTTGATGGAAGCCCACGCCCGATTACCTTGATGCGTTCTGATTCGATGTTGAATGCTGTGACCAGATAGTCCCGAACAGCTTCCGCCCGTGCCTCTGCAAGTTCCCTGTTGTTCTTCTCTTCATCAACATTGTCAACATAACCCACAAGCGTGATGGTTGCCGATGGGTCCTTGCGTAGGCGCGACCCAACAACGTTCAACATGTTGCGGTATACATCGAGCTGATTGCGCATCAAATCCATGGTGCGGAATTCGCGCGCCTGCTCCGGATCGAGGCGCAGCTGCGAGGTACTGTCAAGTGAGGATGAGCCATGAGCAAAGAACACCTGCGGCAGAAGCGGGTAGTTTTCGATAACATCTTGCTCTTCGACGTGGATGGTGTCAACGGCTACCATCCTTCCCTGTTCATCGCGAGCTTGAAAGCGGTAAAAGATCTCGGGAGAGAATGGTCGCGGTGTTTCTCGGATGTACGTCTCATGAATATGGGTGGTGATAAACCGCACATCACCTTCATCTCGCGTGCTGTCCTCAGAATTGGCCGAGGCTAGGTACACATTATCGTTACGCAGGTTAGGCTTTTCTACAATGGATGTGTCGCGCGAAACAACTGTATCGCGGATGATCGTTGGATCCTTTGGTGAATACACTCCGTATCGGAAGGAGACACCAAGCTGAAAGGCACTCACTGCCCAATCAACGGTACTCACCTGTGTGATTGGCAGGTAATAGCGTACTTCTGGAACTAGCGAAAACGTGCTTTGTGTAAGGAGTTCGTAGCCCAAGCCAACAACGGCGTGTACTTGGAACGACTGAAGGTTAGGGATGGCACCGGTTGACTCATTGCGCACTGTTGTGCCATCTAAAAAGGTATAGCCATCGGGTGTAAACAGCGTTTCCTTTTGCTCGTAACTGGAGCTGAGAACCATGCCCCCACGGACGCCTGCACTTACCCAGAAGAAGTCAAGAAACCGATATCCAACTGTTGGTTCGATAACGAGCATCGGTGCTGTAACGTCTAGCGTGTGCTCCACCTGGATGTCTGCACGCTGTTGTGTTGGTATTGGGCCATCAGTTAATACTGGTTCATTCCCTATTGCCTCCTGCCGCTTCAGCACACCATTCAGAGAACTGTAGCCTACCCGAGCCTGAATGCGCAAGTCCCTGATGACCGGTATCTCGAACAGTGCTGCCACAACTGGCAAAAGCGCTGTTGCATCACGGTACTCGGAACAACACGATGGTACACCAGGGAGTGCTCCGAACCCTGCATTATGAAGATTGATGCCCAAAGCTCCATACCCACCAACGAAGTATCGTAGATAGAGCGTTCGGCCCGTACCCTGCTCTGTGCGGGTTTCTTGCGCATGAAGTGCACATGCAACCAACACCATGCAGCAGACACCTGCCGCGCAATCGCGAAGTTTTATGATCATGGACATGGTGAGCACATCAGTGGATGATGAGCGCTGGCGTTTGGCGCTGCCGTGTTGGTGTTATCAGGCGCACGGAGTATGGTCCGCTGGCCAAGGCTCGAACATCAAATGACGTTGTTCGCACTCCCCCCCCTTGTTCGTGATACCACTCGTCCGTACGAACAACGTTGCCGTGCACATCTACCAGTTCAAGTGAGTGAATGCCTCGTTCAAACACCTGAACCTCGACGGTAAGTGCGTCGGATGCTGGCGAGGGATACTGGCGCAGGTTCAGTGCTCCGGTACGTTGCACCAGACGTGGTCCTCCTTCCTCGCAGATCTCCAGCCGCAGCCACCCATCTTCAGGCCTCGACGTATACGTTGACCCTGAAGCACTCAACTCGGCAAAGGCAAGGTCGAGCACGGTGCTATCCTGTGATCCAAGTGTTGCTTGTCCATACAATTCAAGGATGGTGCTCTCCTGGTCCGTGATGGTTGCACCGGCAAGTTCTACTTCGAGTTCCGTTACTCCCGCCAAGCTCTGGTTGCGCACGATTCTGCCGGAGCTTACTCGCTGGATCACGAACATGGACGTATTGGAGCGCACGATGAACCGTGCATCGGCCACGATGCTTGTTACGGCACCAGCCACGATCTGTGCCTTTACGGGAATGACAAGATTGTCTTCGGCAGGGCTTACTACCATGAATGGCAACCGCACAGCAACCTCTACGTTGAGTCTGCCCGTACCACTCAGTGCTACGGCTTTGACGTCAGAACATGGTTGATCGAAGTCGATCAAGAGACTATCCACATACGTTACTCTATCCACTGGCAGGAAGGTAATCACCACATCCAGCCGATCTCCGGGCTGCAGGGTTGTTGGTATAGGGCCAGATGCTGCCGTAAACACGCCTCCCGCTGTTCCACGCATCCGAAGTGCAGTGATTCGTACCGGTAGTACTCCGGTATTCACGATTGTGAGGGTTTGGTTACTGCTTTGCTGCACATCCACCAAACCAAACGATACTGGACCGGGCGTACTGGGTATGCTTGTTGCTCGTGTGCCGCTAACGGCGCACGAGAATGCTGTTGGTTGGTTGCCGATTCTGGCACGCACGGTAACGGTTGCAGTTTTCACACCATCGGTACTGCCCCGAGGATCGAACTCAACCAGCAGCGCCACCCGTGCTGATGGCTGCAGGGTAACGTTGGTAACCAGTGATGGATCAAGAATCGTAAAGAGCGCTGCATCTGGACCTACAACCGATACATCGATCAGGTCTACAGGTACCTTGCTTGTATTTGAGATAATGATGGTGTCAACGGCAACGGCGCAATTAGAAAGGGTACCGAATGACAGGTTGTTGGTTATACCCAACGATCCGCTTTCACTCGTCCACCGAACAAGGACGGGAAAAGAATCCGGGCACGGGTCGCTGGAAACGAACCACAACGTATCGAGTGCCGTTGCTTCCGACGTTGCAGTTACCGTGACGTCGATTGTTTGTTGTGCACCCATTGCCACCGTAAATGAAGCTGGTGTTGCCGAGAGAACAATGGGTCGGGAGGACCGGATTTGCGTGATGGTCACGTCGGCGGGGGTATTGTTTATGTACGTGGCTTGCACAACCGTTGGTGCGCCTACGGTTACCAAACCAAGATCAAGGTATCGAGGCCCTTGCAGGTCAATGGTTGCCACGGGTCCATTGAGAGGCACGTTCACCTGTGGTAGCCCAGGTGCTGTGGTTCGAACGGAGAGCAGCGCCGTTCGCAGACTGGTGCCACCGATGGCGGGAGAGAAGGTAACCTCGTACAGTGCTTCTCCTCCCGAAGGGATTAACGTATCGGAAAGAGGTTCGCTCGTTACAACGAAGTCTGCACTGTTCACACCATTCACAAATGCAGGCCGAAGCAACGTCACGGCCGTACCACCGGTATTTCGAATGGTCACCAGTTCCGTTGTGGCATCACATGACCGTGTTGGGGCATAGGTAAGTGATCCTGGTACGGCAACCACCTCGGAGGTACGAGCTAACCCTGCCAGGATAACCTCGACGCTATCGGCGCAGCTACGCCCAGCCATACCCGTTGTATTCTGAGAACGGATCCAGAAGGTTGCCTGATTGGAACCAACAGCGCTTGGAGTGTATTCGAACACTAGCTCGATCGTGCCACCGGGAGGTAATACGAATGGCGGTGCGGGCGTTGCACTCACCAAACGGAAAGGAGCTGCAACGGTAGGGAGATTCTGTATGTCCAGGTCGCTGCTTCCATCATTGCGTAACTGCATTACTACCTGGCCAGAGCCCCCTACCGGTACCACGCCAAACTGACCGGTACCAACCAACGAGAGTCGAGGTGCAACACCTTCGTAGCGAATCCAAACGGTATCAGGCTCCTGACAGCCTTGAATCCAGAGCAGTGTGGGAACGGTGGCCTGCCCAACCCTCTTGGCGATGATCCGGAAATTGAGGTTGCGGAATCCACCAACAGGAATCGTAAACGGCAGATTGGCTGACACCTCCACTAATGCCGCGTCGCCAGATGTGTAGTTCAGCAGCGATACGGGATCCTGAGCTGAATTTTCAACCACGATCTGATCAAACAGCGGTGTGTTCACGCACAAGGCTCCGATGTCAATCGTGTCGTACACTCCTCCTCGGAACTTGTACTGGAGGTCAACAAGCCGCACATCCACAGCGTAATCAACAATCCACGGATCACGAGCTTTCACGGTATCCGTGTTGTCAAGGATCAGTTGTCCTACCTGCGGACCCGATTGGCCGACTTGAGCAACGTATGCAACAATGTACTGCTTGCTTGTGTTGGACTGAATGCTATCCGGGAACACGGTTGGTTGCACCAGGCTGAACCCGGCAGCACCAGTGAACGTGGCGGTTGATACCTCCAGTGGACTCTCTCCGAGGTTGCTAACAGTGATGGTGTCCAACACGACTTCATTTGGACAGCGGTACACACCGAGATCACGCTCGTCAGCCGTTTGAATCACTGGTGGTCCCTTCAGCCGCACGATGTTCCATGCACTTTGTGACAGAACAACCGACGGCTCTGCGGTGAAAGGCGCCTGTGTGGGATTTGCAACGCGCTGGCCAAAGGCAATAAAGTACAGTGTATCGGAACCAGGCAGTCTGTTCTGAAAACGCCACGTACCACCACGGCCAGGTGCAGAATATCCACTGATCGTATCAATCACTTGCCACGGACCACGCTCAGGTTTGAGGTAAACGAAAATGTCCGATCCGTTGCTGTTACCAATGATGTTCACTTCACGGAGCGATACCGTTGTTGTGTCCGACAAGATCCCAATGTAGAACTGTCCGGGATCACGAATCCACTGATCATATCGTGAGCGTCCCTTACCACCCTTCAGGTGTCGGTTGTGGTCGGGAGTTCCAGTTTGTCCGCCTACACCACCAACAGTGGAGTTATCAAGACGTGCTCCAATAACGATGGCGCCGCCGGATCCACCACCACCAGCCACATCGGTGAAGGATGCATAGGACCCACGAACATCTACATCGAAGTTTGCGGTAACCAGTGCATGGATGGCTACGGCGCCACCGCCACCACCGCCGGCAGAGCTTTGTCCGGTTACTCCTGTAGGGTTACCACTGGCTCCGCCAGAGCCCCCTGCAAGCGGAATAATCATGGCGTTACCATACACCTGGCCAGCATTCGGTTGTGAGCCTGAAGGGATGCCGGGTTCTTCATACCCGGCGGAGGCACCCGCCTGGCCTTCTCTTCCACCACTTCCACCGCCAAATCCACCAGCAGGTGTGCAGTTGTCCTTTTGGTCACATCCAACGCCACTGCGTCCGAATGGATGCCCTGTACCGCCACCACTATTCTCGAATGCTGATGTGGCGTCCCCCCCCGGCTGGCCATTCAAGGCTCTACCGCCAACAGTACCCGAGTTGGGATCATCGCCCGATCCGGTTCCTGGCTTTCTGCGCGAACTGCCGCTCACCGATCCGTTTTCACCGCCAGGCCCCCCCCCAGTAAAGCCGCGTCCGCCGATGGTTCCGCCCGATCCACCAAAAATCGAGTTCACATACGCTCCTCCGCCACCGCCACCTCCGGGTCCGCCATCGGAGTTATTACCGCTTGCCAAAATCTTGGCGGTATTCTGTGCGAGCACTCGTCCTTTGCTCAACAAGGTGAAAGGCAGATACCCCTGGTTACCAGGCGAGATTGGATCGCAGTCTGCAACCGACACGGTATAGTCAGCACCGGCCAACACCAAGGAGTCAATGATCATGGCACCGCGCCGTGACCGCCGACCGAGAGAACCTTCTCCCAACATTCTATCGGCGCTTGCTCGCTTGTCACCGAGAGTCGCCTGGCGAACAACGTAAAACGTATCTGCTACAGAAACCTGACCGTTCACCACTACTTCAACAGGAATGCGGAACTGCGGCTGAAGTGCACGCCAGTCGTCACTATTGGGTTGTGCAGTAGGAACAACGAAGAACAGGGTGCTGATCATCCTACCGTTCCAACTCACAATGCATGGACCGATCTTCACCAGAGCAGTGTCGGCTGCGCGCTGGCATCGCACCTGAACAGCATCGCCGGGATTGTTCAGGTAGGCACCGTCGGCACCAAAGTTTCCTGTTGCATCGTGTGGGCCGATGATCTCAACGTATGTAGCAAAACGTGTTGTACCGATGTCGGGAATCAGATACGAAATCCGCGGCTGTGCCAGTAGTGTCATCCCTCCGCACACCAAGGCAAGCAACATCAGGTAAGGGGCTTTCCACTCGCGTGGATAGAGGCGTATGATCATAGCGTTGCAATAACCTTGAGTTCCACGGCAATGGGTGTAGGCAAGGAGCCTACTTCGATGGTGGTTCGTGTGGCCTGGATGGCACCGAAATGTTCTGCGTAGAGTGCATTGAATATTGGGAAGTCATTTTTCATGTCGGTAAGGAACACCGTAACATCCACGATGTTTTCCCACATGGCTCCAGCATCTTCCAGTATTGCCCTCACGTTGGCAAACACGGATAGTGTTTGAGCAGCCACATCCTTTGCAACAACATTTCCTTCGGCATCGAGGGTAACTCCGGGTATGGCTTGCGTGCCACGCTCACGGGGTCCTACTCCGCTCAGAAAGAGCAGGTTCCCCACTCTGCGCGCATGAGGATAGGCGCCAACAGGCTCGGGGGCCCTGGACGAAGTCACGATGTTCATATCCATACGCACACATTCTTTGCTTCTGTGAAAAACCGGAGTGCCTCGGTGCCTCCTTCTCTGCCAACACCACTCTGTTTCACGCCGCCAAAGGGTGTTCGAAGGTCTCGTACCAACCAACAGTTCACCCACACGATACCTGCCTCCAAACGGTGTGCCACACGATGAGCACGGCTTACATCTCGGGTCCACACGCTCGAAGCCAAGCCATACGGAGTACCGTTTGCAATGCTGAGTGCTTCTTCTTCGGTGTTGAAGGGAATCACGGTGGCTACAGGTCCGAAGATCTCTTCCTGGTTTACCTTGCAATGAGCATCGAGGTTGTCAATCAGTGTTGGCTGCACGAAGTAGCCGTTCCGGCACCGTCCGTCAACGCGCACGGCAGAGCCCCCTGCCAACACTCTTCCGCCATCTTCGCGGGCTAGCTGGATGTAGCTGAGCACTTTGTCCATGTGAGCACGGCTAACCAGTGCGCCCATGCGTGTGCCTTCGTCAAGCGGGTCGCCCACGGTAAACCTGTTGGTTTCGGATACTAGGGCAGCAACAAAGGGTTCGTAGATGGCTTGGTGCACCAGAATGCGCGAGCCGCACAAGCAGATTTCACCTTGATTGGTGAACGCTGCACGGGCAACCTGCCGGGCGGTTTCTTCTACGTGAACATCCTCGAACACCAGTGTAGCGTTCTTGCCACCAAGTTCCAATGAGAGCTTCTTGAAGTGTGGAGCTGCCACCGAAGCAATAGCCCTGCCAGTTGTTGTTCCACCGGTAAACGATATGGCCTTTACCATCGGGTGTTCCACGATGGCCTGCCCACATTCCTGTCCAAGCCCATGCACGATGTTCAGCACACCGGCAGGCAAACCTGCATCGATGCAGAGTTGGGAGAACAGAAAGGCAGTAAGCGGCGTGAGTTCACTGGGCTTGGCCACAACACAGTTCCCTGCCGCAAGGGCTGGGGCAATCTTCCACGTGAACAGGTAGAGAGGAAGGTTCCATGGACTGATGCAGCCAACAACACCCAGCGGTGACCGCACCGTGTAGTTGAGTGTGTGTGCGTCGGTTTGATGTGCCGCCGTTTCCGTATGCAGAATCTCTGTGGCAAAGAAGGCCATATTGGCCTCGGCCCGGGGAATGTCTACGATCCTGCTTTGCTTGAGCGTCTTCCCATTGTCGTCCGTTTCTGCTCTTGCCAGCTCTTCTGCATGTTCACGAATCTTGGCCGCAATGGAAAGCAGCACAGAGCTCCGGTCTTTTGCGGAGGCTGCAGACCATGCGGGGAAGGCCGCCTGAGCAGCAAGCACAGCTTCGTCTACGTCCGCACGGCCACTGCGAGCAAGCAGCGCGTACACCTCGGCTGTGGCAGGATTCTCCACGTCGAGCCATACGCCCGACTGCGGATCACGAAAGTGTCCGTTGATGTAATTCCGAATGTGGAGCACCGACAAAAATACCACCTGTCATGAAGGGCGCGTGGGTATCTTATACCCACGTACCTCTCGGGTGCATCACATGCCCAAGCCCCTTTCCATAGCCATCGAAGAATTCCTCGGCGCACTTCGCGTAGAAAAGGCTGCCAGCAGCCACACGATCAACGCCTATGCTGTGGCACTGGCACAGTTCACAACCTACTTGGAAAGCACCTACGGAACCGTACCCGATGCCACCGATATTGGCGAAGCAGATGTTCGTCCGTTTCTTGGATGGATGGATGATAGGGGGCTTGGCCGACGCTCCATTCGCCAGAAGGTCACTGCCGTGCGTTCCCTGTTTGCTTGGTTGGTGCGCACCGATGTCATTGATCGAAATCCGGCATCGGGCATCACCTCGCCGAAGCTGGAAAAGCGGTTGCCCACCTTCCTGCAGCAGCAGGAAGCCGTTGCTCTTGCAGGTGCGTTCGATGTGTCAACAGAATCTGGCGCACGCAACCATGCGTTGTGCGAACTCCTCTACGGAAGTGGCTTGCGTATCTCGGAGGCCCTGCAGCTTAACGTAGGCGACGTTGATATACAGGCACGAACCGTGCGCGTTCTTGGCAAACGATCCAAATACAGGATCGTACCCGTTACCGAATCCAGCATCGATGCTCTTGCAACGTACATTACTCTTCGCAAGGCTGGGAGCCACGGTGCAGAGACTGGTGCCGCACTTTTTCTTGGTGCACAGGGCAAACGACTTTCACCTGCCTCGGCCTGGCGCATTGTGAACAAAGCCCTCGGACCTCTCACAGAAAGCTCCCGAAAGAGTCCACACGTATTACGCCATTCCTTTGCCACCCATCTGTTGGACAACGGTGCAGATTTAAAGGCCGTAAGTGAGATGCTTGGGCACAGCTCCCTGAGTACCACACAAGTGTACACACACGTGAGTGTGGAGCGTCTGAAGGAGGCTTACAAAAAGGCGCATCCCAGAAGCGACGAATAATCGAACTGGCATCGGTTGCAGAGGTGTTCCACCCTGAATTTCATGGATCGTTAGTTCCGTGTGCACCATCACAAGAACTATTTTGTGGCAAGCTTAAAGCTATCGTGGCTTGCTCAGCATATTGAGTAATTTGTACGTAGCGTCAGCAACCGCCTACAAGACATGAACATGCGGGTAAGCCCTGCAATTAGGGATAACATCTATTGTTCGCGAAACTCCCACAAAACAAGGTCAGAATTCAAGAATGAAAGTCCCCAAGAAAGTAATTGATCGACTTTCGGCCACACTAAAACAGTTTCAAGCTGTTGCATTCAATCACAAGACGAATGATGTGTCTGAGGCCGACACGGTTACGCTGATTAAGGATATTCTGGCTGATAGCTTTGGATTCGACAAATACTCCGAACTCACAAGCGAACAGCAGATTCGCGGAACCTATTGCGACCTAGCGGTCAAGATTGGTGGAAAGATCAAGTACCTCATTGAAGTAAAAGCTGCTGGCGTGACGCTTACGGATTCGCACCTTCGGCAAGCACTTAACTACGCCGCCAATCAAGGGATCGAGTGGGTAGTCCTTACCAATGCGGTAGAATGGCAGCTCCATCGCCTCAAGTTCGGTCAGCCCATCGACCATGAGTTGGTTTCATCGTTTAACCTTCTTGACGTTTCAACCAAGAAGCCGGACGACCTAGAGCACCTATTTCTCCTCTGCAGAGAAGGAATCGGTACAGACGCAATGGACTCCTTCCACCAGCACGTTCAGATTCTTAACAAGTACACATTAGCTCAGCTTTTACTTACTGAACCACTGTTATCAGCGCTTCGTAGAGAACTCCGCCGACTCTATCCAGACGTTAAAGCCGACACCGTCCAACTTGCAGACATCTTGAACAACGAAGTCCTTAAAAGGGAGGTAATCGAAGGAGACAAGGCAAAAGAAACGCAACAGAAACTGAAGCGGGTTGCCGCGAAGCTTTCGAGAACCAACGAAAAGAATGATTCCAAGTCTACGAAGACCGAAAGCAGCAAACCCCAACAGACAGCCACTGCCTTTTCTCATTCTGAGCCCCCTGTAGTTGCAGACACCTCCATAGTCACCGGCTCCGAATCCTAGCTGTTAGATCGTGGCGTAATCCCGTAATCCCGTAATCCCGTAATCCCGTAATCCCGTCATCCCGTAATCCCGTAATCCCGTAATCCCGTAATCCCGTCATCCCGTAATCTCCCCCATGACCTCCATTGCCGTACTCGGCTCCGGACATCTCGGCTCCATCCATGCAAAGCTGTGGTCGGAGCAGGACGGTGTGAATCTTGCTGCAGTGGTGGATCCGAATCAGGCTCGCGGTGTTGATGTAGCCGAAAAGTATGGTGCTACGTGGTATGCGTCGGTCGACGATTTGCCCAGTGTTGATGCCGTCGTGATTGCAGCTCCTACCGTCCTCCACTTTGAGCTCGCAAAACATTGCTTGCAACGCGGCATCCATACATTCATCGAAAAGCCAGTCACGGCAACCTATGCCGAAGCGCAGGAGCTAATCAAACTTGCCGATGAAAGTGGATGTGTTGTGCAGGTTGGACATGTGGAGCGCTTTAACCCGGCAGTGCGCAGTCTTGCACCCTACGGCATTATACCGCTGTTCATCGAAGGACATCGCCTTTCTACGTTCAAGCCACGTGCCATCGACGTTAGCGTGGTCTATGACCTGATGATTCATGACATTGACCTGTTGTTATGGATGACGCAGAGTACCGTCGTTGACCTCGCCGCCACTGGTGTGGCTGTGCTCACAGACACACCCGATATCTGCAACGCACGCCTGACATTCGAGAATGGATGTGTGGCCAACCTTACCGCCTCGCGGATAAGTGCCAAGCCAATGCGTAAGCTCCGTGTGTTTCAGCGAGAGAGCTACTTGGGCATTGACCTAGCAGCAGGCACGGTGGAGATGTTCCGGTTGATTGAGCAAGGTGCTCACGAGCCCAATCACCAGCTACCAGTTGGTACCGTTACAACCAAGTACGGCGACAAGATGATTGTTCTCGACACGCCACCCATCGTTCAAGGCAATGCCATTGCCGAGGAACAGAGGTCGTTCCTGGAAAGTATCAACAACCAAACTCGTGCAGCCGTAACGCTCAGGGAGGGGGCCGAGGCTGTGCGAATCGCCGAGCTCATCGAGGTTACGATGCGCTCAGCACGTATCCCCATGTAAGAGAGTCCCGCCGAGGTTAAGCCTCCGTCTGTGATCCTACCCACACGCCCACACCAGTGCTTCCGCCTCCTCCTGGTTCTCGCCTTCATGGCCGAGGCACACTCCATGTGTGCCCAAACGGAAGCAGCCGACTTCTCCCGCATTGGTTTTGCTGGGTTCCTCACAACGACGGCGTCGGACTATCAGTGCGTCGGCATCAACCCTGCCAACCTCGGGTTCGTACCAAGCGTTGACATCTATCAACTCAGCTCACCGATGGAGTCGGGTGTCCGTCGAATTAAGCGCAACTGGAGCTTCACCCTGCTCGAGGGAGGTGTTAGTCTCCACAGCGATGCACTCGACAGAGAAGGGTTGATGGATATGATCACACAGACGTCTTCGGGCACATTCACACTGGAAGACAAAATCCGTGCAGCCACCAACTTTGCCGACAAGGGGGTGCGCTTTTCAGTTGACCTCATGGCAATTGCCGCAAGCTACCAGAGCGATGAATGGGGTGGAATTGCTGTAACGGTTCGCGAGCGCATGTCTGGCACCTTCCGCTTTAACGAGGAGGCATCCCGACTTGCATTCGAAGGTCGGTACTACGACTACTTCGACAGCGTGGCCGTGAATTTTCGAGGAGACACCATCGGCTACAGCACCTCACCACGCCCCTTCTCAGAGTTGTTCGATAGCACACGCCTGGCAATGTTGTGGTTTCGTGAGATTGGTGCATCGTATGGACTACGAATCATTCACCTTAATGACTTCGAAGTATTCGCTGGAGCATCCGTTAAATACTTAATGGGTTACGCGCTCATCGACGCAAGCGTGGAGAACTCAGAACTCAAGGCCAGGTCTGCCTTAAGCCCCTTTTTTGGAATCTCGTATGGCAAGGCACGAAGCAGCTCGTTCATTCCTGGCGACGAGTTTCGTCCGATAGCCGATGGATGGAGTATTGATCTAGGCGCCACCGTCCGCTACAAACAGTTTACAATTGGAATCAGTGCGGTAGACCTTGGCCGGCTCATCTGGGATGGCAATGTGTTCGTTGCGAAGGACACAATACTGAATGGCATGAGTTCAACTGGATTCAACAGCTATAACATTTTCGAGGAAGCACCAAAGATCACTGGAGAAGGCAACTACTTCAAGTGGGAAGGGGCTCAGGAAGCCACTAGCAACCTACCTGCACGGATTCGAGCAGGAGCATCCTATCAGCACACAACACGGTGGAGATTTGGACTGGATGCAATCTTTCCTTTGAACACGTCCTCGGGGTCGCTCGAGGAGCCAATTGTTAGTGCTGGTGCTGACTGGCGGCCCACCGTGTGGCTTAAAGTAGGAACAGGCATCGGCGGCGGTGGCAACATGGGCTTGTTCATACCCATAAGCGTATTGTTCTCACCCTTCGGAGGCGTGTGGGAGTTGGGCGTAGCTTCGCGGGATGTGATCACGTACTTCACAGCCGATCGGCCTGTGTTGTCGGCCGTGATTGGTGTTGCTCGCATTCGATTGTAGGTTCATGTCAATTGCCACAACGTCCCAGCTTCGAACTGCATCGCTAATCACCTTGGTGCTTACGGCTTCGGCCGTAATCATTGCTGCGGTTGCCATAGCCGTAGCACTCCAGGAACTATCGGATGATGCTCGCCTGATCAATATGGCTGGGCGCCAGCGCATGCTTAGCCAGCGCATCACAAAGAATATCCTACTCATTCGGTTGGACACCAATTCCGTGCAACGGCGGTGGTTGCATCGCAACCTGAGCAATCTTATTGAACAGTGGGAAGGGGCTCAGGAGTACTTGAGTGGTGTGCGTCCGGCTGCTCGCCGATCTCGCGAGATCACTGAACTTTTCGTAAAGCAACAGGGTTCTCATCAGGAACTTGTTGCTATTGGAATGCAGATTGTTGCCGACAGCATGATGGCTACACCAGTCACGGCCAACAGACTCAACAGTGTCCTAGCTTCCGAAGCTACCTTTCTGGATCTGCAGGAACGGATCACTGCACGGTTCGAGATCGAAGCCGCCTCCAAGCTGAAAACCATGGCCAGCATTGCAACAGTGTCTGTTGTTCTCCTACTGATTGTGATTGTTGCAGAATGGCTGTTCATCATTCGCCCAGCTATCCGTGGAGCCGAAGAAATGCAGCGAAAGCTGATAAGTAGTGTGGTGGACACGGAAGAAAGCGAACGATCCAGAATTGCTGCAGATCTTCACGACGGCATCGGTCCCATTCTTGCTGTCATGAAGATGCAGGCAGAGTCCGAAGATATCCCTGCAAATGAACGCCTAGCTGACGTCGTTGGATCGATAGACCATGTTGCTGCCGAGATCCGTGCCCTTGCTCATAACCTTGTACCTGCAGCACTCCAAGGTTGTGGTCTGCAGGAAACACTTGAAGGTGAACTATCCGACATACAACGATCCACGGGTGTGGCCATCACATTTACATCGTCCGATATGCACCTTCGTCTGCCAAAGAAAATGGAAATTGCTCTGTATCGAATCACTCAGGAACTCATTAACAATGCTGTACGCCACGGCAAGGCCACGCAGTTGTCCGTAAGCTTAGCGGCCACTGCCGAGGCGGTACTCTTCAGCGTATCCGACAATGGCAGGGGCTTTGACGCGGCAACGATCAGCAGAGGGCGCGGACTCTGGAATGTACATTCGCGTGTTAATGCATTCAACGGCAACGTATCCGTAAGCAGTAGTACCGGACGTGGAACAACCGTTCACATCACCATTCCGCTACCTTCGACGAGTTAATTCCATGGCTACGCCAACAAACAAGCTTCGCCTTCTTCTTGCCGACGATCACACGCTGTTTCTTGACGGCATGCGTGGTTTGCTAGAACGCGAATCGTGGCTCACACTCGTTGGCACGGCATCAACCGGCGAGGAAGTGTTACGGAAACTGCACTCCCACTACGTTGATGTGTTGTTGCTGGACCTGCACATGCCAGGTATCGGTGGTATTGAAACGGCCGCAATTGTTGCCGATAGGTATCCGGACGTTCGGATCATTATCATCAGCATGCACAGTGAGCGAACATTTATCGAACGCATGTTCAGGGTTGGCGTAGCTGGTTATCTGCTCAAGAACACATCGCGTGATGAACTACTCACCGCGATACGGGCAGTTCGTGATGGCCGACGATACTTTGCCCATGACGTCACTGCCGCTGTTCTTGGAGAAGCACTTGGAGCCGCACCAGCACAACTCGGGCCCGATGCCCTCACCAAGAGAGAAGTGGAGGTTCTGCAGCATATAGCTCGCGGCCTCACGAACAAAGACATTGCTACCTACCTCCACCTTTCCGTGCAAACAGTTCATACGCACCGAAAGAACATCATGCAGAAACTGCAGGTGAACAATTCCGCTGCACTGGTGAGATATGCAATGTCAAACGGGCTGATAGACTAAGCCAGCAATAAAGCTGAGTTATCGCATTATTACGCCTACCACCTTAATGGTAGCAAAATCACGCGTTTTCGGCATGAACACAGAATACCACATACGGGTCTGGTAAGGGGGCTCTGTATTCGGACATTTTCGCGGCCCAAATACCACATCAGAGGTCCACATGTCCGACATCCGCTACGAAGCACTACGCTCCGTTTCAGCAAAACCTGTTCACCGCACTGGGAACGGTAACGGTAACGCCAACAAAAAGCTGTCTACCATCTTCGGTGAGCGAACCTTCACCTTGCAAACCATGAAGGAATATCTCACCGAAGCAACCTATTCGCGCATGGCCGACGCCATTCAACGCAATGCCCGCGTGGATTTGGAAACAGCAGAAAACGTGGCCAAGGGTCTGAAGAAGTGGGCAATGGATCTGGGAGCAACACACTACACACACTGGTTCATGCCCCTCACTGGTGCTACTGCCGAAAAGCATGATTCCTTCTTCAAGCCATCGCTCGACGTAACGGTGCAGGGCATGGAAAGCCTGAGTGCAGCAGAACTCGTGCAGCGGGAGCCAGACGCATCGAGCTTCCCCCATGGTGGACTGCGGAGTACGGCAGCTGCACGTGGCTATACCATCTGGGATCCTTCGTCGACGGCATTCGTGCGTGAACTGGGCGACACGCGCGTGTTGTACATCCCATCCGTGTACATCTCCTACACCGGTGAGTCTCTTGACTTTAAAACACCGCTACTCAAGAGTGCCGAAGCTCTCAACAAAGCTGCTACAGAGGTATGTCATTACTTCGATCCAACAGTCAACAACGTGATTACCACCTTGGGCTGGGAACAGGAATACTTTCTTGTTGACCGTGACCTGTACTATGCTCGACCCGACCTGATCATCACCGGGCGTGCATTGTTTGGCGGGAAGCCAGCTCGCAACCAACAGCTTGAAGACCACTACTTTGCTGCGATACCGGAACGTGTACAGGCCTTCATGGCCGAGTTCGAACGCGAGTGCCTTCGCCATGGCATTCCAGTGCTCACGCGGCACAACGAAGTAGCACCAGGGCAGTACGAGTGTGCGCCAATGTTCGAGGAGCTTAACCAGGCAAACGACCATAACCTGCTGTGCATGGACATCATGGATAAGGTGGCCGAGCAGCACGGGCTAAAGGTGCTCTTCCACGAGAAGCCGTTTGCAGGCGTTAACGGCAGCGGCAAGCACAACAACTGGTCTATGGCAACGGATCGTGGTCGGAACCTTCTATCACCAGGCGAAAATCCCGGAACGAACCTGCAGTTCCTCACCTTCTTCATCAGCACCATCGCAGCCGTGCACAAGCATGCTGCGCTGCTTCGCTCTGGCGTTGCAACGCTTGGCAATGAGCACCGCTTGGGAGCAAACGAAGCACCACCAGCCATCATCAGCGTGTTTACGGGCTCGCAGATGGAAGAAGTGCTGAACAACTTCCTGAATGTTGGACTGGCACCTTCGAGCAATCTGGGCAAGGATGTCATTGATCTTGGCATCCCCAAGATTCCGGAGGCCGTGAAGGACAACACGGACCGCAACCGCACCTCGCCATTCCCATTCACGGGAAACAAGTTCGAGTATCGCGCCGTTGGCTCCAGCATGAACAACGCCCAAGCACTGATCATGTTGAATGCAATGGTTGCCGACCAGCTTGCATCGCTCAAGCAACGTGTTGATGCCCGGTTAGTCAGTGGCGCTTCCGTTCAAGAGGCACTGGTTGCCGAACTGCAACAGGATCTGCGTTCGTGCAGCAGCATCATCTTCAATGGGGATGGTTATTCGGACGAGTGGAAGGCAGAAGCACATCGCCGTGGATTGCCGAATACAACCTCCACTCCTGAAGCTTTGAAGGCGATGGTGACTGCAGAATCACTGGACCTGTTCGATCGCCTTGGCATCATGAATCACAACGAAGTTCACGCTCGCTACCATGTTGCCCTGGAGCAGTACATCAAGAAGTTGGAGATTGAAGTGCTCGTGTGCGAAGAAATGGTTCATACACATGTTCTCCCCGCTGCCTTCGACTATATGAGCAAGCTGAGTGCCAACTACGAAGGGTTGAAGTCAATGGGTCTGGATCGCGCCATGGACCGGGTTCGCGAAGAAACAGAACGTGTGGTGGAAATTGTGGACCGTTTGCGTGAACATGTGGGCCTCATGATGAGCGAACATTCCGATGCCATGGCTCATGCCGAACCCGAGACCACTGCCGAGCACCTTTCATCGCGAGTGAAGCCCTTTCTCGAACTCATTCGTGAAGATGCTGATGCACTGGAAAAACTGGTTGATGATAACCTGTGGAAGCTGCCCAAGTTCCGTGAACTTCTCTTCGTACGCTAACGGATCCCTTCTCCGCTTCACCACCCAGGCCAAACACCATGCAGCCTCTCGACACTAACGGATCACTTACCGACCATGCTGAAGAGTCTGTTCTATTTGCCAGCCTGGATATTGACAACAGAGGCGAACTCAAGGCTTCCGTACTCTTCGACGCGTTGCAGACGATGGGGATCGCTTACAACGATCCCCGTCTGAACCTGCGCGCCCTGGGTATCACCGACACGCGCGACATACCCGTTACCACCATTGACGCATCCGCCTTTCGTCTGTTCGTTCATACCAGCAAGGGCACGTTGGTACGTGATGCACTGCAGGGTCAGCTTATCATCCCACAGTTCTCAGAGTTCACCAGTAGCATTCGCGAGCTCTATCATGCCACGAAAGCAAACACAGGCGGCACTGTAGCAACATACATCCCACAACTTGGTCGGGTGTCGCCAGAGCACTTTGCCGTGAGTGTGTGTACCATTGACGGACAGCGATATGCATTGGGTGATGCCGAAACAAACTTCTGTCTGCAAAGTGTGTGCAAGCCCATCAACTATTGTATCGGCCTGGAAGAACATGGAGCCGAGGTTGTACACCGCCACGTTGGTCGTGAGCCGAGCGGTATCGGATTCAACAGCTTAAGTCTGAATGCCAAGGGGCTTCCACACAACCCGATGATCAATGCCGGTGCCATCATGATGTGTTCACTCATCAGACCCAAACAGGCCATGGCCGACCGGTTTGATGCCGTTATGGATACATGGTCGCGTATGGGAGGGGGGGGGACGATCGGCTTTAACAATGCTGTGTACCTGAGCGAGAGGCAAACAGCCGACCGCAACTTCGCCCTCGGCTACTTCATGCGCGAAAACGGCGCCTTCCCAGAGAATACTAACCTGATAGACACACTGGAATTCTACTTCCAATGCTGCTCGATGGAAACAACCACCAATACACTGTCGGTGGTGGCAGCTACCCTGGCCAACGGCGGCATCTGTCCAATTACTGGCGACAGAGTCCTGCACAACGACACCGTGAAGAACTGCCTGTCGCTCATGTCCAGTTGCGGTATGTATGACTTCAGTGGCGAGTTTGCCTTCACCGTTGGCTTACCGGCAAAGAGCGGTGTTGGAGGAGGCCTGATGGTTGTTGTTCCCAACTTGCTAGGCCTTGCCGTTTGGTCTCCAGCCCTCGACGAACTCGGCAACTCTGTTCGTGGCGTGGAATTCTGTAGTCGCCTGGTTGACGAATTCAACTTCCATGTGTACGACTCTCTTGCATCGGGTGATATCGAGAAGAAGGATCCCCGACTGAATCGTGTGGACACTCTGCTCAACAGTGTGATCGCGCTTTGTTACGCCGCATCAGAAGGTGACTTAAAAGAACTGCAGCACCTGCTAGCAAGAGGAGTCGACGTAAATAGTGCCGACTACGACGGCCGAACAGCCATCCATCTGGCCGCCAGCGAAGGTCACGCCGCACTGGTCGAAGTCCTGATTCGCAAGGGAGCCAACCTGAATGTTCGCGACCGCTGGGGCAACACGCCACTGGCCGATGCACGTCGAGGTGAACATTTCGAGGTGATCGAAGTTCTGGAACGTTTCAACGCACAGGTGTAACTATCGTGCCTGCCTCGTGGAAACAGTTGGTGCCACATGCAGCACTAGCCATTGTGGTTGGTGTTGCCCTAGCTGCAGCCTTCATTCCTACCACGCACCCCGCGGGATCGGAGCCCCCTAACGCAGCCACCATAGCATGGATGCTAAGTGCGTCTGGCCTGGTTCTGTTGATGACGCCCGGCTTGTCCTTCTTCTACGGCGGACTTGTTGGAGTGCGGTCCGTAATCTCTACCATGGTACAGAGTTTCATCGCCCTAGGAGTGGTGAGCATCGTATGGTACACGGTTGGGTTTTCTCTTGCATTTGGCAACTCAGTTGCCGGTTTGTTTGGTGACCCCCGCACGTTTCTATTCTTCAACAACGTTGGCATGGCACCTCACGACCGACTAGGGGGGGGATTGCCACTCATTCTCTTTGCAACCTTTCAACTCAAGTTTGCCATCATCACCCCTGCTCTCATCACAGGGTCCTTTGCCGAACGTGTTCGTTTTGGTTCGTATCTGCTGTTCCTTGTGTTCTTTACGCTGTTTGTGTACTGTCCACTTGCCCATGCTACCTGGCATCCCGACGGACTACTGGCCTCGGCCGGAGTACTTGACTTTGCCGGTGGAACGGTGGTACACATCTCTGCCGGAGTGGCGGCACTTGCGGGAGCATTGTACCTTGGAAAACGAACAAGCCATCACCGCGGTCAGCAGCACCCCGTTCCCAACGTTCCGTATGTGATTCTGGGAACAGGGTTATTGTGGTTCGGTTGGTTTGGCTTTAACGCCGGTTCGGCCCTGGCTCCCACCGAGGCAGCTGTGCGCGCGTTTGTGACCACGAACATGGCATCGGCTTCGGCCATGCTTACGTGGTTGCTGGTCGACGTGCTGCGCGGGCGTAAACCTTCTGCCACAGGTGCATGCATCGGAGCGGTGGTGGGCCTGGTTGCCATTACTCCGGCCGCCGGACTTGTGAGCTATGGGTCAAGCCTACTGTTCGGTGTTCTTGCTGCCATCATCAGCAACACGGCCGTACATCTCAAGACGCAAACGGATATCGACGACACTCTGGATGTGTTTCCATGCCACGGAGTTGGCGGTATGGTTGGCATGATCCTCACTGCAGTCTTTGCGTCCAACCTTGCCTCTGTAAGCCTTTTGGCAATCCACCTAGTGGCATTGGTGGTTGTTACCGTGTCGGTGTTTGCTCTATCCCTTGCATTGTACTGGCTCACCGATCGTGTGATCAAGCTCCGTGTTGCGCCTGAAGCAGAAGCCGAAGGACTAGACATCACGCAGCACGGAGAAAGCATCATTGTCAAGGGCTCTGCATCCACGTCTAAGACCTACACCTCGCAGGCAATGGCAAGTAAGCAGCAGGTAACTGCCTAGCCAAACCTGGAGTGTTTGAGGGCGTTCACACTGGGGACGGGTGACCTACAACGCGCCGTAAATTCCGTGATGCATTACCCCTTCGAAACTGTGGAGCCAGCGTGGCAGGCACGCTGGCAGGCCGACGGTATCTACCGCACACGCACCGACGCGCAGAAGCCAGCGTTTTATGTGCTCGACATGTTTCCCTACCCTAGTGGCTCCGGCTTGCATATAGGGCATCCTGAAGGTTACACAGCAACCGACATTGTAAGCCGCTACAAGCGCATGTGTGGCTTTAACGTGCTCCACCCAATGGGGTTTGATGCCTTTGGCCTACCCACGGAACGCCAGGCTATGGTAGAGAACATTCATCCACGCCTGATCACGGAACGGAATGTAGCCACCTTCACACGCCAGCTTGCCATGCTGGGTTTTGACTACGATTGGTCACGCATGGTGAATACCACCGAACCAGGGTATGTGCGATGGACGCAGTGGATGTTTCGGCTTATCTACAACTCCTGGTTCGATCCACATCTCAACAAGGCACGGCCCATCGCCGAGTTGCCCATCCCCCCCCATCTCCAGTCACCGTTAGAGATTCAAGCATATCAAGACGAGTACCGGCTGGCCTACATCGCCAACATCCCAGTTAACTGGTGCGAGGCTCTTGGCACCGTGCTTGCGAATGAAGAGGTTGACGAGTGGATTGAAAAAGGCTACACCGTTGAGAGACGTCCGATGCGCCAGTGGATGCTTCGCATTACAGCCTATGCACAACGTTTGCTCGATGGACTCGACACCATTCAGTGGCCAGCTTCCACTGTTGAAATGCAACGCCATTGGATAGGGCGTTCGGAGGGGGCACGCATCACCTTTGCCCTTGACGTGCCTGCAGGAGAGCATCCCGGCACAGCTCTTATAGTGAGTGTGTTCACCACCCGTCCCGACACCATCTTTGGTGCCACGTATCTGGTGCTTGCACCCGAACACGACCTTGTGGATGTGATCACCTCGGCCGAGCATCGCTCTGCCGTGTATGCGTACAAGCAGGCAGCCGCATTAAAGACAGACCTGGAGCGAACGGAACTCACACGTGAAAAGAGTGGTGCATTCACCGGCGCGTATGCCATAAACCCTGCAACCCAGAAGCGCATTCCTGTGTGGATAGCTGACTATGTGCTGGCACACTACGGCACCGGTGCAATTATGGCAGTTCCCGGACATGACCAGCGCGACTTTGAATTCGCAAACCGTTACGATTTGCCGATCACGCGTGTTGTTGCATCACCAGCCGATCCACATGGCCAGGAGCCCCTTTCCACAGCCTTTACCGATGATGGCATAGCGTGCCACTCATCGAATGCCGAAGTAACTCTCGATGGATTGCCTACACCACACGCCAAACGTGCAATCATCGCTTGGTTGGAAAGTAGGGGGCTTGGGCATGGAACCATACAGTACCGTTTACGCGACTGGTTGTTTTCGCGGCAGCGGTACTGGGGCGAGCCCATACCGATTCTCTTGTTCGACGATGGCACGCGGCGGGTGCTTGATGAAGATGAGTTGCCGTTGTTGTTGCCTAACGTTGATAGCTTTCAGCCTGCAGGCACAGGAGAGTCGGCACTTGCCACCGTGCGCGAGTGGATTAACGTGGTAGATGCCCGGACTGGCAAACATGCCCGGTATGAAACCAACACGATGCCACAATGGGCTGGATCGTGCTGGTATTACCTGCGATACTGCGATCCGCACAACAGTGAGGAGTTTTGCTCGCGCGAAGCGGAACGGTACTGGCTGGGAAGGCATGGCATCGACCTGTATGTGGGTGGAGCAGAACATGCCGTTTTACATCTGCTGTATGCGCGCTTCTGGCATAAGGTGCTGTATGATTATGGCTTGGTATCGACGGACGAGCCCGTGCATCGCCTGTTCCATCAAGGTTTGATATTAGGCGAAGACGGCCGGAAGATGAGCAAGTCGTTGGGTAATACGATCAGTCCCGAAGCCGTTGTATCCAAATACGGCGCCGATGCCGTTCGGCTGTACGAGATGTTCCTTGGTCCGCTCGAAGCGTCGAAGCCCTGGAGTTCCACTGGCATCGAAGGCATCAGTCGGTTCCTTGATCGAGTGTGGCGTTTGGTTGTTCGTGATGACGGCATTGCCATTGCCGATACCGTGCATGTGCCTGCCGACGTAGAGCGTGTGCTTCATGCAACCATCAAGAAAACACGTGAGGACATAGAGAACCTGAGCTTCAACACGGCCATCGCCCAGTTCATGATTTTCGTGAATGCATACACACCACTGGAAGTAAGACCTAAGGAGCACATTGAGAAGTTCCTACAATGCCTAGCCCCCTTCGCACCACACATCGCCGAAGAGTTGTGGCACCGGCTGGGTCATCCGACGAGTATCCATCTTTCCAGCTTTCCGGAGTATGATCCTGAGAAGCTTGTGGAAACGGAGATAGAGATTGTGCTTCAGGTGAATAGCAAGATTCGCGGCAAGTTGGTTGTGCCGGTCAATGCCTCGAAGGAGCAGCTCGAAGAGTTGGCCATGAAGGACGATGGCGTGTTACGCCATCTCGAGGGTAAACAGATCAAGAAGTTCATTGTGGTGCCAGGGAAGTTGGTTAATGTGCTAGTGGGTTAATGTGCTGGTGCGCTTGTTGACTAGTGTGCTAGAATGCCATGCCGCGAAGACGGCAATGAATGCCACCCCAAAAATGATCGCACTGGCAATGAAGGCCGTGGGAAGTGAATGAGCGTCAGCTACAAACCCTACCAAGGGTGCTGTGATGAGGAATACGGATCGAACACCAAGCTGACGTACACTTAACACTGTGGCACGAACACCACTCTCCACGTGTGTATTTATCCGGCCTGTGAAAATGGGATTGGCCACACCTCGACAGATGTAAAACGAGGCGAACAGTGGCATGAGCCAGAGCGAAGACCACATTCCAAGGACTCCTGCACTAACGATGGCCACCATCCCGAAAATGCCGATGGTGCGCAGCTCACCTAGGCGTGCCGCAATGGCTGAAGAACGCAACGACACCACGCCAACCAGAGCATTGCCAGCTGCCCAGATAATACCGAACAACGCAACGGGTACAGCAAGCTGCTCCCAATACGGTTGATACATCCACAACACGGTGAGTGTGCAAGCGCCAATCACAGACGCTGTAGCCATCAGCCACCGTAGTGTATGATCCTGAAGCACAACATGAACAACAACGCTCCAAATCTCACGCATGCTGGCTACATGGCCTGCGCGCCGGTTTTGTGCAGGCTCAACCAGCATCAGCGAAAGAGGGATGGTAGGCAGAACACACAGGATCTGACCATAAAATGGAACATGCAACGAAATCCATGCAAGAAAGCCCCCTACCACTGCTGCACCAGCCTCGGAAAAATTGCCATAAGCAAGCATTCGGCCCTCTTCGTAGATGCCTCGCTCGCCCTCGCCCAGATCAAGCAGAGAGTCGTAGAGTAGCGCAGAGTCTGTACCAGAGATGAACGACAGTCCAATACCGAGCAAGAGTTCGGCAGTAAGAAATCCGGCAAAGTCATGGGCAAATGCATACCACGTCCACCCGGCAGTGAGCAGCACAGCGCCGATGATCATCGTGCGGCGCCTTCCCAACACATCGCTGAAGTAGCCGCTCGGAACTTCCACCACAATCATCGTGGCACCAAAGATGGCTTGCAACCACATCACGTCCTGCATACCAAGACCGTGTTGGTTGTAGTACACCACAATGATGCTAATGGTTAGAAGTGCGGCCTGACTCATGCGGATGAGTCGCACGAGCAGAACGTTGCGGCGCAATCGTTGCTGATGTTGTAACATGTGGCTCTTTCAAACGAAAAAGGCGTCCTTCTCAATCGAAGAACGCCTCGTTAATGGTTCGCAGTACTGCTTACGAAATCACGTTGAAACGTTCCTCAAGCATCGGCCACACGGCTTGGTATCCACCGTGGTATAACGGTAGACTGAAAGGGCAGCAATGACGAGGAGGTGTTTCACGGTATCATTGATAAGTAAGAATCATGCCAGCTTTTGAAGGAGCACCAATCGTGAATCGAATACTTCACTGGGTGTGTGTGCTAGGCCAGCGCATTCCAAGCGTGACTAGGGGGGGGATAATCTGTGCACTCCTGCATTTTGGTGCAAACAGCATGCAGGCACAGGTAACCGATCCGATACAGAAGCGCTTGCAGGACGTGTGCACACTGATCAGTGGCACACTGTCCACTATGGAGGATGTATTCTCTACCGACTTTCTGGCTACGGTTCCGCCAAGTCAGTTGCGCATGGGAGTTGCCCAGATTACGTCGGCTACGGGAGCCTGCACATCAATCACGATTACAAGCAGGCAAGGTGAGCATACCGTGTTTGCAGATGCCGTGACCGAGAACGGTTACAGCATTCCTGTTACGATGAGTATTGAGGAGAAGGCACCACACCGAATTGTTGGACTGTTCCTAAAGCCCCCTGTTAAAATCGCAGAGAATTTCGATGCCATCCTTCGTGACCTATCCAAGCTGAATGGTAAAACTTCCATCTGCATCGTTGATCTCGACAGTGGTCGGGTTGTACTGCAACGCGATACATCCAGCTACCTTCCGATAGGCTCGGCATTCAAGCTGTACATCCTTGGAGAGTTGGAGCGGAGCATTGCTGCCGGTGAGCATCGGTGGGACGAGGTAACCAAGCTTGACGCGAGGTACTACTCCCCTTCTGGCGCCTTACATGACTGGCCTGTAGGAGCACCGATCACGCTGCATACGTTGGCTGCAGCAATGATCTCCACTAGCGACAACACGGCAACCGACCATCTGCTTTTCCTTCTTGGCAGGGAACGTGTGGAAGCCATTCAGTTTGCGATGGGTCATTCAAAGCCCCCTGCAAACATTCCTTTCATGAGCACGATGGAGATGTTCCGGCTCAAGTTCCGCCGGAGTGGTCAGGAGGCAAGGCGGTATGTTGTGCAGGACGAACGAGGGAAGAGGCAGATGCTCACTTCTCTTGCCACCATTCCGGAAGATAGTTTGATGGAGGCTGCTACTCCCGTGTTGCCCGACTCCGTGGAGTGGTTTGCTACAACTGCCGATCTGTGCCGGGCAATGCAGTACCTTTACAACGGCAAGCGAGGCACATCTGAGCGGCAAACGCAGGAAATTCTTGCCATAAATCGCGGTATTTCTATTGATAGCCGTACATGGCCAACCGTTGGCTACAAGGGAGGCAGTGAGCCAGGCGTGATGAACATGACGTATTATCTACAGCGCGAGGACGGTCGGCGATTTGCCCTAAGTGCAACGTGGATGAGGCGGGACGCGGATGTGGATCAGGATGCGTTTGCCGCCCTTGTTGGAGGTACAATTCGCATGTTATCAGGAGCGAGGTAATGCTTTGTTTGCAAACCACCACCAACGAAGCATGGATTGCGGTTGCCATCGAGAGCCCCGATCTCATACTTATTGATCATGCTCATTGTGAGAAGAAGGCCGCGGCTTTTGCCCTTGCGATGATCTCACGATATCCGGAACGAAGTCGGCTTGTGAAGGATATGATAGACCTTGCCAAGGAGGAACTCGAGCATTTTGCCATTGTAGTTGGTCATCTTGAACAGCGTGGTCTTCAGCTTACGCACGACGCTGGCAATCCGTATGCGCAGGCACTTCATCAGCACATCCGAACGGGTGAACCACAGCGCATGTTGGATTCACTCATCGTTGGTGCATTTATCGAGGCGCGCAGTTGCGAGCGCTTTTCTCTCCTCGCCGGACATGTAGGCGACCCTGAGTTACGTGAGTTGTATCGCTCGTTGCTGGCAAGTGAGGCAGGCCATTATCGTGCCTACACAGATATCGCGCGCGAGTATTTCCCGCATGAACATGTGAAGCAGCGGCTCGACGAGTTTGGTCGGCTTGAAGCGGAGATTGTTAGGGGGCTTAGGAATCTGCCGAGTATGCATGGGTAGGGGGAAACGCTGGTACCGGGAGAAGAGAACTCCCGGTACCACACCCCGCAACTGCGCAGGTGCACCTACACGCTACCAGCCTACTGCTTGGTTACACACATCGGCCAGGTAAATGACCTACCATG
>CAZUGQ010000002.1:0-48066 GCA_964620125.1 uncultured Hyphomicrobiales bacterium
AGTGGGAAGGTTGGGAGGAAGAGATTACTGGATTACTGGATTACGGGATTACTGGATTACTGGATTACTGGAGTACTGGAGTACTGGAGTACTGGATTACTGGAGTACTGGATTACTGGATTACGGGAGTACGGGAGTACTGGATTACGGGATTACTGGATTACTGGAGTACGGGATTACTGGAGTACGGGATTGCAGGATTACGGGAGTACGAGATTACTGCTCCACGATGATTGAGCTTCTCGGATGTGACGATGAAATCAGGTTTACTGCGATGCCGCGCTGATTGAGAGCAGATGCAAGGTTGGCAAACTCTTGTGATAGATGGCGGGGGCTTTGGAGGATGGTGATGCGACGGGCGGTGGATTGGCATTCTTCCATTATGATAGACAGTGCTTGCGTGGCACTTGTGTCTGTCTCGAAAACAGAGATACTGAATGTGCGGGGAGACGATTCTTGCACGATGGTGCCTTTGGCACGTTCGCATGAATGAATGCGTAGATCGGTATCTATCAGGTGTAAGGTTGCCTGGGTAACGCTGCAGCGGTTGAATGTGCGGGGCTGACCTTTACTACAACATCGAAAGACTAGGGTGGCACCTTGGGGAGGTAGGTGTGCTACCGTGACATCGTCGAAACCGAAGGAAGCACATAGGTGATGTTGGCAGTCGAAAACACTTAGGACGATGGGAGGTTGTGCTGCTTGTGTTTGCGTGATGGTGATCGTTTGTACAAGGTGACGGGGTACGGCCTCGAAGCACTCTGGTTTGCCATCCACGATTCGCACGAATTGAATACCACGTCCGGTAATGGCTGTTACTACTTCGTCTGCCGGAGTGTTGATGCCCAGACCGGCGTTGGTGGCATCCCACCACTTCCACACCTGCTGAAGAGGATAATAATGGTACTTACTCCAGTACACATCAAGGCCGCCATATCCTGGCCATCGGCTAGACGAGAACCACAGGGAGTCGCGGCGTGAGTTGTACAATGAATCTGTATCACAAAGCTGCGCGCTTGCCAACGCCTCCTCGCAGATCATGTTAAGCAGGGGAGCTGTTCTAGTGGGGGCATTGGTGACTGGGAACACGTCCCATAAATCACAGCAGATATCCCAGAGATCCATCTGCTCCTGTCCGCGATCTGCGGCTACGTGTAGTGATTGAATAGAAAGGCTGACTTCCTGGCGAATGCTATCTCTTGTGCTTGCTGTTGCTGCCCTCCACCAAGCTTCACGAGCCCGCTGCAAGTACGATTGTTGCCGCAGGGCATCCTGCGCATGTGCGCAGAGTGGGATGCATAAGAAACAAAAGGTATAGACATTCTTGGTGACTTTGAGCATATAAATCCAATGCTGGTTCGGGTATGTTGGTTGCACACCATCAGTGGAGGATAACCATGACACCAACGACAAGCTACACCTACCAAAGCCCCATACCAACCCTTGTTGTTGCAACAGTGTTAGCGCTTGCTTCAGTAACAGCATGTGATACCACCAATACCAACGGTGAAGACGGACCAAACGCACCTGTAGGTGGAAGCACGACCACAGGATACACGAACGTTGGCGACCAGTCTGACATATACACGGACCTCGGGTTGATCAATCCAGTGTTCATAGACCTTCGGGACAGTGTTGTAGTTGTGAAGAACGACAACGGCAACGTTACGTGGTTTGCCCAGCTAACGTTCGACACTGCGCAGTCCATGGCTTTGGATACCATTCTCGGGCTTCAAGATGTTCCAGCGGACATGAAGCGCGACATACTTGATACCTACCTAGCGCGGTTTGGGGCAACACTGGATACGTCGGACAAGGACAACATGGTGATCAAGGCTACTATATCGGGTCGGGTAACATCGGAGGGAATTCAAGAGTACATGACGAGCGGCACCGAATCCAAGCCCTTTACGATTATTCGCTTTGACGCCAAGGTTGGCGATACGTATGAAATGACGAGGGCTTCGGATGGAGTGAAGGTGAAGCGGACTGTAACGTACAAGAGTGAGGACGACGATTATCCAGTAGGTTTCTGGCTGATCAAGGTATTCAGAACTGAAGAGGTATCTGAAGATCCGCTGGTGGAGAAGATCACCTACATCACCAACCACAAGTTTGGATTGGTGGGGATGGAGTTGCTGATGAAGGATGGGACGAAGCGTGAGATACAGGTGTGGCCGCCGAACCTGTAGGGTTGTTGCGTAAAGGTGCCGGGTACTTACGTCCCCGGCACCTTGTGTAACAAACGTATGGCGATTTTAAAACGGCGTCCACGCAAAAGCAACCAGCGGGAACACAACCGGGCCTGGCACGATGCTCAGGCCGAAATCCATGGCCACAGCTGTGTTCGCCATACGTAGGCCAAGGTAGAGCATGGTCTGCTGTGGGCGGGTGAGGTCATACGACCAGAGCTCGCCAACAAAATGCAGGTCATGAAACTCGGGGAATCTTGTGTCCATGCTTAGGCCCACTCCAATGGTGCCGTTGGGATAAGCGAAGGTGAATGGATCAACAAAGTCGCCGAGACTTACCAGATACGAGTCTTCACCAGCAACCTTGCCAAAGAACATGGTTGTTGCCTGCGTACGCTTGCCTGTCCAACTGGCAACACCGTAAATGTGACCCATGAAGTTTACATCGTTGAGCCAGCCGGCATTGACGCCAAGTGCATAGTACTGCCATCCGTCTTCGACGATGCCGCTATGGCTCTTTGCTATGGTTGCTTTGGCATTGATTGTACTCATCTGGTCGCTCCATGGTAGGCCGGGTACTAACGTGCGGCCTACTGTAAAACTCAAGTACTCAGTAACGCCAAAGCCGACGTAGGGCATAACACCCTCGACGAGGCTTACAAAGTGATCGTTGCGGATCGGCTGTGCTGTAGGCATGATGAAGCCGCGGTGCCGATGGCGATAGTGCTCGTCCACGGAGCTAATCCACTCAATCTCCTTTGCAAAAACCTTTGCCCTGCCAATGGGTGCTGCAATGCGGATAAACGCACCTTCGGCATCAGAATGCGTTTCTACGATAGGACCGCTGAGGATGTCGCCATTATGTAGGCGGACGATATAGGTCACGTCGTCTTCGAAGACCATGTTTTCTAGTTCGGCGTCGCTCATCGCGAAAACCTGCGCAGCCGCAGCAAAAAAGATTATGAACGCGTGCCGGGTACATAAGTGCCGGGTACGCAAGTGTCGGGTACGTAAGTGCCGGGTACATAAGTGCCGGGTACGTCTCATGCCTTGCTCAGCGCCAACTGCCCACACGCTGCCTCAATATCCAATCCACTCGAACTCCGCACCAATACCTGTACATCTTCCTCACGCAACCGATCAATAAACCACTGGAATCGGTCGGGCGAGGCGGGCTCCAGCTCGGCCGATATCCCAATGGGATTGGTGAAATCAATCTCGTGGAATGGAATAAGGTTGACCTTGGTGGGCAGTCGCCGCGCTAAACGCCCTAAACGTCGTACGTCGTCCAGAGAGTCGTTAAGCCCCTTGAACACAATGTACTCGTAGGTTACGCTCTTTCGTGTCTTCTGGTAATAGTCGTCAATGGCAGCGATAAGAGCCTCTAACGGCCACCTCCTGGCCAATGGCATGAGCTGCTCACGCACACGTTGCGTTGTGGCATGAAGACTAACGGCCAGCTTGATGATCCTGCCCTCGTCTGCCATCCTCGTGATGCCCGGTATAACACCGGCAGTGCTCAACGTGGTTCGCCTGGGGGCTACCATGCCCGTACGCTGGTCGTTGAAAATGCTGGTGGCTTGCATTACGTTGTCGTAGTTGTTCATCGGCTCACCCATGCCCATGAATACGATGTTCGTGATGGGCTTCTCACTGTGACGCTGCGCCAACAGAAACTGATCAACGATTTCACCAGCGGTAAGATTGCGTGCCAACTTGAGCGTGGCTGTTGCACAAAACACACAGCCAAGATTGCAACCAACCTGTGTGCTAATACATAACGTGCGCCTGCGCGGATGTCCGTCGGGCTCAACTAACTCACTGGGGATAAGAACGCTTTCTATTACACGACCATCCCACAGCTCAAAGAGAAATTTCCTTGTTCCATCTGCACTTACCTGCTGTGCCTTGAGTCGAACACTCTCGGTTCTGTATTCACTACATAACAACTGACGCAACTCTGCGGGTAACGTGCTCGCACCTTCGATGCTCTCCACACGCTGTATGTATAAGGCATCATAAACCTGCTGCGCACGGAACTTCTTCTGCCCATGTTCGATGAGCAGAGCTTCAAGCTGTGGTACGGTTAAACCTTTCAGTTCACGCGGACCAGCCACGATGTCACGTGATGCCGGCATCCTGCAAAACTAGGGTCGCAGTCTGCTGCGCCACACTGGCCGCCAGCGCAACACCCATACCGTTACAGGTCATCGCTGCCCACAAGGCTTCATCAAGCTTCTGTATAAATGGTTTGTGGTCGGGTGCAAAGGCCATCACGCCAGCCCAGCGATGGTCAATGCTCACGCGCTTACCAGGAAGTATCACGGTGTGCAACACATGCTCCAGATAGTCTTGAATCGTAGTGGTGGTTTCCATCTGTGTTGTGGTCTCCTCCTGAAACGCACGGTTTCGCGCTCCACCTAGAAGCACCCTGTTGCCTACGGTACGGAAGTACACAAAACCCTGATCCATGTGAAATGTTCCACGCATCGAAAGATTGGGAAGGGGCTCCGTTACGAGGATCTGTCCGCGTGCGGGTGTTACGGTAAGTCCAGCATGTAGCTCGCTTAGCCACGCATTTGTACACAGCACCACACGCTCTGCCTTCACCGTGCCACGCTCCATGTGGAGCGTTACGGGCGAGGTGCCGGATACACCAACCACACGCTCGGTGATCCTGTTCTTCGGCCACAAGGCCTTTAGGAGCTTGCCACTGTGGAGTTCCCCTTCGAAGGGTGTGTGAACCAAATGCTTCACCGTCGGCGAAAGTCCATACGATGGTATCAGATCATCTCGCATCGTAAACGGCATCGAAGTAAAGAGAGGTGCCAGCAGGTTGTTGATCTCTTCGATGCGCGATATCGCCGGATGGTCTTCCAAAAACACTTCACTGCCACCATCGGCACGGAAGTCAATCGCTAAAGGATCAACCTTTGCAAGAAGCAACCCCAGCCCCCTCACTCTTTGCTCAACGAGTGCCCGAGCGGCATCAGGCCCCAAACGGTCAACGTCGGCTGCTATCTCGCCAACCGAACCAAAACACGAAAACCCGGCATTTCGAGTGCTGGCACCTACTGGCCGTTCGCAACGATCAAAAACAACAACGTTAAGCTGTGGTGCTCGGTCGTTGAGTTCGTGCGCCAAACAACAACCAAGAAGGCCACCACCAACGATGGCAACGTTGATGGTGGCCGTCTGAGGTTCTTGACTGGGTTTGTGTGCCGACTTGCTGCTTGTAAAAAAGGCGTGGTCCCAATACGATGGTTCAACAGAAGACCACGGCTTCTTCACATGCATGCAATCCTATTGCCCACCTGTTGGTCGAGCACTGCTGTTTGTGCGGTTGGTAAATACACAGCTATGTGCCGTGAGATGTTCACCAACCAGCGACGGATTGTTCAAATCATAACCAGGTGGAACAGGGTTGGAGATGGATGGGCTGAAGCCTGCTGGCCAATGTGTGCGCAAGCGTCCATTGAAATACCCGGTGATTCCAGCAATCGTACCGTCGCTGTTCTTACGGACTTCGGTGACAACGACGTTGCCCTCCACCGGATAGTAGGTGAAGCCATTGTACCTGATAACCACACCTTGCGTCATCGAGATGGTGTATCCGGTTGTAACATTGATAGTAACCGGTTCCCAAGGAAATGTACCTGGAGCGGATGGTACACCGTTCTTGAATCGTATCCGGATGGCTGGAGAATCAAACGGTCCGATTTCTACGTTGTTGAACTGTAGGTCAGCATTGATGATCGTGTCGTACGGATAATAAACGAACGTCATACGCACGCTATCACCAGACATGATCAAGTCGGCAGATTTCTGTAGCTGCTTAGGAAGGTTGAGACCTCCTTCGGGGTACTGCACTGTGAGCTCCTGCCCTGGATCCGGACCTTCGGGCCCGGTTTCGCACGATGCCAGCACCATCACGGCAAGAACCAAACTTCCAACGACTTTTGTGATGTTGTTCATGTGGTTTCCTCTTTTGTTTCGAATGGAAAGGGGCTCTGCCTTATAGGCCTAAGCTGAACAGGTAGCTGATACCGATATGTGCTGATGCGGGCACAAGATCGATGGCTTCGTCAGTAGCGAAACTCGGCGGCCGCACGCCCTGCGGGTTGGTTGTGTGACCGTACACGTACTGATCTTCCTTGAACAAACCCGAAAAGAAGATGCTGCCCTGCAGCTCTACCATCAGCTTGCCAACCTTGGTTTCCCAAACATTAATCATACCACCAAGCCGGAAGTCAACCGCCGGGCTCGACAGTATCTCATTGTCAACGGTGTACTTGTTGTCTGGCATGTCTGGATGCCAACGCTGGGCCGACATCGGGAAGTTGAAGCCAACACCAATCAGTACTCCAGCCAAGCTAACCTGAGGTGCAACGCAGAAGTAAGTATATCGCTCGATGAAATACCCCTCCCAGTTGGTCTCACCGTAGTAATACTCGTATGGCCGTGTTCGTGTGCCCGTTGTGTTCACTCCAATGTCAAGCCGACCTCCCAATTTTGAACCAGTGCCAAAGGGTGCATAGATCACTGCTCCGTAGGTGGGAACCCACCAGAAATCCGGATTTACCTTCCGTCCTTCGGCATTCTCGGTGGCCACTCCTCCGCCAAACAAACCAACCTTCACTCCAATACCCAAGCTGTATGGCTCGGATACATCCAACATGCCAACGGTGTCCGTCATCGCAGACGCTGCCTCTCCTGATTGCTCGGCAGCAGACGACGTATTTGCCTCGGATTCACCGCCACTTTGGGCATGCACAGGCGCAACTGCCACTAAGAGCAGCAACACCATCACCAGGTTGATCATACTCCCCCCGAAGATGAAATGGGAAAAATGAAAAGCATATTACGGAAAATCCCTTAGGTTCTGGTGTTACAGATCGTTATGGTGTTATACACCGAATAAGTAAGCTGTAACGCGTGGCTACCGATTGGATTCTTCCACCAACTCAAGACTGTCGGAATCATGTCCTACGAGTTACTGTCAGACGAAGAGGTGTTTGCTCTCGTTCGCGATGGCAGCGATGAGTTGGCATACCGGACCCTGTACCGGCGCTACGACAAAAGGATCTACGCCTATTGTCTGCGTGCCCTAGGTAACCCGGAAGATGCACAGGATGTGTTCCAGACGGTGGCGATGACGATCTATGACAAGCGAACGTCCTTCAAGGACGGCTCTTTTGCGGCATGGCTCTTTACCATAACGCGAAACATGTGCCTGAAGGCAATCCGCAATCGAAAACTTAACACGGAGTTGAATGAGGAGATTCATACGCCGGAATCCATCGCCGGACACAGCCACGACTTTCTGCTGAAAGAAGCACTTCAAAAGGCAATCAAAGGTCTTGGTGCTGAGTTCAGAGAAGCACTCGAGCTGCGGTACTTCGATGGCCTGTCGTACGAAGAAATTGCACAAGCACTCGGTATTACGGTTTCTCTTGCTAAAGTTCGCGTGTTTCGTGCAAAGAAGTATCTCACCAATCAACTGTCTCCGATACTGGATGAACTGAAATGACGAACGACGAACTTCTTGCCGGCTTTCTGGACCGCTCGCTGAGCGAGGATCAGTTGCTGGAATTTGAGTCACGTCGTGCTTCCGACCCAGCTTTCGATGCGGAGGTAACCGACATGCTCACCGTTGAGGGTCTCCTCTCGGAAAGTGCTCCTACGGCCGTTGCTCCCGTTGGCTTCTTCTCCACCGTTGAAGCTGGCGTAGTTGCCAAGATCGCTGCTGGCACCGTTGGAGGCGTGGGTCTAGGTTACGTTTTTAGTAATGTGTGGACGTGGGTGATCGGCACCAGTGCCCTCATCGTGGGCACGGCCGCCGTGTACCTAGCCACAACCACCTCCGATCCGGCTCCGGTAAAGGTTGAGGCACATACCGCTCAACCGAGCACACCCTCGGAACAGGCCTCCCCACAACCGGCAACCATCGAAGAACCAGCGCAAGCAGCACCCGAAACGTCGATTTCCAGCAACTCGGTATCCACTTCCACTCGGCCTGAAACTCCATCGCGGGAACTTCCTGCACCAACCGACAATCGGCAGCTTGCCACCAGCAATCCTCCAGCGGCACTACAACAGCTCATTCAGGAACTTGAATCCTGTACAGCTCATAATCTTGGTGTACGGTGCGCACAACTGGCTATCAACATTGGAGTTCAGTTCCGCCAGCAGGGAGATCATGCACAGGCTACACAATACTTGGAACGCGGATTACAGTCGGCTCGTGCGGCACGTACAGTCCAGCAACAGGTTCAGGCTCTTGCAGAACTGGCGCGAGTTGCCCGTGTGAGCGGTAATGCTGGTCTTGCAGTGCAGCGGTACCAAGAAGCCATCAAGTTGGCAGCCGCCTCGGGATTGCCAATGTCCGATCTGCAGGCTGAGCTGGATGGCATGTAGCATCGTGGTCGCACGATGCTGTGGCTATCTGCCGCAGGCTGTCGGTTACCAACTTCCCTTTACATATACCTCTGCATGACCGAAGAGCGATAGCTCGGGCTCTACAAGCCCTTCTCGGAACCAAGCCTGAGAATTCACGGGATGAACGGTTGTTGGTGCATCACACACAAAAAAATCCTCGCGCCTAGCTGCACTGGGGTACACATGTATATGGTCGAATGACGGGCTTAGCCCGAACAACTCTATGTCGGGTGTGTGCAGATAATCTGCACCAATCCAGCGGAGCACGTACAGCCTGCGCACCAATGGTGGTGGTGCTGCCGTTGCAGCAGCCCCAAGCACCGAAACGGTTGCTGGTATGCTATAGGCCATAAGCCCTTCAACATCCTGAACAGCAAGTGCTACCTGAACAGGTGCGCCAAACACATCATCGGGCTGCAAACTCTCGTTCATGTCCCACACGAGTGTTGCCGGTACTGCACCTTGCCCTTGTATTCGATGCACAGTATCAGACCGTGGTAGCGTCATGTTCACCTTCCATGATCGCACTCCTGCTTCCGACACAACATCGGGTGTGATGCGCATGCGCGGCAACTGTGTTTCCGTTATGGTGTCTGTTGCTTCGATGGGTTGAAGCAGCTTACGCGTTGAATCAGCAAGAAACACCCATGGTTGCTGTGAACGCTGCCCATTACGCAACTCTATGGTCAGTCGGGTGTTCTGCACACCGAACGTACTCGCTAGATAGTCGCGGACGGCCTCTGCCCTAGCCTTCGCTACGTCTGTTCCAGCAGGCGTACCATCGTCGTACACGATGAGTGATAGCTGCGTCTTCCTGTTGTTTTGAAGACGCCACCCTACAACATTCAGTACATGATACTGCCAATGGTCTTTCCCGGTGAGTGCCTTGGAAGGATGCCAATGGCGAGCGATATCGGCAGAAAGTGACACATAACGAGAAGGGATCTGAACTTGCTCTTCATCAAACACAACAATCGGAAGTATGGGCACGACGCGCTTCCGTTCCACAGTTCGAACGGCAACACGAGCTTCGGCACTCACCGTTCCATCCCCCCCCTCGAATGCCAGCTTTAACGATGCGGTGAGGATGGCAGGGGGCTTTGGCATGTACGTTCGGTATTGCTGCGTTATTAACACACGTACGCTGTCTGCCGTGGCAAACTCTTCCACCACACTCGAAACAAGCTCTGTGGAATCGGCCGTAACCCGACTGCTGAGGATTACTACGGTGTCGCGTACGTATGTGGTGTCGCGCCTGATGATGTGAGGTGTTATCCATGGCTTGTATCGCACATCCATGGAAAGGTGTGGGTTCACGGTACGAAGAGGAATGTTTGTTTGCCACGATCCCAGTTGCATTCCTATCCCAACAACACCTCCTAGCCACACCGTCTTGTCGTCGGTTACCGGCCAATGGCCTTCAGCCTGTGCATTGAGGCCAAACACAACGGGGTTGACGTTTGGCAAAGCCCCCTCACCAGTTATCTGCTCAATGGATCCGTCAACAAAAGATAGACCTGGCGGATCGATGAAACGCATCGTTTGCATGTAATCGGTGGTGAAGGGAAACCAAATGGGCACGCTGAATGCAACGGCTAGGTTGTTGGTTGCACTCACACGCACGTATGGCTCCATCGCGATTGCGTTGATAGCAACATTCAGGTCATGCTGCAAGGTGGCCTCACGCGTCCCCCCCCCCGGCGTGGCAATAAGGGTTTGCTCCGTGCCCGTGTACGACATGTTGAAGTTTGCCCAGCGCACCAAGCCACCGAAACGGAAACCCCATGGCAGCAATGCGTCGAGTCCGCCATACACTGTTGGCCGAAAGGTGATCCCTGTGGAACTGAACTGCAGAAGGTCTGGGGGATTGGGTAGTTCCGGCGTGGAGGTAAACGAGCCGATGGGAACGTCCATCATCGCTCCCGCGCCACCTCTGTATTCGATGTTTTCCTGCGCGATGATGCTGCTAGGAAGAACCAGCAGGATGATGAAAGCCAGGACGTAGTGCACGGGTTGAAACACCCGCGAATTTACTGGACGATAAAGAGCCTGGTCACAGAATACAGCTCGGTATCGTTTGTTCCGGTAGCGGTAACCCGTGCGTAATAGGTGCCCGCACCGAGCGCAACTGCACTACCTCCCGATTTGCCAATGGTCCATTCTCTGATTCCCGATCGTAGGTCTGCAGTTAAATCAGACACCACGTGGCCCACAGCATCCACAATAATCAGTCTGCCAGCACCCGTTGGGGCGTTCCTAACACGCAGAACGCTTTGAGACACAACGGGGTTCGGATCGATATCCAACGTAAGCTGCCCCTGCAGGGAGTTCACATACCGTCCACCACCACCCGAGTATCGCCAAGCATTGGAGAGCACAAGCAATCCATTCGCCACAGTTGGTTGAATAATGCTCATACCGGGCTGATCTACATCTACACCTAGGTTCAGTACACATCTGTCTGCATCACCCATCGTAACCACTCCAGCAACGGTTGCCAATGTGATACTGGTGTTACCTTCGATAAGAACATTCTCGGCCGTTGCAACAACATGAGCTGAGTCGGCATCCACATTCCGTTCAACGCCTACCGCAGGCTCTGGTACGAACAGGGTTGGATTGTATCCAAGTCGCAGTGTCATGGTTCCCACTTCGACAGGCGCATCTACTACACCAATGGTTTGCATTCTCACCACTATCGATGCTGGATCGCCGATACGGGCTTCGGTGGTATCTGCCCACAGGAACAATCGTACCGGACGTGGTACCATGGTGGTGGTAACAGTTATCGTGGTGCTATCTACAACCACATCACCTGCAAGACGCTGTACGATGAGGGTTTGCTCAGTTCGTTGTTGGTAAACCGTTGGCGCACAGGTAAGCGCTATCTGGACTGATGCATTTCCAACGGTGCCAACGGTTCCTTGTACGGGCGAAGCATTTGTTGGAACAACTCGATAGGTGAATGGAATGTTGGACTCGAGTGGAATCAGCACGCCAAGGTTCTGTGTGGCAATGCTATCCACCATCATGTTTGAGAACTCTGCACTTGCTTCGGTTTGTTGTCTCTCGGCCGCACCTCTCAGATGGAAGGTAACGGTGTCCACCACATCCAAGGTCTGACTCATTCGATACAGCACAACACTGTCTGCATACTTGCCCGGTGTCGTGGGTTTAAACGCGCACCCAACCATCATACTATCCGTTGGCGTAGGGATGGGCTTGCCGTCCTTATCCAGATACACATAGAAGGGCGGACTTGGCTTGTGGTGAACGCTGTACTCTGGCCGAACAACAGGTGGCTTGAAGGTACGAGTACGTGCAACGGTATCACCAGTAAGGATGGTGCCAAGGTCCACGGTATCTCTTAACACAAAGGGCACACCTGTTCCGCGAAGGATTACAACAATTTCCTCAACGGCCTGTGCTCCACTTAGGCGAACAATCGTAAGAGTATCGGCGAACTTCCCAATCGCTTGCGGAGAAAATCGGAACTGAAAGAAGGCCGTGTCATTACGAATAAACGGTCCATTCGTGGGGCGCACCTCGAACGGAGGCGGCAACGTTGGGGGGTCATACCGCCAGCGCTCATTGTTGGCCAGGTTAGTGCGAGCAATCACTATCAATGAGTCAGTCGTGCCTACAAGCACACGCCCAAAGTCGCGGATTTCTTGTCTCGATATGCTATACCCCGTGCCGTTCATGCGCAACCGAATGGTATCGCCAATGGTTACTGGCTGCCGAATCAGAAAAACGTCGGTTGTAAACATCCCCTCACTCAGGGGTCGGAATTCGGCAGTAATCACAAGCTGCCGATTGCGCACAACAAGATCGGCGCTCTGTGTTACCAAACGAAACGGTGGTTGTACAAGGCCCTGTACCTGATACTGTGCTCCCTCAGTAAGGCCCGTAACCACCTCCGTTTTTTGTTCTGCATCGTTTAGCAGTGTAGGCGGAAAGTTGAAGAACACTGTTCGCAATCGCTGCACATCCTCGGCATAGGCAAACGGCACCATGGCCATCAAGGCAGTGCAGACTACAAGTAGCAGCGTTATACGGTAGGGGGCTTTCGGCATGTTGGCGTGTAATCCGTTTTCAATACTCAAGTTACAGGAGAGATGCGTTGCCCGTGCTTAATACAGACAAGCGGTGTACGTGCATTGAGCGTCTAGCATTACGTGCTCACCGTATGCATACCACCTACAGTGCAATCAGAGTACAGGTGCGACCAGACCATATCTGTTTGGTTACTCTGCCGGAGCCTTGAATGCGAACCTCGTAACCAGCCTGGTTGAGAATGGTAACGGCCTTTCGCAGCATCATGCCACGCACGTCGGGCAACGCATCGGTGGTGCGTGATGTAAGCGTTACGTTTACGAGCGATCCGCGCTCTGTGCGCGTACCGGGCAACGGTGCCTGCTTGAGGATGATGCCGGTATCGGCTCGCGTGCTCACCTTAAGGCCAAGGGCTTGAAGGATGGTATCGGCGGTTGACGGATGAAGCCCACGAACGTCTGGAACAATCACTGTATCGGCAGAAGCAGAAGCCGCAATGTATTGCTGCACATTAGCATCGAGGTTCAGCATCGTCATTGTCTTTTGTACGATGCGCCGGAATATGGGTGCCGAGACGGTTCCGCCGTAAATACTGGTAGTTGGCCTATCCAGCAGAACGATCATCACCACACGAGGGTTCTGAGCTGGGTAGAAACCAACGAAGGAGGCAGTGTACGCTGACTTCTGAGCGTATGAGCCATCAACCAGCTGTTTGGATGTTCCAGTTTTTCCAGCAATCCGTACACCGGGTATGGAGGCCGCAGTTCCCGTGCCGTGCTGCACCACACCAACAAGCATCTCGGTAACCTTGTTCGCTGTTTCGGCGCTGATTACCTGACGAATACGCTGCGGAGCATACTCGGCGGCCACCGAACCATCTGGCTCGAGAATGCCCCTTACCAAACGTGGCTCCATCATCACACCATCATTCGCAATTGCAGCGTATGCATTCAACATCTGCAAAGCCGTGCACGTAAGCCCGTAACCATGCGCCATGAACAACTTGGTTCCAAACTCGAACTGGTTGGGTCGGCGCAGAACACCACGAACTTCTCCTTTCAAGTCTATGCCTGTTGGTATGCCGAATCCGAAGTCACGCACATACTTGTAAAACGTTCGATCGTCGAGTAACCTACTGGCCGAAGCAAAGACAACGTTGCTGCTCTGTTGCAGGGCAATACTAAAGCTGGTGGCTCCTAGTGGGTGGTCGTCTCGTATCGTATACGGTCCGGCAGTAAGTTGGCCGCCCAGACCATCTACTTTGTCTGCTGGCTGCAGTTTTCCTTCCTCAATCAATGCTGCAGCAGTGATGGTTTTCATAGTAGATCCCGGTTCGTACTGATCGGTGATGGCACGTACACGGAGGGCTTCCATCGATGCCTTGTCCAGCCGATTGGGATCAAACGTTGGTATCGATGCAATTGCCAGAATATCACCTGTGGCAGGCTCCATGGCAACAACGGTGCCGCTGGCAGCACCAGACTCACGAACACCGCGCAACAACTCCTGTTCAACTACACGTTGAAATTCGATGTCCAGCGTAAGGATCAAGCCCGAACCATTGCGAGGGCTGCGTCTCTCCGGGTTAACACCAGCTCTGAGCCGCCCCTTGCCGTCGCGCTGCATAACAACAAATCCGCCTTGCCCACGGAGCTGTGCATCATACTGTAGCTCGAGTCCGGTAAGGCCGTTGTTGTCAACGTCGGTTGTTCCCAGTACTTGAGCACCAACAGGACCGTAGTAGAAGTTCCTTTTCGGCTCCGTAACACGAATCAGCCCAGGATCTCTGATCTTCTCCAATTCAGGGTACATGGCAGTGTTTAGGCCTCGAGCCAACCAAACAAAGCGGGTTCCTTTCTGCGTTAACAAGGCCTTGAACTTTGATTGTCCTTCACCAGTGGCGGATGCCAGCAATTGCGCAATGAGCGCCACATCCGTAACCTTCATTGGATCTGCAGCGAACGAAGTAGTTCGCATCATGCCGGCTACTTCCCGTCGATGCCGGTCGTAGAACGCTCCCCTCTCTGCACGAAGCTCAAGCTTGCTTTCGTATTGGCGTTTCGCCATGCTGCGGTACCGTGCATGGTCGAGCACTTGCACCCAGAACAGCCGTCCAAGGATAAGCACGAAACCAAGACAGAAAACCAGCACCAGAACGCCGGCTTTCCATCGGATTGGGTCATATTCTTCCTGGACGTCTGACACAGGCTACACGGCGTACATGTTGATGGTTACTCGCCTACTTTCGTATAACGATTGGTGCCTCTTGTGGCGGAATCATGCCAAGCTTTTCTGTTGCTATTCTCGTGACGTGTTCGGCGCTTTGTAATCGATAGCTCTCCGTGCGAAGACTCTTCGTGAGGGTTTCCAGTGAGTCTCTCTGATGCTTGAGGTTTTCAACCTCGTTGGACAGTGAATTCACTGCTATCACATTGCTCACATACAGCACGGTTGCCGCAGCACTGATAAAAAACAAGGCAAACAGGCTCCACCGATTTAACAGCCTTCGTTGTTGTACGATAGCTGCCGGTTCCTTCACCGGTGTGTTAACGCGCTGAGCAGGATCGTTAGGTAGTTGCTCTTCCATGATGTGATCTCATCAACGGACTTCGGCTCCCGGACCTATGGAAACATCGCTTGGCCGAACCAGCGTGAGCTTGCCTTCGGCATTCGACGCTGCTAGAACCATTCCCTGTGATTCGAGTCCCATGAGCGTTGCAGGCTTAAGATTTGCAACCACAACCACAAGCGTTCCAATGAGTTCTTCCGGAGTGTAGTACTGTGCTATGCCAGCCAGTATCTGCCGCTTCTCGGTACCAAGGTCCACAACCAACCGGAGCAATTTCTTTGACTTGGGTACTGGTTCGGCACTAAGCACCAAGGCTGTTCGCAGCGCAACACCGGCAAACTCATCGATGCTAATCGGTGGTGGAAGAGTAGCCTTCGTATCCGGTGATGCCGGTGGTACTGCTTGCAGCTTTTGCAGTTGAGCTAACACTACTTCGTCCTCCACGCGAGTAAACAGAATCCTTGCTTCGCCAAGTGCTGTTCCTGCCTTTATCTGATGTGAAGGGGCTTTGGTCCACTCATCCGATTCCGGTTCACCAACAGCGCCAACACGTACGTGTGCGCCTACAAGCTCCTGCATGGATCGGGAAGCGTTTGGGATGAATGGTGCGAACAGCACACTCAGCGTGCGTATTGCCTGTACGCATACGTTCATCGCTCTTGCTGCATCTTCAGGATCATCCTTTATTGTTTTCCAAGGCGCTTTGTCGTTGAAGTATTTGTTGGCAGCTCGTGCAGCATTCATGGCTTCGGTGCAAGCATCACGGAACCGAAAGGCATCGAGTTGCTTGCCTACCATCTCCGTTGCTTCTCTCAATGCCTTATCCAAGGATTCTTCGTGTGATGTAGCTGTCAGATCAGTCGGTACGCTTGGTACCTCTCCCTGGTACTGGCGTTGCAGGAATTGAGCAACACGATTCACATAGTTGCCAAGTATGGACGCCAGCTCGTTGTTGGTTCGAGCCTGATAGTCCTTCCATGTAAAGTCACTGTCCTTTGTTTCCGGCATGTTCATGGTGAGTACATATCGCAATACGTCTGCATGCTGCGGCTCCGGAAACTCACGCAGATACTGCTCTAAGTCGATTGCCCAGTTGCGGCTTTTTGAGAACTTTTGTCCTTCGAGGTTGAGAAACTCGTTAGCTGGCACCTGTTCAGGGAGGATGTATCCTTCCTGATGGCGGGTGTGGAGCAGGATGGGAAAGATGATGGTATGAAACACAATGTTGTCCTTGCCAAGGAAGGCAGTGTATCGTGTTTGCGCATCCTTCCACCAAGACTCCCACGCGAGTGGTGAGCCCCTTTCCAACGCCCATCGCTTCGTAGTTGAGATATATCCGAGTACGGCTTCGAACCACACGTACAGAACCTTACCCTGTGCACCATCCACAGGTACGGGGATGCCCCAATGCATGTCGCGCGTTGCTGTGCGCTCTGCCAAACCCTGTTTAAGCCAAGATCTGCTTTGCTGCAACACATTGTCTTTCCATTCACCGGCGTGGGATTCAATGTATTGCTCCGTCCATTCCTGAAACCCATTGAGCTTGAAGTACCAGTGTGTTGTTTTTCGAACAACGGGGGCAACACCACTTATGATGGACCGAGGGTTCTTCAGATCCAGCTGATTGTAGTAGGCACCACAGTTGTCGCACTGATCGCCGCGGGCTTTGTCGTTACCACAGTTGGGGCACACACCTTCAACGTAGCGGTCAGGAAGGAAGATGCCAGCTTGCTCATCGTAGAACTGGTCTGACTCACGTTCCACCAACAAACCCTGGTCCAACCAGGTGCGAAAGAACTCCTGCGCTGTAGCTGCATGTATCGGATCAGTCGTGCGGCCGAACATGTCGAAGTCAATTCCGGCAGCTCGCAGTGCTCGTTCGTTAGCAGCATGGTACACGTCAACGAGCTGCTGAGGTGTTACCCCCTCCTTCTCGGCAGCAATGGTGATGGCTACGCCGTGTTCGTCCGATCCGCAGATGTACAGGGTAGGCCGACCACGAAGCCTGCAGTATCTAGCATAGATATCAGCAGGCAGCGTACTGCCAACAACGTTTCCCAGGTGAGTGTTTCCGCTGGCATACGGTAATGCAGCGGTGATCAGATAACGAGTCATTCGTATAAAACGATATCGGTAGCAACACGTCGGGCAGTGGCTTCGCCCACGTATCGCCTGATGATTGCGAGAGCAAACTCGAATGCCGTACCGGCGCCACGACTGGTGATAATACCGGCATCTTCAACAACCCGATCGGTACTGTAGGAATACTCTTTGAGTACGTCTGCCGAGCTGGGATGAGAGGTTACCCCTGCGCCACCACGAAGCAGACCGAATTCGTGGAGCAAAACAGGAGCGGCACAGATGGCACCAAGTGGCTTCTTTGCTGCACGGTGGCGCGCAAGGATGTGACGCAGCGCATCGTTCTCCATAAGATTTTCAACACCCTGACTGCCGCCTGGAATCACAACGAGGTCAAAGTCGTCATCATCGGCAATGTCGTCAATGGCAAGGTCCGGAACGATGCGCAGACCACGCGAACAGGTAACCATGTCTCCATCACCGGCAATGGTCACGTCAACGCCGGCGCGGCGCAACATGTCCACGATGATTACGGCTTCCATTTCTTCCGTGCCGTTGGCGATGGGAATTAGGCAGGTCATGGTACGAGTGTCTTGCTGATTAATGATCGGTATGCGGTTTCGCGTTGTTTGGTGGCGAGCTGTCTTGCAATCCCCCAAGCTCCGGACGGCGTATCAACCCACCTTCATGACCAGTGATGACTGCCTGGATGTTTGCAGCAACAGCAATGATGAGGAAAGCCGTAAGAACAAGGCGCTGAAAATTGACCTGTGATGGACGGTTAAAGAGGTGTAACAGTGCCAGAAACAGTGCTATTGATGTTAACGTTACAGCCAGCTCCGCAGCCTCTTCATGTTCATGAATCTGTTTGTGCGAGATGCCAGCAATCTCTTCTACCTTTTCTTCTGCGGGTTCGCCGGTAAAGTTTGCAGGATAGATGGCCAACCCTGCAACAACGTACAAGACAAGTCCAGTACGCCTTACAACGTCGTTCCGTATGATAAGTGCAGCAAACACCACCAACACCGCAAAGGCCGTTGCAATGATTGGTATGTGGTTAAACAGCAGGTGCAGCCAAACTGGATCCATGACTATTCCCATTCAATGGTGGCAGGGGGCTTTGATGATACGTCGTACACAACGCGGTTGATACCTCGCACTTCATTGATGATGCGATTGCTGATTACGGCAAGAACACTGTGCGGGAAGTGATACCAATCGGCAGTCATTCCATCAGTGCTCGTAACAGCCCGCAGAGCACATACATACTCGTAGGTGCGCTCATCTCCCATCACACCAACAGTACGTACAGGTAGCAGAACACAAAAGGCCTGCCAGATCTCGTTGTACAGGTTGGCATTGCGAATCTCCTCCAGATATATGGCGTCGGCCTTCCGGAGTAGTTCGGCCTTTTCGTGTGTAACCTCGCCAGGTATTCTGATAGCTAAGCCTGGTCCTGGGAATGGATGGCGTTCCACAAACCAATCGGGAATGCCAAGTGCTCTACCAACAGCTCGAACCTCATCCTTGAACAACTCACGAAATGGTTCGATGAGCTTCAGGTTCATCCTTTCCGGCAAGCCACCAACGTTATGGTGCGTTTTGATGGTTTGTGATGGTCCCTTTGTGCTTACACTCTCGATTACATCCGGATACAACGTGCCTTGCGCAAGAAACTGTGCATCACTGAATTTCCGAGCTTCAACCTCGAAGAGGTCAATAAAGGTATTCCCGATAATCTTTCGTTTCTGCTCGGGGTCAGCTACACCGGATAACCTGGAGAGAAAAAGGTCCGACCCATCAACAAGGTCAACCGAGAGAGAGAAGTGATCCCGGAACATCTCAACAATCTGGGTGCTTTCCCCCGCTCTCATCAGCCCGCTATCAACATGAATGCAATGCACTCTGTCGCCAATAGCTTCGTGGAGCAGGACTGCAGCCACCGTACTATCGACTCCACCACTTAGTGCACAGATCACGGATCCATCGCCAACTGTGGCACGGATGTTCACAATTGCCTGGTCAATAAACGATGTGGCATTCCAGTTGGGTGTGCAGCCGCAAATGTCAACCACAAAGTTTTTCAGAACCGTTGTTCCCTGCGGCGTGTGATGAACCTCGGGATGGAACTGCACACCCCAGATCCTTCGATCCCGATTACGAAGTACACATACTTCTGCATTGGCAGTATGGGCAATGCGCTCGAACCCCAAGGGTATAGCGGTTAGGTGATCACCGTGACTCATCCACACCTGGCTACCGGATTCAAGCCCCCTTAATAAGTCTGAATCATCATCAATGGTCAGGTGTGCTCGGCCGAACTCCCGCCGTGCTGCTTTATCCACGGCACCTCCCAACTGCCATGCGATAAGCTGCAGACCGTAGCAGATACCGAGCACGGGAATGCCAAGCGAGAACACGTCGAAGGAGGGGTGTGGAGCGCCCTCGGCATACACGCTTTGTGGTCCGCCTGAAAGGATAATGCCAGCAGGCTTCAGTGCCTCAAGTGCGTCTTTGTTGATGAAGTATGGATGTATCTCTGCATACACGCCCACTTCTCTCACCTTGCGGGCGATGAGCTGTGTATACTGTGAACCAAAGTCGAGTACAACGATGCGCTGCTGCGTCATTCCAGTAGATTGGTGAGATTAAAGTGATAGGCAACACCAAGGCCACCGGAAAGAATCTTGGGGTTTTCTTCCGTATTAAAGAGGACTTCGTCCTTGTACAATCCTGTAAGTCCATACCCGGCATGGACAATCACACTGAGTCTGCCCGTATCGTGATCCCACACGGGAATCATACCACCAGCTCTTAGTTCAATGAGCGTGTTAAGGTCACTGGACTCGGTTGACGTGACAATCTGGTTCCCCGATACATTTCTCACATCAATGTTCGATGGAAAGCCGAACGCCACGCCGAGCGTAAATCCGCTGAAGAAAAAGCTGGGAGCCACGATGAAGTAGCTTGGTTTGAACACGAAGGTGTTATCGTCATCGGCAAGGTTCTCATTCTCTGGTCGCATGCGGAACGAGTAGGTAGCAATACCAACATCGCCCATCAAACCAAGGCTTGCGCCTTTGTTGAACAGCCAGAGAACGTTGCCGGTGATGTCTGGCATGGCGTGAAAGTCGAAAGCCGTTTTCTGGCCTTCGGGAATGTTGCCAACGTTTACACCACCTTTAAAAAGCAGCGTTGGACCGAGAAACACCTTTTGTGCCGATACTGAACTGGCAAGCATCAGCAATGCTGCGAACAACAATACTCCCCTGTACATGGCTCGCTCCATAAGTAGTGAAGGATTATGATTCCACATAGTCGAGATCCTTTCCATAGGTCTCCTTGAGTGTTAGCCACCCAACGAGTGCTATCCCGATGGCTACCGCACCTACGGTAGCGGCACTGCCAACAACGCTCTGGCTTAGTGGCTGGAAAAGATGAAAGCCAAAAAAATCTCCGGTACGCAGTCCATGAAAAAGGATCAGCGCCGGGACAAGACCTCCGCGTACAAAATTGGGTACGGTTGTGGCAACGGTAGCCCGCAGATTTGTTCCGAACTGCTCAGCTGCAGTGGTAACGAACACAGCCCAATACCCACTGGCAAACCCGAGAAGCCCCGTCATCACATACGTGAGTGTTGCAGACTTGTATGGCGTGGCCAAGTACCACCAGATCAGAGCTGCTGTGAGTATCAGAAAAAGAAGAACGACCTTTTTTCTACTCCGCAGCCACTGACTAAGCAAGCCACTCGATAGGTCGCCAGCAGCAAGGCCAACGTACGCCCACATAACGGCAGCAGATGCTGAAACACCATCTGCCGAGCCGCTTGCCTTTGTAAACTCTGGCGCAAACGTTACAAGAATGCCAATCACATACCAGATGGGAATGCCAATGGCAACACAGGCCAAGTAGATCGGTAGCCTGCGTGGAGTAAGAAGCATGAGGAGATTGCCTCGCAATACAGGTTCCTGCTCCGTTCTCTTGAACATGCCACTTTCATGTACACGCACCCGCAGCACAAGCAACAACAAGCCAAGTACGCCCCCAGCAATGAACGCAGCCTGCCATGCGAACAGACTGTGCACGATGTAGGCACCAACAGCACCCAGTACTCCCATGGTAGCCACGAGCGTTGTACCAAAGCCCCTTGACTCCTTTGGCATCACCTCGGCAACTAGCGTTATTGCTACTCCTAACTCCCCCGCCAAACCAATGCCCGAGAAAAAGCGGAGTACAGCATACAATGGTACTGTTGTAACAAAGGCATTGGCGATGTTCATGAGCGAATACAACAGAATGCTGCCCATGAGTACGCTAAGCCTACCTCGCTTGTCGGCCAATACCCCAAACAACAAACCACCGAGCAACATGCCTACCATTTGGGCATTCAGGATAAGCTCACTGGCATTGAGAATCTGGTGCTCTGGCACCCCGATGGCAGCAAGACTTTCAAGGCGCACAATGGAGAAAAGAATCAGATCGTAGATGTCAACGAAGTAACCAAGGGCACACACAACCAGCGTTAAGGTTAGCTGTGTGCCCGTAGCAAATGTTGGTGGTTGAGATGACTGATTACCCGGTATCATTCAGCCTCCGGCAACCAGGTGTGATCGAATGCATCCGGAAGTAGGTCGCGCAGTTGCCATCGGCGTTCACGTCCGTCGAGCGTCCTCGATATCACTGTTACGTCTGCCGAACACTCATACAGCACCTGCCTGCACGCACCACAAGGTGCCGTTGGAACATCGGCATCGGTTACGATGATGCAGAGCGTGATATCACGTCGGCCGGCAAGCGTAGCCACCGAAACTGCCGTGCGCTCCGCACAGATCGTAAGTCCATACGACGCATTTTCAACATTGCAGCCAGCATACAAATGTCCATCGGCATCTACAAGGCAGCAACCAACGTGGAATCTGCTGTAGGGGGCGTAAGCATGCGAACGGGCTTTTAGAGCTGCCCGTATGGCTGCGTCAAGCAGGTGTTCCTGCACCACAGAGTTGGTAGGTTGCGGCATGAAATCGGCCAAAGATACCACGCACATCCGCAGACTGTTGCTTGGCTGGTACCGAAGGAACAAGCGGGCTTTTCCCTGGCGGGAAAAGCCTTCGGATCCCTATCGGGTTCTTGTATCTGAGTTCATGTTGCAGCAAACGCAGGCACAGCGTGTGGCTTCGCTGTTGCCGGTATTCTTGAACCAATACCCCACGATTCACCATCTGGCTACGGCTTCGAATGCTTCTGTGATCCTGGCATGGAAAGGACTGGGCTATAACAATCGTGCCTTGCGTTTGCGCGATGCTGCACGGGCAATCGTTGAGACCAACGGTGGTGAGATACCTGATGATCCTGCTGTTCTTCGCACTCTTCCGGGCATCGGCGTGTACACCGCAAACTCCATCGCCTGTTTTGCCTACGATAAGCGAACGTTGGTTGTTGACGTCAATGTTCGGCGTGTGTACTCGCGATGGCAAACGCGCAGAATGCATGCAGCCGACCTTGCGAGCGATGCACACGTGCTTGAGCTGGCTGAGCAACTTGTCCCGAAGCGCAATCCAGCGGAGTGGCACCATGCTGTGATGGATCTTGGTGCCACTATCTGTAAAGCACGTGAGGCACAGTGCACCCTGTGCCCTGTTCGAACGGTGTGTGCATCCGTTAATCTTGCCAAAGCCCCCTTACAACCAAAACAATCACGGGAACCAATGCTTAGGGGAGAACCTCGCAGACTTTGGAGAGGAAGACTTATTCAGCGCTTGCGTGAGGCGAATGGTAGGGGGCTTAGCCTTAGCGAGCTCCTGCCCACGGATGCACTGAACGGTACCGAAGCACCTCAATGGCATGATCTGCTAGCGGCACTCGAACGTGATGGTTTGGTGCGACTGGGAAGGAGAATCACTCTGTGCGATGAGTAGCTGCTAAAACGTGTAGGACAAGCCAGCGGAAAAGAGGTTGAAGTTGCTCACGCTGTAATCGACTGCGAGTTTAAGGTTGCCAATCCTACCAGTAACGCCAAACGTCCATTTGAAGTTTACGTTTGACGCCGTAACCGTGCTCACTGTTGGCTGCGTATCACCGGGTTGTTCTGGTGTTGGTTCTGCCTTCTCGTTTGGGGGAATTGGTGCAGGGAGTAGTCCGAGTGCTAGTTGTACTTCCTGGGGCAGCACATAGGTGTAGGTGGTGTTCACGTCGATCTGCTCGTAGTTAAAACCTGTAAACACGGCAAACGTTTCCCACCATTCCTTACTCACATGAATGTTGGCACTCCAGATGGTTGCATTTGCATCCAGCTTGCTCTCTGTAAGGCCAACGGTGTTCTTAAGGTTTGTTCCCTGGTAGATGGCCTGTACTGCTGCGTCGAACCATCGTTCTGGGAAATACTGAGAAAGGCTATGCCGGAGGCCGATACCCCAGAATGCAAACTCACCAATGTTCTCATCGAACTCCACAGGTGGTATGAATCGAAGGAGCAACTCGGTGCCCCATAATGAACCTATCTCAACCTGCGGAACGGCAGCAATCAGCGTAGTGAGGTCAACTCCCGGTGGGAGCGTAAGGTACGGTGGGAGCGTAAGGGTGTTCAGCAACGTGTCCAGGCTAGCCTTGCCGGCACTGTCCAACACCTGGTACTCGGGCCGGTTGTGAAGCAACTCCGTCATTCGTTCGCTTCCCGGCAGAACTACACGAGCATTGGGCAGATATCCAAAAATGGTCGCTGCCTGAGGTGGAAGTTCAAAGTAACCACTGTCAACAGCATCACGAAGGAGTTCTTGAACGAGCGATGATGTAAGCCCCAGTGTGTCCTGATACGTTGGTTTGATTTTGTACACGAGACTTCCGTTCTCGAACACAAGCTGTCCGTGCTGAGCAAGAACACTTGCAACGTTTATACGCGGACCAAAATCCAGTGCTGGTGTGTACCATTTCATGTCGTCCGAAACGGTACCGATCATTCCGTTCACGCTCACACGCACATAGGGCGACTCCACCGAGGCTGGAACGTATGCCTGATCGTAGAACCGAGCATTGGACGTGGCGTTAATGGTAGTTACCATAGGCTGGATGTATGGCACGGCATTGCTCTCGAACAGGTCCTTCGAGATAATCCGAGTTACGTCAACCGCCAATGGATTCCACAGTTGTTGAGCCAGTGCAAAGTCTGCTGCTAACAACCACATGCTCGTAGCCAGCAGAATGGCAGTCTTTGTGCGCTTGTTCATCGCAACAACCTTCTGCTGATGATCACATACACCGGCAAGGCAATGATGAGAACGAGCAACACCTGAACCACGTCGATGGCCAGCGTGAATGCCAGACGGAAAAGCCACATCGCTGCCTTCAGAATAAAGAAGGCAGCGATAAGAGCGAGTATTGCTGCAAGAATCTTTTTCATCTCTTGGTTACCAGCGTATCCAACAATCCAGCAAGTTGTAGTGCCGACGTACGACGTTCATACCGAGCCACTTCGCTTACATCGGGATCAACAATTGCCGTGCCGCGTTGCCACGCCTGGATTGCAGCAAGCAGTATCTGAGCCAGTTTTTCCGTCTGTGTTCCCGGAACCGAGAATCCACTGCGTGTTTCGGCTATCAGGCGTTCGATGGCACTACCTTCGGGTGCTATGGCTAGAATGGGCCTTCCAACCCCAAGGTACTCATATACCTTTCCCGGCACAATGTCGGCACTTTCCTTGGCATCGTCAACGATGAGTAGCGACATCTCAGACGCCATAAGATGCCGGATGCTTTCGGAATGAGGAAGATATCCCACACACACCACTGATGACGCGAAGGACGAAGCAGACAACATCTTTTCTACCTCTGCACCAAATCGCCCTACGAATCGCAACTCGATGGTAGCAGGTGATAGGGTGCCCTGTTGCAACAATAGATCGAGAGCCTGCAGCAGAGCATGCGGCGTACGCCTTCCGTACAGCGAGCCCGTGTAGGTGATGGTGAATCGCTCGTTTGGTTTGTAGGTAACGTTTGGAAAATCCGCACGATCAAAACCATTCGGAATATGATGGAACTTGTTTCTCGGAAGCCATGGCATCTTGCTCAGGGCATCCGTTGCAATGCCTTCCCATGCACATTCAATAGCATCTGCCTCGGAGAATACCGATCGCTCCAGTGCCCGGTCAATCATTGCCGGTAGCCACCACCGCTCGGGAGTAGTTAAGAATCCCGTCCACGGATCCCTGAAGCCGGCTACCCACGGCAGTTTAGTTTTTCGGTGTACCGATCTACCAATCAGCGCACAGGTGTACGGCGGTGACGAGGTATACACTGCCTGAACGTTGTACTGTTTGATTGCAGTGAGTGCTGCCCTGGTGGCTGGTTTCCACCATGCCATGCGTGCATCTGGGACAAAGAACGTAGACCGAACAACGTGTGCAATGTGCTCCTTGATCCCTCGGCGCTCGTGCGCACTCTTGTTCACGTTTACGTCTACCGGAGCCCCCTTCGATCCCATGAACCGCCTGTAAATCTCGTATGGTTCAACAATGGGTACTCGAACAACGGGCACGTGGGGGGGGATAAGTGCAAGCAGACTTTCGTCGCGTGCTGGAAAGTCTCCATTCTCAACGGTAAGAACCACGGGCCACCAGCCACCGTGGTGTAGGTAGGTAACGTGTTTAAGCACTCTCTGAACACCTGGGCCGCCGCCGGGTGGAAAGTGATAGGCGATGACGAGTACCGTACGGGCATCACCAGGGAACGCAGTTGGTAAGGCTGAGGGCGGGGTCACGGCTCGATGCGAAAGATGAATGCAGCTTCCATGGCAAGCGACTGAACCAGTGGCAGCCACCGGAGTCGGGTTATCTCGAGCGTAGGGATAGGCTTGCTATACTTCCATCGGAACACGGGGCGCAACCCAAAGTATCGCTCATCCAGCAGCGACAGCCCTGCTGATGTTGCGGCGTTCTTTACTCCTCGAACGCTGCATCTGATTGCATGCAGGCGGCGCACTTCGTCCTGATTTACGGGATCACCGTTGGCAATAACTCGCTCAAAAACGGCAGAGGGAAGCAGATGAATGAACGGAATGTTGCCAAGGGTGGTGCCCAGCAGTTGTTGATGTCCACCAAAGGGCGAGGTATACGGCGGAAACGTAATGAGCAAGACACCGGTTGGCTTCATGATGCGGCGTATAGCACGCATCGCAGCGGCCGGATCATCCAAGTGTTCGATCACATCACGCAACACCACAACATCAAAGGCCTGTTCCCATTCTGGTTGGATGGCGTCGCCAATCACATCGTGGGCGGCATATTCCACCTTCAGGTTCAGGTCACGTGCGATTGGTTCAGACACCAGTTCAAGCAGCAGGCCTACAATGTCGGTTCCAAGTGCCTTTGTTGTTCCTCGCTCCACAAATGCAGCTATTACTCCGCCTTCGCCGCAGCCAATCTCGCACACTGCTGGCTGATCGGGCAGCACGCCAAGTTTTTCCAGCCATGGAATCAGCGTATGTACTGCCAGCCGGTATTGCATCCGGAAGTTTCGGCGCGTGCGCGGATGCCTGTCCGACTTCTCAACTACGTCGGCCAAGTCTTGTTGGTAGGGGGCTGGCATGACGCGCAAGTTAGCATTGCGGGAGGACCGTGCTAGGGCAGATGTGGCAGGCTGATGCTCGTTAGTGGGTTGAGCAATCAGAAAGCAAACGTTGCCACAGGCGTTGCGCCGTGGTGTGAATGCATGATCTTTGCATCGCCTACTGGTATCCCGTAATCCTTCTGGGAAAACGAGCCGGGATGTACGAAGCTTCCGGTGTGCAGTGGTCACGCTGTTCAGATGCCTTTATAGTGTCGGTGCTTTACTCCGCCGACCATCATTGCACCAGACAATCATTTGCAGAGAATTCATGCCCAGGTACTCCATCGTCATCGCTGTGTACAACCGTCCGGACGAGATGGAAGAGTTGTTGGCCAGTCTTTCTGAACAAACCTTCCGCGACTTCGAAGTGGTTGTTGTGGAAGATGGGTCGCAGCTTGCATCCGACGCTGTATGCAATCGGTGGTCGGAGAAGCTGGATATCGTGTACCATTCAAAGGCCAATGGCGGACCTGGTCCGGCGCGCAACTTTGGTTGTGAACATGCAAAGGGTGAGTACCTCATCTTTCTCGACAGTGACTGCATGGCACCAGCAGGCTGGTTGGAAGCAGTTGACAAGGGGCGGAGTATACTGGAGCTTGATGCATGGGGTGGACCTGACCGGGAACACCCAAGTTTTAGTCAAACGCAGAAAGCCATCAGTTATGCAATGACGTCTGTACTTACCACTGGTGGCATTCGTGGAGCGCGTGTACGAACTGGTGGAGCCTTTCACCCACGGTCATTCAACATGGGTATGAGCAGAAAGGTGTACGCCGTGACGCGGGGCTTTGCCCCCTTGCGATTTGGAGAAGACATCGACTTGAGCATCAGAATGATCGAGGCTGGCTTCAGAGTAGGGTTGATACCAGATGCTTGGGTATATCATAAGCGACGAACGGATTTTCAGAAGTTCTTCAAGCAGGTTCATAACAGTGGTATTGCGCGAATTCAGCTCACGCTTCGCCATCCCGGATCCATCAAGCTCACGCACTTTTTTCCTGCGATGATAACGGTCTATGTAGGGATGGCTATCGTGTACACCTTGAGCATGGCCTCGGGGTTGATACTGGCACCAATCGGTGTGTATGCGGCTGCTATTGCCCTGCATGCCACCGTGATTAACAGGAGCATGTCGGTTGGATTGCTGGCGGTTGTGGCGTCGGCCGTTCAGCTTATCGGGTACGGCACAGGATTCCTGCGCGCGCTGGTTTGGAACGTTGTGTTTGGGAGGGAGAAGGCGTTTGCGTTTGAGAAGACGTTTTATGAGTGAGGGGCGGAGGAGAGGGAGACGGAGAGGGAGACGGAGAGGGAGACGGAGAGGGAGACGTAAGCGAATGGTACCGAACGAATGGTACCGGGAGAATAGCTGTCCCGGTACCGGTACCGGGACAGCTATTCTCCCGGTACTTTCCCACCCACCACACTCTCAAACACAACCTCAGGCGCCAAATGCTCCATGCACCGATAAGTTTGATTCACACACGTTTGCGCAAAGTAGCAGGTACACTCAACAGAGGGCTGTATAATCACCCCCCTACCGTATAACTCAAACTCATGGGGGTTGAAAATGTTGTTTAACAATACCAAACGCTTCTTGTAAGCAATTGCCATGTGCATGACCATGGTAACTGCCGTCACAACTACGTCGCACTCGTTCACTACTGCAGCAAACGTCATCAGGGGGTACGTGCCCTCATACACAGCGCCAGTCCTCTCTCGCAGCATTAGGTTGCGCTCATGTTCGCTGGGTCCGCCTAATAACACAACTTTTGCCGCAGCACCGTGAAGCAATTCAATCAAACGTACCCAGTACTCTACTGGCCACTCACGAGATACCCATCGCTCTCCACATCCGGTGTTAAGACCAACAACAAGTGGTTTAGCCCCATTGGCCACTTCACTGTTTGAACTGGTAGACACTCCCGCATCGGCGTCGGCAGCCTGCCCGTTTCCGTAAAGGCTTGTAAGGGGCGATGGTCCCGGTGGGTCTAGTTCGTACTCCTGACCCTTCCACTCAAACCCACACATTTCCAGGACTTCCTGTGGGTATGAAAGCTTGTTGGCCTTACTCACATCATCAAACAGTCCGGTCAAAAACTTGTGCTCGGCCAATTCATTCACTGGCGAAGGCACTCCGTCAGCGAGGGTGTAGCCGAACTGCTTCGTAGATCGCACCTGCGACATAACCGCACATGCCTGCGCATCCTTGTCGAGATTTATCGCAACATCGAAATGAACGGCTGTAACTAGAGCAAGATTCTTTGCTGTACAGTGCAGGCGATACTGAACGGACGTGGGTACAACCTCCGGTGTGTCAGACAACCACCATATCTCATGATCCTCATACGCTTCACGCAAAGACTGTAAGATCACGGTGGTCCGAATAACATCGCCAGTTGCACCAAGTTTGATGATAAGAATTCGGCCAAGCCTTTTGCGGTATTCAGAACAGAAACTGCAGTGTACACCCGTGCGCTTGTGAGGTTCACAAGGAACATGTCCGCGAAAGTGCAAACAGTCAGACTTGTAAGGAGGGAACATGCCCGATTCTAACAACTGTCGCTACAACCGCACTTGAATCATGAAGGTAAAGTTTACATGGTGAACATAGGTCTCAGGGCCTTCGCCGAGCTTGACTGCCGTGAGTAGTTCTCCTCGCCCGCCTTCGGATGTAGGTCGTAAATCCCTGCCGATTAGGTTCATCACTCCGTACGCTATGCTCGTATTAAGAAACACGGGATAGTATAGCTCACCTTCGATTCCGATTCTGGCCATCGCTCCCAACCGAGTTGCTGCTTCTTTACCCGAAAACGTCCACGTGGTGTCAAGGTTGGCGGTAGTGTTGATCACATTGGTTGTGATCTGATTGGGTTGTACGAACAGCGGACGAATCTCACCACCAATGTATGCACGGGCAAAGGCCATTGGGAATTCTGCAAATGACCACTCAAAGCCAACCATTGTAGAAATCAGATTCACATCGTGCCGAACCTGCGTAGAGGATAGTCCGCTTGATATTCGCTGTGTTCCCGAGAACATGAAATAGTCTAAACCGAAGGGAATCCGAAAGTACTTCTGCTTGTCTAAGTCTGCATAGCCACGCACTCCCCACCCCATTTGCACGCCATCAAGAGCACCACCATATGGTTCATCAGAATTGTCAGATATCGAGTTTTCGTCGGTCACAAAACGATACGTTGCAGGATTATCATTAGTAATCCAGTCTGTACTCATCCCTGCTGCCACACGAAATCGAACCTGCGAGGTGACAGCTGCACCAGCAACAACGAACAGAATGATGAGGATAGAAATCCGAGATCTCATTGCAAACGCTCCTTGATGCTGTAACGCTCACGCTCCAAATTATTCTTCACAATCAACTCTCCAACAAGTCCGATCGAAATGAGCTGAACACCAACAATGATCATGGCTATACCAAACAGCGCCAATGGCCGATTGCTGAGAGCCGTTTGCCCGTTTGCCCATTCGATTGCTAGGTACAGGTCAATCACAAAACCAACAACGGCGAAAAGGGTTCCTACAGTGCCAAAAAAATGCATGGGTCGCTTCACGTAGCGTGTTGTAAACAGCACGGTAAGCAGATCAAGAAACCCTTTAAGAAAACGACTCATTCCGAATTTGGACACACCATATTTACGCCGATGGTGCTGAACAGGGATTTCGGTAACACGAAATCCTTCCCAATGAGCTAGGGCTGGGATGTAGCGATGCATTTCTCCATACACCTGTACGGTGTCCGTTACTTCTTTGCGGTATGCCTTCAATCCACAATTGAAGTCATGGAGCTTTATCCCAGTCATCACCGATGTTACGGTGTTGAAGAGCTTCGATGGTATCGTCTTGTGCCAGGGATCGTACCTTTTTCTCTTCCAACCTGAAACTAGGTCGTACCCTTCTTCAAGTTTTGCAATTAACGCGGGCAGCTCCGATGGATCGTCCTGCAAGTCTGCATCCATGGTGATCACATAGTTGCCTCGCGCTTCTGCAAATCCCACGGCTAATGCGGCACTCTTTCCGTAGTTGCGCCGGAATCGCAACGCAGAAAATCGACGGTTTCGCGCATTCAGTTGCTCAAGTATGCTGAATGACTGATCAGTGCTTCCGTCGTCGATGAACAACACATCCCAAGAATTCGGAGAAATCCGCTGCAGTACTGACTCCAACTGCATACCAAGTTCCCAGAGCGATTCTTCTTCGTTTAGCAAAGGAATCACAACGGTAACGGAACCAACGTTACGCACAGGCTTGTCCACCTCCTGCCGGTGATCTCGCCTGCGGTTGTAGCGACTCCTATGTGGTCTTTGGCGTCGTTGTTGTTCGTCGCTCATCGCATCGTGCGTTACGTTCGCTATAGATGATAGAATGTAGTTGAACAAACGTTGCCATGTGCGTCCGTGGCGTGCAACACGTACATGCCTTGTGGCAGAGCCTGCAGATCTACAAGCGTGTTTGTGGGTAACTCAAGCACTTTCCTTCCATGCAGGTCGGTCACAGTAATGCGTTGATCGTTCTCGGAAATGCCTGTTACGCGTCCGTACGAATAAGCGGGATTGGGATACATGTTTATTGGCTTACAGGCACACCTGCCAAAGCCCCTTTCTACCAAATCCTCAGAGTTGGGATCTTCTACATCAAGAACAATTCCGTTGAACCAAAAGATAACTGTGAACCGTTCGAGAGCAGTGTTACTTGTTTTCAGCGATGCACCGGGCTCTACCTTCGCGGCCAAGAAGTTGTTGGGAAAATCGCTGTACCCGTCGGTTATCCAGATGCTATCAATGCCGCGAGGTAGGGGGCTTGGCCAGGTGAATTCCAAGTCTCCACCTGTCCAGTTTACTTCCAATGCATAGTCTTCGCGGTGCTGAAGACCTAGTTGGAGCTTGCGTACTTCCTTGGGACTAAGCCAGATGGGTTCTTGCGTTGGAGCTACAGTCCAAACATAGAATATGTTTCCTGGCAGAGGGATGCTTGGGATCTCAACTTCACCGAGTTCTGCATCCACACTATCACTGCCACCCGTATGAGCTCCGAATACGAATGTGAATGTTTTTGAACCCACTGGGGTGGAGTTCTTTATGTTCATCGGGAACTCTATGTTCTGTGCTCTGATGAACAAACCCGGCACCAACACCAGGAGCAAGGCCAACTTACTTATGCTAACTTTCATGGGCACGAATAAAAAAGGGCAGCAGGATTCCCTGCTGCCCTTATTCTGAATCATCGGTATCAGCGCACTACCGTCAGTGCACTGGTAGCAACAGCATTGCCGTTGGTAACCTTTACGATGTAACGGCCGGCAGCAAGTGAAGCAGCTTCAAGCTGTGCATCATAAACGCCGGCATTCATCGATGTGTTAACAATTGTTTGAACACGCTGACCAACCATGTCAAACAGTTCAACAACCACGTTGCCGGCTGTTTGCACAGCATAGGTTATGGTTGATGTTGAGCTGACAGGGTTTGGTGTTACAGTAACGGCTTGACCAGCAACAACATCGTCGCTCATCAGGCGGAAACTTGGTGTGCGAGGGTCGCTGATAACTACTGTGTTGTTACGTCCTGCTAGGATTGTTCCAATCACTTCACCTGAAACAGGGTTCACAACCGAGTAGTTGTGAGCAGGATTATTCATGGATACTGTAACTGGGAACTGTGCACCTTGCAAACGAACGAGCGGGTTTACAATGCTTTCTTCAACGTAGGATTCGTTGCTGAAGCGAACGTCGAACAGGTTGTGCGGTGGAACTGGAGGAAGTTCGAATACATTCTTGGCTTCGACAGCTCCATTCTCCATCACAAACAAGTCGTTTGCACGGTTGGCAGCATCTGAAATTGACAAGCGCGTTGCTTGCGACTGCATTTGGGAACGAACCGAGGCAAAGTCAACACCCGACTTGCGAAGATCCGAGCGCATTTGCAGATAGGCCTGACCAGTGATCTTTATCCAGTAACCCAGACCAGGAGTGATTTCGGAAACAGCCTGATAACCACGATCGGTAACGTAGCGGTAGATATCACCTTCGATTGTTGGGAATCCACCACCGCCGTAGGGTATCAAGGAAACACGCTCTGTGCTAATCGGCACGGACAGCGAGCCGATGGTGTTCCATCCCTCATACAAGCGGGTTGGATGGAGCTGATCATTGATCACAAACAGACGGCTACCAGCTACAGTCCGGTCGATCTCATCCGAATACTTCACAAAGTATCCTACGCCCGGAGCAAGGTTGGTTTCGTTTGTTTGATAGCTGTTCTGAGCAAAGCGAATTGGAATATTCAGAGCATTCTTGAACACATCCTTCCAGTACGAAGACGATGGGTTCACAGGTAGCGAGAGAAGATTCCACCCCTTGTTGATTACTGGGAAACGAGCAACCTTCGGAAGCGTGTACTCAATCACGAATGCATTGATGTCTGCATCGCGAATAGTAAATGAGTACAACGATCCACCAATATTCGTGGCATTACGCATGTTCACGTTGAAGCGCGAGCCATTAAGCGTGTCACGAATGAAGAGGTCGGATGAAGGCGAGAAGTTGTCAACATTCCAGCTTACAACAACTGGATAGTTTGCAGAAACACCCGCATTAAAGCGGCACCAGTACAGAAGTGTTGTGTCTGTATAGATGTCGCGGATATCGCGAGACGCTGCTTTCGGACGTGAAGCCGTTGCTGCCCACAGGTCACCAAGGCCATTTGGATAGAGGTCTTTTCCTTCACTGTCCTTAGGATACCAACGAGCACCAAATCCTGTAAGAGGAGTATCCCAAACGGTTTCGCCGAAAAGTGTATCCACCTGGTCGCGTGCACGTGCTCCTACACCCATCACCAGGTAGGTGCGCTGCACTGGATCGGCAGAGTTTCGAACTTCGATGCGAATGCCTGTAGGATCCGCACCTGTCAAACCGGACTGCCATGCATTGTTTTCGTCAAACACATTCGGTTCGAATGGAGTGCGGAAGTAGATGAAGGTAACCTTTACTCTCACTGGCGAGGTAGCAATGGAACCACTTTCAAACGTTATGTGGCCAACGTATATCCCCGCAAGTTCAATGGGATCCTGTTTGCTTGAATTGTCGGGCAACTCAGTTGGGTCACAGATTATCCTGAAGTTTAGGTCCCGCATTGCTGGCGTAGGATCACCGAGTGGTGTCACACCAAGCGTGGTACCGAGAATACCCTTGTCCATCACCGGAATGTATCCTTCACGCACAGGTTGTGGGAAAGGATTGATCTCACCTGTTCCGCCCTTAAGGAAGGACTTAAACTTGAGCCACGGCTGGTCAGACTGTACCACAATGTCGTAAGCCCGTGTACCGGACACTGCATTAATAACGTCAATGTCGCGAGTCCCGATGCCGTTAACATTGTCGTCGTAGTTCGAACCAGAGTCAATGGTAATGGGTTCGGTAACGAACCAATCGGTACCATTGGAGTTCGCAACTGAGTCAACGATGCGGAATCGTGGGTCAGCTTGTAGGGTGAAGGACAGGCTAGGAATAAGGTCCGTGCATTCTACCCAGATCATACCAAGGCGTGAAGGACGAAGTGGGTCACGAACTTGTTCGATGTTGTTGTTGTCAAGGAAATAGTTGTCTACACCACCGAGTCCAGCATAGGTCGAAGGCTGAGGATCATTCGGGAATGGCCTTTCGAAACCTACTTGGAAGTCGTTGTAGAACAGTGTGTCGTTCGTGATGATAAGCGGAGTCCTGGAGCTTACAGGGTCAGCACCGGGCCGTGCTACAACGCGGAAACGGAGGTAGCATAGCTCTACAAACGGACGCTGATCGCATGGTTGCGTTACATCGCCTGTTTGTGGAAGCGGCTTCGAAGAAACGGCATCAATCATCACTCTCTTGCCGCGAAGTCTGTTCTGAATAGGCGCATTGATCACACTTTGATAGGATGTGTCACGAGCAACATGAGAAGAGAACTCAAAGTCCCGTGCCAAACATCCTAGAGGAGTGTTCTGTGGTCCACGAAGAGGACCGTTCTTGTCAACGCCAATGAACACAAGTGCACTCGAGTCGAATTGCACCTTGAACTTGAAGCTGTAGATCGGGAAGGCTTCATATTGGCTTGTTGTTCGCCAACAGTTCTTGATAAACACCGGTACAAGAAGTTCCCGCTGACCATTCTGGCCTTCCTGTGCTATCCAGATACGTCCATCCGGATAGTAGTTCTGGTTCCACCCGGCACCCGAACCGGTTAAGCTAAGAGTCGGCAACTCAGGCTTGTCTGTCTGAGCAAACGCACCCTGCGTTCCGATCCCGATCAGCACCGCGAGGAGTACAGCCACGCCAGCGGCACGGGCACTCCAAAGTGTGAATCGACGATGCATAACAACTCCTCTGATGAGATTAGTACGTGATTTTCAACGTAAAAGCTTTCTCGTCACCATCCCGCTTTCTGTTTGGATTACTACCAAATAGAAACCCGAAGAGAGGTGTTCGATTGGAACTACCACTTCCGATGACTCTCCAGATGCAACAGCAGCAAAAACTCTGCCGAAGGTATCATGAATGGAAATCTGTTGTGGAGCCCCATGAAGACTCTGGATTCGGATTGTGTTGTTTGACTGAGTTATCCGAATAGGAGAACCTTCATGGAGGTCCAGTTTGGCTGACACAGTTGGACGTTCAATGAGAATTGTGAGGTCATCTTGCAAGGTTGGTTCGGTGCATGAACACGAGTCGATTCGAGTTGCAGAACACGTGATGACTGCTGAAACTGAATCCGTGCCTCGCGCAAGATCAATGTGCAGTGTTAGTAGTGTTTCCTGTTCAGTCACCGTTAAATCAACAGTTAACTGGGATCCATCTTCGCTAATGTTTGATGTTGCTACATCTGCATTCGTTGTAAACCCAGATATTCTGCAAACTGCTACATCGCTTACTGTGTACACTACACGGAGTACTGTAGAAGAGGGCGTTCCAGTGATGATACGCGATGCAACATCAAGTGATGAGTCGGCATCCTTTATCTGAAGACTGTCCAGTTCAAATCGTACACCCTGAGATGGATCTGCTACAGGTATAGCCACACTGTAAACAGTGTCGGTTCTGAACACGTTAACCGATCCTTTGAACTCTTCATTAAAGTCAGGTTCCCAAGGAAGCGTTAGAGTGTCGCCAGTACCACATTGCTGTTTATACTCGCCAGCAATCGCAAAAAGTGGAAGGTTGCCCTGCACGTTTCGTGTAATGGTAAAAGCACCAACACGCATTTCGCCTGGAACCTGAAAGTTGAATGAAGGGCTGATGTCTGCAAACTTCATTTGTTCCGACAGCGTACCTGAAATCAATCCATCCGTTGGACGGAGTAGAGCAGTGTCGAAGCCAATTGTGATGTCAAAGGACATGAGGCTGTCGCTACCTTTAACCTCTCCGATTGAGGCAGAGATCAGCCATCGTTGTTCTCCGGAGCAAGCATTGATCACACGGTGAGATGTGAGCAGTAGCGTATCCGAAGCTGCGGTGATCCTGCTGGCCGCCATCACGACGGCCAGCAGTACAATCACCCACATTGTCATTGAACAAGAAACGCTTTCACCAGCAGGCCGGCGTTAGCGAGTAATCGTAAGCTTGTGCGTTTCATTCAAACCACTGCCCTGAACCCGCACGAAATAGGAGCCACTCGCAAGTGCATTACCTTGAGAGTCCGTTCCATCCCACGTAAGAGACAGTGTGTTGGAAGTTGTAGACTCGTTGAAGAGTGTTGATACAGGTGTTCCGAACTGATCGTAAACCGCTACAGTTACCAGGCCTGGCTGAGGTAGAGTAACAACAACCGAGGCGGATTCCATAACTGGGTTCGGGAACACATGTACTGACGATCCTGCAATCTCTCCACCATGAAGCCTGACCGCTTCCTTTGTAGACTCGTTGAAGCGAATGTCTGCAAAGGTGTAGTGGTCTTGCTCCTTAAGTGTTACGTATGCAACTGGTGTTGCAGGGTCGAATGTGCCGTTGCCAGCAAGAACTGCGATGCGTTCTGCGTAATCTGCACCAACCGCGTTGCCACTCAGCTCTACAGGTGTAACGCCAACAATGTTGGCATCTGCAGAGAAGCGAACACCAAATGCTCCGCTGTGCGCTGCATTTAAGTAAACTGGCACACGAACCAACCCGTTGCCAACTGGCGTGGGCTCGCCGAATTGGAGGTTGTCGGCAACCTTATCATCGGATACCTTGCCGAAATCTGGACCCGTCGTGTCGTTGTCGTAAATCCACGGCAAGTATGGAAGCCGACCCGACAGATATCGCATGATCAAACCAGCGTCGTACTCTGTTACTTCATAGTAGATCTGGTTTAGTGAGCTAACATCTGGAGCACGACCGCCAACACCGTACAGTCCTTCACTTTCATGCAAAACGCGGAGCACTTGCTTACCCGTGAACTGGTCAACGTCGATTGTACGTCTCCAAATCACAACGTTGCCACCACCGTCGAGTGAGTCTGTGCTAAAGTCCTTTGTAAGCTTCGTGAAGTAGTACCGTCCACTATGGTTCACATCACCTTGGTATGCTTGGCGCTTCCACACCGAGTCAAGAGGCTGCTTGCGAACGATAGAACGCATGATTACGCGAGCATCATTTGCCGTAACGCGGCGATTCTGAGGCATACCTTCGTGCCGTTGATCTTTAGCAGCCGAGGTGTCGGCATCACCATAACCCCAGATGTCGAAAGAAAGGTATACGATCGAGCCAAAGCGAATCACAGCATCTGAACGACCATCCGATGGCTGCCAGCGCGATGTGCTGTCAGTACGGCGATTGGCACCTGCTTGCGGAGACCAGATGAGACCGTTCCAGAAGTCTGAGATGAACCCGGGGAATCCACCTGAACCCTTGATACCAACCGTTGCTCCTTTTGTAACAACAACCGTGTTGGAGGTGTTGGGATTACCACCTACTTGACCATAGGCAAATTCAACATCTCCCTGGTTATTGCTGTTGGCGTCTCCTTGATAGATGCGCACTTGGAAGTTGCCAACAGAAGAGTTGATCGTTTGATCGTTGATGTTCAGATTTTTCCACTGAATGATTACGCACCGACGAACTGGTTGAACGGTGTCGCAGTTCTCATCACGATCTACGTCATACACCCAAGAAATCTCAGACGGCATATAGCCAGCCGCGATGTCGGAGTTTGTTCTGATACGGTGATCTCCCCAGAACGGAGCAAGCACGTTATCCGGGAACGATGCTGAGTTAATGAACAACCCGTTGGATTGTTTAGCTGGAACAAGTTTTGTTCCATCGAATGTGGCAAAGCCATTCACGCTTACATAAATGCGCGTGAAGTTCTGTCCGTTGTAGTTGAACACAAACGGTAGCTGGAATGATGCATAACCATCGTCCAGGTTGTTCACGTTCGTAGGCGGAAGAACGAAGGAAGCCGGCGGTAGGATAACCCTATTGGTTGCCGACACCGGGCAGGCTGTGATGTCTCTGTATGGACGGCCGACGACGAGCTCAGGCTGGCGGAACTGATTAAAGATCTGCTGCGCCACGCCCTCCACCGCGCCAACCGCGATCAAACAGAGCACCATTGCAGTGGCAATGATTACCTGTCGTTTCATAGTGGACCTCATGATTTTCAACATGTTGCTTTCGTTGGGTGGGGAAGGGGGCTGGTGGTTCACCAACCCCCGTTTCGATTAGCGCTTAGCGGACCAACACCAGTTGATACGTTCCGGAGTGCACACCATCGCTGATGCGAACAGTATACATGCCGTTTGCTACACTTACTCCCTCAGCAGTACCATTCCAATTAATGGTGTGCTGACCAGCAGTGAAGACGTCGTTTGCCAGTGTGGTTACCCTATTACCTACTGCATCGAACACTTCAACAGAGATGAACGATGTTGATGGCACATTGAACGTGAGTGCCGTTTCCGAGGCAAATGGGTTGGGCTTGGCATTTGTCACAGCCAGTACGTTGGAGATGGTCATATCGCCTTCGTTCACCGGTGAGGTGAAGTCATACACGATGATGAACCCTTCAATAGCATCGCGGCTAATTACAAGCGTGTCGCAGTCTCCACCCTTATGGAGAATGTCCGGAGCCGAGCGACCTTCACCTGTCTTCATGTTATAGCTGAAGAGGGCGCCGTTCGAAATGTCGTCACGGATGTAGTACGAGCCTTGATTGTTTGCGTCCTTGGCAGGAATCTCATCCCGACACCACGTAATCGTAACAGGATAATAAGCGGAGCTTTGTCCTGTTTCGCCACCAGCTTGGAAGCGAGCACGGTACACTGCTTCACCTGGCGATGTTTTTGTTGGGAAGATGTTGCGGAGAATACCATTCCTGTTAGGAATCGTCCAGCGAGCGTCAAACACATCGATGTATGGTACTGGTGGCAATTCATACTCACAGTAGTTGGAGTCAAGCTTGCCATAGAATCCATCTTGATCACCGGTGGTTGCCACAGTGATGCTATCGAGACCAAAGGTCAGAATCTGATATGCACCAAGGTTGTTCTGGACCTTGACGTCGGCAGTAAACCGGGTTGCATCGGACACTGCAATCGTGTACGTGAGTGTGTCCTGTGCACCATGTCCGTCAGTTACTCGAACGCGGATTACAATGCGACCGTCAACAGGCGTACCATTGAGTTCCGTAGTGCTGATTACAATGCGTTGAGTATCAGCAACTGGACTCGACAGGTTGGCTGGCGTGAACGTCCATGTGGTGCTGGTTGGCTCAATAACATCGAAGGTGAGCTGCTCATTGTCAGCTTGCTTGCGAAGCAAATCCAAATCTGTTACCAGAAGTGTGTCCTCGTAAGCTTCACCCAGGTCAACACACTTGAGGATTGGCGAAGAGAACAAGCGTGGATTGTGGTTTACAGCCTGCACACGCAGTGGAAGTGTGATGATGTCAGCAAGATATCCAGCATCACGCACCAGAACAGTCACGTTCACTGTTGTGTCTTCAAATGGAAGATCCGTCACACGGGCCGTTCCATACAGAAGACCGCTTTGATCATTGATCTTGAGCCAATCTGGTGTTGTCTTCCTTGAAGAATCCAGCACGATATAACCGGCTTCTGTAAAGTATGGGTCGATCGCGATGGAGTCGCGCTGGTCATCTTGATAAATGAGTTCGAACGTGTGCGATTGGCCCCAGTTCGGATCATATACCTTGATGCGGCGCGAAGAATCAAGAAGCTCAACGTTGTAATCGGTGTCTTCGATTGCGTCAACAAGCGATGTTGTTGTGATACGTGGTTGAACGTTCACGAACACCCGACGTGTGAGCGTATTGATACCACCATGGCCGTCGTTAACTACGATGGTTACCACGGAATCTGTGTTAAGGTCATCGTGCCAGGGATTGCCACCGTTGTCGTAGTTCGTCGGACGGAGGATTTGCCGTGCCTCTGCTGCAGCGATACGAATGTCGATTTGACCCTTCGTTGTGAAATCTTCAGCAAATGGGTCGGCTGTTCCCGGACCATCGTACTTGCGCATATACCTGTTGGACATCCACACCGGACGAGCCATTAGGACTTCGTCAACCGTCGTGTCGTTTGGCGACTCACGCACGGCAATAGACTGATAACCATATGCCGTCTTTCCATACCGGAAGTCCCAAGCACCATAACGCTGAACAACGTAGCGGTTGTTATCCGTGGCTGCTGCATCTTCAAACTCATCATCTGTATTCACATCCAAACGGAAACGCAGTGAATCCGTAAGGTTGGCTACGAACTGCACAATGAGTGAGTCGGCTTGACGCACTACTGCATCTGTCGGACTGTTGTACTGTTCGTCGATAATTGAATTTTGCGGAAGCAGTTTTCTACCTACACGCGACTCTGTTACGCGCATGCGGAGAGTGTCAAGGAAGGTATTGTTCTTGAATGTATTCGTGTCCGTTGTCGTTGGATCCAACACAATCGTTGTGTCGCCAGTCAACATTCTTGTGTACTGAGGTCCGGTTCGAAGTGGCCGGAAAGCCCACAAGAATCGTGGCAAACTGTCAACAACATGGATGCGGAAACGATAAGCGGTGGTATCAAGCCATCCGAAGTTTACCGTATCCTGTTGCAGATAACGAGCATTCGTGTTGCTTGGATCACGTTGGTCGAGCGGAAGTGCGTTGTTGTCGTACTCTTCTGCATGGAAGTATGGTGGATAGAGGTACAACCACTTCGAAATGACGTCCTCATCATACCCATACTTGCGCAAGGAGTCAACAACCTCAAGCGATGGTGGGAAGTTCTTTGCTACAACTTCCACCTGCTCACCACCAGGCACGATGTACGGGTTAATTGGGCGACCACGGAAGAACCGGAAACCACGAGCACCCCAGCTTCTGCTGTTGACATTTGCTACGGTAACAAGTGTGTCGCGAAGCCAATAACGCAGTGCACTGTTTGGTTCGGTAATTGACCAGAAATAGGACAACTGCGAACCGAACGTGCTGTCCATCACCACGCGTGGATCATAGAAGCGGTTTACGTCCATTGCAGTCATAGCAAAGATGGAATCCCGCTCGTAGTAGTCTGGTGCATCACCCTTAGTACCAATTGGCACATTAGCGGAGTCAGCTGGATAATAAGCAGGTTCATTGAACCAGCTTCCGGCATTCGCACCAGGACGGCGAGATTGTGCAGCCGTAATCGGCGTATAGAGTCTGTTCTCGGTAACGAATACGCGGTTGCGCATTTCTGGGTGAATAGCCGCCGAATTGCTAAGCGTATCGCCCGCACCTGTAAACACCGGCGGTACAGTGTTGTTGTTTACAAGGAACGTTAGCGCTCCGTTCAATGCGTCTGTAACACCCTGCTTCCACAGAACTGTACGTGATACAACCCAAACACGGTCACCATTACGTACTGGCAGCGCGCGGAATCGTTCACCACCGTAGTAGGTTTCCTTGCCGCTGTTGTTCACTGGAAGTGATGGACGATTGCCCAGGCGGAAGTTCGGTCCACCTAGTTGGCCAAGAACAGTGCTGCCTTCCCACCTACGGCCAGGTAGTGCAGATGAGTCTTCTGCAATGGCGTTGCGGTACAACACGTTAAGGAGAGCTGGGCCAGAACCATACGTGGCCAGACCTTCGTGAGCACGGCGCAGACTTGGATCCGCTCCGTTGGTTGAATCAGGTACGAGTTCAACGCGACCGCGATAGATCGTATCCGTTAGCGTGCGTTGACGCAGGTTCGCACGGATATAGTCGCCGGTACGCTCGTTGATCACAAAGAATACCGACTCGTTAAATGCACGTGGGTCGTTGTTGCTGATTTCAGCCGTTTGATTGTAGTCGGCACGTGCTTCGAGGAATACTGGATAACCAATTGGGTGGTTTCCAACAAACTCAGTTTGAACGGCACGAATGAAATCATATTCTTCGGCATCGTAAGGATCGCGTGTCCAACGCTTTACGTACTTGTTGTACGACGGTGCCGTTGGATCGAGATAGGTGCGAAGCGACGGGGGAATACCAACGGCAAAGTCTTCAATTGGGGCCATTCGGCGTTTGCCATAGTCAGCCGTCTTGATGTCGGTACCCTTATCGAAGATGTCGTAGATCCGACCTTGCATGAGAAGCGTGTCGGGAATCTCCCAGCAATCAATTGGGGAATATGACAAGCGGTACGTTGATTCGAAAGGACCTTGCTGTGTTCCCGCACCACCTGGGATAAACCGCATGTGGGTTTTTCCATTACCGGCGATGAAGAATGTTTCTTGCGTGCGCCGGAAGGTGTTGTTACCGGAAAGCGGAAGGATTGTGTTTACGTTAGCTTCCGTCCGACCCCAGTAGTTACCACGCAGAGTATCTACGCCGCCGAAGCCAAGACCTGTAGTGCCAGCAAGCACGCCTTTCGTGTCCTGAGCATCAGGCAACCTGATCGTGAAACGAGCATCGTTGTCGTAGATCGAGTTAGCAGCGTAAGAGTATGTGGTCCACGGAAGTGGCCCTACCATTTCGCCATACAGAATGGCCCCTGCAAGGTCGCTGGAGGCCATGTTCTCGTTGTTTACGTAGGGTCCTTGGATGGTGTCGTTCTGGCGTCCAACGTCAGACGTTGCTTTGTTGTTTGTTACCAAACAGCGAAGCATTGCCAACTTCAAGTCATAATTATCCGAGTAGATGGCAGCACCGCTATAGGCAGTGTTGTTTTGGAAACGAACGCGGTCGAAGCCAAAAGTATCTACACGTACACGGATGGAGTCTGCAATGTAGATAGCTCCGCCAAGGCCGGTTCCGTTTTCACGGAGATTCGTTCCCGGATGCGTTGTAAGAGCATCATCGATTTGTGTGGCGCCGCTGCCCATCCTGTCCATGTTGGGATAGGCATTGTTGTCGTAGAAGCGCGTCAGCATGCGCTCATCAGCTCGTGGCGTTGACGTTGCAAAGGTGAAAACGTCGTGGCGTGGGGAATAGCCTGTAGCTACGCCATTCGAGCTATACATCATTTCGTCCAGGTCTGTGACCATGAAGCGCCGACGTGTTAGCGTGTCTGGAGTAACAATTGCAACAGCACCACCATTGCCGTTCCATGCATTGTTGCCACGGAACTCAACACCTTTCACTACGTTGAGGTCTGCATTGATTGTGTACAAACCACCACCACCGCGTACTACGTCCTTCACACTGTCGGCCACATCTCCAACCTTGTTGTTGATGAAGTGAGAACGAACAAAGCGAAGTGCGCGACGATCAATTCCTAAACCACCGGGTAGTTCAACAGCAACGCCACCGCCATAGAAGCCGGCGGAGTTACCACTGACCTCTACACCGTAGTTCGTTCCATAAACCCAAAGTGGACCGCTTACACCACCGGCACCATACATATACATGTTATTGGCTGTGTGGATTGCACCACCGGAAGCGGTGGCCTTGTTACCGCGGAACTTGATGTTGAAGCCGTAGTTCCGAGCATTGATGATTCCATCGGAACCACCAACATGCGGTGTAATGGCAGCACCATTATTCTGAGCTACGTATACGGCACCACCACGGGCCGACCAGTTATTCAGGAAGTGCGTTGGCGGATTGTTGTCAAGGTTGCCACGGATCTGCAGTTGACCTGCCGTGTTCGCCGCATAAACCGCTCCACCGTGAGAGAACGATGCGCTGGAGTTAGCAAGATTTGCTGTGCTTTCGTTCGGGATGTACGGTACTGATGTGTAGTTGCCTGAGAAACGACCGGCCAAAATCAGTGTTGTTGCATCACCCACATATAGAGCACCACCCTTGGCACCTTGGGTTACCTGATTGCCTACGGGAGTTGCGGGCTGACGGTTCATTGCGTAGTTGTCAACGCATTCCAGAGTGTCCTTTCCTTGGAAGTCGTTTACACCCAAGCCCACAATCATGCTGTTACGACCAGAGATGTAGATGGCACCACCGCGCGAGGTGTTTTTTCGCGAGCGTGTGATGTTGCCAAAAACAGTTGCTGCACGATCTGCATCGGTAACCACTCTGAGCGGTCCAACACGTACCGTATCCACATCGGACAGCAAGGCTCGGTTACCTGTAAACCGGTTTTGGCGAATCCGACCAAGGTACAGGGCCAAACGTGCATCATCAAGAGACTGGCGTTCGGTGTTGCTTAGGCTGGGTTCAGGCGAAGGCAGGTGCAGAAGGTCGAGTGCCTTCAACTGTTGATCATAAGGTACCGTCGTCCATGGATCCGTTAGGAACGGATTGGTTGTAGCATTGTAGGTTGGCAGTGCGTTGATTGTGCTTTGCGAAACAACAGGCCACAGTTGTAAGCTAGTTCCAGCATACTGATCAACCGGGGCTTGCAGAATTTGCAGAGCTCCACCATGGAAACGAGCCATGTTGTTGCGGAAGTCGCAACCAATAATCCATGTACGAATAGAAAAGGTAGTAATGGCACCACCGCTACCGTTCGTAAGGCGCAGCAAATTGTCGTTGGCCGTGGTAGCTTGATCGTACGTGAAGATGTTGCCGTTGTTGTTTGCCAGGTAGTATGGCTCATTATCTACCGTTGTGTCCTTGCGGAAATTCCGGAAGTCCACATCACGGAAGAATGCTGCAGCAGCACCGGGCAGAACAACGATATGACCCCATTCACGTGAGAAGTTGTTAACGTCACCGGCAATAAATGTGATCCTTGCTGGACGCACATTAATCGAGGTGCCCGGCTTTTCCCGGAACCAAGGGTTGTTGTTGATAGCTGGAATCTGAGATGCCAACTCCAGGCGTGCTGCCTTATAAACGACAGCTTCTGCAGGAGTAAGATTCTGCAGGTTTGGGTCGGAACCAAGATTAACCAGGAATACCTGGTTGTACTTGGTTGTGTGAATAGTTGGCTCCGTGGCAATCGTCGACGTTAGAACGCCTGCGGCTCCAAAGTAATCCGGATCAGCGTAACCGCTGTACGGTGGCTGAAGCGCGTTCTGCGCATTTGCATTATACGTAGCCGAAGCCCGACCGTCCGCAATGATTCTACCCCCAGTGGAGTCAATCATTCGACCGTTCGGCAGAAACTCTACTCGAGTTCCTGGCTCGATGACCAGCGTGCCGCCGATCGTGTAGGTGCCACTGATCCGGTAAATGGTATCCTTTACGAATACCCGTACCTGGCCCGGTGGCAGACTACCGCGTACCTCCACGTAGTCCTGTGCATGGACCACGGTGAGAGCGGCGGTCAGCGCAAGCAGCAAGCTGCTTAGACGAAACCAACGTTGCATACAACCTCCAGTTGTAAAAACCTTATGCTTTAGATCTCTTGTTCGTTCAGTCGTCGACAGAAATTGACGAAAGGGCATAACATGCCACCGCGACGCTAATCAATTGCCATGCCAAGCCGAGCTAAACCCGACCTAGCATTCGGTGTAGTTGGCCCAGATTCGAACTTTTTCACCACCGTAGTGTAAAGTTCAATCGCCTTTTCCTTGTTTCCACTCTTCTCGTAACACAGTCCTGCCAAAAACAGCGCCTGACTCTCAAAAGCAGTCTCGGCGCCCCTCTGTGCAGCTTTCTCGTACATCGCAGCTGCTTCCGCTAGCTTGCCTTCGGCTTCAAGGCAGGCTGCAAGTCCTTGCATTGAACCAACTTCAGTAACAGTGGCACCGTTCTTGGCAGCTCGCTCAAAGTGTACCCGCGCTTCCGAAAACCTGTTTAGGCTTGCCAAAGCACTCCCGGCCATCAAGGCTGCAACAGCTCCAGCGTCAGTGCCTTCGTAACTCTCACTGATTTCAATCAAGCCAAGAACCTTGTTCTCACCTACAGGTGGAATGCTGTCAGCGGTTAGCGCTGCCTCGAAGTCACCCTGTGTGAAATATGACCGGATTCGTGAAAGATGGGTCGCAGCTTCGAGATTCTTCTCTTTCTGCATACCCATGTACCAATACACTCCACCGATTACGAGAACTATGCCAAGGGCTATGCCCACGTACAGCATCCACTGTTCGCGTGCCTTACGAAGCCACTCCGGCTGATTCTCTCCTCCTACGATTGCAGCACTCGGCTGCTCAACTACATCCTCAGTCATGCCTACCTTTAACGACAAAGCGTCCGCACGGGCGCACCCCGCCCACGGATTAGAGCGCGCAAATATATCGCCCGTTCCTTGTTTAACCAAACAAAGGTTATGCCATTATAAGTGTCTATCAGAAAATGACTTAAGACACTTATCCCCATGAGTGTGAAGGGCTCTTCACAGGTACCCTACCCGCAGGTTCGGTGCTTCGCAAGCGAATTTGAAACATTCGGTGACCCACGGAACACTAAAATGCTACGAGTCGCAATGCCGCCTCCACAACGTCTTCCACTGAAGGAAGAATGGCCTTCTCGAGTGACTTAGCAAAGCCAACCGGAGTGAACTTGCTACCTACACGAAGCACAGGAGCATCAAGGTATCGAAACAGTTCCTCCGTAATGCTGCTTGCCACTTCGCCGCCAAAGCCCCCTACCACTTTGTCTTCATGTACCACCATACACCTTCCGGTATTTCGCACATGCTCAAATACCAACTCCTTGTCCCATGGTGCAAGTGACCGAAGGTCAATCACCTCGAGATCCACTCCCTGCTCGGCTAGCCGTTCAGCAGCCTGTAGGCTTAGGTGTACGGCCGTGCCGTAGGCAACTATCGTGGCCGCCTTCCCTGCCCGTCGCACCCGTGCCCGTCCGAATGGTATGAGGTAACCCTCGGATGGCAGAGGTGCGGAAGTAGGGCGATAGTTGTAAAGGAACTTAGGCTCCAGGTACATGGTGGTGCCACGCGAACGGATGGCAGTTCTCATGAGACCTATTGCATCATCAGCAAACACTGGCATCACAACACGCAATCCGGGAAGCGTTGTAAACGTGCCTTCAAGGTTCTGAGAGTGATAGAGCCCGCCTTGGATGTACCCGCCCGAGGCAAGGCGGATTACAACAGCAGGAGAAAACTGACCACGTGTGCGCCAGTAATCGTGGGTACACTCAATAAGCTGTTCCATGGCAGGCCAGAAGTAGTCCGCAAACTCTGCGCCTTCTACAACTACTCGAATGTCGTCGCGATACCTTGTCATTCCATTGGCGGTGCCAACGATAAAGTCTTCTGCAATGGGTGCATTGAATACGCGATCGTTTCCAAACTCATCAAGCATGCCTTTGCACACATTAAAGATGCCCTGCTTCTTGAAGCTGGCAACATCCTGCCCAAAGAGGAATGTGTTGGGGTTCCGTCGGAACTCTTCGTGCAAGGCTGCATTGATGCCTTCACGGAATGTGAGTATCGGCGCATCGGCGGCTGGCAGTTCGGTGAACTCACTCTGGTCGTCTAACCCAATGATGGCATCCGGAACCACGAACTGGCTGTATGATGCCGGATCGGGATCGGGAAGGGGCTCTACAGCATCGGCAGCAGCGAAGATGGCTTTCTTGTTTTCATCCTCGATAGCGGCAAGCTGCTCCTCTGTTGCAAAACCGGCATGTAGCAGCGTTGCACGCATGCGAGGCAATGGGTCTCTCTGAGCCATTGCTACAAAATCTTCAGGCTCGCGGTATAGCTCATGATTGTCCGAGTTGCTATGACTTCCAATGCGATCGCAATCAGCGTGCACCATCGCAGGTCCCTTGCCACTAAGGGCATACTCTCTTGCCTGTTCAAGAGCTCGCCAACTGTCCATTGGGTT
>CAZUGQ010000002.1:48076-99951 GCA_964620125.1 uncultured Hyphomicrobiales bacterium
CGTCGCAGCTGATGATGAGGAGATTGCTAAAGCCGCGGAAGTTCTGGCTAACGTTTGAGTTGAAGGTTTGCTCACGCACAGGCACGGAGATTCCGTATCCGTTGTTCTGAATCACGAACACGAGCGGCAAACGTTCCCTGTCGGCTCCGTTAACGCTCTCGTAGTAGTACCCTTCCGAAGTTGTGCTTTCGCCAGTAGAGCAGTACACAACTTCGTCGCCACCATACTTCTTTATTGCTCGAGCAGTACCGGCAGCCTGTTGGCAATGATTGCCAGTGCAGGAAGATGAGTTCTGCAATCGGATGGAAATCTTTGCAAAGTGATTGCTCATGTGGCGTCCACCGCCGGCAACGTCGGCATCCTTGCTCAAGCCGTTGGCGATGATTTCTTCCACGGTAAGGCCGGCTGCCAGCGACGTGAGCAGGTCTCGATAGTAAGGGAACAGAAAATCCTTACCTGGTCGAAAAATCTTTCCGAGTGCCAGTTGAATCCCGTCATGACCGGCAAAAGGAGCATGATAGGACCAGCCTTTTGCCATCTTGAGGTAGTTAGCAGCTTTTTCGTCGAGACGTCTGCCCAAGTGCTGAATCCGATACCACTCTAGCAGGGTTTCCTTTGGAAAACCCTTCACGCTGAATAACTCAAGCGAAGCAGGTTTTGGTGCACCGTTCTTCGTGCCTCCTGCTACTCTTGCCACGGTTTCTTTCGACCGTGATGCCGAACCACCTCGAGCTGCAGTGGGTACTGCGGTTGCTTTCTTTGCCGACTTCTTTGCTGACGTTGCCTGTGGTTTCTTCGCTGCCTTGGCCATCGTTTTCTCCAGGTGTTCGGTTTACTTTTTCTTGTTTGTTGATGTTGGTTTTCGAGCAGGTCTGGGTACGTCGTCAAGAAACGTAAGCCATCCGTAGGGGTCCTCACCAGTAACGATGATCCTACCAAATGCCTTCTGAATAGCTCTTGTTACTGGACCTACACCACCTTTTCCTATCGGAATTCGATCAACTGACCGAACGGGTGTGATCTCTACTGCCGTGCCGGTGAGGAACATTTCATCGGCGGTGTACAACATGGCCCGGGTCATATCGCGTTCAACAACCCTATACCCCAGCATCTCGGCCAAGGTAATCACAGTGTTCCGAGTGATGCCCGGGAGCAAGGAACTGCCTGACGGAGGGGTAATGACGGCTCCATCCACAACAACAAAAACATTTTCTCCGCTTCCCTCGGCAACATGGCCGTAGCTGTCAAGCGTGATTCCTTCGGCATACCCATTCTCCACCGCTTCCATCTTTACAAGCTGTGAGTTCATGTAGTTGCCGCCGGCCTTGGAAATACTGGGAAGAGAGTTGGGTGTGATTCGGCTCCAGGAGGAAATACATACGTCCACTCCAGTCTCCGCTGCATTATCTCCCAGGTATGCCCCCCATTCCCAGGCGGCTATGTACACTTCAAGTGGATTCCGCAGACCGTACACACCCATATCTCCAAAACCGCGCATGGCAAAGGGTCGGATGTAGCATGTGCCAAGGTCATTCCTCCGAATCAACTCGCACGTTGCAATCCGCAACTCTTCGACGGAATACGGCAAGGTGGTACGGTATACCTTTAACGACTTGTGGAACCGACGCATGTGGTCGTCCACACGGAATATGGCAATCCCTTTGTCCGTTTCATAGGCACGAATGCCCTCAAACCATGATGTGCCGTAGTGCAGTGCATGCGAGAGAACGTGCACCGTTGCCTGCTTGAACGGAACGAATGCTCCATTCTTCCATATTGATCGAGTGGGTGTTATTGGCATTCGTCCTCCTACTCTTGCATGGCCTCAAGCTCCTGTTGCATCACGTCCTTAACCAGTGACGGATTGGCCGATCCACCAGAAGCTTTGAGGGCTTGGCCTACAAAAAAACCGAACAAGTTGGTCTTTCCTGCACGGTACTTGGAAACGTTGTCCGGGTTGGCTTCCAACACCTGCAGCACAATGCTTCGGATAGTTTCTCTATCCGACATCTGCCGTAGCCCCTTTTCATCGATGATCTGTGATGCAAGCTTCGATGAGCCGAACAACTCGGGAAGAATTTCTTTGGCAATGGCGTTGGAGATAAGTCCTGAGTGGACGGCATCTACCAGCGAGGCCAGTTGCGCCGGGGCAAGGCCTATATGATCAATGGTGAGTTTTTGCTCGCCCATTCGTCGTAACAGTTCCGTAAGTATCCAGTTTGAAACGGCCTTGAAGGTTGCGGGTAAGGGGGCTTGCAGCAGAGCACATACGTTCTCATACCAGTCTGCCAGCATCACGTCGGCTGTTAGGATGGCGGCGTCGTAGGCCGGTAATCCATACGTGGTGATGAACCGTTGTTTCTTAGCAAGGCCAAGCTCCGGCAACGAGGTTTTCAGTGATTCTATCATTGCCGGAGTTACAACCACAGGTACAAGGTCAGGCTCTGGAAAATACCGGTAGTCATGAGCCTGTTCCTTCATGCGCATAACCTTCGTTTGCTGTGATCCGGCATCCCACATGAGTGTTGCCTGCTCAACGTGGGCTCCACTGTCGATAAGGCCAATCTGGTAGGTGATCTCGTAGTCGATGGCCTTCTCCACATTGCGAAAGGAGTTCAGGTTCTTGATTTCGCGCTTGGTGCCAAAGGTTTGCTGGCCAATGGGGCGTACACTCACATTCGCATCACAGCGCAGCGATCCTTCTTCCATGTTACCGTCGCATACGCCCAGGTACACCAAGGTTTGCCGCAACTGCTGCAGATACTGGCTTGCCTCGGCAGCGGAGCGTATGTCTGGCTCACTTACAATCTCGATGAGTGGCACACCGCTCCTGTTCAGGTCGATGAGCGTGTCTATGTCAAGATCATGAATGCTCTTTCCGGAGTCCTCCTCCATGTGGATGCGTGTAAGTCCGATCCGTTTGATTCCGCCATCGGTTTCGATTTCTACGTATCCATCATAACAGATCGGGTCGTGGTACTGTGATACCTGATACCCCTTGGGCAAATCGGGGTAGAAATAATTCTTGCGTGAAAAGGTGCTTAAGGAACGTATCGAGCAGTTGGTTGCCAGCCCAACCCGCACAGCATGGTTAACGAGCTGCTGATTGAGAACGGGTAGGGTTCCGGGATGCCCCAGACAGATCGGGCATGTATTCGTGTTTGGCCGTGCTCCATACGTGGTTGGGCAGGAACAAAAGGCTTTCGTGGCAGTGGTTAACTGCGCATGCACTTCAAGGCCGATTACTGCTTCGTAGCCGGTTACCATGTGATGGGGGGAATTTGGCAAGGACGCGAAAACTACGGAACTCACCCACGGTTGGCCTGGAATACCGAGGGGTCCACATTTCCACCGCTAACGATGATGCCAACACGCTTGCCTTTTACGAATTCCGGATTAGCCACTACGGCGGCCAATGGAACGGCTCCACTGGGCTCAACCACGAGTTTCATTCTGGTAACCATCAGCGTCATGGCACCACGTATCTGCTCTTCTGTGGCGGTTAACACGGTTACGTGATGCATGCGTAGGTATTCGAACGTGCGTGCACAAAGTGCAGTTCGCAATCCATCAGCTATCGTAACCGGTGGGTAGGGGGCTTGGATAACGCCTGTTTCCAGCGATCGTTTAGCATCGGAAGCCAACTCCGGCTCTGCACCCAGAAGCTCGGATTGTGGCCGCAATGCTCTTGTGGTGATCGCCGTTCCACTCATCAACCCTCCTCCTCCAATAGGCGCCACAACCACATCGAGCTTTGGAACTTGTTCGTGCAATTCGAGAGCTGCCGTACCCTGGCCGGCAATAACCGCGTTGTTGTCGTAGGGATGTATCTCCACAGCACCAGTTCTCTCAACAAACAACCGTAACGCAGATTCACGTGCCGCTAGCGTGTTCTCGCAGAACACAACCGTTGCCCCATATCCTTGTGTGGCCTGTATCTTGACGGGTGGACTCGTTTCTGGCATAATCACCGTGCACGACACCCCCAGCCGCTGCGCAGCATAGGCCAGAGCTTGTGCATGATTGCCAGATGAGTGTGTGGCTACGCCTCGCTGGCGGGCTTCGTTATCAAGCAGCTGAATGGCATTCGAAGCTCCTCGTGCCTTGAAGGCACCAACCTTCTGAAAGTTCTCGCATTTGAAGAAAAGTTCTGCACCAACTAACTGGTTCACATGCAGCGATGTGAACACAGGTGTTCTATGGATGAACGCTCCAATACGGTCGGCAGCGGCCCGAACATCTTGAATGGTTACCATGGATGCACAGACTACATGGAGCGGCGATACTGTCCACCAACTTCATAGAGGGCATGTGTTATCTGTCCCAAGGAACAGACTTTCACTGTTTCCATGAGCTCGGCAAACAGATTGCCGTTCTTCACCGCCGTTTTCTTCAAACTGTTAAGTGCCTGTTCCGAGCGATGTTCGTTGCGTTTCTTAAACGCCAGAACATTTGCAATCTGCTGTTCCTTTTCTTCGCTTGTAGAACGGATGACTTCTTCTGGAACAATCGTTGGTGATCCCGCGGAACTCAGAAAGGTATTCACACCAATGATCGGGTACTGTCCGGAGTGCTTAAGCGTTTCGTAGTACAAACTCTCTTCCTGGATCTTGTTGCGCTGGTACATGTTTTCCATTGCGCCAAGAACACCACCACGCTCGGCAATTCGACGGAACTCTGCATACACAGCCTGTTCAACGAGATCCGTCAACTCCTCAATGATAAACGCGCCTTGCAGCGGATTTTCATTTTTCGCCAGGCCGAGTTCTCTGTTTATGATTAGCTGAATGGCAACGGCTCGCCGCACACTTTCTTCGGTTGGTGTGGTGATGGCTTCGTCGTATGCGTTGGTGTGAAGTGAGTTGCAGTTGTCGTAAATGGCGTATAGTGCCTGAAGTGTCGTTCGAATGTCATTAAAGTCAATCTCCTGAGCATGGAGAGACCTACCGGAAGTCTGAATATGGTACTTGAGCATCTGCGAACGCTCGTTGCCGCCGTACTTATGCTTGATGGCTTTAGCCCAGATGCGCCGGGCCACTCTACCGATAACGGCATACTCGGGGTCTACACCATTGGAAAAGAAGAAACTGAGGTTCGGAGCGAACTCATCAATGTCCATCCCTCTGGACAGATAGTACTCAACGTACGTGAATCCGTTGGCCAACGTGAATGCAAGCTGAGTAATGGGGTTTGCACCTGCCTCGGCAATGTGATAACCGCTGATTGATACGGAGTAAAAGTTGCGTACCTGCTCGTCGATGAAATACTGCTGAACATCACCCATAAGTCGAAGCGCAAACTCCGTACTGAAGATGCAAGTGTTCTGAGCTTGGTCCTCCTTTAAAATGTCGGCCTGCACAGTTCCGCGTACAGACCGGAGTGCCCGTTGCTTGCATATCGCATAGTCTTCTGCAGAAAGAACTTCATCACCAGTCACACCTAACAACATGAGTCCTAAACCGCTATTGCCGTCGGGCAGTGCGCTATCGCCGTCGGGCAGTGCACTATCGCCGTCAGCTTGCCTGTACTTCGGAAGTGGCAAACCCCGCTCCGCATACAATGCATCCACCTTCTGCCGCACGTCTGCCTCGAGCCCCTTCTCAGCAATGAGCTTTTCACACTCCTGATCAATTGCTGCATTCATGAAAAAGGCCAAGACCATTGGCGCAGGACCATTGATGGTCATGGATACAGACGTTGTTGGAGAGGTGAGGTCGAAACCGGAATACAGCTTCTTAGCATCGTCGAGCGTTGCAACACTTACACCGCTGTTGCCAATCTTTCCGTAGATGTCTGGTCGGCGATCTGGATCTTCGCCATACAGGGTCACGCTGTCGAATGCCGTAGACAGGCGCGCGGCAGGCATGCCATGACTCAGATAGTGGAATCGGCGGTTGGTGCGCTCGGGTCCTCCTTCGCCGGCAAACATGCGCGTGGGGTCTTCGTTCGTGCGCTTGAAGGGATACACGCCAGCAGTGTAGGGAAACTCACCAGGCACGTTTTCCTTCATACACCACCGAACGATTTCGCCCCAATCCTTGAATCGCGGTAGTGCAACCTTTGGCACGAGCGTGTGGGAGAGCGACTCAACATGGTTGCGCACCCTTATCTCTCGACCGCGAACAAGGTACGTGAACTCCTCTCCTCTATATGCCTGTAGTTTGTTCTCCCAACCCTCAAGCATCCTACGCACTTCATGGTCCAGAGCTCTCTCCAGCTCCGTAGCTCGGCGCTCCAGTGTGGCAATGGCAACATCCACATTGGGTTTGTTTACGCTACTTACCGGATGCGGCAACAGGCCTCCAGCAGACGCCGCTTGGTGAGACTGTGCTGGTGTTTGCTCTGTATGCTTGGTAGGGGGCTTCGTCATGCGCAGGAGAACGTTAGTCGTGTTTGATCACGTATACGCTTAGTGTTCCGTTTGTTCTGGAGCCGCCAAGCCACATGGTGTAAATCTTTCCTTCCGCAAAGCCAATGTTGTCCTGCGAGTACAGGCTTGCCGTTGAGTCTGGCTGACGGAATTGCATCGTGTACACGCCAGCAGGGATCTGCATAAAGGCACTTCCAGTGGTGCTAGACCGGCTTACTTCGCGATACTGCATCCTCTGCATACCGGGGATGAAGTAGTCCGTGGGTGGAATAGGCGTAACAACGTTGATCTCAGGCACATCAGCAGCAAGGTGAATGAACCGTACCAGCGAGCTCCCTGCCACAGGAACCGTGACATCCTCAAGTTCTAAAGGAGCAATATTCTGCGGGATGAGAGTACCGGTTACAAACACGCTGTACTTCTTGTTTGCAGCAAGCGTAATGTTCCTATCAACCACTAGCCCCGTACTTCCTGTTGCTGCTGTGTACTTGTGTTCTCCCGCGCCAAATGTGAGATACAGAGTGGAGTTTCCGTAGGTAAGGTTGGTAACCTGAGGCTGTGTGCCATCAATTGCAACCGCCATGGTGCCTGCACCCGATACTGCATTCACGAATGCAACGTTCGATGAGCCATCAGAGGCAACCAAGTCAATATATCCATCGCCGTTGCCGGCATCGTTGAACATGCGAACACCGAGGTTATAGGCATCATCGGGTCTGCTCGTGCCATTCACAATTAAGGTGTAGCTGTTCGCACCAGCCAGCACAACCGGAGCAAAGTCCATCCGAAACGTTGCATCGTTCTTCTTCTTCAACGTAAAGCTGTATGTGCCGGCAAACAGGTCTGCATTGCTACTCACGTTTACCCGCTTTACTGGCCCGAGCAGCCTGGACATGGCACCGGTAATCCAGAGTTCATATTCAACCATGTCGTCATTCGAGGCATTCACAAGTTTGATACGAGACTTATCAGCCAGTATCTCACGGCTGTCCGTAACGAATGCTGCCGACAGGGCTGCAGCAGGTGGGAAGGCAATAACGGAGTAGGTTCCCCCTTCCATCAGATTCTGATTACTCGAATTCCTGGCCGTTGGATCACCAGCCAAATGCAACGACACATCATAGCGTCCTACATCAGCAGGTTTGTAGCCGCTGCTGTTGCCCCAGGTGGTGCCTGAGGTAACCACCTTGCCATTGACTCTTACATCCAGAGCACCACCATCGTACACCATGTGGATCATGCGAACGAGTGCCGGGGCATCTGTGGGTGAGTTGCTGTCTTCGCAGGCACTCAAGAGTACAAGTACCAGAGCCATGAGAGTGGAAAGTCGCTTCATGATTGTGCTCAGTATGGTGAAGTATCGGTGTTGGTTTTTTTCAAGGATGCCAAAGCCCCTTTCACTTGCCAAAGCTCACGAGCCAGTGATGCCTGTGATTCAACATGCACATTGTACCGGTCACTTTCTTCGGCAATCTCTGCTAGGTAGCGGACTCTGTCCGGTGGTATGATGAAGATTTTCTCGCTGAGTTCATCGGCTGGATGCATGGATGACTTCCAACCAAGGTTGCAGCGCTCCACAAGTTTGTCTATCACAGCGCGATACAGCGTGTTGGTACCAGGATCGTTGAACTGCGATGCAATCGTGCCATACACTGGCATCGATGCTGGTGACCGATCAAAGAGCTGCCGACTGCGCTGATACTGCTTTTTCACATCGCGTAGTGCGTCCTGCGCTCCTCGTTTGTCGAACTTGTTCAGCGCAATCACGTCGGCATAGTCAATCATGTCAATCTTTTCCAGTTGCGACGCTGCGCCGTACTCAGGCGTCATCACATACATGCTCACATCGGCAACGTCTGCAATCTGAGAGTCACTTTGCCCAATGCCTGCCGTTTCTACGATGATGAGATCGAAGCCTGCAACCGACAGTATGCTCAGCGCATGGTGTATGCTGCGATTTATGGCTACGTTGGCTTCGCGGGTTGCAAAGGAGCGCATGTACACGCGTGGATGGTGAACAGCGTTCATGCGGATGCGATCACCAAGAAGAGCACCACCCGTCTTTCGTTTAGAAGGGTCGACGCTCAGGATGCCTACCGACAGGGATGGCATATCGGCAACGAAGCGTCGAACTAACTCGTCAGTCAGTGACGACTTCCCGGCTCCACCCGTACCCGTTATACCAAGCACGGGAGCGCGTTTGGCATTCATTGCAAACTCTATTCGGTGCAATTCCTCTCGCTCTCCGGCACTGATGGCCTGCGCAATGGCAAGGGGATTTCTCTGCCGAACAAACATTTCGAGCTGACTGCCAAAAACATCAGGCGTTGGTACATCACTCCGCCGTACCAAGTCGTTGATCATGCCCTGCAAACCCATCTCCCGACCATCGTCGGGAGAATAGATTCTTGTGATCCCATACTGGTGGAGAATCTCGATTTCGGATGGAAGAATCGTTCCTCCCCCCCCTCCAAAGATCCGGATGTGGCCTGCACCTTTCTCTGCAAGAAGGTCCTTCATGTACGTGAAGTACTCTACGTGACCTCCCTGATAGGACGTCATAGCAATTGCTTGGGCGTCTTCCTGCACTGCCGTATCCACAACCTCCGCCACAGATCGGTTATGGCCCAAATGAATGACTTCGCAGCCAGTTGCCTGGATGATGCGGCGCATGACGTTGATGGCCGCATCATGTCCGTCGAATAGTGATGCCGCCGTCACCACCCTTACCGTGTTGATTGGTTTGTAGGGGGCTTGTTGCTGCATTTGGAGCGGTGGTTGTTAACAAAGGATAGCGTAAACTTACGGATTACTTGACCTTATGAAGATGCTTGCAGCTGTTTTGCTGAGCGCTACGCGGCGATGATTGCTGAACGGGATTATCTTTAGCTGTGTCCGAACTCATTGTACTAGGCGGTGCCGAAGAAGTAGGAGCCAACTGCACCTACCTTAATCTGGAAGGCACTGGCATCTTGATCGATGCCGGTTTGCATCCACGGGAGCGCAACCAGCGAGCGTTTCCACCACTAAATCATCTTGCCGACCGGGTTGTTGACCATTTATTGGTTACTCACGCACACACCGATCATCTAGGTGCCGTTCCATTCGTTCTTCGCAGGTATCCGCACCTTCGAACAGTGATGAGTTATGCAACACGAGACTTAAGCCACATCATGTTGCATAACAATGGCAAACTGCTTCGAGGTGAAATTGCAGCACACTTTACCAAAGAATCGTTAGAGTACTACAGCCGGGAACAGATCCAGTTGCTTCGGTCAACATTCGAAGCTGTGGAGTACGAGCAGCCGATGATACTGCGTGGCTATGCCGGAAGCGAAGATGTGCGCGTAACATTCCACTGGGCAGGGCACATACTGGGTTCTGCAGGCATATCATTGGAGTGCAACGGGCTTCGGATACTGCACACAGGAGATGTGCAGTTCGAACACCAGAAGGTTATCCAGCGGGCCCGCCTTCCACGTGTTCATGCCGACGTGGTTATCACCGAAGCCACGAACTGCGCAACGGACGACGTCATCAGTTATGCTTCAGAAACAAGACGATTAGCCGCATTTATCAACAGGATATCGAGCCAGGGAGGTTCTGTGCTCATTCCCTGTTTTGCGTTGGGAAAAACGCAAGAGCTGTTGGCTCGCATACATGGGCTTATGAGAAAGGGGAGCATTCCTACACTGCCCATCTACACCGGTGGCATGGCAACACAGGTGTCGAAGGTATACGACCACTACTGCTATACCGAGCCAATGCGCGTACCTGGGTTCGAGATCAGTGATATCCCGCAGGAACACCTGAAGTGGGAAACCCTGCATAACGGTGACTACTTCAAGAAACCCTCGATTGTGATTTCGCCATCGGGAATGGTGAACAAGCGGACCATGAGTTTTGTCCTTGCAAAACACTGGATGAAGGAACCAACATTCGGTATTGCATTCATTGGGTATCAGGATCCTGCTACTCCGGGCTATCAGCTTCTGCACAGCCAAAAGAATGTACCCTTTGAGTTCGCTGACAAACCACATACCAGATTGTGTGAGCTTGACCGTTTTCGGTTTAGCGCCCACGCAGACCTGCAAGGCTTGGTTGACTATATCACGGACGTTCGGCCAAAAACCGTTGTAATTACACACGGTGAATCAGATGCCTGCGAAGGCCTGGCACTTGCTCTCCGGGAGCGAATGCCTGGCCTCCGCATCATCATTCCTAGAGAAGGGATTTCGTACGACGTGTCTAGTGTACGATCATCAACGGATGCATCCCAACCTGTCCCTGCGGACCAATGACTTTAACAAAACACATTCCACTTGGAAGTGTTGCTACATTCAGTTTCTGATGATTGGTGCGAACGTCAACCTGTTGCGTGAGAATGACGTTGTAGTGCACATCAACAAGTTCGATGGATTGCACCACTCGTTCCGGTGACCAGCGTACCTCAACCAGATTGTCTGCTGGAAATGGTATGCAGGAAACGTCAGTAGCGTTGTCTATCTCCTGTACCGACGATACCAACTGGTGAGAACGTCCCAAGGTTAAGAATCCGGAACTGTAGTCAACTCTATCAGGGTTGTGTTTGTCTCGGATACCAATGCGATAAAAGCTTCCGGGTAACACGTCGTGTGGTATTTGCCAATGAGTAACGCCACCTGCAGGAGAAACTGCATCAACGATGACGCGAACAACCTTCCGTTCACCATCCCATAAAACAAGCTCACTGTTTTCTGCCTGAAGGTCATCATCCCATGTGATCTGAATGGTGGAACCCACAGTAAATGCTCCAATGAATGGATCCAGTGTTGTTAGCACCGTGGCATGTGCTGCGGCTGTACACATGCTCAAGCCTACAAGGCAGAGCACCATTTTGTTGAGTACCATCGTAGCGTCCTTTCTGTATTTCAGTTGATTGTGAAAGGGTAAATAAATGTGAAAGATGAGAAGGTCTCCAGTTCCGTAGCTATCATTTCAGTACACTAACCGCAGTGCAAGTGACGGGACATTCCTGACCATGCCCTTGCTGATCGGTCTGTGCCTAAACCACTTCGACGGTCTGTGCCTAGACCACATTGAAGCAATACGGGGATTCGTAATCGCTCCGCTGCAAATGCAATCATTCCAAGGCTGTTATACCTGAGTACCTAGCGATTGCGACTGTCCATCTGCTGTTTGTGCTTTTGCCTGATTATCGCAGTACGATAAGCGAGTTGTTGTACATGGCACGTTCCGTAACCGTAATAATCATGTACAGGCCACTTGCCACAGCCCCCTCCAATATCAAACTTGTTTTTCCTTGTGCCTCTTTGGTGCATACGGGACGTCCGAGTGCATCGAGAAGGGTTACCGTACACACGTTGGATGGCAAACCTTCAACAATCACGCTTGTTCCCTTCTGATGAAATCGGAGGTCCATTTCACTTGCACCTTCCGCAACACTGGTGATGGGTTGGAACCAGGCAGTAAACACCACTGTGTCTGCAACAGGCCAGCAGTTGTCCAAGTAAGACTGATACGAGAGATTTGGATTGAAGACAATCCCTGGATAGTTACACGTCCAATGGCTGAATCGTGTGTTATTGGGGGCTTTGTGTACGGCAAGGACTTGCTTCGACGCAAGCTTGACCCATACTGCTGTTTGCGACGGAGACAAGTTTGCACTATCAAGCAATTCGCCGGTAACAACACTCCGGGCTTCTGATCGAACCAGAACGCGTGCGCTTTTGGTGAATCCTATTCGTGCTTCTGCCGGATTTGGGTTGCTGAACCACGTGGCGCAGTTAATCAACACTCGGTAGAGTGCGACCTGTTCACTCCCATCCTCGAAGATTGGCAGAGTATCGGCAACTGCTGCCAACGTTAACAAGCCATCCATTGGCGCTGCTGTAATCGTAATCGGAACATCTACCAGGGAATCCATGCCTGTGGAACCAGTGTAAACTCGAAGTAGCCGGGCTGCATTATCCCAATTGCCGCTGCGGGGTGGCGGTATGGGCGCTCCGAAGTACAGTTCGATCGTATCGACGCAGTTGCCAATCACGTTATCATTTGACGAACCTTTGATTTCGGCTTCCAAACAGTTGAAGCCCTGTTCTTGGCCGTTCAAAGCCGATTGCTGCAGGAGTACCACTCCACAGAGGAATATTACACGAGCTACCGTTTGCATGACACCTCCTTGATGTGTGACTGCTGACTACCGGATAACTCCCCGATTTACCAGCAGGGCTGGGTTCAAACGATATGTTGTATTCTCGTCGCCAACTTCTACATACCTCGTGTGCCGCCTGAATCCCCACATGCTCGCCCCGGAACTGATAAAGTTTCCATATCCAAGGTGCCTATCCTGTTCGTCGGCTGGTAATAAGGCATTGACAAATGAAACTCCTACTTCGATGAGGTGGCCGATCAGTTTCTCTCCATCTGTTACATCACCCCCTTGATAATCTTTCGCCTTTGTCTTGACGAGATTCAGCATGTCCTGCACGCGGTTTACAAAGCAGTCGTTTTTGTCCTTGCAATCTTCGTCGTATGAAGAGGCATACCACCAGGCCAGATCATCAGAGCCCATCCAATTGGGCTGCAGCCAGAGCAGCAGGTTGCCATAGGACATTGCGCCATCCTTATCACTATGCTCCAGAGTGCATTCTCCGGGTGGTTCACCTTGCTGTTCCGAGCAATCTGGAATTCTCCTGAAGCCCAAATCGGCGTAATGCACACCATCAGGACCAACATCGCCACCCATGGTTGCATGGTAGATTTCGCCGGAGTTTTCAAGAAGGTAGTCAACATCTCCATCAAACTCGAAATCTATTTCGTGCAAACGGAGTGCGTAGGCGGGTAGCTCTATACTCTGCATCATAAAGCGGACGTGGTATTCCAGATTATGGCCACGCAAGGAGCGTACCACGGGCCGCAGATGGAGCTCGAACGTTCCTCCGTGCAGTGCCTGCAGTATTGGCTTGCTGTTGGGATCCATGATGCTGATTACGGCTGTACGTGGGCTTTCACCTGGTATCGTTTCAAATGAAACGTTACCGTCGCTGGTAAGCACTTCGAAGTCAAGATTGCTTGCCTTATGATCACTGTACAACACGTTGTTGTACGACACGATTGTTATACCTGATTGGAGGATGGAAAGCTGATCAACAGGCATGCTGAAACGAATTTTTGCCAGAGTGCCATGTTTTGGCACGTACTCTATATGTCGGCCTCCGCGCGGTTCATCGGCATTTAGGTCTCTGTACGTGAGTGGGTCCAACCATACCTCGCGGAACTCCGCCGTCGAGCGGTCCTTACTTGATACCGTCCGAAGAGAAAATCCTATTGCCTCGATGCCAAATTGCTGACGGTAGCACGCCCGTACCCGTATTGCCGACCACTCCATCTCCTTGTTGTTACAACCAACAGAGGCAAACGTGGCGTACTCTTCGTTAAGAACCATTCGATAAAGAATGTTTCCTGGTTTATCGGACTCGGCTGTTGGACGAGCGTATCCGATCCGATCATCCCACCGAGTCCAGTACTGACCTCGCTCGTGTGAGCTATAGGCCGTGAGCCTTACTTCGTCGCCACACTTAAGCATGTACGGTGAAAACTTGACGTTACCATCATTGCAGTTGAGTTCCGTAAGTGGTATCCACTGGACCTTGTTGTTGATTTCCTTTCTCAGCTCAACCTTCACGATGGCATTCACGGCAAACCGCGGATTCGACACGATATCATCGGGATCATCCGTGGCTAGCAAAACCTTTTCAACCACGAGTTGAACATCCTTTCGTTGCACCAGAAAACAGATTTGCCGGAAGGGATTGCTCATGTAGGCCGTAACACAGGCCCGCTTCTGCCCTCCATCATATAATTCGAAGTTTCCATTGTCGGTATCAAAGTATCCTATGATCTCCCAGCAATCCGTGGCACGCAGGCATATCGTCTGCTCATATGGCACCGTGCCAACGTATTTGTTTTCTGTAACAAACTCAACGGCATTGCGAACATCCCATCCTACTTGTGGATCTGCATCCATGATCGTAGCAAAGAATCCATACACGGCTTCTTGGTTGTCCAGGTCGACATATTCCGTTGCGTACGATACGTCGACTGTTGCGAGATCGTCTCCAAAAAGATCAAGATCTGTTGCAGCAACAAGGCTCACTACTGGTGCAGTTGTGTTTGCATCCTTCACGCCATTTCCCACCCATCGCCGAAGCCCCTTTCCAGAGTCGGGAACAGCGACAAGAAATCCGAGTGAATCATCTTTTGTAATCGGAATCGTATCTGTTCCGGTAATGACCCTTACGGGTTCGTAGTTGGAGTCATAAACATGGATGCTCCCGCCTGTTCCCGCCTTTACGATCAGGCGGACGGTGTCAATCCTTCGCAGGACGGCTTGTATGGGTACCGCCTCGTTGGTGGTCATGCAGTCGGGTGTTACGTCGATGGAATTGCCAGTCGGCAGATTCAGTAGGGGGCTTTGCCACCGTATGAATCGCCAACGATCGGGCAGGCTTGTTGGACTGAACAGATTTACGGTTCTGCCTAGAAGTGCAGTTCCACTCCGACGTTCAAAGAGAAATCGAATGGAGTCGGGAACAACGCCTCCATCCTCACTTACGGCTGATACCTGCAAGGTGGTTGCCTGTCGCACTACGGTGTGGAACTGCTTGTTGTGCAGTGTTTCGCCGGTGATTGAGCCCAACTGTGCAAAAAGGTCAACGGTACTGCCGAGTTGAAATGCTTGATCTGGGATGATTTCAACGAGTGTGCCGTTTACCTTTACCGTGTAGGGTACATCAAGGGGATGGTCGCTATCCTTACCTCGCTCCATCAGTCTAATGGCGGAACGCAACAGTGGCTCACCATAGGTCCACTGTTCGGATAGGCGAAGTGCAATGGATTGATTGCACCGAAGCTGCTGCACCTCGTCCAGCGAGCACCATGTAATGTGCGGTGCATCGGGAGCTACTTGAAACCGAAACTCTACTGGCGGGAGCATCGTGGGCGGAGCATCGGCAGTGACGAGACCTTCCACACTAACGTGGTAGGCCAAGCCAGGCATTAGCTTGTTCGGTTGAAATTGGACAGTAAATGGGTCGAGCAGCTGCAACGTTCCACTCACGGCCTTTGCAGTACGTTCGGCTACTGGCAGACCTACATACTGCTCACGTATCACCAAGACGGTTGGCCTGTCTCGATGAATGCCCATGGCATCTTGGTCTGGAAAGGTCGTAGAAAGGGACCTTGGATCGATTGGTCTTTGGGTCCGCAATGTTATCTGCGGCGACCGTTCCACATTCGTCATCCCATTCATGGGATAGATGATTTGCACCTGCGCCGATGCTTCGTGTATAAAACACACGAAGAGCAAGCACAGGAGCACCTTGCTTTGATACATGGCTGCCTCCAGGAAAGAGTGGGACATTGCCGAAGCCAGTCTCCGGCACTTCTATCCTGTGGCCTGATAAGCGAAGAATGTGACGTACCGCGCAACCGCTTACACTTTATGGGTCATACCGGGCACGCTGAACGCTGCTTACTTCTTGGATGCCGACACCTGTATCCTGTAGATCCATGGCCAGTTCTTTCCAGTTACGTACGTGGACTGGGTTAGCGAGTCGTAGGCTATACCATTCAAAACATCGGCTTGTACGGGGCGCTCAGCATCGGGCAACAAACCGCTAAGATCCAGAACTCGCACAACAGCTCCCGACGAGGGATCGATACACACGATCTCTTCCGTTTGCCAAACATTGGCCCACAATTCACCATTGATCCATTCTAATTCATTCAATCGATGTAATGGCTTTCCCAGATACGTAACTGCAATTGACCTTAGCACCGAGAATGTCTCCGGATCGCGCACGGTAATCACATTCGTTCCATTGCTCATGAACAGTTCTTGTTTGTTGTTTGTCAGACCCCACCCTTCACCGCTGTAGGTATGTGTGCGCTCAAGTTTGAATGACGTGGCATCGTATACCTGTGCCTGTTGGTTCAACCACGTTAGCACGTATGCCTTGCCTCCAAGAACCGTCATACCCTCGCCAAAGAGTTGGGCATCCAGTTTTATTCGCCGGAGCACTCTTCCCGTTGCCAGATCAAGCAATCGAAGTTCGCTTTGTCCATACTGTCCGGTACTCTCGAACAACCTACCATTCCAAAATGCAAGTCCCTGCGTGAATGCAAACGTGTCGTGCCGAAACCGTGCTGTGACCGTAACGGATTCTCTAAGCACGTTCGGTGCAGGCACGTCAGACTCCGTCATCGCTTTGCCAATGGCGGAGTTGGTGTTGGGCGATTTTCCCGAGGGAACGTCATTGTTACCACAGGATAGTATCAAGCAGACGTGGATGAGAAGTAGTACCCAGCGCATGGTGCAAACCTAATGTGCCGCGTAACGTGAAAGCATTCATGCATTCGTAGTTTCGATTCGTTATGCGTACACTCTGCTGTTTGCAATCATGGAGTAGCGTGATTGTTGTTGCATACTGCTTGCTGTCGGCCTGTGCGCCGGATGGCACTCAGAATGCAGATGATGGCATTGCCAATTCCGCGCAGATCGCTGCAGACTCGATTGAAAAAGTAAAAAGCTTGGTTGTTGCTCGAGCGGACTCGCTTGAGAATGCCATTCCACGCATACATTATCGGCGGTTCGTTGTTGACACACGAACCAAGCTGGATAGTATCAAACAAACGTTTGCCAAGACAAAGCTCACCTGGGATGCCTACCGTGTGTTCACTCTGCTTAATCGCAAGGACATACAGTTCGTGCGGATGTCCGATACCCTGATTCTGCCCGACACCATACTCACTGATCTGCGGGCATATTCAGTGTTCCCGTACTACTATGCCGGAGCAGCCAACATTCCAAAGCTGTTGATAATCAGCAATGAGTGGCAATGTTATGCTGCATACGAGTACGGATATCTTGTTCGGTTTGCTGCTGCAAATACCGGTGAAGAACGCAAGCCTACGTTTCCAGGACGGTATGCAGCCAACTGGAAACAACGTCGGCGCGTATCATCGCTGGATAGTACGTGGATTTTACCATTCACCGTGAACATCCACCAGTACGCTGGAAGTGCCATGCACCAATTTGAAATGCCTGGCAGACCCGTTTCACATTCATGTGTGCGCCAGTTTCTTGTGGACGCCGAGTGGGTATATCATTGGGTTGACGTTGCCAAACTCGATAGTAACAAGCGGCCAATACCCTATACTGGGACGCCTGTAATAATCCACGGTCTGTTTGACTTTCGTAGACAATACGGCGGTCCTTGGCTAGATCTCGCAAACAACAAGCCCGTGATTGAGGATCTTCCTGATTCACCAATGGATGTTGAGCAAGCATTGATTCCAATGTCGCAGATACCAAAGGTTGTGCGCGGTGGCCTACCAGATAAGACACGCTATGCAAAAGCCGAAGAAGAGCTCCGGCGCAGAGGATGGATACGTGAGGAAGTAAAGCTTCGAGAGAGTATTGACTACAATCAACTACGGCGAGACCGCAGACGCGCGAAGCAGCGGAAGGCTTACGCTGATTCTTCGGCAAAGGCCGCACCGGTTTCACAACCTGCAGCACCTCAAGGCATCACTCCAAACTGACGACGTACAGCGTTATTCTTTCCCCGTATTGGCACTCAAGCGCTCGGGCCACAGGCTTTGCAGGCGTTCCTTCAGGTGTGCTTCTGCACCCTGCTCCGATGGCGCATACAGTTGTTGTGGAGGTATTTCAGGTGGAAAGTAGTTCTCATTAATTACGTGATCCGGTGCATCGTGGGGATACCGATAACCCCGACCATATCCTTCGCGCTGCATCAGTGAAGTGGTAGCGTTACGAAGATGCAGTGGAACCGTTAGGGGGCTTTGGTTACGCACCAGTTGGCTTGCAGCATTGATAGCCACATACGAGGCATTACTCTTCGGTGCTGAAGCCAAGTATGTTGTTATCTGAGACAGTGTGATGCCACCTTCAGGCATCCCAATGCGCTCAATGGCCTGGAATCCGGCTACAGCCAGAAGAAGTGCCTGTGGGTCTGCGTTGCCTATGTCCTCAGATGCCAGTATTACCAACCTACGAGCAATGAAGAGGGGATCTTCACCCCCTTCCAACATCGCGGCCAGGTACACAAGTGCGGCGTCGGGGTCGCTACCACGAATGGTCTTGATGAAGGCCGAGATTAGATCGTAATGAGAATCACCCGCCTTGTCGTGCCGCACTACACGTTGCAGCAGCGCTGCCTTAATGGTTTCAACACCAATGTTTCTCGTGCCGTGCTCATCAGGTTCTGCGATGATCGCTGACGTTTCCAGGGCATTCAACGCCGTTCGAGCATCCCCACCAGAAAGTGCGACAAGTGCCTCCACTTCCAAATGGTGAATGTTCAGTGACCTGAGCACCTCATCTCGCTCCAGTGCCCTGTTGATGATGATTTCAATGTCGGTATTTGTTAGCTGATACAAACGGTATACATGGCATCTACTCAGCAAGGCATTGTTTACTTCGAAGGATGGATTCTCGGTTGTTGCACCGATAAGAATGATGTCACCCTGTTCCACACCATGAAGTAGGGCGTCTTGCTGACCCTTAGTGAACCGATGGATTTCATCAATAAACACAACCGTTCGAATACCACCACGCAACTGATGCTTGGCCGCTGTTATCACCTGTCGAAGCTCCTTCACGCCCGAGTCCACGGCACTCAATTGCTGCATGCGCATACCAGTTGCTTGGGTTAATGCACGAGCCAGAGTTGTTTTACCTGTGCCCGGTGGACCCCAAAGAATGCAGCTTGGCAGCGTACGTTTCTCAACAAAAGCTCGTAACGGTCCGCTTGGACCGATAAGGTGTTGCTGGCCAACAATCTCTTCTAGCGTTGCAGGCCTCATGCGTTCAGCAAGAGGTGCCGTACGCCGTGTGTTCGTTGATTCGAGCTCGTCGAACAAGCCTTCCATAGCCCCTTTCCAGTGAAGGGGACGAATCTACAGGCTAGGGAGCACCCTGCGAACGTGGGTCAGGCCAGTTGGATGTACTCGCCGGTGTTTAGGCAGGCGAGTGATGTACACTGATTCTTTGCCAGTGCAGCGATGAGCCTTTGCTTTGGTTCGTGCCGTGGCTCCTCGCTTTGCCGAAACGTGTTGTAATGAATGGGCATCAGTCGTTCTGCACCCATCATGCGAACCATTTCTAGGCATTCTTCTGGTGTGCAGTGGGTATCCGGGTACGGCTCGTAAGCACCAATGGGCATCATGGCTAGATGCACTGGACCCGGTACCTTTTTGAATTCATCGGTGTAGGCTGTGTCGCCACCAAAAACGATACCCATGCCAGAGGAGCGAATGTAGTACCCGTTATATGAACGTCCCGTTCGCGGCTGACCATTTGCGCGGCAGGCTTCTCCTGGCCATCGCCAACCGTTGTGGCGTACTTTGAGAGCCGTGAGTTCGAAGCCGTGAACGTTCGCTGTATCTCCCCAGTCCATCTCATTCCGCGACCTCCAATTAAGGTCTTCGATCACGTCCATCGTATGAGCAGCCGTGATAACATCTATTTGGCCGGGATACAAGTCGCAGAGACCAGACAACGTTCTTCTATCCATGTGATCCATGTGGGCATGGGAGATCAGGATCAGGTCTGGTTTGGGAATGTCGGCCAACTGAAGTGCTGGTTTGGTATATCGGCGTGGTCCTAGTGTGATACCGAGAAAACTTGCGCCGTAAGCATTAAAGAGCACAGGATCGGTAATCACCCATTTGTCGGCAATGCGAAGCAGCACAGTGCTATGGCCAATCCAGCAAGCCCAAACGTCAGATGAACGTCCGGATTCAAGGTTGGGCTTAAGCGAAGATTCTACTGCTGGAGTTGCTTCCAAGCGGGCAGACGGTAGGTATGCAACCGCGCCCATCCCCAATGCTAGCGTGCGGACTACGTCACGTCGGTTCATGGTTCCCCCCGGATTCCACGATTGCCAAATTGGGAATGGTGACGTCCCGGAGCGAGTTATCGAATGGTAATCATGGTATCGTAACACAAAGAGTAACGGCAATGTTAACTGAGAGGCAACGAGTATGGACAAGTGTAGAAACGCAACCGGCAAAATCCTTCATCGTATGTAGGCGCCGATTGATCGGATGACTAGTTTTTCCGGCGATCTTTTCGTCAATTTTTCAATAACTGCTTATGAAAGCATTCCGTCATCACCTCTTTCTCCTGATGACCTTCCTCCTGGCGTTAGGAACCCTCTCGGCACAGCCATCTGAAACATCGGCATCTATCTATGATCGACCGGCCGACAGCATGGACAGCGCCATCATTGATCGGATCAAGGAGCGACCCCTTAACTGGCAGTTTGGTGCCAGTTTCATGGTGTCGAACCCCCAGGACACGTTTCGTAGGGCAATAGAATACCTAGAATCCCCGGGCACAGGATATGGATTTGCTTTGAACGTTGCGTACTACTTCGACCCAATACCGATTTTGCTTGGCGGAGAGTTTGGGCTCAACTTCTTTGGAGGAAGTAATCGTACATACACCGTGCCACAGGGTCCGTTCTTCACCGACACTTTGCGGTACGAAACGCTCAACACGCACTTACCTGTAAATGTGTTCATGCGTGTCCAGCCCAACATCGCTACGTGGGTATTCCCCTATGGCGAGCTGATAGGGGGCTTTACGGTTGTGGGTTCATCGTTGGATGTTTCTCGCACGAGCGGCAATGTTTCGAATTCGGACAGTGAGTCTGAAAGCAGTTTATCCTGGCAGTATGGACTGGGAGCAGGATTCATGGTCAAAGTCCTGGATTTCATCACCCTCCCCAACGAACACCAACGAGTGCTGCTCGATGTACGCATGCGTTACCTTCGGGGAACGGACGTGCACGTGCCAGTAATCAAGCTGCGGGATGATCAGACGTTCTACATACAAAGCGAAAACGTTCCGAGTCCAACCGTCATCCATTTCAACGTCGGCCTTGCCATTCAATTCTAACCACAACAAGCACACACAACTATGCGCACAACTGTCCTTTCCCTGACCTTGATTTTGGTAATAGCATCCTGCAAATCCGTAAACGACAACCGGAGTGATCTGCGTTCAACACAAGAACGTGAGATAACTGCGGGCATCGTAAAGCGAGAGATTCGAATGGGCATGTCCATGGCCGATGTAGCTGAAGCTCTTGGTTCGCCCAACATCACCCAGCGCGATGAAGATGGCAAAGAGGCCTGGATTTACGACAAGGTTGCCACAGAGGCTTCATACTCCGAGTCGCAGAACTCACTCTTCCTTATACTTGGCGGATTCTCCAATCAGAGTGGTGCCGCAAGCACAACACAGAAGACACTCACGGTGGTGATCAAGTTCGATGAAAACGACAAGGTTGTAAAGTATTCATACCACACCACGAAGTTCTAAGAATGAAACCGACAAAACTTCTGGGGCTGCCATTGTTGGCAGCGTTGATACTTACATCCTGCACGATCGTAACTCAGAATCAGCAGGCGACTCCACAGACCCAGCTGCAGGTACGATCGTATCAGACAAGGGAGTTTGACACCAATGATGTGAAACTCGTGATGAAGGCTGTTCTTAATACCTTGCAGGATGAAGGCTTCGTGGTGAAAAATGCCGTGATCGACCTTGGACTCATCACTGCAACTAAGGAACTCCAGCTCACAGGGGGTAGCTCTTCGAATAGTTCGGACTATTGGGCAGAAGTCTTTGGCAAACTGTTCAGGAGTTCAGGATCAACAAGTGGATCGAGCAACTCGAAGTCGGAGGTTCGATTCAATAAGTTCAAAATCATCGAAGCAAGCGTGAACGTGTCAGAACTTGGTACGCGCTGCAAGGTGCGCGCTAACTTTCTGGCCAAGGTTCTTGACAACGCAGGTAACCCATCGGAGGTGTATGCTGTTGATGACCAAAGGTTCTACCAGGATTTCTTTGCCAAGGTAGACAAGGGTGTCTTTATCGAGAAGCAAGGTTTATGATGATACTTCTGGTGTTCATTGTTGCAGTCACCTCCGTACTGTCGCAAGAATTCACCACCATCGTCAAGAGTGGAGACCTCAAAGCTGTTGACCGAGCTATTCGTTCCAAGGTGTACGACATTAACGAGCAGGATCAGGATGGTCTTACTGGGGTCATTGTTGCAAGCATGGTTGGAGACTCTGCCATGCTCGATCTTCTGCTAAAGGCTGGAGCGAATCCCAACATTGCAGCAAGCCAAGGGATGACTGCTCTTCACGCAGCATGCTACCATGGGCATGAACCAATCGTGCAAATGTTGCTAAACCGTGGAGTGACGATTGATGTTGCCGACAAGAAAGGAAGAACAGCATTGCATGTGGCGTGTGAACGTGGTTTTGCAAATCCTGTAAAGTATCTGCTGGATGCCGGTGCAGATAAGGAACGATGGGATGGCCGAGGCTACTCACCGCTCATGATCTGCTGTGGTAGTCGGCAACTCAATACCATGAACGAGCTGTTGGAAGAGGGTGCTGATCCAAACAAAACCGATATCTTTGGACGCACTCCGCTTATGCTTGTGTCCGTACTTGGTGAACATGAAATGGTCAAGCTTTTGCTTCGATACAAAGCCAATGTTCACGCAGTTGATTACGCCATGAGAACGGCGCTTTCGTATGCAACAGAATACAACAACCGGAGTGTGGTACGCGTGCTGAAAGGAGCCGGCGCGCAGTTCTGATACAATTGTACACCTTTCTACGATTGAAGGTAGATAGCTCCATTTTTTATCAATTATTGTGAGGTAAATCCGTGGCAACTCCCGGACAACTCATTCGAATTGGCGTGTTCTATGACGGCAATTACTTCTTGCACGTCTCGAACTATTACGCCTTTAATCATTCTCGGCAAAGCCGTATTAGCATTCGCGGCCTGCACGAGTTCATTCGCCACCAGGTAGCCGAAGAAGAGGCTGCCGAGGCCAGGCATTGCCAGATCGTGGACAGTCACTTCTTTCGCGGCAGACTGCCCGCTCAAGAGGCTCAGCAACGCGGTAATCTTTTGTATTACGAACGAGTGTTTGACGATATCCTGATGTGGGAAGGAGTCATCACTCATTACCTTCCCGTTCGCACAACTGGCGGACGCCGTGAGGAAAAGGGGATTGACGTCTGGATGGCTCTCGAAGCCTACGAGCTTACGCTTTTAAAGAAGTTAGATGTAGTGGTTCTCATCACCTCCGATGGTGATTATGTGCCCTTGGTGAGAAAACTGAATACCCTTGGTGCGCGGGTTATGGTTCTAGCCTGGGACTTTGAATTTGTAGACAATGACGGTAACCGCGTTGTAACCAGGACATCTCAGGAACTGATTGAAGAAGTAACCTATCCGGTAGCAATGCACGAATTGCTCGAAACAAGGTCACGCCGGAATGATATGCTTATTCAGAATCTTTTCGTTCAGCGAGATCTTACACAAAAAGCTGCTAATGGCACCTCGATTGGAGGCCACGGCACTCCTCGGCTATTCGACGCAGAGCCTGAAGAAGTAGAAGAGGTTGGCGAGTTGTATGATGGTGAAATCCTCGCCCTCAAGAATGGATACGGTTTCATAAAGTACCCGCCAAACAATCTCTTCTTTCACCATTCGGACTTGATTGACGCCGATTTCGCCGACCTTCGTGAAGGTGATGCCGTTGAGTTCAACATCGGCTATAATTCGGAAGGCGAACCAGTTGCCAAGAACGTTCGATTGGTACTTGACGACGAGTATTGATTTCACACGGAGCTGTTACTGACCTCGCGGTATGCATCACACGTCAAAGCTCCCTTCCACAGGACTAACCATCTTTAGTGCCATGACGGCCCTGGCCAATGAGGTCGGGGCCGTTAATCTTTCTCAGGGTTTCCCTGACTTCGACCCACCGGTGGAGCTCATGGAATCTGTAAAGGATGCCATGATGTCTGGCCGCAACCAGTACGCTCCCATGGCTGGACTTCCGGAACTTCGTAAGGCCATAGCAGCCAAGTATTCCCATTGGTTCTCTCTACCGGTGGACCCCGACACAGAGATAACCGTGACGGCTGGTGGTACGGTGGCCTTGTATACAGTATGTGCGGCCCTTCTTACGCAGGGATCTCGTGTACTCATTTTCGAGCCTGCCTACGACTCATACGCACCTGCATGCATTGTGCACGGTGCACACGTGCTTCGAACCACTCTACGCGCACCCGAGTATGGCCCAAACTGGGATGAGGTGTTTACTCTTGCTGCATCTGGCCTAGATCTGATCATTGTGAACACACCTCACAATCCTACAGGAACAGTTTGGAAGCCTGAGGACATCGAAACGTTAGCAACGTTAGCCTTGAATACTGGTTGCCTTGTGCTCAGTGATGAGGTGTATGACCTTATCACCTACTCGCATAAACACAAGCCCCTTGCCGCACACCCAGCATTACGCGATCGCACGTTTACGGTAATGTCTTTCGGCAAGCTTGTGCATGCAACCGGCTGGAAGGTTGGCGCATGTATAGCAGCACCGTTACTCACCTCAGAGTTCCGCAAGGTGCACCAGTATTTAACCTTTAGCACGAATACGCCGATGCAAGCTGGATTGGCAGAGTTCACAGTGGATCCGAGCGTCTTTGCAGGGATTGCTGATGTCTTCTCCGCCAAGCGACGCCTATTCCTCGAGCCTTTGGTGGGAACTCCCTGGGGGATTCGCGAGTGCCATGGCACCTACTTTCAGCTCTTGGATTATTCGTTGTTCTGGAAGGGCTCCGATATGCACCTGGCAGAAGTGTTAGCCAGACACTGTGGCGTGGCTGCGATTCCACTTTCACCGTTCTCTGCTCAGGCTACAAACGAAACAGCACTTCGATTCTGTTTTGCTAAGAGGGAAGAGGTACTGATAGAAGCAGCAAAGCGTTTGGCAACAGCTCCTCAAACAATCAAGAATCTTGCTACCGAGGTTTAGGCTGGCACTACGTCAACTCGTACTGCCTGGGCTAGATCTCTGGTGCTGTTGATAACGTCCTGTATCTGATCGAGTGAACGAGCCGCTACCTGATCCATCACTCTGTTCACATGATGCGGATCACCAAGAAACATCGCCGACCAGCCAACATTATCTGCTATTGCCGAACTGCGTTGATGTTCGGCTGCGAACGCTGTTCGAGAGCGATTCACAACGCGTTCCCTATCTGTTTCTGTTAGCCGCGCCTTGGACACGGATTCCTGGATTTTCTCTGTTAACTGATCGGTTGTTACCCCTTTGTCCAATGCATAGGCATAGTAAATCATCAAACTCGACAGTGCTCGCTTGTCCATAAACACTCCCGCTTCCGAAGCAATTTGCTGCCGTACAACAAGATCCTGATACAACACGGCCCTCCTGCCTGACGACAGAAACGCTGCTGCTAAATCGGCATCGTACATCCGTTCGTCCGTTACGCCCGGCATGTGAAAGGCTAGGAACACCGCTGGCAGCGGAACCTGGTCAGGTACGATGCAATGAACACCCCTTCTCCGCATCATCTCGGAATACATCGGTGGTGTTGGATTATGTGCGCCGGACGGGATTGAACCAAAGAGTTCTTCCACTGCTGTAAATGCCGAAGTCGAATCAACATCTCCGGCTATGCAGATGATTGCATTCGAGGGACTGTAGTGCCTGCGGTAAAATCCTTCAACATCTTCCATCCCAGTTGCGCCAACATCATCCGCAGAGCCGATTACCGTCCAGGAGTATGTACAATCAGCGCTGAAGGCTGCTTCGTCCATGGCCGGACTCCACCGCATATACGGCTGATTTTCGATGGTTTGTTTGATTTCTTCTATAACTACATTCCGCTGTGTTATCAGGGCTTGTTCACTAATGGAACAGCCAGCCATGCGCTGCGCTTCTAGCCACAATCCAGCGCGCAACTGATGTGATGGCAACGTGATATAGTACGTGGTGTGATCGTAGGTGGTGTAGGCATTATTCGTACCTCCCGCCTTGGTGCAGAGTTTGTCGTATACCTTGTCTTCGCCCTGTTGATTGTTATCAAACATCAAGTGCTCAAACAAGTGCGCTAATCCGGTACGTCCGCGGCGCTCATTCGCACTCCCTACGTGGTAGATCACATTTACGGTAACAACCGGTGCAACGTTGTTCGGACATACGATCACGCGCAAACCATTCGAGAGTATGCGCTCATGAATATCGATGTGTGGCATTAGGAGTTGAGTCGGAATGAAGGGAAAAGTGGTTCTGGCTCCGAGATACCGTGTTCAGTTGGCATATCCGGTTTGCCGTGTTCGACTGCGTAGATTACTGGTCATCAACGAACATACAGCAATACCATGGACACGATTGAATGGCTTGAACGACTGTTGAGCATTGATTCGCCAACTGGCTACACTCACATGGCTATTGATTTCATCGAACAATCAATGGCAGACTTGGGTCTTGCTACTCGGAGAACATCAAAAGGTGCGTGTGTAGTTGCACTAGGTAATAACCCAACTCTTTGCGTGGCAGCTCATGCCGATACGCTTGGTCTCATTGTCACCAAGATAAAATCTGATGGTACCCTTGCCTTTTCCACTTTAGGCAGCCCCCTGCTGGCATGTTTCGATGGATCGTATGTACGTGTTTATGCCAGCGGAGGAGGCGTTTACAATGGAACGTTGCTTCTGAATAATCCTTCTGCTCATGCCAATCGAGAGGCTGGAACAGCCGAACGCAAGCCCGACTCGATGCATGTTCGGCTAGACGAGCCTGTTGTCTCTGCCGATGATGTAAAGGGGCTTGGCATTCGCGTGGGCGATATCATTGCTATTGATGCCCGTACTGCGGTTTTGCAGAATGGATATATCAAAAGTCACTTTTTAGATAACAAGGCCGGTTGTGCCGTTCTGTATGGAATTGCCAAGCGGTGTGTAGAACAAAGCAGGCAGCCTGCTGTTGAGTTGTTCTTTTCTACCTACGAAGAGGTTGGACACGGTGGTGCCGCCGGATATTCTCCAACCGTTACAGAACTACTTGTGGTGGATATGGGCGTTGTTGGTGATGCCTGTGATGGATCCGAGCTGCGAGTGTCCATTTGCGCAAAAGACTCCGGCGGACCGTACGACTTTACGTTTCGCAGTGTTCTGGCAACTTTGGCTGAGCAGTATAATATCCCGTATGCTATTGATGTATATCCATATTACAGTTCCGACGGTACCGCGGCTTGGCGGGCCGGCGTCGATGCTAGAATAGCACTAATCGGTCCTGGAGTTTCAGGTTCCCATGGTATGGAAAGGGCCCATAGTCAGGGAATTGATGCAACAATTGAATTGTGCGATGTGTTTTTCAAACATCATTTGCCTTAATTCGTCCCCACCGCGTCTTTTCTAATGAATTGGGGAGAACCATGTCAAAGACCAACGCCATCGGCATTACTGCTGCAAAGGCGACGCAATTAGCCGATGAGTTGAACGAGCTCCTGGCAAATTATTCGGTGTTTTACCAGAACGTACGAGGCTTTCACTGGAACATCCGTGGTGAAAAATTCTTCGAGTTACACACCAAATTCGAGGAACTCTATACGGATCTCCAGGTAAAGATTGACGAGATAGCCGAACGAATCCTCACGCTGGGAGGGTCCCCGTACCATACGTTCACCTCTTTTCTTGAGGTAAGCGCCGTAAAGCCTGCAGAACATATAAAGGATGGTCGGCGCGCTGTTCAGCGAATTCTGAGTTCCTTTACAACCGTATTACTTCTGCAACGAGAACTCTTGGATTTGTCGCAAAAGTCGGGCGATGAGGGAACTGCTGCAATGATGAGTGACTACATCCGCCACCAGGAAAAGCTGGTATGGATGTATTCTGCATACCTCGGATAGCAGAAAGCAGCCACGTTACTACAGTTTACACCCCCGTAAAACGCTGATTTTACGGGGTTTACTTTTTGTTTACACTGATGTGTCCACGTTACTCCGTTTATGCGCGGTAAAACTTTGGGAAACTGTGTGTCTTTTTGTTCTGAGCAAACGTGTCAACTCTTTGCTTTCCAACACTTTTGGCGTGAACACTGGTGATGTTCAGGTTTTATTGACAGGTCTTGTTTTTATCGCCGGAAGTCTAACGTCTTGATAAGCCGCAGATTACCTGCTTCTCTACCATTAACATTTTAGTAATCCACAGTTTCCACCGTGGTATTACACCAACTCTGTTTTCTTCATCAAAGAACAAACACTGAGGATGAAGAGAATGGAGGTTGTTTGTTTTGGAGCACATCTGTTCTGAGATTTGAATAAGCAACTGATCGTGATGGTATCGTGGTTCCCGAGAGCAGCGCATTACTTAGATATCCGACTGTAGCCACAGTATTCAGCTAAAGCATCAGGTAATACGATTTCTCCATTGGGTGTTTGATGTTGTTCTAAAAGAGAAACGAGTATTCTGGAAGTAGCTAAACCACTGCCATTCAATGTATGCACGAACTCTGGTTTCGAGTGAGCATCTGCTTTGAACCGGATGCCTGCACGGCGAGCTTGAAATGATTCGAAATTGGTGCAAGAGCTTACCTCTAACCAACGCTGTTCCCCAGGCGACCATACTTCAAGATCGTAGGTCTTAGCTCCGCCAAACGTCATGTCGGCAGTGCACAATAGGAGAACGCGGTAGGTAAGACCTAGAGCCTGCAACAGGGATTCCACGTGGGCCACCATGAGCTCTAGTGTGTTGTACGAATCTTCTGGTCGACAGAAGTGAACAAGTTCTACCTTGTTAAACTGATGCACTCGAAGGAAACCGCGGGTTTCCTTTCCGTGGCTTCCTGCTTCTCTACGGAAACATGCCGAGTAACCAGCATACGATTTTGGCAGTTCGGCAGCAGTAAGAATCTCATCTCGATGGAAATTGGTTATTGGTACTTCCGCCGTTGGGATCAGGTACAACTCGTCCTTGCCAATGTGGTACATGTCCTCGGCACTTTTAGGAAGTTGGCCTGTACCAAAAAGAGAATCCGTATTGACAACGAATGGGGGAACGATTTCTGTATAACCAGCCTGCTGAGCTTTGTCTAGAAAAAAGTTGATTAGTCCTCTCTCTAGTCGTGCTCCTTTTGCGGTGAGAAATCCAAACCCACTACCTGTTACCTTGGCACCGCGCTCGAAATCAAGGATGCCAAGTTGAGTTCCAATGCGTATGTGATCAATTCGATGATCTCGATCAGCACACTCTCCAACCCGCCGCACTTCCACATTGTCGTCTGCAGAAGTTCCTATTGGCACGCTTTCATGAGCGATGTTCGGAAGCCAACTCAGCAAATCATGCTGACGAAGTTCTATGTCTCGCAGCCGAGCGTCAAGCTCCTTGATGCGATCTCCTATCACACGCACATGCTCAATGACTTGCGATGCATCCTCGCCACCCTTCTTTAGAGAAGCCACCTGTTGCGACGCAGTATTGCGAATGGATTTGAGGTCCTCCACTTCGCGGATAACTTCTCTTCTCTGGACGTCCACCTCTAAAATTTGGTCAACGATTGCAGGGTCAGTGAGCTTCCGCCGGCAGTTCTCGCGAACTAGCTCAGTTGCTTCCCGGATAAGTTTGATGTCGATCATGATGCACCAATGGTGAAATCGCAAAGATACCGTATCGGTGAAACATCGATTGTAAACATGTTTACAATGATGAGGCTCTGCTAACGTGGGTTTGCATAATGTTCAAGCGAACATTAGCGAAGGTAGATGGTGAGAATAGAAACATCACTAGCTGACACACCTGCTATCCTGGAGGCCTGGCCAAGGCTTTCAGGTCTGATACGCTTGAGCTTCTCCCTGCCTTCACTGGACAGAGAGGAAACAGAGTCGTACGAAAAGTCAGGTGGAATGAGTTTTGATTCCTGCTCTCTGAATCGCTCAACATCGCGTTGCTGCTTCTCAATGTATCCAGCGTAACGAGTAGCAGACTGTACGCGATGGATACTGTCTTGGTGCTCCTCAAGGAGAGATGTGGGAATACCCGACGAAGCGAGTAAGAGCGATTCCAGTTCAACTGTTGGGCGCTTTGCCAGAGCAGATATACTCGTGCTTTCAGCGATCATGTCTTCGCCTGCTTCCTGCAGGATAGGATTCGCAAGAGCTGGTGAGAGTCGTTGATTGAGTTGCTCTCGAATCTTGTCATCCACCTCGCGTTTGCGTAGCCATGTGTTATACATCTGCTTCGTTACAAGGCCAAGATCATAGCCCTTAGGAAGCAGTCTATCATACACTGTGTCTATTCGCAATAACAACCGGTATTCAGCCAGCGACGTGAATATTCTGTATGGTTCTTCTGTGTTCTTGTTCACAAGATCATCAATGAGAACACCCATGTACGCTTCTGATCGCTTGAGTACAAATGCCGGAGCCCCCTTCACAGAAAGTGCTGCGTTGATGCCTGCTATCAGTCCTTGGGCAGCAGCTTCTTCGTAGCCAGAGGTTCCATTGATTTGGCCAGCAAAGAACAGACCGGCAATAGCCTTTGTTTCGAGCGAAAAATGAAGTTGATAGGGAAAGAAGAAATCATACTCTACGGCGTAACCGAGCCGAGATATACGAGCGGATTCCAGGCCGGGAATCGTGCGGATAGCACGTTCCTGCACATCAGCGGGTAGGCTTGTAGAAAAACCGTTTACGTACAGCGTCTTAGAGAACAGACCTTCGGGCTCGAGAACGATCTGGTGCGAAGGTTTGTCTGAAAATCGAGAAACCTTGTCTTCGATGGATGGACAATACCGCGGACCACTACCAGAGATAAGACCGGTAAACATTGGGGAACGGTCAAATCCGCCTCGTAGAATTTCGTGGGTTTCTTCTTTTGTGTGAGTAGCATAACACGAAAGCCTATTACGTACTCTTCTCGTGTGAATAGAAAAGGGGCTTGGGTTTGAATCTCCATTATGCAACTCAAAAGCGTCCAAGCGCACACTCTGCATATCAATGCGCGGAGGGGTCCCGGTTTTCAGTCGTCCTTTTTCGAAGCCTGCTTCGGCAAGCAAGTCAGAGATCTTTTCTGCCGACTTTTCACCAACTCTTCCTCCGGCTGTGCTATCCGTGCCGGTCCACATCACGGCATTCAGGAATGTTCCTGAACAGAGCACCACGGTTTTGGATAGTATTTCCAGTCCTGAAGCCGTCCGCACTCCACGAACAGCGTTGCCGTGCAGCACAATTTCTGTGACTGTTTCCGGGACAATATAGAGTCCCGGTGTTGTAAGGAGAAGATTTTGAGCGTAGAGCGGGTAGAGGTCCTTATCGTTCTGGCTTCTAGGCGACCAAACGGCAGGTCCCTTGGACGTGTTTAGCATCTTGAACTGAAGTCCGCTAGCGTCTGCAAGCCGACCCATAACACCGCCCAATGCATCGATTTCTTTCGCTAAGTGCCCCTTTGCGCTTCCTCCAATCGATGGATTGCACGACAACCGGCCCATGGTTCGAACGTCCATGGATACCAAACCGGTTCGAGCCCCAAGTTTTGCAGCAGCAATGCTAGCTTCTATTCCAGCATGTCCGCCACCAATGACAAGTACGTCAAACTTCATCTATCGATGTTTCACGTGAAACAACTACATAAGGTGCTGAGAAACGTTTCACGTGGAACATTATCTCAGAAACTTCACCATCAAATATTCATCAACATACTGTTCACCAACCTTCATGGCATGAGTTTCTAGGCCGTACACCGTAAATCCCAGACGAAGGTATAGGCTGTAAGAGTCTTTGTTATCGGTACTTACAGACAGATGGATCTGCTCAACACCTATTTCTTCTGCTGTGTTCAGCACAGAAGCTACCATAGCAGATGCAACACCTTGGCCGCGGTATTCAGGAATAACGTACATACCCCAGATTCTTCCCTTGTGCTTGATTTTCGTACGAGTGTGATCGTTTGAGAATCCAACCATTCCAGCTACTTGACCGTCGGGCAGGATGGCACCAAGCAGATACTGATACGGGAACAGCATGTACCGTTCATAGCGCTGTTCCTTGCTGAGGATTGACAAGGTATCAAACCAATCGTAGTCGGAGCCGAACACCTCAGGACTGTTGAGGAGTGCTACCCGTTGAATGTTTAGAAAAGGCTGGAAATCCGATGCTTCCAGAGGTCGAATCTCGTACTGGATGGCCATTGAATCACTTACCAATGCAAAATCTGGAGAAAACTGCATCCAAGATGTCGGGATTCCAAGTTTCTCCTGTAATCTCACCAAGAATTTGGATGGCCGCACGAACATCTACGGCAACAAGGTCGGCAGGGGAGTTACTGCGAATTGCGCTGGCTGCTGACTCCAAGTTATCGTGCAAAGTGCGGAGAAGAGCTGCCTGACGAGCATTCACAAGAACATCGTTGATGCCAACCGAGGTGGAAGCAACACGTTGTCGTATCTCTGCACGAAGTTTTTCGATGCCACCTAACATGGTGCACGATGTCGGGATCCAGGTATCCTTCCACTGGCCTGTTAGGTGGAGCCGGCCAGGAAATTCACCAACTGAGTAGTCCTGAATGAGATCCATCTTGTTCTGTACCACTACCACCTCATGGTTCCTGTAGGACCGCTGTAATTCCTCCACAAGTGCATTGCTGTGATCAAGCCCAATTGAAGCATCGTTTACCACTAGAATCAAGTGACTTTGCTCGATGACCGACGTTGTAAGCAATATGCCTTGCAGTTCTACGGTATCGGATGTGTCGCGCAAGCCAGCCGTGTCTACGAGGTGAACGGCGCAGCCATCAAGTAGGATAGCTTCTTGCAGGTAGTCTCTCGTAGTACCTGGAATATCACTCACAATAGCGCGGTCGCGCAAAAGGAGTGCGTTGAACAGAGAACTCTTTCCCGCATTCGGATAGCCAACGATTGCACAATAAAAGCCGCTGCGTAGTATCTGAGCAGCCTGAGCCGAATTCTGAAGAGCGGAAGCCATTTCCATGCCTTCCTCTAAAGCTTGCAAGAAGGCGTTTCTGCTTACAAACTCATATCCCTCTTCAGAAAAGTCCAGCTCAACCTCAAGCAGTCCAGCCGACGTGAGGAGTCGCTCACGAAGTGCGGATAAACGATTCGTAAAGCCTCCGGCCAACTGGCGTGCTGCCGTTTGCGCTCCGGCAGTGCTCTGTGCTAATATCAAGTCTGCTACGGCCTCAACCTGAGTCAGATCCATTTTACCGTTCAGGAATGCCCTTCGTGTAAACTCGCCAGGTTCGGCCAACCGAACATGGGAACGAAGGGATGCAAGGATCTGGTCTACAACAATCGTACCACCATGACAGCCAATCTCAACAACATCTTCACCTGTATACGAGCGCGGTGAACGATAGATGCTTACAGTTACTTCATCGAACTTCTGTTCATGCACTTCCCACCAGCCATGGTGAATGGTGTGAGAGACGGCACTAGCACACGAAGTTCGACCTCTAAAAAATTGGTCACACACGTTGAATGCGTCATGTCCACTCACTCGAATGACCGCCAGTCCAGACACGCCAGGTGGTGTAGCGAGAGCAACTATGGTGTCCCATGTGTTGGCGATCGGAAACATGCTGCAAGTTACCAAGCGTTAAACGCCCAGCTTTCGGTGCTACATTGCACACGATAAGAGCGTTAACAACGAGATAGTAACTAAGTTTATAATGAGTCGGCACCTGCCTCCCACGGAGTTTCACCTTCCAATCGTTTCGTCAACAAACGACTATGCGCGTGAGCTGCTCCCAACGTATCCCTATGTGTTCGTAAGTGCACAGCATCAAACGGCGGGGCGTGGCCGAAAAGGTCGAGTATGGGAAGGGGGCTACGGGCAGAACGTGTATTGCTCACTCGGCATGCAGCACAGCACGATGTTGCAAGTAGAGGAACTCAGTGCATTCATGGCACGAGGGGCCTTGGCAATCTTGCACTCACTGAGAAAACTTGCTCCACGAATTCTGTTCAGATTAAAGTATCCGAACGACATTCAGGCAAACGTTGAAGGTGAATGGCGTAAGATTGCAGGCGTACTTGTAGAACATGAGTTCCAGGCAGACAGATGTATTACTACCGTCATCGGCATGGGAATAAACGTATCTCAGCAAACCTTTCCCGATACGATAACCGCAGCATGCACGTCGCTGCAGTTGCTTGGCATCGGTGTGGAAGTATCTGTTGTTCTGGATCATCTCAGAGAACAGATTGCAGATCTTCGCAGCAAGGACTGGCAGCAAGTACACGCCGAGTGGATTCTTGAGCTGGACATCGTGGGCAAGGAAGTGGAATTGGCAGGCGAAGAAGGAGCGTGGATGATTGTGAGAGTTTTAAGCGATGGCAGGCTCGTGGCAAGGAAGCAGCAATTTTCAACAGAACGGATCATCAGCGATGGCGACACTGTACGATACCACGATTGAACTGAACAGTGTTCAGTATGGAATAAGCGGTGTTGACGTTGGCAACAGCCGCGTCAAGATTCATCATGATGATGTGTATCTATCGTTTCCATACGACAAAGACTGGAAGAAAAACGTTCAGCATCACTTTCGTGACCATGTTGGGAAGCGATACCTGATTGGCCTGTCAAGCGTCAACCCTAAACAAACAACCGCCATAGTAAAGGTCTTGCAGCGCATCCTTGGTCACTTGGTGATCAATGCACACCAGTTACTCATGCGAAACGACAGCTTGCTGAAGCTTGGATCTGTAGAAAATGCCGGGATCGACCGCATGTTGGGTGCGATTGGTGGCATGCATGAACAGCGCCCCCCCCTTATTACCATTGACTGTGGAACGGCCGTTACAATTAACGCGGTTTCGGAGGACAGACTGTTTCTTGGTGGTCTCATCTTTGCCGGCATCAACACGCAGTTGTTTGGCCTTTTCAAGCAAGCAGCAGGAATTCCAGAGCTCTCATTCGTAAGCCCCGCCGTTACGGTTGGTGCCAACACGCAAGATTCGTTGATGGCTGGCATCGTTGCCTCGGTTGTTGGTGGTATCATCAAAGGAGTGCACAACATTCAGAAGCAGCACTTCGGTGGAAAGGATGTACCGGTAGTTGTAACGGGTGGTGAAGGACAACTTGTTATTGATGAGCTCAAGAGCAACGGACTTAATGCTACCTATATGCCACGGCTGGTAACCACTGGCATCCTTACTCTTTTGGCACACGCTCGGTTGTTGGACATCCAGGACGGCGTGATCGAAAAGATCCGCAACTAGTTTTTTTTTTGAATCCATGCCATCCATTGCAATTCACGGCGGAGCCGGAAACCTTGTTCGGTACGTCGGTACAGGCAGGCTTGAGGAAGCCGAAGAGTTTCTTAGAGAACTAGTCCAAGAAGTACATGCAGCTCTTAACAGTGGCTCACATGCATTGGATGTAGTGGAACAGGCTGTGATAAATCTTGAGGATGCCGGGTACTTTCATGCCGGGAAAGGTTCATCGCCAACAACCAACGGCAAGGTGGAGATGGATGCCTCCATAATGGATGGAACCACCGAGAATGCGGGCGCAGTGGCCATGGTTGGAAGCATCCGAAATCCGATACGGTTAGCCCGCCTGGTTATGGACAAAACTCCGCATGTGTTCCTTGCAGCTACGGATGCTGAAAACCTTGCCAAACACCATGGTCTGGAGCTTGTTTCGGAATCCTACTTCGTTCCATGTGATAACGCCGCTGTTCGCAATAATGAGACAGTGGGAACAGTTGGTGCTGTAGCATTAGACAAAGCCGGAAATCATGCTGCTGCTACGTCTACCGGCGGCACTCTGCATAAAGCGGCAGGCAGGATAGGAGACTCACCTTTGATTGGGTGTGGAACGTATGCACGCAAGCACGTTGGCGCCGTGAGTTGCACCGGCTATGGAGAGTACTTCATTCGCACTGCTGCCGCCAGTTCTGTATTGCATCGCGTAGAACTTCTTGGCGAACAGGTTGGCGCCGCTGCAGGCGCGGTGTTAAGCAGAATTCAATTGTTAGGGGGCTCTGGCGGAATCATTGCGATCGGTCCTCGTGGAGAGGTGGCAATGCCATACAACACGCAAGGAATGTACAGAGCTGCCATTGATGCATGGGGAAGCATCACCGTTGGTTCCGTGTGAAACTAGAACGGGTGACCCAGGCCGATACTAAGTTCCCAGTAGTCAGAAGACATGATGTTCGACCTTCCACTCCATATCCACTTTCCTGTTGTTTGGAGAGGGTCATACACACTCGTGGCGTAGTCAACTCTGAATGGTCCCACAGGCGTAAGAAATCGATAGCCTAGTCCAACAGCGATTACACTGCCTTGCCACACATCCTTGAGTTGCATGGTACCGTATTTCTCAACAGTCATCCGGTTGAATGCATTACCGATGTCCATAAACGCAGCAAAGCCACTGTTGCTTACCATATTTGACCAGATAGGATCCCATCCCCGAGGCTTTGGTAGCTGATACCGATACTCGCAGCTAAGCTCGATGAGTGTGCCACTGCCAACCGTGTTGTTAAGAACAAGCTCGGTGCTTGCATCTGTTGCGTCTAAAACGCCACTGTTCGGATCGTGGAGAGCACGGCTTGGGTAACTCCGAATACTTGCAGCACCACCGGCGAAAAACTGTCGTTCAAGCGTTACATAGGTGTTGGTATCTGTTGTACTTCCACGAGTAAAGTCCAACAGCTGAATGTGGCCAAGCCGAACCTTCGTGGCAAGGCCACTTCGTTCGGATAGGGGGAATATGTTCGACAGAAAGGCCTGGCCTCGAACAAACTGTCCGGCACCCATGCCCAACTCCAAGGAGAAGTTTGCAAAGTATCCGCGCCTAGGATCCACCGGATTGTCGCGGTGCTCACCGCGAATGTTGAAGCCTGTATAAATACCAGTGATGAGATTGCCAGTTGTTTTGATGTAGTTATCGAGCACAAGAAACTGGTTGAAGGTACTGTACACAAAGGCAATCTCTTCCGGCGTTTCTGCATCCTTCAACGCGCTATCCAGAGCCCCCTGAAAATCACGTGGTACCTGGCGCTCAAAACCGATGTTCAGGTCGAACCCGTTTATGCCGCGGTATTGAGGTAGGTTAACAGGAAGGCGCCCTCCGATTCCCACAGATTGCAGCCGGAATGGGCTTACCAACTGTCGCTCAGAGTAATATGCATTGGTTTGCAAACCTGCTCGCCAGTCCCAAACGCGCAACAGGCTGGGCCAGGCTACAACGCCAGACAACAAAGCCTCGCGCTCCAAAGGTTGCCCCTGAAAGATCCTGCTCAAGTCCTGCAGAATGTACTGTGCAGTTATGCTGCCAACCTGCGCACCACCAAAAACATTGCGATGTTGATAGGTGGCACCCACACCAGCGTTCAGGTAGTTGTCGAGTGCGGTTTGGAACAGGAGAAAGTTTGCGCCTAACTCATACGGCTTGCTGTTTAGAGTAAACACACGCATTACAAGGAATGAATCCGCGCCTAAGGTATCGGTTGAATGCAGAAGATCCGCCTCAAGTGTGTCTATTGTGGCAAGTTCGAAAACACCAAGCTGAACAAGATTGCTACGGCTCAGCTCAACCTTGTCCCTACTATACCACTCATTGGTTTCGAACTCAAGCTGCCGCCGCCGCATCGATTCCGTTACGGACGGGAAACCATTGGCATTCTCTTCGAACTCTATTGCGCCAATGCGCATGCGTGGTCCGGGCACAAACACCACGGCCAATGTGTCATGCAGGGCGTCTTCCGAAATCTTTTGTGTAGGACGTTTGTAACCAGCGCGATAGTAGCCGTTATTCTGTAAAACGCGAGTCATGGCTTGCAGGTCCTTGTTCAAGTCAGACTCCGAAAACGCATCACCATGTTTCACGCTTCGAGCGCCATGCACTTGTGTAAGGATGTCGGTCGGCACAGAGTCCAATCCGAAAACCAGAACGGTGTCAATCGCCGCACGCGGTCCTTCTTGGATGGTGAACTCCAGCACGTTCTTTCTAACGTCTGTATCTCTGAAAAATCGCCACGACACCTTGGCCAAATGAAAACCATTCTGGTCTAGGTATTCAAGCAAGGCCACACTATCATCGCTAGCCCTAGCGGCGCTAAAGTATAGGAGCTCTTCGCGTAAGTCTCGCTGTACCCTTCGCAGTGTTGCCATGATTGGCTGCGGGGTTGCAGGGTTGCGCACCAGGTTTTCGTAGTAGTACAGACCAAGGCTACGCGTTAGCGAGAGTTCACTTTCGCGAGATTGGATGATTCCAATGAGTTGATCAGGCGATGTGGCTGAGCATCCTACAAATCGAATGGTCTGCAACTCGGCGATTTCGTTATGTGATTCGCCGGATACACGTTGGGGGATGAGAGATGCTTCCTGTGCAGTAACAGGAAAAATGATGCTCACTGCCACCATCAGGATCAACGGTAGGAGTGGGCCAAGTCGGCTAGGCAAACCCACCCTGCGAAAATACCGTGATCGGTAACGGGCTGTTAGTAGTCGCTATCGTCGTCTTCGTTAAAAAGGAAGTCGTCCGATGCGCTTTCATATTCTGGCCAGATATCTTCGATGCCTTCATACACCGGATCTTCTGGATCATCGAGCTCCTTGAGGTTTTCGATCACCTGTGTTGGTGCACCGGTGCGATCTGCGTAGTCAATCAACTCATCCTTGGTGGCTGGCCATGGAGCATCTTCCAAGTATGCTGCAAGTTCGGGTGTCCAAAACATGATCGGTCCTCTTCAGTGGGGCCTCTGGGTGAAAACGGGCGCGAATATACAAGTGCTCGTGCGCGAACGCAACAACGGCAACGCTACGCAACGATTGTTAACTGCAATTCAGGTTACTTCGTGGCGTGTTGTCGCCACCGATACAACGCCTCAGCCACATCAAGGTCAACGGCTGTTGTGATTTTGATGTTCCATGGTTCACCTTCGATTACAACAATCGGTACTCCGATCGCCTCCACCGCACCGCCATCATCGGTGGTGGCGGTGCTGGCATTGGCGTAGGCCTGCACCAGCAGCTCTCGCCGGAATCCTTGGGGGGTTTGCACGGCGCGAAGTTGAGATCGGTTCGGGGTGCTTATCACAACGCCGTGTTCGTCTACTACCTTTATGGTGTCACTCAACGGCATGCCTGGTACAACTGCGCCTAAGGATGCGGCGGCTGCAATAACGCGGCGGAATAGCAGTGGCGAAGCTAACGGGCGGACTGCGTCGTGAACCAGAACAACGTCAACGTTGTCGAATGTATCATGCCGTAGCGCTGCTACCACACTAGCCGATCGTTCTTCGCCTCCCACGGTTAGGTGCACCAATGGTGAATGCGAAAACTCGGCCGAGATGAGGTTCCTACCAAACTCGTCATGTTCGGCCAAGGCAATCACTACAGTGTGCACATCAGGCACGGCAAGCACTGTGGATAGCGTGTGCACGATGATCGGTTTTCCTGCAACGGACTGATACTGCTTGGGCACGGGTCCACCAAATCGCCTGCCCTTGCCAGCCGCGGGGATGATTACGCCCACCCTGATTGATGCCTGGTTCATTGACTCGCCGCAGAGAGTTGAGAATGTTCCGAATGAAGATCAGCGTTCGAGTGGGTGGTCCGATCGCTTGAAATTTCCGGTTTCCAGAACGTCTCGGATATAGTAGCTACCCATCTTTCGAGCACGCAGAAAACCAAGCCAAGCCATATCGGCGAACCGTCCATTGGAGAGAAGATCAAACAGCCACTCATTGGCATACTCGGGTTTATCCTGCCTCATCCCGGCACCAACCTCCAGGAGCCACTTGCGGTTGAACTTTTCCTGCGAACCAATCGTGGGCGTCATGATGATTGGTAAACCCAACCCAGCATAGAAGCTTAGCTCACTGGGCTTCGTCCAGAGGATATCCGTACGCCGCACTACCTGATTGAAAGCATCAAAGTATTCGAACAGATCTGGTTTGTACAGCACTTCAACATGAGCACACGAGCCAAGTGTGCTTGCCACACATCGCTCAAAGGTGTCCCGCACGTCTTCACGAATTCCTGCAACAAGCACTAACCGCATCGTACCAGCCAACAGTCGCTTTGCAAACGAGCGTACGAGTGCCTCTCCAATCTCTCGTAACGCTCCCGCACCACCCACAGCGTAGGTTATGGTGAGAAGCCTGTCGGAAGGGGGCTTGGCCAGTGCTTGTTCGCCCAGGAAGTGTTCGGTGCTGGCACCCAAGCTTTGGTGGAACCTGCCAGACGGATCCAAGACTTGCAGCCGAGTAGCAAGGTCGCTCTTTAAGATTGATAGGTCGCGGCCGCCTAGTAACGCATCATCAAGTGGAAATCCCGTGAGAAAGATTCGATGCCCCGGCACGCCGTATGAGCGTAGTCGTTGTGCTGCCTTCCCACAGGGAGCAAAGTAGTTGATGTTGCTATCCCATGGTTCACGGGCAACCCACACCCTGTTTAGATCAGCATCACAAATGATGGAGTAGATACGATCGTAACCAGCAACATCAGCAGCAATGGCAGGAACGTAGAAGGATGTGAGGAGCGGTAGTCGGTTGCTCGAGATTGTTTCTACAAAGCCCCTTCCCAACCCCCGCTGAATCTGCAGATACAGCAAATCCACTTGAAAGGTGCTGCGCGAAAGGTTGCGTATCGGATACAACGAAGGTATGTGAAGTAAACCATCAAGCAGACCAAAGATCTGCTTGCCGATGATCGGAATTCCCTTGGCACGCGAGAACGTCTCGTAGAGCTGTAGGTACCTCTTCCATCGCCGACGTTCCGCATCGGTTGTTTTGGGGGTATCGCCTGCATTCAGAATACGGTCGTAGGCAACATCGCGAAAGGGATGAACGGCACGCTGGTGGCCATAGCCCATATCGGCGCTCGCCACCCAGTATGATTTCTGTTCAGGCATTGGTGGCAACGATAACGAACGAGCTAACGCACCTTAAATGTGGCCATGGTGATAATGGCCAGCATCACGGCAATGATGTAAAAGCGGTTCACAATCTTGGCTTCGTGCCAGCCGCTTTTCTCGAAGTGGTGATGGAGTGGGGCCATGCGCAAAAGCCTACGTCCTTCGCCAAACCTTCGTTTTGTGTACTTGAACCATGCCACTTGCAGAATAACACTCACGGTTTCGGCAAAAAATATTCCACCAACGATTGGGAGCAGAAATTCCTTCTTGATAAGCACGCACAGCACACCAATGGCACCCCCTAGGGCAAGCGAACCTGTGTCGCCCATGAACACCTGCGCGGGGTAGGCATTGTACCAGAGAAAGCCAAGTGCCGCGCCAACAATGGCAGCGCAAAAAATGGCTAGTTCGTCCGTTCCACGCAGATGGATAATGTTCAAGTAGTCAGCAAAGAAGGCGTTGCCGGAGAAGTATGCAATGACGGCTAGAGTAAGGACGCTGATGCCAACGGTACCGATAAGCAGACCATCCAATCCGTCAGTGAGGTTGGTTGCATTGGACGTTGCCGTGATGATGAACACGACCATTGGTATGTAGAATACGCCGAAGTCAAAGTTCACCATCTTTTCGAATGGAACTGTGGTGACCGTTTTAACAGCATCCAAGGTAGGAGAATACCACTCGGGAAAGAAGTAGATGGCACAACCAACAAGGAGGCCGGTAAATACTTGCCCTAACATCTTGTACTTGCCGATGAGGCCGTTAGGGAGTTTCTTGATCACCTTAAGGTAATCATCAAGGAAGCCTACGGCGCCAAGCATTGCCGTAACCACGACACACGTAATGATGTACATGTTGTCGGCCCTGCCCCATAGCAAGGTGGGGATGAGTACGGCAGCAAGCACAATCAAGCCGCCCATCGTAGGCGTACCTGCCTTGAGTGAGTGTTGCCCAACTCCCTGCAGTTCCTTCTTTGCTTGCTCTCCGATTTGGATGCGCTTAAGCAGCGCAATGATTCTGGGCCCTACAAAAAAGGCGATGAGCAGTGCCAAGATTGCAGCACTGGCAGCACGAAAGGTTACGTACTGGAAGAGTCCGATGCCCGGCACATCAACGAACGACTTTAGCCAATGAGCAAGCCAGTAAAGCATGCTGGAGTTCCGGTTGGAAGGAAGAACGTTCGTGCGAAGATAGACGCACGATGCATTCAATCATCCATGATTGAGCAAACTCTCTACAATCCTCTCCATTTCCATACCTCTCGACCCCTTCACCAACACAACAGCTCCGTTACCGGCATGTTCTTCAAGCCACAGTGCAATGTCATGATGGCTTTCGAGCACCACCAATGCATCGGTGCCCAAGCTCCTGTTACTCTCCATTGCCGATTGTGCACTACGGGAGAACTCGCTTCCATGCACAATCACCACATTGGCAACCTGCATAGCCCGTTCAAGAATCCTGGCATGTTCAACGTTCGATGCAGCGCCTAGCTCGCGCATATCGCCAAGCACGGCAATTCGGCGCCGTGCCGGGTACATGGCCAGCGTTCGTAAAGCAATCTGCATACTCTCAGGGTTGGCGTTATAGGTGTCATTTAGTATGGTAAGAGTTCCGCTTCGCTGAACACTCATGCGGGCATAACCATGACTGGGTGCAGGCTGGAAGGATTCGAGTCCGTCCTTGAGTTGGTGGGCATCAAGCTCTAAAGCCTTGCCTATCGTATAGGCAGCAGCGGCATTTAATCCCGCAGCATAACCGGTTGTTTGCATTACGGCACGCATACCGCCATCAACGCCAGTAACGTGAAGAATGGGATGCAGGTCGGCGTTGAAAGAAAGGCTGATGCGAACATCTACCTGACCAAGCAAATGTTCCGCTCCTGGTGCGCGCTCTTCAACGCAGAAGGAAAGCCCCCTGCCACCATGTTTCGCATACCATGCAGCAAGGCGTTCATCATCGGCGTTAACCAGCATCAAACCGCCGTGATCGCGGAGGTATTCGAACAACGTGATCTCTTCGCGTTCAACACCGTCGAGATCGATGAGCTTTTCAAGATGTTCCTTGCCGATCTGGGTGATAAGTCCGTGCGTGGGCTGCACCATGGAACAGAGTATCTCTATCTCGCCGGGTTCGTTTGTGCCAATTTCTATCACAGCAGCCGTGTGATCGTTCGTAAGCTGAAGCAGCGTATGTGGCGTACCGATGCGGTTGTTGTAGTTGGCCTGTGTTTGGAGAACCGAATATCGCTGCCGTAACACGTGAGCGGCTAGATCCTTGGTGCTCGTCTTACCAGCCGAACCGCCGATGGCGATGATAGGAATAGAAAATCGTCGGCGATGATACCATGCCAATGTTCCCAACGCATGCAGAGTATCTGGTACAACAAGAGTGGGAACAGTGACTGTAGCACTAACAGCGTTCTGCGCAATGATGAGATGTGCACCCTTGTCAATGGCATGCATGATGTAGGCATGTCCGTCGAAGTGTTCACCACGCAGTGCTATGAAAGCGTTGCCACGCTCCAACGTGCGTGTGTCCGTGCTTATACCGCGAACGGCTAGGTTGTTAGGTAGTTGGCTTGCATACTCACCAAAACAGGCAAGAAGGTCAGTGGCAGAAAACTGTGCGGTGTTGGTCATGAGCAGCGAACTTACGCGTCGCTGGCACGGACCTGCACATCCTTCGTGCTGGCACCGCGACGTTCCACGTCCAACCGAACTGCGGCAGCTCGAAGTCGGGCACTGCGAGCACGTGGGTTCTCTTCAACCTCGGCTTCAGCAGCCATGATTGGCTTTCGTGTAAGAAGCTCCAAACGTGGCAGTGGACCATCTCGCATGGCATGTATGCGAAAAACATCTTTTACCACTCGATCCTCCAACGAGTGATAACTCATCACAACGATACGTCCGTCGTTGGCCATGAGCGGCAATATGCCCCGCAGCGTGAAGGCAAGACGTTCCAACTCTCTGTTAACAGCAATGCGCAGTGCCTGAAACATGCGTGCCAATGTTTTCGCATGGTGTTGTGGCGGTGTATGCTGCATGATGGTGTCGCGCAGGTCTACTGTTGTTCGGAAGGGGGCTAGGGTTCTGCGCCGCACTACGGCGCTTGCAAGTCTGCGAGCTAACGGATCTTCGCCGTAATCGCGAATGATCTGCACAAGCTCGCCTTCGGGCAATGTGTTGAGTAGGTCGGCCGCGGTTGGACCGTCGGGCGTAAACCGCATGTCCAGCGGTGCATCCTGCCGAAAGGAAAACCCCCGAGGGTGATGATCAAACTGAAAGCTGCTCACTCCCAGATCGAACAACACAGCTGATACGGGTGGGAATGACCTAAGAACACCTGGCAGCGCATCGAAATTGTCGTGCACCAGATTCAGCTCGACGCCATCGGGCACATGCGTGCTTATCCCTTCGGGAGTGTTAGCACGCTTGATGGCAGCTTCGTCGGCATCCACTGCAATGAGCACCGACCCTATTGGCATGCGTTCCAGAATCAGGCGAGCATGTCCTCCCCCCCCCAGGGTGGCATCAACGATCACGCCACCTCGCTCTGGCTGCAGGAACTGCAAACATTCCCTGGCCATCACTGGAATGTGATACTGGTTGAGAGTAAGGCGGGCCATAACGCAAAATTGCCGATGTTACGGTTACAAGGAGTTGAACGGTAGGTGGTGATCGAATGCGGAGGAGACGACTGCGGTACGTACTGGATGCGTGCTTCGTAGGTGCATGCACCATGATTCTCACGTTGTTTGCAAGCTGCACCAGCGAGACATCGAAGGGTGAACAGCTCTTTGCTGGCTATTGTTTGCGATGCCATGGAGCTGATTTGAAGGGGGCTATAGTTCAGGCTGACGTATCAACACGACCCGTGTGGAAGGAGCACCCCGACTCTCTCGTGAAGATTCTTGTGTTCGGTGCAAGTGGCGTGCCTTCGCACGATGAAGTGGGCAAGAGAACAATGCCACCGGTACCCTATACGGATCAGGAGATAGCCGAGCTTACACAGTACCTACTGAAAACGATTGCCAACCGTACTGAAACCGTAACAGCACAGCACGTGAGCGACGTGCGAAGGCAGTGGAAGGCTGTTAGAGGAATGCCGACAGACTCCGCACGCCAAGAGGCTCAATAGTCATGAATGCCTCGGCATAGGCAACTCCGATGCGTGAGCCCCAGAATCGGCATTTTGCTTCGAGTTCTGCAAGAAAGTCCGGACGTGAGAGAAATGTTTCAGGCTCGTTGGAAACATATCGTTCCGGAACGTGAAACTGACTTGAATACGCCAGTATTGCATCCAACTTGTCCTGCCACGTGTTGCTGATGTCTACATACACATCCGGTGGCTTCTGAAAATCATACTGTTGCTGGTAGCACATAATCCTGGATGGACGGTGCACCACATGCTGCTCATCGGTAGCAGTTTCAAATCGGGGAAGTCCAGCAAGGAACGCTGCCGCTCGTGCCAGCTTGTGAACTGCTTCATGATCGGGATGACGTTCGAAGGGGGGGGTAGTGACGAGCAGTTTTGGTTGGAATTCGCGAATAACGTCAACCACTCGAGCCACATATTCAGGTATGTGGGTGATGTTGCCGTCGGGCATGTGTAGGCAGCGTCGATCGGTAACACCTAAGATGTGGGCAGCCTGCTCAGCCTCCTGTTGCCGAAGCTGTGGCGTACCACGCGTGCCAAGTTCACCTGCCGAACAATCAACCAGAACAACCTGCAACCCCTCGTTGGTAAGCTTCTTGATTGTGCCACCCGCCGAGAGTTCCGCATCATCCGGATGAGCCGAGAGCACCAGCACGTCAGCCATGATGTTCACCTTCATCATGGATCTTGCGCACACGGCGTTCATGACGGCCACCCTCGAACTCGGTGGTAAGGAATGTAGACACCATGTTGAGCACATCCGTAAGGCTAGAAATGCGCGATCCAACAGCTAGCATGTTGGCGTTGTTGTGAGCACGAGCAAGCCGAGCCATCTCCACGCTCGTAGCGTTTGCGGCACGAATGCCGTCAACCTTGTTGGCAGCAATGCTAATCCCTATCCCCGTGCCACACACGATAATGCCATAGTCAGCCACCCCGCTTGCAACTAGGCGAGCGGCTGCAATGCCGAAGTCGGGATAGTCCACAGACTCTTCGCTGTCCGTGCCAACGTCTAATACAACGTGTCCATGTGCAAGAAGCAGCGCCTTAATTGCCTCCTTGTAGGCAAAGCCGGCGTGATCAGAGCCAACACTTATCGTCATCCAAACCTCGAAAAATCTGTTGATTCAGTGGTTGCTACGTGGATGGACCCGGCGTTCTGGACCACAATCCCTTTTCCGTGATACTAGCCGCTTCGCACGCTTCCGTGCTACGGATCGCCATGATCTTGTGATAGCCCATGATCGTTATCACTAACCTGTACTACCAAACCCGCCGCTACCACGCTTTGTATCTGCAAGAGAAGGTACGATCTTCCATGCAACCACCTCATGTTTAGCAAACACAAGTTGGGCAATCCGCATTCCGCGTTCAATTGTGAAGGGGGCTTTGGAAAAGTTGGCAAGGATTACCTTCACCTCGCCGCGGTAGTCGCTATCGATCGTACCCGGAGAGTTCAGAGCAAACACGCCATGCTTAGCAGCCAGTCCGCTGCGTGACCGAACCTGACATTCGTATCCCTGCGGGATGGCAACGGCAAGGCCTGTTGGAACCATGGCTACTTCGCCTGGTGCCAAGACCAGGTTTTCCGTTACTGCCGCATGGACGTCCATACCGGCCGACCCTTCGGTTGCGTACGTGGGTAATGGCAGGTTAGCTCCATGATCCAGAACCACGATATCCACCTCCATGCCCGAGCCCCCTTCGATAAAATTGGTGATTACCGATATCGCTTTGTGTTGAAGCGGGACCATCGGAGTTTACTTCCTGCCAAAGTCGGCCGGGTTTTCGCCCCACTTGTCTGTTTCCCACTTGAGTACGCGGTTGGGAAATGTGTTTTCACGAAGCCATGCTTCTGCTCGGTCCAGCAACTCGAAAACCTTGCGGTTGGCAGCCGTTCGATTCACCGTTGTTTTAGCGTGTTTGTTGCGCACCCAAGCAAGAGCCGTCTTGCTATCCGAGTACACAGGAATGGGATTCTTTTGTTTGGCCAGCAGGCTCAGTGCGTGGACCAAGGCTAGGAACTCACCCATGTTGTTGGTAGCGCCGTTATATGGTCCCATGCGAAAGAGTTCCCGACCAGTTTGAGTATCAACCCCGCGGTACTCCATTACACGTGTTTCCATGTTGCATGCCGCATCTACGCTCACACTCGGGTAGATAGGTCCGCGGCCTGCAGTCTTTGCCGATGCCGAACCTTGTACGTGTTTGTTGGGTGGGAGCGACTGAGGATTGGTTTGTTGTGGTGTTTTGCCAGCGGCGCTCCGATGAGCAGTTTTTTGAGTTGCCCGTTTTGTCGGTGATTGAGGTTGATGACTCGGATCGTGGGGTTGTGGTGCAGACTGAGCCACGTGTTTTGCCGAAGGGTGTGAGTCATTGCTTGTAGGCTCGCTCGTACGTGTGGACGGCAATGAATCGTTGGCACCCAGGATGGCAGGGGCAGGCTCATCTTCGTCGGCCGGGTTGGCTGGTTTTCCGGAATCTGACTTTCGAGGCGAGTTGGGAGGACCGGCATCGAAGGCAGCGCGAGCTTCGGCCAGCGTATCGTAGGCTCGGTATCGCGAGCCTGGAAAACCTTCCACTTGCGGACGGCACTTTTCCCAGGACGGGTAGATACCTGGGGAGTGACCGATCCACACCACATACCACTTGCTTTTTTTCGGGGCTCGGATGATGGCCATAGGCGCGCGAAACTACGACGGAGGTGGGGATGTGGAGGGGTGAGATGTACTGGTGAGACGTACCGATGAGACGTACCGGGACACTTCTTGTCCCGGTACCATTACCGGGACAAGAAGTGTCCCGGTACCTTTCCGCAACACGATCCCGTCACAAACCCCCTCTGTAAACACACAACGCACCATGTACGCAAAAACATTTTCGGCTGCAGTGCAGGGTATTGCGGCGTATATGGTGGAAATCGAAACTCACGTGGAGCTCGGACTGCCGGGGTTTCAGATCGTAGGCTTGCCGGATAGCTCGGTGCGCGAAAGCAGAGAGCGGGTGCAGGCTGCACTTAAAACCAGTGGGTTCGACATTGGCACACGCAAGTTCACCGTAAACCTGGCTCCTGCCGATGTTCGCAAGGAAGGTAGCATGTTCGACCTTCCGATTGCCGTTGGCGTTCTTCTTTCTCTCAATCGTGCTACCATCCAGGATGCCACCGGTACAGCAATGCTCGGCGAACTGGCCTTCGATGGCTCTCTGCGATCAGCTCACGGCGTGTTACCTATGACGGAAATGCTACGCAAACGTCATGTGCGACGCCTACTCCTACCAGCCGTTAATGCAAACGAGGCGGCAATCGTTGAAGGGATCGACGTAATACCGGTAGAGTCACTGCGCGATGCACTGGCCTACCTTGCCGGCGAACTCGTCATTCGCCCACATCACGTGAATGTCCAGAACATCTTTTCCGCTTCTTCCAATGCCAACTTGCCAGACATGATCGATGTAAAGGGGCAGGGGGCTGTGAAACGCGCCCTCGAAGTGGCAGCGGCAGGCGGACATAATCTGATCATGGTTGGTCCGCCCGGTGCGGGAAAGTCGATGCTTGCAAAACGCCTTCCATCAATACTGCCGCCTCTTTCCATGCCGGAAGCTCTGGAAACCACAGCCATCCACTCTGTTGCTGGAATCTTGCCACCAGGGCAAGCTCTTGTAACGCGCAGACCGTTCAGATCACCACACCATACCATCAGTGATGCTGCACTGGTTGGTGGAGGTGTTGGAACGGTACGAGCAGGTGAGATCACCATGGCACACCATGGAGTGCTCTTCCTTGATGAACTGCCGGAGTTTCAGCGAAACGTTCTCGAAGTGCTACGCCAACCACTCGAAGATCGGCAGGTGCAGATCTCTCGTACGCGCAATACAGTGGTGTTCCCAGCCAACTTCATGCTGGTATGCAGCATGAATCCATGTCCATGCGGCCACTTCGGTAGTACACTCCGTGAGTGTACATGTTCACCGACGGATGTTAGCAAGTACATGAGCAGAATCAGCGGACCGCTGCTTGATAGAATCGACTTGCATGTTCAAGTTCCTTCAGTGCGAGTGCAAGACTTGGCCGACGGTGAAGTTGGCGACTCATCAGCCGTGGTGCGAGAAAGGGTGATAGCAGCACGAAAACGTCAGCAGCTACGCTTTGAGAAACGGAGTGACATTTACAAGAATGCCGATATGTCACCGGCTGACGTTGAACAACTTGCCAACATCACCAACGATGCCATGGAGCATCTACGGCGGAGCATGAACCAGCTTTCGCTATCGGCACGTGCCTATCACCGAATCATCAAGGTTGCTCGTACCATCGCCGACCTGCAGGATTCGGATGTAGTTAATCGCGTTCACATGGCCGAAGCCGTGCATTATCGAGACTTGGACAGACCGTACTGGAATGGATGACGGGATTACGTTTTCTGGCTGTGGAGTGGCGTTTACTTATCACCTACCATTCAATGCACCAACAATGATCACAGCAGAAGATGCTAGCTTTTGTTCGGTAGTGATGCAGTGTGATGTTAGCGCCAAGCCTTTTGCGGTACGCATCATAAGCACCGAGAACATCGATGGTTGCCGGATGTTATTCCTTTGCTTTTGCAAACAGAGAGTGGCGGTATGAAATCAGTCCGCTCTCTACACCACGAAAGCGAGTGCGCAGTTGGCTCTCGGCCTTCAGTGAAACTAGTCCGGCACGAAGTGGTCTGCGAGCAGCCTGCTGCAGGTCGGCCGACAGCACCGGACTTATCATCGCTTCATCCAGGCGGAAGGTTCGTGCAATCTGGCGGGCAAACTCGTAGCGGCTTACGTATTCCGATCCACCAACATGATACAAGCCAGTCAAACGCCGAGTGGCTAGCAGCATGATGGCTTCAGCGAGGTCGTCCACGTACGTCGGGTTTCCGAACTGGTCTGTTGCAGCGCGAATGCCAAGCCCCTTTTCAAATGAGTTCAAGACAAAGTGAACAAAATCCGGGCGCGAAGGATTGGGCGAATACACAACGTTTGTGCGTACGATGGTGTAATCAACGCCCGAAGCAGCAAGGGCGTTCTCTCCGGCAAGTTTGCTTTTGCCGTAGTAGTTGATTGGTGATGGAATGTCCGACTCATCGTATGGCCCCTTCTCGCCATCGAACACATAGTCTGTACTCACGTGGAGGATGTGTGCATCGGCAGACCGCGCGATACGGATAAGGTTTTCAAGGAGTGATACGTTGAGTTTCCATGCCAAGCGTTTTTCCGATTCACAGGCGTCAACATTCGTATGCCCAGCAAGATTGATGATGGTTGATGGCAGTTGCGACAGTATTGCATTCTTGAGTTCGGAGCGTTTGGTTACGTCGACCCTTGTTACGCGAACATTCTCATGATCGAGTTGCAAATCGGATCCCGTGATTAGATGCAAGGGGGCTGAGGATTCCTGCAGCATCATGGGTACAAGAGAGCTAGCCGTGGTACTTCCGGCTCCAACGATTACGATAGGTGAAAGCATATGGCAAATGTAAATTGAGTGTGATGCCACTGGTTAGTAGCCTACTCCTGCTCATCATCGTAGCCCGCGTATTCGGGCAGGTGATGTTGCGTCTTAAGCAGCCTGCGATTGTTGGCGAAATGCTGGCGGGCGTACTGCTAGGTCCAAGTTTGTTGGGTATTGTGCATGCAAGCCCTGCTCTTTCTGGGATTTCCGAACTATCGGTGTTTCTGGTAGTTCTGTCGGCTGGCCTGGAAATGCGTTTTGAAGATGTTGTTCAGGCCTTTAAGGGCAAGGGCATTGTGATTGGTTTGTTGGGATTCTTGCTGCCCCTGGCGGCAGGTATGGCAGCGGGGTGGATGTTTGGGCTCGACGTGAATCGATCAGTGTTTCTTGGTCTTTGTGTTTCCATTACAGCGCTACCCGTTGCTGTCGGCATTCTGCAGAGTTTCAATCTGCTTAACAGCGACATTGCTCGGTATTCCATAGCAACTGCTGTACTCAATGATGTTCTAGCGCTGATGATCATGGGCGTGATTCTCGGTCTGCCGGAGCAGAGGTCGTTCGAGATGGTGGCAGTATCCGTGCTATACACTGTTTGGAAGCTCATTCTTCTTGGCGGCATCATCATTGGCTTCAACTGGTTTCTTACCAAGCTTGTTGAATGGGGTGTACATATTGAACGATTCCCGGAGCGACTGGTTCAGTGGCTTGGCAACGACGCGTTGTTTGGAATCGTTGTGGTGTTTGTTCTTGCCTTTGGCACCGTGAGCGAACAGCTTGGATTCCACTTTGTAATCGGCGCCTTTTTTGGAGCGCTCCTGATTGATCGTACATTTTTCCTTGCGGAGCGGTATCACGATCTGGATAGCACATTACGTTCCGTAAGTGATGGGTTTCTTGCTCCAATTTTCTTTGCGTATCTCGGATTGGAGTTTAATGCAAGTCAGATGCCATCGGCTCTTTTTGTCATCGTCATTCTCATTATCTCCATCGTCACCAAGATTGCGGCCGGATATTATGGTGGCCGGATTATCAAGCTGCCGCCCAATC
>CAZUGQ010000002.1:99961-165487 GCA_964620125.1 uncultured Hyphomicrobiales bacterium
TAGGTATCATCCTTAATGGCCGAGGGGTTATGGAGCTGGTGATTGCCAGTATTGCGTACGAGCGAGGACTCATTGGTCAAGGACTGTTCTCAGCCTTGGTATTGATGGGCGTGGTTACCACGCTGATTACGCCGCTGTTGTTCAAGCGGTTTGTTATGCCGACGCTCGAGCAAGAGGCGGCTGTACAGGGGTAGGGGCGGAGGTAGCGTGTGATGTGACGGCGGAGTTACCGGGAGTACTCTTGTCCCGGTAATGGTACCGGGACAAGAGTACTCCCGGTACCATCTTCGTTACCATCTTCCGTTACCACCTTCGGTACCATCTTCGTTACCATCTTCCAATCCCGTTATTCGTCCCGTATTCCGACTCCACGGTCAATTTCCTATCTTACCTCCCCCTCCACACTCCCACATTACTGCTATGCGCAAGAGCACTATCACCTGCGACATGGAAGGCATCATCGAAACCTATAACCTTGGTGCCCAGGAAATGTTCGGCTACACTCCCGAAGAAGTTATTGGGAAAATGAGAGTAAGCACATTCTCCCCAGGAGAGGTCGTTCTCCAAAACCTTAAAGGCTGGCTTACCACTGCCGTAGTCGAAGGTGAATGGGTGGGCGAAACAAACTTCATCCGCAAAAACGGCGAAGTATTCGGTGCTCGCATACGTATCACGCCTACCTCGCGCGATGGCCAGCAACTTGGCTTTTGCGGCGTTACGGAAGAACTCCCAGCTCCTGTCCACGTACCCATAAAATCCAGTACTAAGGTTCTGCGGTGGTTGGTCATTACCAGAGCCCCGTTCCTTACTGCGGCTCTCACTCCAGTCATCATAGGTCTAGTTTGGACTTCAGCGGTAGGGGGCTTCCCGATTCCTTGGTTGGCATGTTTGGCTGCCGGTTTAGGTGTGCTGATGCTACATCTGAGCGCCAACGTATTTAATGATTACTTCGATGTAAAGAGTGGCACTGATGCCGCGAACACTAAATACTTTGTGCAGTATTCGGGAGGCAGCCGGGCTATCGAAATGCGGCTGATCGACCTCAAGGGCACACGCAACGTGGCAATGATGCTTTTGCTGGTTGCTCTAGTGATCGGAATTGCACTAGCGTATTCCGTTGGCTCTGGCGTTTTAGTGTTAGGCCTTACCGGGTTGGCGCTCGGCTATTTTTATACTGCACCTCCAATCCGACTAGTAGCGCGCCACGGCCTAGGCGAGATTGCCATAGGCCTAGCGTTTGGTCCGCTAATCACCATGGGCATGGCCTATGTTGCTACAGGTCAATACCTGTGGGGCGCATTTTTAGTCGGCATTCCCGCCGGACTGCTCACCACCAACATCCTGATGATCAACCAGATTCCGGATGCAGAAGGCGACGCTGTAACTGGCAAGAACCACCTGGTGGTTACGTTTGGTCCACAGGTCGCAGCGTGGATCTATACCGTCTGCTGGCTTGCAGCACTCGGCACCATCTCCTGGTTGGCTGTAGAGTTGAACAAGCCACTCATGCACATTGCATCACTTGTTGGGCTTGTGTACGGTTACACCACAGTGACCTGGATGTTCAAGCACCTCACGAAACGCTCGCTGGTAAAGGCCAACGTGAACACCATTAACCTGCAGATTGTGGTTACCCTGCTCATGGCTGTGCTGATGGCGTTCTGACGCCTACGCATACAACTGCGATGCTTCAACAAAGATCAGGTAGTCCTTGATTTTGCCTCCGTGCATGTTAAAAATGTTGCAGAAGGGTACAGTGAGTGTGGAGTCGTTGTGCCGCGTGTAGGTAACCCAGCCGTGCGAAACTATCACGTCACCGGTATCTTTCACATCGGCCACCTCGTGCCTGAGCCCCTTGATTGATCCAAAAAAGCCAGTCACGGCAGCGTGGATGTTGTCCTTGCCAATCACTGGCTCGGCGTTACCAAATCGGAACACGCCATCCTGGGTAAAGAAGCTGGTAAACGTATCGCTATCCATGACATCGATGGCAGCGAAGAGCGGGTTTAGATCGGGGTTGCTCATAGGTGTCCAGTGTGAAGGGTGGAGTTAGTGGCTGCCCATATATGATGAAGGTTGTGGGCTCTTTACGAAAGTAATAAGTAGGATGGATATTGCCGACTGACTGGTCGGGTTGTCAATGAGAAGCTGCATACTTTGCGAAGTAGAATGGAACGTCAGCTCGAATACCCTGTCATACAAGTAACGCAATGCAAAGTCGGTGCTTGATTACAAGTCGGCCGGTGGGGTGGGGCGCAGTAGTGAACTTGTGTCAGCTGAAGGTTCACGAGTGAACTCCAGCCTTCAATGAATGAGTGTGGTTGTTGATGCTTTTCGAGGGACTGGTTTCAGAAATGAAATGTTATAAAGTACCCAAGTCAGATCGTTGTCTCTGTAATTGGGCGATTACATGTGGACAGCGGCGCTGAACAACATCTCTATGACCATGTGTCAAGAATCAAGAAGGTGTAGGGATTGTTATTGATCAAGCGCTCAGAAGAAGTGCAACATGTAACGGTTACTAGTCCGGAATCCCTTTGGAATTTTGGGTGGCCATGAAGTACCAATGCACTGCTGCCCACGTCTAGACACGATCACGCTGCTGGTACCGGGACAATAGCACTCCCGGTACCAGTACCCAGCTGGTCACAGATGGCCACGATCACGCTGCTGGTACCGGGACAATAGCACTCCCGGTACCAGTACCCAGCTGGTCACAGATGGCCACGTTCACGCCCGTCTGCTGGTACCGGGTCAATAGCACTCCCGGTACCATTACTTTGCTGCTCAAACCTAGACGCGATAACGTCCTCATGACCTACTCTCTACTTACCAATCGCCGAAGTGCTAACATTTCTGCCAGTAGAAGCAGTGGTAGTTGACCATGCTATTTCGTTGAAGATTAACCTATGTGACAAACCACTCCTGGCTGTGCCGTCAGAAGCGGTGAGCGGTGGAGCTAAGGTCGCAGTAACCGACGGCCAGGATTTGCTAGAGACTGCGAACTCCGCACCTCTTCCGACTCTTTCGCCCCGGCACGTAAAGGAGCTGCTGCGGGTGGGGAAACATGAAGATATCTCGGTACTTAGGGTGATTACTTGTGTCCAACCGCGCTACCCAAGTCGGAAAGAAAAAGGCCCCACAGGTAAGATGATAATGGCGGATTCCGCGAGGAGTTGACTACGTTCGTCGTTGTACTCGGTGATACCTGAATAGTCTACCGTAATTCTGCTGGCAACAATCTTGAAGTAATTGCCGTCCTTCTGAAGGAGCGCTTGGGCGTAAACACCTGTCTCAAACTCCAGGAAGTTCGGCGAACTATAACGTAAAGTAGCGGTTTCCACTTTTTTCCGAACCTTGTTCTCCCACTCCGCTCCAACTTTTCTGCTCCAAAGCAGGGTGTACTCACCAGGGAATTCATTCTATGTGCAAACGTGACAGGGGTGTCGAGAACCATGAAGCCGATCAACTTCAGCACGTTGCAATTCTCATGTTTGCAAGCTACGCCAAGACGTTTTGTGCTGTTATGCCAATAGTAAAGAGGCATCAAATCGCAACTGTCACCAGTTTTCACAGATCCTTCTTGGTCGAGTGTTAAACGACTATGCAGTAACGTTAGCAGCCCACAGCGGCCAGCTCCAGCTTAATGCCTACGAACCCTTGGCTGGACTTTGCAACATCGAATCGCAGCACCTTTTGTACAGAGGTTCCATTACCCTGCGTACAAAGTGTGTGGATGGCATCACCGTAAACGAAAAGCACCTCAAGCATTACATGGAAACCACCGTTGGCATCGTAACTGCACATAATCCCGTTATCGGCTACGATAAGTCAACAGAACTCGCCAAAGAAGCCTACACCAGCGGAAAGGGGATTATCGAGATCATCAGGGAGAAGAAGATTCTCACCGAAGGTCAAATCAAGGAGCTGCTAGACCCTGTGAAGCTAACGAATCTGGACCCCAACCAGTACAAGTAGGCGCTTGTTGTAAGCAAACTCACAACAAGCCAGCAACAGTCAGTTGCCTATCTTCATGTTCCCACACACATTGAGGAACACCAACCATGAAGCTCGGACCACTCGCTGTTGCTGTGTTTGCAGCACTGTGCACAACATTTTCGCATGCCCAAGACCTCAAGCTCCCCTCATTGAGTCCGTCGTGCTCAATTGTCCAGGAGTTCTCGGTGTCGAAGATCGAGATTAACTACAGCCGCCCATCCATGCGGGGAAGAACGGTGTTCGGTGATCTTGTGCCCTTTGGTACAGTATGGCGCACAGGAGCAAATGCTGCTACCAAGATTACCTTCGGCGAAGATGTGCTGGTGGCAGGCACGGCCGTTAAGGCAGGTACCTACTCGCTCTATTCCATCCCAGGTACAACAGAGTGGGAGATTATCCTGAACAAGACAACCGGTGGATGGAAGGCAGGGGGCTTTGATACGAAGGACGATGTTGCTCGAGTACGGGTGAAACCGTCGGCATTACCACAACGCGTGGAAACGTTTACTATCGACGTCTCGGATGTGATGTTCTCCTCCTGCTCTATCAATCTCCTGTGGGAGAACACGGCAGTTCGCATTCCAGTAACGGCAACCAATGGCGAACAACTGGTAACGAACATCGAAAAGGCAATCAACGAACCCAACATCCCGTACTTCCAGGCTGCGAACTACTACTACCAAACAGATCAGCACTTGGATAAAGCTCTTGACTACTGCAGTAAGGCCGTTGAAAAAAATCCGAAGGCCTACTGGATTACCATGCTCAAGGCTCGCATAGCAGCAAAACTTGGCAAGAAGGATGTGGCCCGGGATGCAGCTCAGCAAACCATAACCATCGCCAAGGGCACGCCGGGCGAAGCGGAATACACCAAGTTTGCACAAGACCTCTTGGCAACGTTGAACTGATGTGGTGTTGTGTTCTTCGCTTCTGTATATCCATCGTGATTGCAGCAAGTCTGCTCGGCTTCCACGCTCACCTTGCGGCGCAGAGCCTAAGCCCCCTTCCATCAGGAATGGTGTATGGAAAGGTAAAGGGGCTGCGGCATCTTACGAGTGTGTTGTATGTGGCTGCACACCCCGACGATGAGAATACGCGGCTGCTGGCATGGCTGGCAAGCGGACAGAACATTCGCACAGCCTACCTGTCCATCACTCGTGGTGATGGTGGCCAGAACATTCTTGGTGATGAGCAGGGGGCTGCGTTAGGACTGATTCGTACCTACGAGCTGCTCGAGGCTCGCAAGCTTGACGGCGCGGAACAGTTCTTTGCGCGTGCCGTCGACTTTGGCTTTAGCAAGGCGGCAGCGGAAACGTTTACCAAATGGGATACGGTGCTGCTGATTGCCGATGTGATACGTGTGATTCGCACCGTACGGCCCGACGTGGTGATCTGCCGATTCCCACCCAATGAGCAAGCCGGGCATGGTCACCATGCTGCATCGGCCATCCTTACACAGCGTGCCTTCGAATACATCCATGGTACGCTACAACTCTCCGATGCTGATGCACAACGGATGAGCGATGCACTGCGTGGCACTACGCCATGGACGCCTGCACGGCTGCTGTTTAATGCCTTTCGATTTGGACAACGCAATACGATTTCCGACACCATGTTCTCCATTCCTGTTGGCCAGTACGATGCGCACCTGGGCATGGGATATGGTGAGTTGGCCGGCATAAGTCGCAGTATACATCGCAGCCAAGGTGTGGGTACGCCTAGCAACCCGGGCGTCCAGCGAGAATACTTCGCAACGTGGCATGGGAGTCCACCCGTGCGTTCGCTGTTTGATGGTGTAGACACAACGTGGAACAGAGTTGGCCGACCCGACGTTGCAGCAGCAGTGGATAGGATTGTTCAGGCGTTCAACTTCGAGCAACCGGCACGTTCACTGCCCGCCCTCTTTGAACTTCGCAGAACGATAAACACAGTGCAGGACGAGTGGTGGCGTATGCAGAAGCTACGCGAGCTTGATGCCATCATCGTGATGTGTATGGGGCTCAAGGCAGACGTAACCACAGCCGTCCCTACCGTACTTGCCGGTAACGCTGTTGAAACCACCGTGCGCATCACACAACGAACGGGGGGGGATGTTCGGCTGCTATCTGCCACGTGGCCCGACGGAGCATCCATGCAGCCAACGGTGATACCGCATGATTCGGCGGTCATCACTCAGGTAACAACAACCATACCCACCACGATTCAACCAACACAGCCGCACTGGCTGCGGGGGTATACTGGCGGGGCCATGTTTACAGCAGGCGGCAGCACCGCTGACGATCTTATTCTTCCAACGAAACCAAGCGAGTTGACCGTTACCATCACACTCCTCGTGGGCTCGGATACCGTGGTGGTAACTGTTCCACTGAGCTACAAAAAACTTGATCCATTGCGAGGTGATGTGTTCCAGCCACTCCGCGTAACTCCCATTGCAAGCGTGGAGCCCATCACCACCGTTGTTCGGGGAACAGCAAATGCGTTGGCAACATTTCGAATAACGGCCTACGCAGACGTAAGCAACGGGCTGCTCGAGCTTGCCGGATCCGCACCATCACAGCTACGCGGAATAACTCTCAAAGCGAATACCGATACGGTAGTTACCGTGCCCATCCCACAAGGAGTAACCGGTAGAGTAGGGGCCTATCTCCTGCTCGACGATGCCGTGATTGATGCTACCGTGCGAACCCTAACGTACGATCATGTGCCCACACTGCAATACCTGGAACCCGCCGTGATCACGGTGTTGCCAGCCACCATTCGCATGCCTGGCAAGAGGATAGGCTTTCTTTCCGGTGCAGGTGAAAAAACACCCGACGTTCTTCGAGGCCTTGGTGTAGAGATAGAAGAGATTGGTGCGTCCGGCGAGGTACATGCTGACCGGCTTGCCACGTATGGTGCCGTGCTGGTTGGTATTCGTGCATGCAATGTTCGAAAGCAGATGGCGAACATGTTGCCCACATTGCTGGAGTACGTTCGAAATGGAGGAACGCTGGTGATGCAATACAACACCATGCAGGACGTGCAGGTGGCGCAGTTAGGACCGTATCCGTTCCAGCTTTCCAGAAAACGTGTTACACAGGAAGATGCACCCGTAACGCTGTTGCAGCCAACACATCCCGTGTTTCAGCAGCCAAACGTGATAACCCAGTCCGACTTTGCCAACTGGGTGCAAGAGCGGTGCTTGTATGTTCCCGAAGAGTTCAGCGAGCAATACACACCTCTGCTATCGATGCAGGATAGTGGCGAGGAACCACTTACCGGATCGCTTCTTTATGCGCGGTATGGCAGTGGAGTATTCATTTACACATCGCTTGCATTGTGGCGGCAGGTTCCAGCTGGAGTACCCGGTGCGATAAAGCTCATGTGCAATCTTCTTTCAGCAGAATGACGCACGATCCCAGCAACCGCCGATGGATTAGGTGGTACGTTGGTGTGCTGGTGTTTCTGCTGCTACAGATTGTGCTCTACGCCTGGTTTACGGAGGCCTGGCGATGAGTAGTACGGACTGGATTGTGTTTGCAGGTCTGCTGCTTTGCATGATAGCCGTTGGTGTTTGGCGCAGCAGACATCAGCACCATCCCGACGGTTATCTCCGAGCTGGTCAAACCCTCTCTTGGCCAATGGTTCTGTTAGGAGTGATGGCCACGCAGGCAAGTGCCATCACCTTTCTTTCTGCCCCCGGCCAAGCCTACACGGATGGAATGCGATTCGTGCAGTACTACTTTGGCTTGCCCATTGCCATGGTGGTAATCTGTGCCGTATTCATCCCCATCTACCGCAGATTCAACGTATACACCGCTTACGAATTCCTGGAGCAGCGCTTCGACAGGCGCACGCGAGTATTAACCAGCGTGCTGTTCCTGTTTTCTCGAAGCATAAGCACAGGGCTCAGCATCTATGCACCGAGCATCATCATCAGCGCCGTGTTTGGTTGGAACATCTACCTCACAAATCTTTTCGTTGGTGGCTTGCTTTTACTGTATACCGTTCGTGGCGGTGCCCACGCCGTAGCGCATACTCAAACGCTCATGTTCATCGTCATCATGGCGTCCATGCTTGTTGTTGCTGGCGTACTGCTCACCACGTTACCCGAGGGGATGACGTTTACCAACGCCCTTCAAATCGCAGGTGCCAATGGCAGTCTTAACGTTATCACATTAACGGCCGATGTTAACGACCGATACAACCTTGTTGCCGGCCTCATCGGTGGCTTCTTTCTGGCACTTTCCTATTTCGGAACAGACCAGAGTCAGGTAGGGCGCTTCATTGCCGGCAGAAGCGAAGACGAAAGCAAACTCGGTTTGCTCCTAAACGGCATCGTAAAGATTCCCATGCAGTTTGGCATTCTTCTCATCGGTGCCCTACTCGTTGCCGTGTATGCTATTGTGCCAGCCCCTTTATCGTTCAATCCCACCGTAACTAGCGCCGTTAGGCAGGGGGCTTTGGCACGTGTTCACAGTTTGGAGGAGCAGTGGGTAGCTGTGCAAGGCAGGCGCACTGATGCAGCGCGAGCAATGATGAAGAACGAACCCACTGCCAGGGATGTGTTTCGCGAAACGTCGGCCCAGGCGCGAAGCCTTCGAGCGCAGTTTCAGATGCTTGCCCGAGAGCAGGGAATTGCAGAGAGCAACGATGCCAATTACGTATTCCTGCATTTCGTTCGAACGATGATGCCCGTTGGCCTTGTGGGTCTTGTGTTTGCAGTAATCATCATGGCCTCGTGGGGAAGCATCTCGGCCGCGATGCATTCGCTTGCATCGGCAAGCGTGGTAGATCTGCACCTTGTTCTAAGTGACCGAACCGTACTGCACTTAGGTACTGCCACGTTGGTAAAACTCCACACGCTGGCATGGGGCATTGTGTGCATAGGCGTGAGCATGCTTGCCACACGAATGGGATCGCTCATCGAGGCGGTGAACGTTCTGGGTAGTCTGTTCTACGGCCCCATCCTTGGCATCTTCCTTGTGGCATTCTTTGTCAAACAAGCCAGCGGCAAAACAGTTGTTGTTGCCACGATCGTTGCCGAGGCACTTGTGCTGATCTGTTTCGCCAGCGATGTGGTTGGCTTTTTATGGCTGAATGTGATAGGAGCCATAACTGTTGTGGCATGGAGTGCCGTTACATCCGCAAAACATTGGTTCTCCTAACTTCGGTCGCCAGCACGAGCGCAGAGCTTAACTCCAACCCGTATCCAGTTACGCATTCTATGTCTAACCGATCAACGTCGGCCATCAGCACCTTCGAGCGATATCTCACCATCTGGGTACTCCTCTGCATTGGTGTAGGCATAACACTCGGCACGATGTTTCCGGCAGTGTTCCAGTTTTTGGGATCGCTCGAAGTAGCAAAGGTGAACATACCTGTTGGTGTGCTCATTTGGGTGATGATCGTGCCAATGCTCATGAAGATTGACTTTGGAGCGCTGAGCGAGGTTCGCAAGCATTGGAAGGGCATTGGCATCACGGTATTCGTTAACTGGGCTGTGAAGCCATTTTCGATGGCACTGCTTGCATGGCTCTTTGTTCGGTATGTGTTTGCCGACTTTCTACCTGCAGCCGAGCACGACAGTTACATAGCAGGACTCATCCTCCTTGCCGCAGCCCCCTGCACAGCCATGGTATTTGTGTGGAGCAAGCTTGTGGATGGCGACCCGTTGTTCACGTTATCGCAAGTAGCACTTAACGACGCAATCATGGTGTTGGCCTTTGCGCCCATTGTTGGACTGCTGTTGGGCGTATCGTCAATCGTGATACCATGGGAAACGCTACTGCTGTCGGTGGTACTGTACATCGTGATACCCGTAATCATCGCGCAGGTATGGCGCAGGCAGGCGTTGCGATCAGGTCCCGAAGCGTTAAACGCAACACTCAAAACGTTGGGTCCATGGTCAACCATCGCCTTATTGGCCACGCTTGTCCTTCTTTTTGCCTTTCAGGGCACCACGTTTTTGGCGCAGCCATTAGTTATTGGCATGCTTGCCGTACCAATCATCGTGCAGGTATTCTTTGTATCGGCGTTTGCATACCTCCTTAACCGTCTGGCGGGTGAGGTTCACACCGTTGCCGGTCCATCCTGTTTGATTGGCGCATCCAACTTTTTCGAGCTTGCTGTAGCTGCCGCCATCAGCATGTTCGGTATTACATCGGGAGCAGCGTTGGCAACCGTGGTTGGTGTGCTTGTGGAGGTACCACTGATGCTACTTGTTGTGGCAGTAGTGAATCGTACTGCGAAGTGGTACTGAGCAGGGGGGTACACCGTACGGGACTCGAACCCGTGTTACCGCCTTGAAAGGGCGGTGTCCTAACCTCTAGACGAACGGTGCAAAAAGCGAGCCACAAAGATACGGTGCAGTGAAATCCAGTTCCAAGCACGTAGGCACTCATTCTTCCTGAATGTTGGGTTGCCGTTTGCCCTATCTTCACCAGTATGAAACTCATCGGGCTTACTGGCGGCATCGGAACGGGAAAAACAACGGTGGCTCACCTACTGCGAGAGCGGGGATGGACGGTGCTGAGCTCGGATGAAACAGCTCGAGACATCATGAATACCGATCCGGACGTTCGGAAGGCAATCGCCGAACTGCTCGGTTCGGACGTGCTCACGGATAACGGTCTTGACCGCCAACGCATCGCCGAGCTTGTTTTTGGAGCCACACCAGAACACAAAAAGCGGCTGGATGCCCTGGATGCAATCGTGCATCCCCGTGTGCTGCAGCGGCACATGGATCTGCTGGAACGGTTGGAGGCAGATGGGCTGGAACTTGCTGCCGTTGAAAGTGCCCTTTTGTACGAAGTAGGTCTCGAAGATGGATTCGACTATGTGATCGTTGTTGACGCTCCCGAAGACGTTCGCGTGCAGCGCGTCATGGCACGCTCTGGTCTTACAGAGGCACAGGTACGCCAGCGCATGGCCGACCAACTCCCCATGGCGGAAAAACGAATGTTGGCTGATTTCGTCATAGACAACTCCGGTAGTCTTGATGACCTGGCAACTGCCGTTAACAAGCTTGCAGCAATCATCGAGATTCTGCCAGTGGTAGATGAACACTGAGGCATGGTAGCATCAAGCACTCAACTGTGAGTTTCAGTACATCATCAACCACGTGCACTTCCGTAGTTTCGCTCTCAAATAGTTGTACGTTCCAAAGGTTCTCGCCGTATGGCACACCCCGTTCATCTCACTGATGCTTCCTTTAACTCCACCATCGGCGAAGGCAAGGTTGTCTTGGTCGATTTCTGGGCCGCATGGTGCGGACCCTGCCGAGCCATTGCTCCGATCATTGATGACCTTGCCGGCGAATATGAAGGTCGAGCAACAATTGCCAAGGTAGACGTAGACAACAACCCTCGAGTAGCCATGGAGTACGGCATTCGCAGCATTCCCGCTTTGCTCATCTTCAAGGGAGGCAGAGTGGTTGATACGATTGTTGGTGCAGTACCTAAGAATTATATCACCGACAGGCTCGAAGCACAACTCAACTAACGAAACCAAAGCCCCCTTCCAGAGAACACATCATGGCTCGTCCTTCGCTATTACCGGAAGCAGAGCTGATTGAACATCTCAAGGACATACCGCAGTGGCGCCTCGATGGCGCCACTCTTGTTCGTGAGATACCCACCTCGGATTTTGCTGCAGCCATGGGCCTGGCGAATGCCATCGCATTTCTTGCAGAACGTGCCGACCATCATCCAGACGTGCTGGTGTATGGCTGGAACAAGGTACGCGTAACGCTGAGCACGCATGACCAGGGGGGGGTAACCATGTTGGATATCAGGCTTGCAAAGGACATTGATAGTCTGAAGTTCAACGTCCTAAACGTTGATTAACGATAGCGTATCACCCAACCCCTTGCCAAGGACAATGCCATGAGTGTAATCGAACGGATCAGTGCACGTGAGGTGCTCGACTCACGCGGCAATCCAACCATCGAAGTGGACGTATTACTGGAGGATGGTTCATTCGGAAGGGCTATGGTGCCCTCGGGTGCCAGTACTGGAGAGCATGAGGCAGTGGAGTTGCGCGACAACGATGCAGGCCGTTATGGCGGCAAGGGGGTGCTGCGTGCCATTGAGAATGTAGAAACTGAAATCGCAGAAGCCCTGATAGGCATGGATGCCACCGACCAGCGGCAGATTGATCGGTTGCTTATCGATTTAGACGGTACAGACACCAAGTCTCGCCTTGGTGCCAACGCCTTGTTAGGTGTATCCATGGCTGTTGCAAAGGCAGCAGCGGAGTACCATGGATTGCCACTCTATCGGTATCTGGGGGGCGTACGAGCCAATCTGCTGCCCACACCCATGATGAACATCCTGAACGGCGGACGTCATGCCGACAACAACGTAGACTTTCAGGAATTCATGATCATGCCCATCGGGGCCGACACCTTTTCGGAAGCATTGCGGATGGGCACGGAGGTGTACCATGCACTGAAGACGGTGTTGCATGAAGCTGGTCTGTCTACAGCGATAGGTGATGAAGGGGGCTTTGCACCATCGCTCAAGAGCAATGAAGAAGCACTTGACCGAATCATGCAGGCCATCGAGGCAGCAGGATATGAACCGGGCGAAGATGTGGTGATGGCTCTTGATGTTGCGGCTTCGGAGATGTGGCGCAGTGGCACGTATGAGTTGTACAAGAGCACCAGGGAGCACAAGACTGCCGATCAACTCACGGAGTGGTATGCGGCGTTATGCGAGAAGTATCCAATTGTATCTATCGAGGACGGTCTAGGCGAGAACGACTGGGACGGATGGAAAGGTCACACAGCATCACTTGGTGAGCGTGTGCAGCTTGTTGGTGATGATTTGTTTGTTACCAACGTTGACTTTCTTGCTCGTGGAATTTCTGAGGGTATAGCCAACAGCATCCTGATCAAGGTTAATCAGATAGGCACGTTAAGTGAAACGATCGACGCTGTGAATTTGGCGCAGCGGTTTGGGTATAGTACGGTGATTAGTCACCGGTCGGGCGAGACTGAGGACTCGTTCATAGCCGACCTTGCAGTAGCGCTTGCGTCGGGACAGATAAAGACTGGCGCGCCTTGCCGGAGTGATAGGGTGGCGAAGTATAATCAGCTGTTGAGGATTGAAGGGTTGTTGGGGGTGGATGCGGAGTATGCGGGTGAGAGTACGATATCGTAGCCTTGCCGAAGGGTCCCTCCCCCGCCACCACCACCAAACAACATCTCCCTCCACACGCCCCTCTCCCCCCATGCGTCGGCAGCGCACGGCAGGTCACAACACCAAAAAGTCCACTGTGATCACCACACACCTGTGTGTGCTCAACGGTGCAATGTGACGCAGCACCAACCCTCTTGTGTTGTGCAAAGCCGATCTGCCGCACAACATCTGCCAACCTAACCCAAACCTCTACCCAGTAACCAATACCACCCGAACCGCGCCTCGTCTAGTATCTTGCGGCCCGTTCCGCAACACATGGATCCAAACAGGTATGCCTGCAATCACCTTCGGCACCGATGGCTGGCGCGGCCTCATAGCGCGAGACTTTACCTTCGATAACCTTGGCCTCGTTGCACATGCAACAGCACGGTATGTGCGAAGCGTGCAGCGCGATGGATCCAGCGTTGTAGTGGGGTACGACACACGTTTCCTCTCGCGTGAGTTTGCCGAAGAAACAGCGAGAATATTAGCCGCATACGGCATCACCGTTTACCTAACGGATGCCATTAGCAGCACGCCACAAGTAAGCTTCCACACCAAGGCCAAAAAGGCACAGCTTGGAGTGGTGATTACAGCAAGCCATAACCCGCCGCAATACAATGGCTACAAGCTGAAAGCCTCGTTCGGCGGACCTGCCATACCAGAGCAGATTGCACGCGTTGAAAAAGAACTCGCGGCTCTGGCAGGAAAAACTCCAAAGGTGAAGATTCCGACTCTTGCCGAGGCATTAAAGAGCAGATCAATTCGATTGTTCGACGCCAAGGAAGCGTACATCAAGTACCTGCATAAGAAGATTGATATTGACCTGATCCGTACCAGCGGCCTCAAAGTGGTCTACGATCCGATGCATGGTGCCGGTATCAACTTCATGCATGCCTTGCTACCGAATGTGTTCGAAATCCATGGTTGGCATAACCCGGGGTTCGGCGAAGTAGACCATCCGGAACCCATTGCCGAGTGCCTGGAACCTTTGATGCGTACTGTGAAAAGTCAGGGGGCTGACGTAGGTGTGGCAACCGATGGTGATGCCGACAGGCTTGGACTTGTAGACCACACGGGCAGCTACGTTGATCCACATAGGGTGTTCATGCTGATCATGGACTACCTCTATCACGAAAAGAAACGTCGAGGCCTCGTGGTAAAAACCGTGTCGCTTACATCCATGGTCAATCGTTTTTGTGAAAAACATAACCTAGATCTTGTAGAAACACCAGTGGGCTTTAAGCATGTTGCCAAGCTGATGAGCGAAGGCAAGGTGCTCATCGGTGGAGAAGAAAGCGGTGGTCTGGGTACCAGCCTGCATATTCCAGAACGTGATGGCGTGTTCAATGGGCTGCTCATTCTGGAAATGATGGCAACAAGGAAGCAGTCGCTCAAGCAGATGTGCGACGAGTTGGATGAACGCTTTGGTCCACATCGCTTCCGCCGCCGCGATGTTCGCGTTACCGAAGCACACAAGAAGGCTGTTCTTGCGGCAGCAGCAAAACGTCCGCTCAAACTTGGCAGGTACAACGTGCTGCAACTGGACGAGAGAGATGGCTACAAGTTCACAGTTGATGGAGGTGCCTGGTTGCTGATACGTGCATCTGGTACCGAACCGCTGCTTCGATTCTATGCCGAGGCTTCAACGTTGCAAAAGGTTGAAGAACTCCTGGATGCTGGCCTGAAGATGGGCCAATGAGATCGGATGCCATGCCACTGGAGCTTCACGCAACGTATCTGACCGACGTGTGCGTGTACAACCTGAACCGACATCATGATGATCGCGGATACTTTGAGGAGTTATTCCGCGCTTCCGTTCAAATAGGGGGTGGGACTGAGCTTGGCTTTGTTCAAGCCAACCACTCGCGAAGTGTGCAGAACGTGATTCGTGGTCTGCACTTCCAACCTGGCATGGCAAAACTGCTATCAGTAATTCGAGGGTCGGTGCAGGTAGTGGAGTTGGACGTTCGCCCTAACTCCACAACGTTCGGGCAATGGTGCTCGATAGAGCTAACGGACGCCACGGCTCAGGTGCTGTGGATACCAGATGGGTTTGCAAACGGTATGTGTATCCTGTCCGATCAAGCTGATGTGCTCTATCATTGCACTTCAGAATACGACCCTACTGCAGAGCATGGCATATTTCCATTGGACGACGAGCTAGCTATTCCGTGGCGCGCTGCGAAACCCATTCTCAGTATGCGAGATCGTACTGCGCCATCATGGAGTGCTGTTCATGCTGCATTGAAAGCAGCAGACAGGACTTCATCGCGAAGCGTGTAGCTCTTGCGTAACCTGTCGAACGTTGCACTTGTAGCTGACTGCAGGTACTCTTTCACGAACCACTGTGCTTCGTCCCGAACGGGTCTTAGTGGCAAGGACTGAAGGTTAAGTGCAGGTACCCTTTGAATGTGCGGCTTTGCAGTATGCTCCACGATTGCACCTGTGCGCCACTGGAGCAGCGCCTCGCATACAGCCCGAGCCCCCTGCCGCTTTGCATCGGCTGAATACCCAGCGATATGAGGAGTGCACTGTTGAACGATGCTAACAGTGTCACGGCTCACGTTCGGCTCATCATGGAATACGTCAAGGATGGCACCGAGTTTGCCGTCGGCAACGAATTCAATCAGGTCAGACTCAACGAGAACACCTCCGCGCGATGTATTGATGATCAGGGCACCGTCATGCATTCGTGCTAGGTGTTTGCGGTTCATCAACCCTGCTGTTGCATGTGGGCCTGCAGTGGTGAGAGGTACGTGCAGAGTTATCACTCCACACTCTTCAACGAGTTCGTCCAAAGTTTTACCTTGCCTGCCGTACAAGGGTGGGTCGCATACCCGAGTGATGTATCCACCGGAGAGTAACGCTGCGTCAACACGGCACCCTACATGTCCATGACCCACAATACCAATTGGCGTACTTGGAAGAACACCTAGCTGCACAATCCAGGCAACAACATATTCGGCTACAGCCCAGGCATTGGAACCAGGGGCGTTAGCAAAGGTGATGCCCGCACTTGCTAACCACTCCACATCTACATGATCGGTGCCTGCGGTAGCTGTGGCAACGAACTGCACACGAGTGCCAGCAAGTAGGTCTTTGTCAACAATTGTCGTCGATCGAATGAGCAGAGCTTCTGCACCAGTATTAGCAATGGTTTCTCGATCAAGGTGCCGACCATCGCACCACTGATAGGGACCAATCAACTCTAAATACGATTGGTCTACACGGATCTGGTCATCAATGATGGTCATTGATACTGTTTGATGAGAATGCGACTTGTAACACCAAACTCCGATCGGTACTGCACTACATAGGTGCCTCGGCCAACGGGCATACCATCGCTGGTTCGTCCGTTCCACAGGCTAACAACTGTTTCGCTGGTCGCAGATGGATCCCACATTTGTGGCGTAATCCTGCTGGTAAACAACACAGTTCCCATAATGTCCGATACGGTAATCACGCCTTCGTTCGTGGGTCTTCGCACCTCGACGTATGCATGGCCCGTAAACGGATTCGGGTAAACGTTGATCATGGGTTTGATAGCATCAGTTTCTCCTACCCCTACCACTGTGTACGAAGCACTGACTACTGCTTTTGGAATGTAGTATCCAGTAGTACGCAGCTCAACTGGACAAGAGAAAACACCATCCTCGGTAGGGGTGAAGCGAACTGTTGCCCATGCAGTATCCGAAGGCCACAACACTCCTTTCTGAACACCAACTACTTCGTACACGCCTTCGCATTCGTTGCTGATGAATGCATCTAGAACCGTTACGCTGTCAGTGCCAATGTTTACGAAGCCTACTCGGATGAGCGTGTCGCGATTGTACACCACACCTACTCGGATGCTGTCCTGAATGGCATCTGCCACACCTACATCGGTGGTGCCGATCACAGTGATGTTGTGGAAGGTATCATCTGCTTCAATGACCTGCACGGTTTGCTGATAGTGTGCATCGTGGTATGGAATGAACTCCGCTGCTGCCTGATAGGTTTGCCCTGGTAGGACAACGAGTGGCGTTCTCCATTGTGCGCTGAATAGGTGTTGCGATTCTTGCAGATTCCATACCGTTTTTATGTGTGCCGGTGCCGTACCTGTATTCTGTATTGGAATGCCAAACACTCGTGGATAGTCTGGTCTGGCTTGTATGAATACCGTGTCCGGAACGATCAGATGTGATGTGGAACTGTCAGGCACTGGTATGAGCTCAACAATGCGATCGTCTTCAGGCTGTGGAAAGGGGTAGTACCCATTCCAATGATTGCTGGTACAGAGAAATATGCGACCGTCGGCAGAGACGGCTACATCTCGTAAACGTCCGATTGCGTATTGCAAGTACGGTGTGGAACCGATAACTGTATTGCCACTTTCGTCAAGCTTTAGTTGCATAAGCATGCTTGACTTGAGAAAGGCAACAAGCAGCGAATTCGTAAGCTCTGGATATCGGTTATGACCGTAGTACGCCATCCCCGAAGGCGCAAAGGTGATGGAGCCAGAACTCCACATGGGTTCGATTACCCCAGCCGAGTCACAGTATTCTCGTTCGTGTTGTTCGTCACACGCACCCTCCACCCACGGCCAGCCATAATTGCCACCAGGTACGATCCGATTGACTTCGTCTTCAACGATGTTGCCGTGTTCGGAAGTCCATAGCTGCCCTGTGGGTAACTGAGCCAAACCCTGCACGTTGCGATGACCTTTTGACCATAAGGGATTCCCAGGTATGGGATTGTCGGCTGGTATGGTGCCGTCCAGGTTCAACCGAAGAACCTTGCCACAAAGCGAGCTGTCTTCTGGAGATTCGCTAGGATTAGGAGCGTCGCCCATGGTTATGAGAAGCTTGTTGCTCCCGTCTACAAGAAGTCGGCATCCTTGGTGATAAAGATCGGCGGGCTGCAGCCTGATAACTTCAACGGGATCCAACAATGTGTCCTGCTCATACCGATATCGTTCAACAACACGATACAATGCTTCCTGGGGTCCAGCCACGTACGCAACAAAAACCCATGGAGTATCTGCAAAGTTTGGATGCAAACAAAGGCCCAACATGCCGGATTCGTTCTTCTCGAATACGTCCTTGCGCTTATCCAGCAGCACAGTCTTACTGCCAGTCTCCACATCGATTCGTGAAATCACACCATTACGCTCAGTTGTCCAAAGACTGCCGTCTGGACCGAACTCTATCTCCCACGGAAGATGTAGTTCTGATGCCACGGTTCGAACCGTGAACCTGTGTTGTGCAGATACACTAAGCTGTGTAAGCGGACCGGTTGTGGCAACAACGAAAATGATTGGGAAGAGTCGTTTCTTCATTTTGGCCCTAGACTATGGCTGTAGTACAAGTCGAACGTCTTCGGTGGTCCAACGCTGTCGAACTGTCACCACCAAGTCCGTTGCAAACCAACGTTCTGCAAAGGCAAACGGAGAGTGGCGGCCGTGCGAGTACCGTCCATCTCCATCAGCGTCAACAAACACATCAACTGTGTACGATCCGGGTGGTAAGGAATCAAGCACCCATGCCTTACCTGGCTCGACGGGCATGCTGGCGCAAAGCCTGCCACGCTCATCCAACCACCGTGTTATGTATCGGCCCGCAGTCAAGGTCGGAGCCTCGAAGGTACCGCTTACTGAACCCGGCATGGCTTGCACGGTATCGGCAGCTACGCTGTCAGCCTTTGTGCCGGTACTCAACACAGTGGAGTCCGACTGTTCTGCAGGACTCGGCCCCATGGCAATATGTACGTCTGCCGAAGCCCCCTGCTGCACCTGAACATCACTGTGGGCCATACCATAGGGTTCGGTGCCATCGGCAAGGCCATTGCGATTAAGGTCCTGCACGGCTATAAGACGATACCACCCATCGGTGAGGCCTCCAACGGTGAAGGTTCCTGTTGAACCAATGGGAATTTGATAGGGGGCTTGGGTTCGCATGGCAGAGAACGTAGAGTCCAGTGCTTGTGCTTGCGGATAAACGAGCAGGACCACATTCTGCATGGTGGTATAGTGCACGGCTCCTTGAATCACGCCGCTATCAATGTCTGGCCCTGTGCTAAAGATGATGTTAGTAGCAGTCAGTGGCTGATTGCCGCGCACATCACGCCAGTTGGTGCCAACGGTAATGGCATAGGTTGTGTTTGGCAAAAGGTCGTCGCTGAACGAAAGTGTGATTTCATTGCCGGCATACGACGTGCGGAATCGTGCCTTGGGTATCACAGTTACGTCATTGCGGATGCCTCTGTCCACGTAATCATCAAACGTGATGATGAACTCAGGGCTCTTTAGATTCCTCGAGCCTGATGGAGGGCTAACGGAGACAATCGTGGCAGCCGAAGCATCACGGGGTCCGCCATCCGGTGCCACCTTCATGGCGCAGCCTGCTAAAAACAGAACGCCGATGGCAACGAACACAACTCCAAGACAAGGATTGGTCACCAACTAATTTAGCCGCATGAAGCGTTTGTGGTTGTCTGTATGGCCACATCTCCAGCATTGGTGGGGGATGGTAGTGGAGTTTGCAGACATAACGGATAGGCGACACATTTTCTTGCTTTCGGCGGGAATTGCCTTTAATCAACTGCTGTGTTTGATTCCAACCGTCCTCTTAGCCATCAGCATCACAAGCGCATTGATTGATCAGGAAACAACCAAGAATACGGTTCTGGAGGCACTACAGCAGTTCATGCCAATGAACACTCAGGCTGCTCTTGTGGTTGAAGGTGTAGTGGCGGAGATAGACGCGGTGTTCAATTACAGCACTCTGGCTGGCTGGATTGCCGGTATCGCACTTGTTTGGCTTGCGAGTTCACTATTCGGAAGTATGCGTACCGGGTTGAATGCCATCTTTCACATACCCACGCCAAAGTTCTTTCTGCTTTACAAGATCAAGGATCTTGTTCTCACGGTGATCGTGGCGCTCCTTGTGCTGATTGCAACGGTTCTTACTCCAATCGTGTCCTTGCTTGTTGAGTGGCTACAGGGAACAGTATTCCTAAATGCATTGCACCTAGAGTCGAGCGGAAGTGCACAGGTTTTTTCGGTGGTTAGCACATGCGTGGTGTTTGTTGTCCTTTACCGTGTGGTACCAAATCAGAAGTTGCCGGGCACCATTGTTCTGCTTAGCACAGCGTTTGCCGTTGTGATGTGGGAATTGGCGCGCCTGGCATTTACGTGGTATGTGAATTCGGCAACCAACCTGAGCCTGTTCTATGGCAGTTATCTGGCCGTAGTGTCCTTGGCACTGTGGTTGTACTATTCTTCGTTGGTGTTTCTTGTAGCTGCCGAGCTTGCACAATACGTGCACATGCGCCGTGTGGAGCACCGGTCTCCTACACCTTGAGAAGTGCTTCCCACTTGCAGTAGAGCTCCCACGTTGCTCGCACGTCGCGAAGGCAGTATTCTGCAATGTCGGCAAAGCGGCCTTCGGCAAACAAGGTGCCAACCATGGAACCATCAACACCGGCTGACTTTGGTGATTCTATTCCAAATGCCTTGGTAAAGAAGTCGAAGTTGAATCTCCTAGTTGCTCCAGTAGCGGCTGGGTTATAAAAGGTAAGCTTATCCAGCAGATCGGTGTGATTGGAGTAGTTCCAGCGTGTACCATCCATAAGATTCCGGCTAGGGCGAATGCCTAACACGGCACTGCGAAGCATTAACCAGGGTGCATCAAAGCCCCTTCCATTAAAGCTGATGAGGTGGATGGATGGATTGGCAGCCATGAGCTTCCAAAAGTTTTCGAGCATGGTGCGCTCGCTGCTAGCATACATGGTTGCGCCGGACGGTAAGGCCAACTCAATAACGGGCTGGTGATCTGGCAACGAAGGGTTAACGGAATAGGCAACATCACGAGCTTCCCATTCCCCCCCCTCGGTGCGCTTCATCATCCGCATGCCAATGGTTACGATACGTCCGGTAAGCGGGCTCAGGGCAAACTCTTCAATCTTTCGTTCGCGCTCCTCGTCGGTTGTGGCATATCGCAGCAGATACTCTTGCTGGGATGCATCAAAGTCCTCCAGCGCATTGCCAACGGTTTCGATGTCGAATACCAACATCATCTGCTCCTTACTACAAACTCTGTGCGCCGATTGCGAGCGCGTCCTTCGGGTGTTGAGTTTGGTGCAACCGGAACGGTGTCTCCAAAACCCTTTGCCGTGATACGCGAGTCTTCGATGCCATTCTTTACCAAGGCAGTCTTTACCGCATCTGCCCGCTGCTGAGATAGCGTGGTGTTAAACTCAGGGTCGCCAGTGTTGTTCGTGCTGTCTGTATGCCCTCGCAGTTCAATCGTCATGGTTGGCATGGCTTTCATCAGGTTCGTGACGTTGGAAATCGCTCGCTTGCTTTCGGGTTTGAGTGTTGCCTTGCCCGTGTCAAAGTACACATCGAGAAGGGCAATACGTCCAACTTCAGGCAGATTGTTGTATTCAGTCTGGGCCCGTACTGTGTCTGAACCCCAGCAAAGCGTGACGGATGCGATGTGATTGCCATAGCCTAGGGTTGGATACTCAATGACGAATACGTTGCGAAGCCTGCGGTATGCATCTTCGAACAGGTCGTCAAACTCGCTGGTGCGGTAGATGTGCTGGTAAAAACCACCGGTTGCTTGCGAGAGGTCTTCCATGTATCCCGCGTTGATCCCATCGCCAAAATCAACGGCATAGATGGGAGTACGCTCCTGAAGGGATACCTCGACAAGCTGCTCTTTAGTGATGGTACTGCTGTTCTCTTGGCCGTCTGTGAATACGATAACAGCCCGTCGGGAGTTTGTTGGTGCCGTAGATGCTAGGTGCCGTATGGCTTGTTCCGTTCCGGTGAGGATTGCCGTACCACCTCCGTAGCCAAACAATCCATCATGTTTCAAGCCAGTGCGCAATGCCTCGGCGCTGGTGGTGAGTGGTACCTCGACGTTTACCTTGTCGTCGTACCGCACAAATGCCAATGCATCAGTGGCCCCCTTCTTGTCTATCAGCACGGTGGCTGCGTCCTGCACTGCTAGCGCTCTCTGCTCGCCCATACTTCCGCTGTTGTCCATCACGAGTGCGATGGAAAGGGGCTGTGGGTCTGCTTCTGTAAGCTGCGTTACGGTTAGGTTGGAAACCGGAATACTGTCGCCATCAATGACCTCTACAACACGGCAGATCATTTTCTTGAATTTGACGATGTCGGATTGAGTGTATAGGGTACCGCTGCTATCAACCACGTGCATGAACAGGCGTGTGGTTGCGGGGTTGCGCGTATCCACTCCCGAAATCTGTACGCAGGCGTTCACCGGTTTTGTTGGTGGCATTGGGGCTGAGCGCTTGAGGAAGATAGGAGCGTAGCCTGGAGGTGGTGTTGCATCGGCAGTTGTTGGAGGTTCGCCAACAAAGGAGCAGGAAGTGAGCAAGGCGAAAAGAACGATACCGATCGGAAACAAACGGGTCATGTTGTGCTTGGGTAAACGATTATGGTTGTGTGGGCATCTGCTGGAGCAACGCTCTGCTGATGCGGTGCCGAGGGTTGATGGCCAACACAGCATCGCGTAAACGGTGGGCCTGTGTTTCGTTACGCAAGCCGCGAAGTGCATACATGGCATCCTGAGCCAGAGAGGCTATCACCTGCTCCTGCATGGCACTGTCTAATCGTTGGTGGTGGTTTTGCAGACTGTGTGCAAGCGTGGTAAGGTGATTGGTATGCGTGTTCAACTGCAACGTTGAATCCTTTGTAAGCCGCAGCATGGAAGCAACAGGGATTGCTCTGTAAGCGCTGGTAAACCTGCCTTCTTCGTTGAGAAGCTCTGGTGTAATGTACAGGGGCCTGTTGGTATTGCTGTCAAGAATAGCCTTGAGTAAGGCTTCGAAGCGCTGCTGAATCTGTGGGCTGTTACCTGAGCGTTTCAAGAATTCGTCACTGTCGGCTTCGAAATTCTCAAGCCAAGGCATGTAGTCGTTGATGGCTGCCTGAGCCCCCTGCATCACTTTCGGATATTGGTGCTGCAGGTGCGGAAGGTACCACGTGCGGCGCAACAACTCTTTGTCGATGATGGCAACGTCTCTGCGTTTACCGTCAACAACCTGCTGATACCACATTGCTGAGCACAACAAGTCCCACTGTCGGGTGATAAGCACGGCGTTCGGTTCCAGGTGATCCCACGTCCAGTTGGCGTATGCTTCCACGGCACTGTGGTTACGGTAATTCATGGAGGGTGCATGCCATGCCAATGCCAGCACAGGAAAGATCAGCGTTGCCTGGTACTGAAGTCGAGAGGCCTTGGCAAGAAAGCGAGATAGGCCGATGCCGAACAAGGCGGCCAACACTACCATGGATGGTAGGAAGTATGCGTCGATGTCCGGTATGGCGTATCCCAGCGAGATCACCAGGTTGCCAGCCAGTACGGCAAGCAACCCAAGAGCTAATCTGGGATGTTTCTGCATCAGCGTAACCGCGCCGACAACAACAGGAATCCATCCCACATAGAAGAGCATCGTAGAAGCTTCCGCAAAGAACAGGTTGGTATTGACGCTTACTGCTCCGGAGTCCGAGAACATCCACACCCCAAACTGTGATCCCTTTACGTGGTATAGAAAAGCATCCCAACCGCGATGAACCCACCCCCAGTTTATTGGCGGTAGCGTTGCACTTCGCAATGGAAGTAGGGCGTACAGACTTAGGCCCAGACTAATGGGAAGCAGCAGACGTATCCAATCGGCTGCAGTACGTTGCCGATGCCACCAGATTAGCAGTAAACCTGGGGCAAGAAACACTGCGCTCAGGTGATTGGCAAGTGTGAGGCCGAAGAGCAAACCCGCAAGCATGGTGTTGGCCAGGTGCGGCTGTTGCACTGCTCGAACGGCAAACAGCATGGTTGCCGTAACCAGCAGAATGTTAAGGCTGTACACCTCGAAGGCCGTGCTTTGCGACCAGACGAGTGGACTGAAGCCAACGGCCATCGATACCGAAGCAGATAGCCATGGTGTGTGAGAGTTAGGGTTCTGTACAAGCTCCTGAATAAGGATGCACATAACGGCTACGCTGCCTGCTGTGAACAGCGCGGCCAATATGTTTAGTCCGCCAATCACGGATGGCCAAGGTAACATCGTCCACACGTGCGCAAGCACGGTGAGCAAGGGATAACCGGTAGGGTGTGCTACGCCCCAAACCTTGGCTGCTGCGGCAAGTTCTCCAGTATCGGTGTACATCAACCCTGGGGCTTGGGTGAGGAGATACACAGTAGCGCTAACCAAGCCTGCAAGGAGTGGTGCTAGGCGATTCATCAGATCTGCAGTCGAGTACTAACTTGTTGGCAGTATGCCATCACACTTCACAGTAGAAGGCGCGCAAGATAGGCCGCTAACAACGTTGATCCGCAACCATGTGGTTACCATTCTACTGGCATTGGCAATAGGCATGGTGGAAATGCAAACCGGCAGTGCCTCTTTGCGGAGAACACTACCGGTAATCTTACGTTTGAACTCAGTTCCTACGTACTGGCGCCGGAAGCCGATGCGTTTGTTGCCGCTAACAAGGCGGCTGGCCGATAGCAGGGTTTCCTTATCGCACGACTGAGATTGGATAGCGCGTTACAGCGCCGTTTGCTAGTGTAAGCATCAGATGATAGGTGCCGGAAGCCAGACCCGATACGTCAAGCGTATTTACTTCCTGACCTGAAACGCCATACGAACGTCGAAGGGTACCGTCGGCCGCATACAGATTCAGTGCCGTTACCAACGGTGCAGTGTTCGAATGAATGGTAATGTTATCGGCTGCGGGTGTTGGATACACGGAGATGCCGAGTTCGGTGGCTTCCTGGACTGACGTTACCCCAACGTAGTAGGTAACGCTGAACGATACGGCGATCGTTGTATCCACCCGGTCATACACCTTGTAAAAAATGGTGCTCGTGCCCTTGTTTCCTTGCGGCTGTATCCAGGCTTCGATGTCCTGTTCTCCGCCATTGGGGGCCACGTACTGCGGAGCACGCTCCTCAGGGTTGTCCTCGCCTGGAAACAGTGGATAACACTGCGTACCAAAGCAGAAGGCACCAAAGTGATTGGGATTGATTGCATCAAGGTTGTATCGGAACAACACATTAACCGGTGTACTCCCGGTATTGCGAAGGATGCCATGGAGTACGATTACGCTCTCCGTTTCGGAACCAGTGGTCTGATTACCGTGATCCCAATCAACAACAAGAGCACTTTGCGCTTGCAAGGCGATTGGCATAACCATAACTACCACTGCAGCAAGAAGAACCACGTGTTTCATAATTTGATCGTCCTTTCGGCGTTGGAAGGCCTTGAAATTACGCATTGCCGCGCTGGGTTGCGTAGAGTGTTTCCGTCCATGAGAGTTACTACCAAAGGTTCTGAATGCATTACCTGATCATTGCCGTCCTGCTTTTCCTCTGCCAAAGCCCCCTACGGGCACAAGAGGAAAAATCAACCACTACCACCATCCCCAGTGTTAACGTGAAGAACATGGAAGGGGCTGTGGTGAACACGGCAGATTGGATTGGCGATAGCCTGCTCGTAGTGAGTTTTTGGGCTACATGGTGCAAGCCGTGCCTTGTTGAGTTGCAAACGTATGCCGAATTGTATGCCAACTGGCAACAGCAAACCGGCGTTCGTGTGGTGGCCGTTAGCATTGATGATAGCAGAAATGCACGGAAGGTTCCGGCATTCGTGAAAGGCAGGAACTGGCCGTTCGACGTTGTGATCGATGAAAACAGCGACCTTAAGCGCGCAATGAACGTGAATAACGTACCACACACCTTCATCCTCAAGAACGGTCACGTGGTCTGGCAGCATAGTGCCTTTGCACCTGGCGATGAGGAAGATGTAGAAGCAGAACTGCTCAAGTTGAAGGCCGAAGGCAACTGATTTCTGGCCAACGACCGGACACGATTAATCCATAGGGGAGGGAATCGAGGTGAAATGTGTGCTGGCTGCCGTGGGCTTGGTAATCGGCGTGTATGGAATGGCCGCTCAGGGGTATGGCATAGAAGATATTGGCGTGATCTCCGGCTCGCTGCAAACGGACGTGCAAACGTACCGTCAGGACTCGCTGATCGGTGCGCCAGACGTCCCCGAGCAGTTGCTTTCCAATACGTTTGTGAACGTACTCTTTTCTCGAGGCAAGTTCACCGCCGGACTCCGGTTTGAATCATATCAAAACCCTCTGCTGGGTATCGATCCCCGGTACGGAACCACCGGTGCCGGCACTGGCATAGGGATACCGTACAGATTTGCGCGATATACAGATGAAGCGTTCGACGTAACAGCGGGCAACTTCTACGAACAGTTTGGCAGTGGAATGGTTCTGCGGCTGTACGAAGAACGAAATCTTGGCTTCGATAACAGCATTGATGGTGTACGGCTTAAGTTCCGACCAACGGAGGGACTCAGCCTTACAGGATTCATCGGACGTCAACGTTCGTTCTTTGATCTGAGCGAAGGTATTATGCGTGGTGCCGATGCCAACGTTGACCTTGATCTGATTGGTGGCGGGCTCTTGCCGGAAGGTGTTGTGGCATCGGTTGGCGGGAGCGTGGTTAGCCGGTACCAGCCCGACCAGAATCCATTCCTGAACCTGCCGGAGAATGTTCTTGCATGGTCAGCCCGCGGTAACATCGTAGCGGGCGGCTTTCAGGCCGAGTTTGAGTATGCCTACAAGATCAACGATCCTGGTGCCACCAATGCCGGCTCGTACAATACCGGTAACGCAGAATACCTGAACGCTTCGTGGTCTACTGCAGGGTTCGGTATTAGTGCTGCAGCCAAGCGAATAGACAACATGGATTTTAGGAGCGACCGCACGGCAACCGGTTTTGCGCAGCAGGTGAACTACCTGCCGGCACTTACTAAGCAGCACACGTGGCGGTTGATAACCTTGTACCCATACGCCACACAGCCAACAGGCGAGTTCGGGTTGCAAGCAGATGTTACCTTCACCATCCCCAAAGGTTCATTTCTAGGCGACGATGCAACAACCATTACGCTTAATGGCAGCGTAATCCATGCCATTGATACAACCTACATCGACCCCTTTCACTACGAGGCCAGATTCTGGTGGGATGAGCGCGTGTTCTTCCAGGACATCAATGCCGAGGTACAACGCAAGTTTGGAAAGGATTTCAAGCTCACGCTGGCCTACATCAACATCAAGTACGATCAGGATGTGATTGAACGGCGAGCCTCGATCAATGAAACCAAGTACGGCGTGATCACGGCCAATTTCTTTGTGGCGGAGCTGTGGTTCAAGCTTAGTAAGAGCAACGCTCTGCGGTCAGAAGTCCAGTGGATGGGCGTTAGTCATCAGCAAGGTGCCGAACTTGCTTTGCAGAATGGGGACTGGGCCATGCTTCTGCTTGAGTACTCCATTAGTCCCAGTTGGTTCTTTACCGTGTTTGATGAGTACAACTATGGTAATGCCGACGAAGCACTTCGCGTGCACTATCCCAATGCCACGGTCGCATTTGTAAAGGATGCACTTCGGGTGCAAGGGGGCTATGGCAGAGTACGCGGCGGCATCCTGTGTGTAGGTGGCATCTGCCGCCCCGTTCCGGCATCGAATGGCTTCACACTCGGCGTAACCTATACCTTCTGATAAGGTCTGAGCAGTCCAAACAGGAGCTGAGATGAAACACCTGATCATCGCATTGGCCACTGTGGCAACCATAGCTGCGTGTGATGTGATTGACAATCCCATCCAAACGCCTGATGTGCCAATAGATTCGTTAGACACGGTTCTGCAGAACGTACTGCTCGAAGACTATACCGGGCACACCTGCGGAAACTGTCCGGAAGCTGCCGACCTTGCCCACCAGATTCAGGATACGTATGGCAGCGATCGGGTGATTGTTGTTGCCGTGCATTCGGGGCACTTCGCCCGACCTGCCCCGCCAGATTATCCGATGGATTGGCGAACCACCGAAGGGGAGGAGCTGGATGCAACGTTTCGTATTAGCCGCGCGGGTAATCCCAATGGTCTCGTAAACCGCATTACATACAACGGCAAGTTCATTCAGAGCAAGGACAACTGGGCACCTGCTACAACGCAGGAGCTGGACAAACAACCAATCCTTGGTATCAAAACAACTCCACGTTGGGACGAAACGTCGCGGACGTCAACGATCACGGTTGAGCTGAACTACCTCGAGGCTGGCACATCCGACTATTATCTGGTTGGCTGGTTGATCGAGAACGGATTAAAAGGTGATCAGATAGACTATCGCTATACGCCGTCGCACATCAAAGATTTCAAGTTCGAGCATGTACTCCGTGCATCTTACAATGGTACATGGGGTGAGCAGGTGTCGGCAGCCGATGTTCCAAAGGGCACAAAACTTACCAGAACACTCACGCTAACCATTCCATCAGGCAAAGACTGGAACCCCGACAACTGCGAAGCCGTGATTTACGTGCACAGACACCAAACCGAAAAGAACGTGGTGCAGGTTGTGAAGACCAAGGTCAAGTGAGATCAGATAGCGGTTGTGGGTCACGCAGCTCGTTAGTACCCTACCCGAATTTCGAGTGAGCCAAACACAAATTGGCCGGGGTCATTACCTCCGTTCCTATGTGTGTAACCGAAGCGCACATCCGTAAAGATGTTGTGCCACCACTCTGCCGAGAACCAAACACTGATTCTGCGCTGATGGCTAACGTTGCCGCGCAGAAACCGATTACCCTGCAAGTCATCACCATCTCCACGAAGAACGTCGCCTCCAACATTTCCAATTGGAGCGGTTGCGCCTGGAAAGTGTGGATGTTCTCCCATCACGATGTTGCCCGCACTGTCAACAATGTTCTCACCATGCCTGGTGTAGTCAAGGTCAAACCGCACAAACGTGCGAGGTGTGAACCAGGTGCGCCACTGAAACGCCCAACGATCACTGTTTGGCTGCATGTTATACGCCAAAGGTGCGTTGAACGTTGTGTACGAAGCATTCATGCTTCGGTGTGAATAAGTGAACGGATCAACCTTCACGTACTCAAGGCTTGCAAGTGATTGAAGGGGGCTTGAACCAAATCTGATGATTTGGCTGATCCCAACTTGCCAGGCCCACTTGTTGGTATTTCCAAGCCACGATGTGTCACCTATGGTGCTGTAGTTAAGGTCATCAATGAACCATGTTCCGTATACCATGGTGCCGTTAAGTGGCCGCACAGCAACGTCGAACGAAAGCATGCTGTTGTCGTTGGTGTTACGCTCCTGCGTGCTGAGTCCGGCCGACACAAAGAATGCCAGGGGATTCAAATACACAAGGTCGAGCCCCCTACCCCAATACACGATCATATCGTTCACGGCAACTGAAAGCCAGGGTGTTGGGTCGAAAGCCAACCTATGAGTGGCAACAAACTTTGTTGGTACTGGATTGCCTGCTGTGTCAACACCGTTTGCTGCGCTATGCGTCATCGTAAACCGAAAGGCCTTGTACGGCACATCAAACAGCAAACCATCGAGCAGCGGAGCATCCACACTATGGACAAGATTGTCGATTGGCGAAAAACCGTACTGAATTGGCTCTCGACCGAATCGAATGCGAACGTACTCGCTCTGGTATTGAACATATCCAACGTATGTATCAAAGAAGGAACTGTCTTCCGATGTGAACTTGGTGATGCGACTTAGCGTTGGATCGGTCCTAGCAATGTATGCTGCATCACCGGCAAGCCGAACGCCATTGCTCAAGTCTAAAAAGTATCCTAGGTGCTCACTCACGGAACCCATGAACCGAACACTTGGCCGAGCGAGCACGAATGGGTTGCTCACAGTACCATCCGAATAATATCCTGGGCGCAGCATCAGGCCTGCGTCTGCCTGCAACCTCACAACACCATCAGCATACGCAAGGCCTCGAAATCGGGCGTCGGTATGAGCAAAAAGCATCCCACCGGTGGTATCAGCGTCCAGCATTACCGGGCCGTAGTAGGTGTGTGTATACGTTCCAAAGCCAGCGGTTGCACTATCGCCCATCACCCGCAAAGCATACACACTTTGCGGCCATACGGCGCCGCTTCCCACCGAGGCCGATCCATCAATGGATCGGAGCAACTGCCTGTCCATTGATACACGTTCCGCATGTACGTCGGCATTCTGCGCCTGCAGGGTAGCGGCGCACAAAACCAGCAACACGATGATCCACATTGTTTGCAACGGGGCTATGGCATGCGCCGTGCCACAACGGGTTTGCAGGAACATATCTTCCGCATGGCATCAATCTCTGCAGCAGCTTCTACTTCGCTTTTGTACCAGCCAACCTGAACAACATAGTTGCGTAAACCCTTCACCCACTTTTCGGCATAGTCTACCTTCAGGCCCTTCTTGCGAAGTTTTGCAACGGTTTCTTCTGCGTTCGACTTGCTTCGGGAGGTGAGCACTACCAGCGTATATGGATGGGTTGCCGTGGTTGGTTGCGTTAATGCACTCTTCACCGAGTCGGGCGGTACTGCTGGCTTTGATTCTTTTTGTACGGTTGGTGGAGATGTTGCCTCTGCGGCCGCGGGCAATCCAACAGAATTTCTCATTACGTCGTATGCCACCGGTAACAGATCGCTGTTAGGATACAGTGATCGCAGTTGCTGGAAGCTCTTAACAGCCTTGGTTTCCTCTCTGCCTGTGCATGCCTGAATGATAATACGGAGCAAAGCATCGTCGGCCCAATCACTGGATGAGTACCGTTCCACGATTCGTTCGTATAGTGGAAGGGCCTTCTTGGGATCTTCTACGAGACTTGCGTGAAGAAACATCACGGCCGGGTCGTCCGGTCGTTCAATAAGCAAGTCCGGCAGAGCCTTTTTTGCATCGTTCGGCCAGCCTTTGGCGATCTGCTGGAGATACGTTGTAACGCTAACAGACTGTGGTTGCTGTCCATAAATCGTTACCACCGAGAGGCACCACGTGATGGTGCAGGTGGCTGCAAGAGAAATGAGTGTATTGATCACGGCAATGAAAATACAGTGAACAGCCTATTTTGAAGGGATGGTGGAAACATCGCCTTCACTCAGGCTTCTGGTTGCAGCGGGTGGCACGGGTGGACATATCTTCCCGGCCGTTGCCGTAATCGAGGCACTCCAAACGCACCTTCAGAATGCCGTGGATGTGCAATGGCTTGGTAGCGCCACTAGGATGGAAGCCACGCTTGTACCGGAGTTGGGGTTTCCGTTTACGCCGATGCCAATAACTGGATTTCGGAAGCTGCTTTCACTCGATACGTTGTTGTTGCCCATACGAGTGCTGAGCTCCATTGCTAGAGCTAGAGTACTCATTCGCCGATTCCGTCCGCATGTTGCCCTGGTTACGGGCGCATATATCTCCTATCCCGCCGGCGTTGCAGCAGCACAGATGGGTGTACCTCTGGTTGTTATGGAAAGCAATGTGAACCTTGGCAAAACGAACAGTCAACTTGTAGGCAAAGCCTCGGCTATCGTGCTCACCTACCACGAAACACTTGACCGACTTCCAGCAGCGGTGCGCAGCCGAGCCGCTGTTCTAGGTAATCCTGTGCGAACTGTGTTTGCAAATCCAAGCAGTGCCGAGCAAGCGCGTATGGCGTTTGGCTTGGATGCTCATCGGCCAACGGTACTGGTAGTTGGTGGAAGCCTCGGCGCATGCTCAATCAATCACACCGTACAAGCCATGGTGAATCGGTGGGCGCAAACCCAAGCCCCCTGCCAACTCATCTGGCAAACCGGCCGACACTTTTCCGCTCAGATTCCCGATGCTCTGAAGGGGGCTGTGGTTTCGCAGGAGTTCATTGCAGACGTGCAGTTGGCCTATGCTGCTGCTAGCATTGTTGTGTGTAGGAGCGGTGCAACCACGGTGAGTGAGTTAGGCGTTATCGGTAAGCCAGCGATACTGATCCCACTGCCATCAGCCAGCACCGACGAACAAAGGCGCAATGCGCAGGCCATATCAAGCAGGGGGGGGGCTGTGGTGATTGATGACGGAGTGATAGATACAAGGCTTGAGACTGAACTGATGAGTCTGCTAAACGACGGCGAGCGCCTTGAACGTATGGCCCAGGCCATGAGGGCAACAGGCAAGCCTGATGCGGCCATTAGGGTTGCTGAATTGGTTGTGAGTTTATGGAGGCAGTCTGCATGACGCAGATGTTACCAGAAGTAAAGCTACCAGCACAATTCCGGGTGCGCCTGGATCCGTACTGGCAGAGTGTTGCCATCTATGCCGTTACGCTCATCGTATACGTGATGGTGAAGGCAATGTGGGAGTCAACACTTCAAACGGGTATCGTGAACGTAGTTCTTACAGATCCAATTGTTGTGCTGCTCGGATTGTTCGTTCTGATTTCCTTGATAGCACTCCTGATGAACATGATTAGTCATCGAGCCATCATCGTTGCCGAGGATGGCATCGCCTTTCTGAGCAGATTTCATGAGCGAACATTTGCGCTGGATGAGATAGAGCGCATAGCCATCGGTCGCGATAGGCGTGTGCGAGTGCGTGGTATGCTCTCTCTTGTAAAGGTTACGATTCGTGGCCGAAAACGTCCGCTCCACATACGGCCGGCAGTGTATGAGAATGAGCATATGCTAGTCTCGGCCTTGCTTTCACTGCGCAAACAGAAGGACCTGAACAGGGCATGATTGGATCTAGTGGCCTGAAGACCATTATGATGCTCATCGCATTCGTGCTGGGTTTTCCTGCTGTAGTGTTGCCAAGCAGCGTGGAGCAGGCTACTGTTGTGGTGGAAAGGGAAGTACGTGCTCAGGTGCTGGCTATCATGGATACGCTGGTTGCTTCCGGTGGCGCAGCCTTTCAGCCGATACTTCTCACTGTAGGAGAACACCCAGATGACTCGTGGCTCTCGGCACTTGTACTTGAACAGGCACGCACAAAGGGAATTGAAATCCGAACGGAAGGTGACCATGCAAAGCTTACCATCATACCGAGAAAGCTTGGCATGGAGTACCGTGGTACATCCTCTGCCGATAGTGTAACCAGGGAAATATCCGTTAGCATCAATGCCACCCTGGAAAACAACGGACGACTTACCTTGATCTCTCCCCCCCCTGCTGTTGTTGTGAACACCTGCACCCGCAGCGAAGCCATGGCTACTCAAAGCTTGCAGTTACATGCAACACACGCCGAACTTCCACCCGAAGAGCGAACCGTGTGGGAAGACGTCCTGGAACCAGCCATCTTTGTAGCTGCCGCCATTACCACCGTTGTGTTGCTCTTCACCGTAAGGTCGCAGTGAAGCATTTGATCTTAGTTCGTCACGCGAAATCAAGCTGGAGTCAGCCAGGGCTTAGTGATCATGATCGTCCGCTCAACGATCGAGGCCGGAGAGATGCGCCGCGCATGGCCACGTGGTTAGCTGCACATGTACCGCGGCCCGACGTTGCCATACTCAGTACTGCTCGGCGAGTACAGGAAACAGCCGCTTACTTTGTCGAGGCTTTCCACCTGCAGTCGGAGCAGGTGGTGAACACCCGAGAAGTTTACGAAGCACGTGTTCAGGACGTACTTGATCAGGTTGGGTGGATAGCCACCCCGGAGATGCGCACCGTTATGGTGATAGGGCACAACCCAACCCTAACCTTGGCTGTGAATCAGCTAGCCATGCCGTCACTGGAGAATCTGCCAACGTGTGGCGTAGCTGTTATTGGTTTTCCTGACGACCAGCCGTGGAACGCGTTGCAGCATGGTACCATGGTACAGCTTATGGTACCTGGAGATATGGAGCAGTGATGGTGGTGCGACGTTCTTGGCGCGAGCACCTACCACAGGTGTTGTACTGCCAATCGTTCTTCCACAAGTTCCTGGTATGAGGCATCCATCCTCTTGCGAGAGAAGTCGTTGACGTCGATTCCCTTGACAATGGAATACGTGCCGTTCGAACACGTTACCGGATACCCGTAGATCACTCCTTCGGGAATGCCATAGGAGCCATCGGAAGGAATGCCCATGGTAGTCCAATCTCCCTCCGGCGTTCCAAGAACCCAGTCGCGTATATGCATTACTGCCGCATTGGCTGCCGACGCTGCCGAGGAGTAGCCACGTGCTTCGATGATGGCGGCACCACGTTTTGCAACAGTAGGGATGAACGTGTCGGCAAGCCACGCGTCATCCTGAATGGTTGGCCAAATCAGTCCGTTTGGTCCTTCCAGAGAAAATACGTCTGGATACTGCGTCACGCTATGATTTCCCCACACTGTCATCTTCCGGAGTTGGGAGGTATGCACGCCCGACTTAGCGGCAATCTGTGCCAGTGCACGATTATGGTCCAAGCGCATGAGCGCTGTGATGTTGGCTGGATTAAGGTCTGGTGCGCTCTTCTGTGTTATGAGAGCGTTGGTATTCGCAGGATTGCCAACGATGACCACTCGAACATTTCGATTGGCAACATCGTTTAGTGCCTTCCCTTGAACGGTGAAGATCTGAGCATTAGCCTCCAAGAGGTCGGAGCGCTCCATACCCTTTGTGCGTGGGCGCGCACCCACGAGTAGGGCATAATCGGCATCACGAAAGGCAACCTTGGCATCATCGGTTTGCACTACGCCATGAAGCAATGGGAAGGCGCAATCTTCTAGCTCCATTGCAACACCCTTCAGCGCTTGCAGAGCCGGTGTTAGCTCCAATAGCTGAAGGATTACCGGTTGATCCGGACCCAGCATTTCGCCGGAGGCAATGCGGAACAAAAGGCTATAGCCAATCTGGCCTGCTGCGCCGGTAACGGCAACTCGTACGGGAGCGTTCATTGTTAATGTAGGATTGTGGTGGTCTTAGGAGTTTGCCCGGTGCTAACTACTGCAGAGCCAGCACATAAAGGGCTTGCGAAAATAGAAAACGCCTCTGGAGGAGGCGTTTGAAAAAGAGGCATGATGAGCGTATCAGTTGGATTCCGGATACACGGAAACCTTAAGCTTCGTTTTGTCCCGACGTTCGAACTTCACAACGCCGTCAATTAGCGAATAGATCGTGTAGTCCTTACCCAGACCAACGTTCTTTCCTGGGTGCATGTGGGTACCCCGTTGGCGGATGATGATGTTGCCAGCCACCACTTTTTCTCCGCCAAACTTCTTCACACCAAGGCGCTGGGCATTCGAATCCCTACCGTTCTTGGTTGATCCACCACCTTTTTTGTGTGCCATGACAGTCCTTAGATCTTGATATCGTTTATGGTGATGCTCGTAAACTTCTGGCGATGTCCGTTCAGCTTTTGGTAGCCTTTGCGGCGCTTCTTGTGGAACACAAGAACCGTATCGCCCTTGCCATGACCGTTTACGGTGGCCGTTACCGTTCCGTTCACGTATGGCTTACCCACCGTAATCTTGCCGTTGTTGCTGGCCAGAAGGATGTTGGTGAACTCGATGGTGTCACCTTCCTTGGAGTCCAGCAGCGGCACTGTAACCTTCTGGTTGGGAGCCACAGCAAACTGTTGACCAGCAATTTCTACAACTGCGTACATCGGGATTTCTAGCTTTGAGTTTCGAAAAGGACTCGCAATATACCGCGATCAGCTGGAGAAACAAAGAGTTTGGGGTATGCCAAACTTGGGTTGCCGCCATCGCCCTAACAAATCCTGAAGAAAGAACCTCGATGTTCCTGTTGGAAGGCAACAAAACAGAGCCAACAGTAGCAACCTAACTGAAACAGTGCCGTACCCTGCGCCCATGCCAAAGCCCCTTACATCATTCCATGTTCCGCGAGAGGCCGTGATCTGGGCGTTGGCACTGGTGGTTCTGGCTGTACTACCGCCAGGGTTTAACGATCATGTTTCTCTGTGTGTGCCATCTCTGCTTGGCATGGATTGGTGCTTGGGTTGTGGTGTGGGTGAGAGCATCGGATTGTTCCTGCGAGGTGATGTGAGCGGCAGCTTTGCTGCCCACCCCATTGGTCCAATTGCCGTAGGTGTGCTCATAGGCCGTATCGTGAAACTTGTGTTTTTCCCCAACATTATCAGATGAGGTAATCATGGCCAATGTGTTTCAGTTTCTGCCGGATCTTGATGGCGAGGAGCTTGCGTATGTGAACAAGCTTCTATCTCCGATGACCGACGCACAGGCGCAGCAGTTCGCGATGATGTACCGAGCTCGGCGCAAGGATCCGCAAATGATCCTCATCCTCACGCTTATCGGCTTTCTTGGATTTGCAGGTATTCAGCGTTTCGTACTCAACCAGATTGGAATGGGCATACTGTACCTGCTCACATTCGGGCTGTGTTATATCGGAATTATTGTGGATCTGGTGAACTATCGAAAGCTGGCAAACGACTACAACCAGCAGCAAGCTTACGAAGTGGCAACATTGATGCGAACGATGGGCCAGTAAGGTAGTTTGCGCACATGATGCGCACCTACCTTCTCTGTGCTCTGATTCTCACTTCCACGGCCTGTTCCACTGCCCGGGACAATACGTCCGGGCAGTTGCCATTGGTGGTGGTTCTCAGTTTCGATCAGTACCGCGGCGACTTCGTAACCAAGTTCCGTAGCACGGCCGGCAGCCGCGGTTTTCAGCGAATGATCAGAGAAGGGGCTTGGTATTCGCGCTGTTTGTTCGGTCATGCATCAACGCTTACCGGACCAGGCCATGCAACGTTGCTCACAGGATGTTACTCCCATCGCACGGGCATCGTGGGAAATGACTTTTGCGATCGTGATCTTGATACGTGCCTGTATTGTGCAGAGGATGAAACCGGTGAACCGAGTGCATTCCTCCTGCGCACTCCAACTGTTGGCGACGTGCTAAACACAGTACATCCTGATTCAAAGGTTATCGGCATTTCACTCAAGGACAGGGCGGCACTGCTGATGGCTGGTAAACAAGCGGATGCTGTTGTGTTCCTTGACTACGATACTGGCAGATATCGAACATCAAATCTGTATGCATCACCCACCTGGTTGCCAGAGCTGAATGCACAGTGCTCACTGGATCGATATGCTGGGATGGTATGGAATGCAGAAGTCACCGATTCCCAAAACATTGCTATCGATGATCAGCCGTGGGAAGCCGGACTTAGCTCGGGTAGAAGAACATTCCCCCATGTAATGAGCTCTGCAGATGTTGCAACAACAGTAGAGGATGTGACGAAAAGCCCTTTCTCGCTTCAATCACTTATGAAAGCGGTTTTGATGATCGTGAAGGCGGAATCGTTAGGGGCAGATGGAAATCCTGACCTGCTCGTTGTTGGAGCATCGATGACAGATCATCTGGGGCATGCATTCGGTGCAGAGAGTAGGGAGGTTCAGGAAATGTATCTGCATGCCGATCGCGCCGTGGAGCTGTTGATTGACAGCTTGGACGTCCTCGTGGGTCGGAATCGTTATATGCTGGTTGTAACGTCCGATCACGGTGTTGCGCCTGTACCCGAACAGCTGTTGGCGAACCGCAAGCCAGGGGAACCAGCCATAGATGCGGGTAGAATACGCTATGATGCATGCACCATGGCCGTGGAAACGGCACTCACCGATGCGTTTGGTAAGCCCCCTTCACAATGGGTTTGGAAAACCCATTTACCTAACCTGTACCTTGATCACAAGGCAATTGCGTGGACGGGGAAACAAACGGACAGTGTGGTAAGTGTCGCGGTGCGTGCAGTACAGCAAGTACCGGGTGTTGGAGTCGTGGTCAAAGGCAACGACCTGCTTGGTGGAACATGTCCACCAAACACCAGTGGTGACCTGTGCTGGGCCATGCTCAAAGCTGCTGCTGTTGATAGGACGGGAGATGTGGTTGTCTACCCCAAGCCATACTGGATCTTTGGCAGCAACGCCACAACACACGGCACGCCATGGGAATACGATCGGTGGGTGCCACTACTCATCATTGGCGGAGGAGTGGTTCAGCAAAAGATAGAATCACCGGTTGGTCCAGCCGATGTAGCACCTACTCTTGCACGCCTGTGGAACCTAGATCTGGGTATAATTGACGGTCGTCCGCTGCCACTAGAAAAAGGCCCTACCCTTCGGCCAGCAGGCTCCGGGCGATGACCATTTTCTGAATCTCAGACGTGCCTTCGCCAATGGTTAGAAGCTTGGAATCGCGCCAGTACTTTTCTACCGGGTACTCTTTCACGTAGCCGTACCCACCGTGAATCTGAATGGCATCCTCTGCTGTTCTTACTGCCACTTCCGACGCGTAGAGCTTGGCCTGCGATGCCTCGCGTGCAAATGGCATACCCTGATCTCGCAACCATGCGGCCCTGTAAGTAAGCATGCGTGCGGCGTCAATCTCCATACTCATTCGTGCCAATTTGAACTGAATGGCCTGCATATCCGCTAGCCGTTTTCCAAACTGTTTCCGCTCGGTTGCATACGCAAGTGCCGCCTCGAATGCTCCTTGGGCAAGGCCAACGCTCAATGCCGCGATCGAGATACGTCCACCATCAAGTATCTGCAGCGCCTGCTTAAAGCCTTCACCTTCTTCTCCAAGAAGATGGGAATGAGGTACAACAACATTGTCGAATGTTAAGCTGGCTGTGTCCGAACACCGCATGCCCAACTTGTTTTCCTTTTTCGAGCCGTAGAAACCCGACATTGACTTATCAATTGCAAAGGCAGAGATACCTGCCTTACCAGCCACCGGGTTGGTTACGGCCATCACCACACAGATGTCTCCTACGTTGCCATGTGTGATGAAATTCTTCGCACCATTCAGTATCCAGGTATCTCCGTCTTTTACAGCCTTCGTCTGCGTTCCTGATGCGTCGCTGCCGGCATTGGGTTCCGTGAGACCCCATGCTCCGAGTGTTGACCCAGATGCAAGACGAGGGATGTACTTCTGCCGAATGTCTTCCGATCCAAATCGGAAGATGTGACTGGTGCATAATCCATTATGGGCGGCAACTCCAAGTGCAATCGCGGGGCATCCGCGGGCCACTTCCTCCACCACAACCGCATACTCGATGTAGCCCAATCCTGCTCCCCCGTATTCCGGTGGAATCACGATCCCTAGGTATCCTAAGTCGCCAAGCTGTCGGAAAATCTCCTTTGGGAACTCCTGAGACTCATCATACTGCAAGGCAACGGGCTGAATCTCTGATTCAACAAAGGCGCGAATAGCCTCGCGCAGAGTTTCCTGCTCGGCAGACAGTTCGAACGAAATGGCTGATTCAGTCATTGCTGGTAATGGTAAGGGGCTTTAACAATGTGGGGTTGAGCACAGAACCACCAAAGAACGAAGCGAGTCTCCAGACACAATGTTATCATTTGGTAACATTTGATGTGTACTTTCGTTATGTAACTGTATGACCAAGTGGTTAACCATCATTATCGCTACCCTTTTCGGTGCGCATGTTCTGCCGTCGCAGACGGACACAGGCATACCCATGGTGCGTGTAATGCAGCGGGTTGACACCACAGATCCTGACATCCGGGCGGTTCTGTATGCCTGGGTTGATAGTCTTGACCAGTGGAGAGGTGTTGGTCCGCAGATCATGGGAGGTCGTCCAGACCGTCCCAACATGGCAACATCCGTCCAAAGCATAGTCCGAAACTGGTTCAGTCAGAGATTGGATGTGATTAGAACCTTCCCCCCTACGATACTGAGCATCGAAAGGGAAAAAGCCTCATGGACTGTTCGAACGCTGTTTAGCACAGTTGATCGATCGTCGGGGCATATTATTCCCCTCGGAATACTTCGAACGATGTTTACGCGGACTGCTACGGGTGACCTGAAAACTGTTCCCTCGTTTCCAGCTTCCGTGCAGTCGTGGCCACAAGCGCGGGTTAAAAACCTTACTGTGGTTCACGCTCCGGGTATGCACATTGACACTGCTCGAGCAGAGGCGTCTGTACACTTTATTCGGCGCACTGCACAACAATTCGACGTTGAAGAACCCTCGAATGTGATGATGGTTCTTGCCAGGGATCGTGATGAAATGTGTTTGCTCTTGGGGGTAGAGTACTACGCTTTCCCACCAAGTGGCCTAGCCTATCCTGAACAGCAGGTGATTTTGTCGGCTCTTGGCGACCCGTACTATCCTCACGAGCTCGTGCACATCGTGCTCAGGGACTTGGATGCACATGCAGACCCCATTCTCCGGGAGGGTGTGGCCACCTGGCTGGGTGGTTCCATTTCGAAAGACTACATTGTTCTTGTCCGCGAGTACCTTCAGTCCACAGAGCTTCGGGCCATCCCATCGTTTATCAAATTGTTCACAGAAGACATTCTTGATCAGCAGGACCAGTACATTCTTGGTGCAGTGATAGTTGATGCTGCATACCGGCGTCACGGTACCGAAGCCGTGGTAAGACTGCTCAAGGCAAGGAGCAAATCCGAAACGATGCTTCTGGTATCCCGATATCTTGACATTGACGTAGCCGACAGTCAAGGTTCGCTGGTGCCGTTTCTGGAAGAGGCCTTGGAGTGGCACGGAGTGAAACCCGGCAAATAAGCCTTCGTAGTTTCGCCCTTCTTTTGCTACACATTGGGAGTTGTCATGCTAACTAGCCTGAGCCGGCTTGCTCTTCTATTGCTTTTGCTACCCGTCGTAGCGCTAAGCCAAGCTACAATTGTTGATGATGCAATTGTTCCTTTTAATAAAGACGTCATCGTTACCAAGACCAAGGACGGTATTCCGGTATACTTCCTTAAGAACAGCAAGCCAGAGAAACGGATGGATCTCATCCTTACCGTTGATGCTGGTGCGGTGCTCGAGGAAGTTGGTCAGTATGGCCTAGCACACTTCTGCGAACACATGGCATTTAACGGGACTAAGGATTTTCCGAAGCAAAAGTTGATTGACTTTCTAGAGAGCACTGGCATTCGATTTGGAGCAGATCTGAATGCCTACACGAACTTCGACGAAACCGTGTACATGCTTACCGTACCTACGGACAAGCAGGAAAATCTGATCAATGCCATCAAGGTTATGCGCGATTGGGCCGCCTTCGTGAGCTACGAAACGCAAGACATCGAAGAAGAACGTGGTGTTGTTCTCGAAGAATGGCGGCTTTCGCAAGGAGCAAATTCACGCGTACGTGATCAGCATCGCACGGCTATGTACAACGGTTCTGCGTATGCTTCTCACGATGTGATTGGCGACACTACAACGCTAAAGACGGCACCGCCTGACAACCTGCGCAAGTTTTACCGCAGATGGTACGGCCCAAAGAACATGGCACTTATTCTCGTTGGCGATGTGAATCATAATACCATCAACGACATCGTTACAAAGTACATGGTTCTGCCCTCCGAAGCGGGATCGTTGGTTGAGAAACGCCCGTTTGTTCCGATTCCGGACCACAAGGGACTCAAGGTGAGTATTGCTTCCGATCCCGAATTGCAGGTGGCGGAGGTTGAATTCCTTGTTAAGCATAGGGCCGACACAGTAAAAACGTACGCCAATTATCGGCGCATGCTGGTGGAGCAGCTTACTTCGTCCATGCTTAACAGCCGTTTACAGGAGTTGGCACAAAAGGCCAACCCGCCCTTCACAACGGCTGGTGTTGGAAAGATCAACATTGCCCGCCAGTACAGGCATTTCTACGCCAGTGCAACAACGTCCGGCAAGAACCTTATGGTAAGTGCCAACACGCTCTTCACAGAGCTAGAACGTGCCAAGAGGCATGGCTTTGTTGAGAGCGAGTTGCAACGCGCGAAGGACCAAGCACTAGCCAACATCGAGCAGTACTACAATGAAAGAGACAAGTCGAATAACGGACAGTTTGCACAAGAACTTTCTCGGCACGTGCTCACTGCCGAAACGGTGCCCGGCATTGCTCATGAATATGAAATCTGGAATCACTACATACCGTTAATCACCGCAGAAGAGTGCAAGGCTTACCTAAACTCGCAGATTACCGAAGACAATCGCACGATACTGCTCTCCATACCAAGTACGGAAGGGAGCACAATACCAACTGAAAAGCAGATGAGAGACTTGCTTGCTGCGATTGCTGCAAAGGATATCGCGGCCTACGAAGACAACGTGCCGTTGCAACCACTCATGGCAACAGAGCCCAAGGCCGGGACAATTACTTCAACGAAAAACGAGCCTGAGATAGGTGGTAAGCACGTCGTTCTATCGAATGGTGTGCGAGTAATCCTTAAGAAAACTGATTACAAGAACGACGAGATCCTCCTTCGGGCCGAGGCATTCGGCGGACAAAGCCTTGGGCCGGAGGCTGACCACATAACCATTTCTAATGCCGCGGACTTAGTAGACGCCAGTGGCATTGCTGAATTCGATGCACCAACCCTGATAAAAATGCTGCAAGGCAAAACGATCAGCTTATCTCCATACATCGCATTAGAACGGCATGGTTTGCGCGGCAGTACTTCACCGAAGGACGTAAAAACGTTCTTCGAACTGCTGTATCTGTACTTCACGCAACCTCGAATGGATATGGATGCGGTAGCATCGTGGAAGACGCGTGTAAAGAGTGTGCTTGAGAATCAGGACAAAAGTCCTGAGCGAGGATTCTTCGACACTGTTCGTGTAACCATGTCTGGCAACCATCCTCGTTCTCGACCTCTAACAATTGCCGACTTGGACAAGGTGGATCCGGCTAAAGCGCTTGAGTTCTACAAGTCATTGTTCTCCAATGCGGCATCATTTACGTTTACCATCACCGGAAACTTTGATGAAGCCGAGATGGAAAACATGTTGAAGACGTACGTGGCCAGCTTGCCTGCAACAACGGTGAAAACCACGTGGAAGGACGTTGGAATGCGCACTCCAAAAGGCAAGATTGATAAAACGGTCCGGCGTGGTACAGATCCCAAGAGTTTCGTGATTCTTGTTCTTACTGGCAAAGTCCCCTACACACCAGAAAATCGGTACGATCTATCGGCCCTTTCGGAAGTGATGGAGATGCGCTTGCTCAAGAAACTGCGCGAAGAAGCAGGTGGTGTATACTTTGTGTCTGTGCAAGCAAACGCGGACAAAATTCCCGAAGAGGAGTACTCGGTGTCGGTTGTCTTCTCATGCAATCCCGAACGCGTAGATGAATTGATCAACATCACGCTTCAGGACATGGATACCATGGCCATGAAGCCGGTAGAATCCAGCTACACGGATAAGGTTCGAGAGATTCACCTTCATGAACGCGAGGTTGCACTCAAAACCAACGAGTTCTGGTCTGACGGCGTGCTGCGACTACTCATGGACGGAGAGCCGTTCAGCAACATCGAAAAACGAAAGCAGCTTATCAGCTCTTTGACCGCCGAACAAGTGCACAAGGCGGCCCAGAAGTACCTAAAGCGCGACAATTATGCACGGTTTGTACTGAAGCCGGTACAACAGTAACGTGCACTCCTGGTAGGGGGCTTTTGCCTACTTGAACATTAAAAGGCCGGCATGGAGCTATTTGTTCTGTGCCGGCGTTAGTGTTTCGATCGACAACATGTTCGTTCGTGCTCGACCAACTAATGGACGACCGATTGTGAAGACGACGGTGGATCCTGCAGGCAGGATCTTTTCTGATACGAGATGAGACTTGATCTTCTCAATGGTCTCGTCGGTTGACGTTATCGAGTCTATCACCACACTCGTAATGCCCCACAGCAAACTCATTCGGCGAGCAACGGATTTAAGCGTGGTAATCGTCAGAATGGGTGCTTTTGGCCGTTGGCACGAAATCAGGCGAGCTGTTTCACCGCTGTAGCTTAGTGAAGCGATTGCAGCAACACGAGTCTCCTCTGCGATGTGTGCAGCAGCAGCGGCGATGGACATGGTATTCTGCTCTTTCGTAAGCTGATACGTTGGTCTTGGCTCACGCAGCAGCCCATCTTCCAACATTGCCCGCTCAGTCTGATAGCATATCTGCCTCATATACGAAACAGCTTCTATGGGGTATGCACCAACCGAGGTTTCAGCACTGAGCATCACCGCGTCCGTTCCATCCAGCACCGCATTGGCAACATCGCTTGCCTCAGCACGTGTTGGCCTCGGGTTACGTACCATGGACTCCAGCATTTGCGTAGCGGTAATGACTGGGACGGCATGGTCATTGCACAATCGAATGATGCGCTTTTGAACCATTGGTACAGCCTCTGCAGGAATCTCAACGCCCAGATCGCCGCGCGCCACCATCACTACATCTGACGCTTCAACGATTGCCTCAATGTTCTCCAATGCCTCGGGCTTTTCAATCTTAGCAATCACAAGTTGCGAGCCTCCGTACTTGGCGATGTATCGGCGAACGGATTCAACATCCTGCTCTGTTCGCACAAAGGAGAGAGCGATGTAATCGGCGTCGTGCTCAATCGCAAAGCGAACATCGGCCCGATCCTTGGAGGTCATCGATGGCTGCGACACGTTTGTTTGCGGAAGGTTGATGCCTTTCCGTGGTTTGAGGTTGCCACCGTGAACAACCAGACACTTTACTGTGTCTCCGTCAGTTGAGAGAACCTTCAGCTTCATCAAGCCATCATCAAGCAGCAACTCGTCGTTAGCCTTCACGTCTTTCGCCAACGTAGGATACTGCACCGGAATCAGTGTATCTGATGCAGAGAGTTTTCGAGACTTCATCACAGCTGCATCGGCTAGCTCGACCTCTCTACCGCCTAACAGGGTAATGTCACCTACCCTGATCTTGGGTCCTTGCAGGTCCACGACAATAGCAACGTGAACACCAAGTTTCTTTTCGGCCGTCCTGATGTATTCTATGTTTTCTTCATGAGTAGAGTAGGACCCATGCGACATGTTGAGCCGAAATGCGTTCGCACCAGCTTTGATGAGGCTTGTGATCTTCTGCACCGAGGCAACCGCTGGGCCCATGGTACAGAGAATCTTTGCTTTATGAGAGAGTGACGCAAGAGGCATTCGTCATCCTGAAGGTGGGACGATAGTGGTTCGAGGTGAAGGACTCTGAAACATCTCAATCGATACAGCTTCGCCGGAGATTTCGTCGATAAGTACGTGTGCTCCGCATACACGTACATTACCCTCGGCTGGTTCGTATCTGTGTGCTGTTTGAAGGCGCATGCGCTTGATGGCGATGTCCTTTTGCATGCCGATCACACTGTCGTAGGGGCCAGTCATACCAACATCCGTTACGTATGCGGTGCCGTTAGGAAGGATTGTGGCATCGGCTGTCTGAATGTGCGTGTGGGTTCCGAGCACTGCGCTTACCCTGCCATCCAGGTACCAGCCCATGGCAACTGATTCGGCCGTGGCATCAGCATGGAAGTCAACGATGATTGTCTTTGTAAGAGGTTTCAGGTTGGAGATAGCATCGTCAACAGCCTTGAACGGATCGTCGATTGGCTGCATGAATACCCTCCCTTGAACTTGAACTACGCCAAATGACCGCTGATTTGGTAGCACGATATGACTCCAGCCACGGCCAGGGTTTTCCGATGGATAGTTAAGAGGCCGTAACACACGTGGGTTGGATGAGAGAAGTGTGCGCGACTTCCAGTTCTCCCACACGTGGTTGCCTGTGGTAATGCAGTGGACGCCTGCATTAAAGAGCACGTTGGCTTCTTCTTCGGTAAGCCCCTTTCCGTTTACAATGTTTTCTCCGTTCACCACAACGGCATCGGCAGAGTAATGCTGCACCAGGGCGGGTAGCTGCCTTAGGAGTTCGCGTAGACCAACGTGACCAACTACGTCTCCAATGAACAGCAAATGGAACGGTCGCATGACCAAAACTACAAACCACCCGCAGGGCAGTAGTTTTGTTTCATGGCTACACGGATTTACACCAAGACGGGAGATGATGGCACCACGGGCCTTTTTGGCGGCAAGCGAGTACCTAAACATCACCTTCGTATTGAAGCGTACGGAACGATCGACGAGCTGAATGCCCAGATTGGTGTAGTGCTGGCACTTGACCTTGCACCCAAGTTGCGAGAGCAGTTGCTAGCCATATCCGCTGATCTGTTCACGGCAGGTGCGGACCTTGCAACACCACTTACGCCCCCGCCTGCATATGCCATTCCGCGCATATGTCAGGAACATGTTGCAAGCCTTGAACGTCGGATTGACGCCTTCGACGCCGTGCTCAAGCCCCTTACCACATTCATACTTCCTGGCGGGACGCTCGTAGCGGCGCATCTCCATTTGGCTCGAACGATCTGTAGGCGTGCAGAAAGAGTATGTACGGAACTCGCAGAACACGAAGACATTGGACCCTCGGTGATCAAGTACATGAACCGCTTGTCGGACTACCTGTTTACCGCGGCTCGCATAGCCAACCACCTGGCAGGTGTTGCAGATGTTCCGTGGCGGGCTGCCTAGTGATTTCTAATTTCGCGTCACAAAAACGAACCCACTCAATATTCTGGAGAGATCATGACAAAACGGTTTGGATGGATAGCAGGTGTGCTAACTCTATTGTTGGTTGTAGCATCATGCGAAGAGACCACAACCCCCGACCCAGCACCAACGGCGCCTAATGCTCCAACTGAGCTGATGGCCAATTCTACCAACGCCACAACAGTCACGCTGAAGTGGGTAAAGGCTGCAACGGGTCAAGCCCCAACTGGGTACATCATTTATTACACTGAAGCTGGAACCACGGATACTCGAACACTCGAGGTTTCGGGTGGTAATACTACGACAGCACCTGTGAGTGCATTAACCGAGGGTAAGATTTACCAGTTCTACGTTCGTGCAGTGAATGACACTGCAAAGTCCGCCGCTTCGCCAGCGGTTTCCTGGGCACCTGCCAAGCGGTTCACGGGAACATTCAAGCTGTATGGCTCCAGTAACTCAACCTTCGGCAGTGGATTGTCTCTGCGAGAAGGGCGAGTGGTAAAGATTGATGAAGCAGACAAGTGGGAGTTTTGTTTCGACGACAAGGACGGACGTCCGCTTGTTGGTTCACCTGGAGTGAGCGGTTACACACCGCCAGGATCTATGGAATTCCCAATCGTTTCCATAGACAGCGTTGGAACATCACAGTATGTACGTGCCAACAGTCTTGATGAAGTATTCGACGTTCGAGCACTCGACATGCCGGTTGGAAAATACACGGAGATTCTCGAGAACCTTGCGGGCTTTTCCAATCCAAACACTGGCGTAGTATTCTTTCTTCGCTCACGCGTAGGCACAACGTCAACAGTGAACTTTGCCAAGATCCTCGTAAAGCCAAACAGCACGGGAACTGGCTTTGTAAACGGCACTGGAGCAGATGCTTATGTAGAGGTTGAAGCATCCTTCCAAACGGTATCCAACGTACCGTATGCCGAAATCGAGCGATTGTTCGGTGGTGTACGCGGAGCTAAGGGAGTTCAGTAATTCGATTGTGATTAGCAAAAGGGGCGTTGCCATTGATGGCAACGCCCCTTCGTTTATTTCTGAAGGTGGATGTAATTACTCGCGTGGCTTCTTCTTTTGAACAGCAGTTGGCATTTCGGTGGTCTCAGCATCGCGGCTTTCTTTCTTTTGAACAGCCGTGCCTTCGTCTGCCTTCTTCTGTGTTGCTGCCTTCTTCTTAGGAGTTGGGGCTACCTTCTTAGGCGTATCTGCTACCATGGTATCAACGGGCATCGTGTCTTTTTTCATGGTATCCGCTGCCGGCATCTGCTGGTTCACCGGCAACTCTTCTGGTACCGGGGTTTCTTCCTTCTTAGACTCACAGGCTGCCATGGCAATGATGGCAAAACCAATGAGTGCTAGCTTGCTATACTTCATACCGCGTCCTTGGGTTGGTGAGGAATGTGCTTATGATGCATGCTACAAGATTTCGAGTGTACCAGCAATGAAGTTCATGTGAACGCTTGGTCACGTTTCAAATTCTGTTTAGGGCAACGTCACTGTTCTTTACGGCGCAACCGGGCGGCAAAGGCCCCGTCGCTGTGGTGTACATGTGGCAACGTGCTCAAGAACCCATTACTACAAACACTTGCCGGCAGAACACTCTCCGCCGGTATTAGCTCATATTCTGGGTGTTGATCCAGGAACCAATGCACCACCCCTTCATTCTCTTCTGGTTCGATTGTGCATGTGGAGTATACAACCGATCCCCCCGGACGCACCAGGGCGGATGCATGTTCCAAGATTTCGCGTTGTTTGGCAGCCATCTTGCGGATGTCGTCAATCGACCGTCGCCACTTGATGTCGGGCTTCTTACTCAAGGTTCCGAAGCCAGTGCACGGCGCATCAACCAGCACCAGGTGTGCTTGTTCCGCAGGGTTAAATTCTCTGGCATCTCCATGGAGCGTCTCGATTATGCTAACACCTGCGCGCTCGGCATTTTCGTTAATGGCTGCAAGCTTGCTCTGGTATAGTTCCAAGGCGATAATTCGACCCTGATTCTGCATGAGTTCTGCTGCAAAAACGGCCTTGCCTCCTGGAGCCGCGCAAAGGTCATACACCAACATGCCTGGCGCTGGATCTGCCAACCGAACAGCAAGGCTTGCGCTGGCATCTTGCACGGTAACGTGACCATTCGTAAACGCTGGCAATGATCGCACATCGCGCAGCGACGTGATGAGGAAACTGGCCTCGTGTATCGGTGACCGCTCAAACTTGATTTGGGCTTCCGTGAGCTCCGCCTCGACTTCCTCTACCGAGGACTTGAAGGCATTTACACGAAGCGTAATCATCGGACGCTGATTGTTGGCGTTAAGCAAGTGCTCCGCTTCTTCCGCGCCCATACGCTCCACATATCGGCGAACAAGCCACTGAGGATGTGCGCTATGAACAGCCAGATGGAGAACTTCGTTCTCTTCACGGGCCGGGTACCTGATGTTGCCAATGTTTCGCAGAATGTTGCGGAGCACCCCGTTTACAATCCCCGCATGTTTGTCGCCTTTAAAACGCTTTACAAGCTCGACACTCTCGTTGATGGCTGCAGGCGCGGGAATCTTTGACAGAAACAGCATCTGGTACAATGCAATGCGCATGGAGTTCTTTACCAGCGGCAAACATTTTGTGAACTCTCCGTGGTAAAACCCAGTGAGGATCCAATCCAGGCGAGACAACCAACGAATAGTGCCATTCACCAATTCCGTCACCAAAGCCCGGTCTGCCGGGTTGAGTTCCGAACGTCGTAACTCACCATCTAACAGCTTGTCAATGTACGAGTCACTACTTTCGTATCGGTTCAGTAGCTTAACAGCAGTTCCTCGAGCTGTATCGAACAACGGAGTAGCCGACGAATCACTGATCGGTTCAGGTTCCACTTGTTGTAAAGGTGCTTGCTGAGTGCTCATAGCTGGCAATTATACCAAACCATGAACGCTTGCACCCTTTTCCTTGTTTGTCACCATTTCCCACCGAGCTACATACAACCATAACGTGAGCCCCCTTCTGTCAGTCCTCAGAATCGGTGTTGCCTTCGTACTGCAGCTTGTTGTACTTACGGAATCGGTGCGAGCACAGGAAGATGTTCTGGAAAGCGACCCCTTACGTGCACGGAAGCTGCTGATCTATGATCAGGTAGGGGGCTTTGGCGGTCTGTCTCTCAATGGGCAAACAGGAACGCTGGTAACCGACTGTAACTGTGAGTTCCAGGGGGGGGCTGCAACGGGTTACGTTATTGGGGGTTTGTTCGAGCGACTAACACGATCGCGAATCACGTGGGGAGTATCTCTTGGGTATGAAGACAGAAGCATCTCCGGGAGATTCCGAGAGATTGAAGGTGTTATACAGCGTGCACCTTCCAATGGCTTGGAGTATACCGTGCCGATTGAGTTCCTTCACGAAGCCAACGTTTCACTTGGATATCTCACGGCAACGCCATTCCTCAAGTACGTTGCATTCGAGGCACTGTTTGTGAGAGCAGGTGCAGCAATCTCCTATGTGGTATCTACCAATGTGAAGCATACGAAAAGTCTTGCTTCCGATACCGTCCGTTTCCCTAACGGAGAGTCGGCCACAGTTCAGTTTCCTGATGCGGAGTCGGGCACATCCATCGTGTTGCAAGACGGACCCATCAGCGATGTGCAGCCACTACAGATCTCTGCATCTTTGGGCGTTGGAGCAGAAATCCGCCTATCAAAGACCATGTTCCTTGCTCCAGTGATCCAGTACGTTTACCCCTTTACAACAATCTCTTCGTCGGCAGGTGATTTCAGCACGCAGGCATTGCAAATCATGCTCGAGCTACGCTTCATTATTTGAAACATCTGTTGGCGAGTTTTCCACAATTACCTATTTTTTGGATTCGTGGCCTTAGGCTACATAGCACGGGCAACCTTGCGGTGGGATTAGTACATTCAGACTCCATGAACGGAACAAGTATGCTGCAACGAGTCGTGGCACTCATGATTGGGCTAGTAGCCCTGACGTTTACCGTCACCGCTGCTGAACCGAGCGCCGAACTCAACCTCTATGCCGTCACCCTGAACATCCCACCTGCGGATGAAGAATTACAGGGCGACATTCTATCACGTACTGACCTTATTCGGATTCTGAACCTGGGTCCAGTGGTCAACCATCCGGGTCTTGACTATGGTCCCACGATCAGTGCCGATGGTAAGACGCTGTTCTTTGTGTCCAACCGCAAGGGCAGCAGAATAACACGCGATGGAGATTTCTCGCACGACTTCTGGTCGGCCAAGAAAGAAAACAATCTGGACACCGTGTTCTTCGCACCATTCAACATCGACACTGTTGATGCCGGCGTGAACACCGTTCAGAATGAAGGCGTAGCCAGTATTGCCGCCGATAGGCAATCACTGTACTTCACGGGTTGCGACCGAAGGGATGGCTTAGGAGATTGCGATATCTACGTTACAGAGATCGAGGGTGACCGTTGGGGTACACCGCGAAACCTTGGTCGCAATGTGAACTCGGAATACTGGGATAGTCAGCCATCCATTTCACCCTCGAAAGACAGGCTCTACTTTGCTTCAAACAGACCATCTCCAACAAATCCTGATGGTGAAGGGCAGGACGACACAGATATTTGGTACTGTGATTTCGATGAAGAACTTGGCGAGTGGAAGAAGGCCGTAAACCTCGGTCCGGATATCAATACCAGCAAGGCTGAAGTAGCTCCATTCATCGCTCCTGATGGCGTTTCGCTGTACTTCTCTTCGAACGGACATACACCCAACATGGGCGGCTTGGATTTTTACGAGTCCAAGATGACGGGGCAAAAGGACCGTGAAGGCCGCGACCGATGGTCCAAGCCTAAGCAACTCCCTGCACCGATCAACACCAAGGAAGATGAGCAGTTCATTACGTTGCCAGCGTCTGGCGATGTGCTGTACTTCTCATCGCGCCGCCGTGACTTGCCCGGATGGCAAGGTGACCTTGACGTTTTCATGGCCTTCATTCCAACCTACTTCCGCGTTGTGAACCTAATCGTGGACGTGATTGATGAGTGTACAGGTCTTCATGTACCAGCTACGGTTACCATGAAGAACATGAAAACGGGCAAGACAACCAAGGACAGCCTGGATCTCACTAAAGTTGAGAGCAGTATCTACGTGAACGCAGCAGATTATGGTTTGGGTGCTGCAAAGGACGACAGTGTTACATACTCCGTAACCGCATTCTCTCCCGCCTATGGTGAGCGTAGCTTGTCGGTTAGCGTTGTAGATCCTGGCAAGACGTTCGACTCCAAGAAGCAGGACAGCAACGTTGTTATTCGCAAGACCATCATGCTCGGGCGTAGGCCTGTACTTGGAGCCGAGATTGCTGCATCTGCTCACTCAAAGCGCAAGAACGACGCCTTCCGAGGGCTAGTTCTCGAAGAGCGTGCAACTGTGGTCTTGTATCCGCTGCTTCCATACATCTTCTTTGACCTGAACAGCTCCGAGTTTGCACCACGATATACCATCTTCCGGTCGCCATCTCAAACACAGGGTTTCAACGATGAGCGGTTGCCTGGATCAACGCTCCAGAAGTACTACCACGTGCTGAATATTTATGGATACCGCCTGAACAAGTATCCAAACGTAAAGGTTGAGATTACAGGCTGCGTTGACGAAGTAAATGAGAACAAGAACTCACCGCTGCCAATGAAACGTGCTGAGCTCGTTCGCGATTATCTGAAGAACATCTGGAAGATATCTGACGACAGGCTTACAGTTAAGGCAACAGGCTGGCCCAAAGAACGATCGAATCCGAAGGATTCGCTTGGTATCGTCGAAAACCGTCGAGCCGAGATTCGGTTCTTTGGTGATGCTGATGACGTGTGGCATGTGAGCAAGCCAATCCTGGATAATGATCCAACGCTCTATCCTGACCCGGAAACCATGACGTGGACCATGAAGAATGGAATTGACTCCTCCATCGTTGCCTCACGGAGAATCGAAATCTGGCGCAGGGGTCAGTCATGGAAGGTGCTAAATGACGTAGGCAACTCCGCTGCCACGGCCATTTGGGATTGGAAAAACGATGCCGACGAGTTCCCGAAGGAGAAGGAAGGAACAGCAGACGAGCAAAACCTTTCGCCCTATTCCGCACAATTGGTGGTGGTTTCAAAGAATGGAACCGAGTGCAGATCGGATACCGTAAAGGTTCCGGTTAAGCGTATCTCTACCAAGGCTATGGCCACGACTACGATTGAAGGTGCCGGAACAACACAGGAAAAGTACAACCTGATTTTGTTCGACTTCGACAGCTATAATCCAGGCGACATGAACAAGCGAATTCTCAAAGAGTTTGTGTACCCGCGCGTCAAGGGCTCCACGGTTATCAAGGTCGAGGGCCATACGGACGTTGTTGGTCAGTTCGAACACAACAAGCGACTTTCAGAAAATCGTGCAAAGACTACAAAGGATCTGATCAACAGCGGTGCGGGTAGCTACAAGTCTCTTGACTCGCGTGGCACTGGAGAAGAAGAACCACTCTTTGACAACAACCTACCGGAAGAGCGATTCTTCAACCGTACGGTTCAGGTGATCTTGGAAACACCACTCGCTGATGCCGACATAGATCGGTAACCAACCAACATTATGATTGAGTGGAATGTAGACCCGGTAATCTTTACACTGGGTCCCCTCTCACCTCGCTGGTACGGCTTGCTCTTTGCGGCAGCCTTTATCGTGAGCTATTGGATCCTCCGCCGGGTTTTCCGTGTGGAGGATCGTCCGTTACAAGACCTTGATGCTCTCGCCATCTACATGATCGTTGCCACCATTGTAGGTGCCAGGCTCGGTCACGTCCTGTTCTATGAGCCACAAATCGTTGTGCAGGATCCTCTTGAAGTACTTGCCGTATGGCATGGGGGGCTTGCCTCGCATGGCGGAGCAATAGGCATCATCATTGCACTATGGCTGTTTCACAGAAAATATCCTGCCTACTCGTTTATCTGGTTGCTTGATCGGCTTGCCATCGTTGCTGCCATAAGCGGTGCATTTATACGAATCGGCAACCTGATGAATTCCGAGATCGTTGGTCGTGTTACTGACGGTACATGGGGAATCTGGTTTACTGCGTTGGATACTGTTCCAACGTACCGACACCCAACGCAGATCTACGAGGCACTTTTGAGCATTGGAGTTTTTGCACTTTTATGGTGGAGATACCAAGCTGGAGATGCAAAAAGGTTACCCGGTAGGCTGATCGGTCTGTTCTTGATCCTGCTTTTTACAGGGCGTTTCATCATTGAATTCTACAAAGAACACCAGGAAGCGTTCGAATCCAGCTTGCCGCTAGACATGGGCCAATTGCTCAGCATACCGTTTGTAGTTGCTGGCATAGTGATTCTGATTCTAGGTGCACGAAAGGAAAGTGCTACTTGATAACCGAGAACGATGCAATCATTTTAACGGCATCGTTCTTTACCTGCTCGTCTGATATCACAGCATTGTAATCTGCCTGTGCAATGTAAAAGTACTGTCCATCCACGATTGCCTTGATGTACGACTGTCCCCCGGTATTCAGGTTGGTGAACGTTAGAAAGGCTGTGTTGCTTGGTTCATCAAATTCAATATGTGGATGGTCAGTGATATATCCCTGTGCCATCAAGGCGGCCACCACCTGCTCCACGGCGCATCGTATCGAAGTACACTGGTCAAACTGACTTAACGGAACACGGTTCACCGACACTGTTTCACCGATGCCAGATGTTAACTGGACAATCGGAGAAGCACCATTCACATACCCTTCATCGTTATGCTGAACACTCCACTGAGCACTACGTTCAGATGCCAGCACAAAGCCACCCTGCTTGTCGATTAGGTTACTGCCCACAAACTTGTTGGATGGTAGCTCAGCCCCCTGCTTTTCCTCGATCTTGCTGATCACCTTTCGATCGATCGTGCCGGTAGTGAAGTTTATCTGGTCATTGCCGCTCTTGAATGTATGCTCACTCGAATCCACCTGCTTGATGATTGGTTCATCGATGGTGAGCTCAACCCCTTCCTTGGTAACCTTGAACGAACCCTTGCCAGATTCACCAAACTTGGAGAAAAACCAAAACCCAAGTATCAATACCACAACCGCTCCTATCGCAAGCATAGCATAGTAGCGTTTGGATTTCTCCCGCTCGATTGCCAACGATGTTGATTCTTCTGTGCTCATAGCTGAAAAAGAGAGTGAAAACACGTACGACGTTGAGGACTTCGTAAGTTCGGCAAAATTCAGTCACTCTGGACGATCCACATGATGCCTAGTGTTCACTTTTTGTTGGCAGCAGCTACCCTATTTCTCGTTTGCTGTTCCTCTCTCTGTGTTGCACAGGATGGATGGGTGATGGAAGGGGGCTTGCGGCGTTGGCGCGGCCCAAGTATCACATCGAGCCACCTGGGCTGCAGTCCCAGCGGAGGCCTTCCACGAGTGGAGTTCGAGAATGCCATAGCCGAAATTGACCTGGTTACCGGCACCAGTACCGTGCATTCAAAGCCTGCGGAAGGGACGTGGACGTATGTGCCACGCAATTCAAAAATGATGGTAAAGGTTGATGCTTCCGATGGCGAAGCGGCAACAACAACGTTGAGCTTTTACGACACGTGGCTTGCCACAACGGTTGCTACAGTTACAGCAAACGTGAATACGTCGAAGCTTGCAGTTGATGTGCTAGACACATGGATTGCGGATGATGGCTCGATTGGTGCAGCAGTGTTTGCGCCTACGCCTTCAACGCCCAGTGAAAGCCTGGAGTATGTGATTGTGGTATTCGATAAAAACGTTGTGAGAGATATCCGTCGGGTTAAGCCCAAAGTGGATGTAGATATTTACGTGCGACCACATCCTGATGAAGGTGTTCTGGTTTACATCCGCGGTAACGGTATCTCCTTTCCACCCAGTACCGAAGAAGTGTTCACCAATGCCAGTTACATCGTGTACGGGCCAGACGGTGCATTAAAGCAACTTTCACTTCCCGAAAGGGGGCCTGGCAGTGGCAAAGGACGACGTATCATCTGGCATAGCAACAAGTGGGACCGGCTGCTCTTTGCCGACGAGTATGCCTCGGGTGGTTTGCTCGTAAAGGCATCGAATGGAATACCAGTTGATACGATTGATCAAAGTTCTCTTGATCCCACAAAACCACTGCGCTTTCTAACCGCCTGCGGCAACAACAATGACCGATGGATGGTAACCCATGCCAAGGTTGGTGAAAAAAATGCACTGATTCTCTGGGCAATGCCCGAAACAGTGGAAACAGAGACGTTGGAGTTCGAAACCTCCGACCCAGCATTGAAGCAAATGCCACTTTCTCAGTGGTCAATACTCATACCGTTCCTGTCTGTGTCAACCAGTGGAAACGCACTCTATGCCTGGGATCCGCAGGATGTTGTGAGCGTTCATGAAGCGCCTAGTACTCGCGCAGCCGTAAGCCCCCTTCCATCATCAGATCGGGTTCGAATTGCACTTGATGGATGGAACGGAAGTGTGCAATACGCCATGGTTGACGCAGTGGGAACGGAAGTGGAAAGGGGCTTTGGTATCGCTGATTTCGGGAGTCTGGATGTACACGTTTCACACCTTCCAAGTGGCGTGTACTTGGTCACGATCCAACCCGTTAACGAAAGCAGCCTTTGCAGGTACGCTACCGTGGTAGTGCGGCGTTAGCTTTGCGCTTTCATTTAGACACGGAGGTATACATGACAATCGAAACAGTGGCAGTGATAGGTGGCGGTACCATGGGTAATGGCATTGCTCACGTAGCAGCGCAAACAGGACTTGATGTGATCCTTGTGGATGTTTCGCAGGCCGCCGTGGATCGTGCTTTGAGCACGATTGAGAAGAACATGGACAGGCAGGTAAAAAAGGGATCGATGACTGAAGCCGACAAGACAACCGCTCTTGCACGGATTGCATCGAGCATCGACTTGGCAGCATGTTTTTCTGCTGACATTGTGATCGAGGCAGCGAGCGAAAAGCTCCAGGTAAAACAACAGATATTCAGCACGCTGGACGGTGGTTGCAAGCCAGAAGCCATTCTGGCCAGCAACACATCGTCGATCAGCATCACCGAACTTGCTGGAGGCACGAGCCGCGCAGATCGGTTTATTGGTATGCATTTCTTCAATCCGGTGCCAGTGATGCAGCTCTGTGAGATCATCCGTGGTCTTGCAACATCCGACGCAACGTATGCAACTGTGAAAACCTTGGCAGAGCACATGGGTAAAACACCCGTAGAAGTGCAGGACTATCCAGGCTTCATCAGCAATCGCATTTTGATGCCGATGATCAACGAAGCCGTGTATTGCCTGATGGAGGGAATAGCATCGGCAGAAGACATAGATACAGTGATGAAGCTAGGCATGGCACATCCCATGGGCCCCCTAACGCTTGCAGATTTTATTGGGCTCGACGTGTGTTTGAGCATTATGGAAGTATTGCATAACGGCCTTGGTGATAGCAAGTATCGGCCATGTCCATTGCTACGAAAAATGGTAACTGCAGGGCATCTTGGAAGGAAGAGCGGGAAAGGATTTTACTCCTACTCGTAGTGCTCTCAAGGGTAATCGGCTCAGCCATCCCGTAGGAGCCATTTACTACCTACAGCGATTCACGTAGCACTCCAGCATGTGCGGTGGCTATTTTGTTGGTTGTACCATATAGGGAGGGGTTATGAATGATGCACGTAAAGTCAGAAATCTGGCCTGTGTGCTTATCGCGGTCTTTGTATGGCTGACTGGAGCACTTGCTTTGGTTGCGCAAGAGGACCAAATGGAGTTCACTACCAATAGTGGTGGACCTAACATCACCAAAACAACGGACAGTGTAGACATAACGCTGGAGGGCACGGTTCTTACCATTATTGGGCACATTCCGTCAGGTCAGTCAAACCCACCCTATCAAGTGTTGCGTTTACGGATACGCGGGTATGATGGCGGTAGGCCACTTCCAGCAACCTATCAACTTGGTTCGGGTGATGCCGTATGGCAGAACCTTGCTGGTACAACGGGGTTGTGTAATTGTGAGTTTGGAGCTATCACCATCAATACGGTTGCTGGTGATGGAAGAATGACGGCGACCTTCAGTTTCAACTGTAAAACACTGTTCCCGTCGGGGAATGAGATTACCACTCAAGTGTTTAATGGCAGTGTATCTGGAGTGATACCAATACAGCTCAAGCTAAGGATTAAGCCAGGGCAGAAGTTCACTGCAAAACCTGAGGATGATGTAACTCTTTCCGTGACGGTACTCAATGCACTGAACGACAAACCTGTTGACAATGCAACCGTATACCTGGTTGACAATCCGATCGTCAAGGAATCTGGTAAATCTCTCGGTACCACTACTGCAACTGGTGAATACAAATACACATTCAAGGTGCCCAAGGAGCAATCCGAGCGAAAAACCTACGATGTGGTTTTAAGTGCCAAGAAGAACAAGGCAAAGGATGCCCCAAACGTAACCCAGCAAATCGAGGTTGAACCATCACGCAGATACTGGTACTACCGATGTGCAGGTATTCCAATCATCGAGTACGATGCAGGTGAAGGTGAGATTTGGGAGCAGGACGAACCCAACAGCAGCATCCTTAAGTCGAGCGGCGGTAAGGTTACTATCAACCGAATGCTTACGCTACAGGGAACATCGTTCAAAATCGATACCGCCCCGGGTAAAGAGCGCGCTTTTTACGAGGGCAAGCTAGTATGCCCGGAGTGCCCTTATGGCTTCACGATTGATGCTGTGCCTTTCATCATGACTTCTGCTGGTCTGAACTGCGATGGCCTGATCAAACTTGCTGCTTCTGTGCAGCCGGGCATTGACTTTATGGGCGGCAAGGTTAAGCTTACCGAGTTTGGATTTGTAGGGGGCTGGGAAGATCCTAGTATCAAGATCACAGTTACGGCACAGATGGATACGGATTACGACATGAGTGCCAAATGTTTGAAGAGCAACAATCCCGACGCCATCAGTCTCGGAATAGGATTTGTGTACAAGAAGAGTACAGGAATCGAGCAGGTAAAACTTGATGCCGAAAACTTTAGCGTTGGGAAGCTTTTTTGTTTTAATGATATCGAAGTCACCTACGATTATCTAAAGCAGATTCTGGATGCGTACGTCCGCGTTACCTTCCAGAATTACATGGAGAAGGCCACGGAAGTCAAATCCAAGATTGTTGTCCGTGGGGAAACCGTTGGCGATAAGACAAATCTCTTTTTAAGAGATTTCAGTTTCCAGATATCCACCGACGCCGTATGCACGCCAGTTCCGATTCAGCCCTTGTTCTGTTTGAAAGGCGGCAGAATTGACGCCGGGTTTGATACGGAAAAAGGTGAACGCAAATGGAAGTTTGGTCTCACTGGAATATTCAAACCAACCGCAGAAGCAGGATTCAAATTCCTTACGGCTTGGAGTGCCGCAGCTGGTTCAACAAAGCCAGAGGCAGCAGAGTTTGAGTTAGGGGGCTTGTGGCGATATCCCGCATCGTTTAGTGGTCTTACTAAGATCAAGATTGCCAAGATCCCTTACATCTCTGAAACAAAGAGCTGGCAGGTGATTGCCGATGGCGACATAACGTTGGACTTTACCAAGGGCATCACCGGCAAGGTGGGCCTGAATGCTGGTCACATGGGGATGGATGACTTCTTTGCATCATTAACTGGTGTTGGCCTAAACATTCTCTTTAATCCGTTCGACGTTTCCGTTGCAGGTCAGGGGACTATTCGCATACCGAAGGTAGGAACGGAACTCAACGAAAAGGGAGCGGCGAAATTCCTGCGTTGGGTAAATACGTTCAATGTATCGGATATCACACTCGGATCTGGAAAAGCATACTTAGGCGTGAATGAGTTTGATGGATTCAAGCTCCTGGTAGTATGCGACGTTACAACCAATCCGATACCCATTATTCGCTCGTACGGCAGGATGTTCTTTGAGATGAAGCTCAACACTGTTGACGGATTGTATATAGACTGGGGTGATGGTTATCAGAAGCTCTCAATGCTCCGCAGCAGGCCAGAAACTGCCGGAGTTGGTGGTAAAACCGGCAACCATATTCAGGCCGCACCGCTGGATACGTTTGTTGTGAGCAGTGATGTGGAACGAGTGTTCATTCTTATTTCTGGAGCCACTACCGCTCCGGCATCAGAGCTCATATCTCCTTCTGGAACGGTGTATTCAGAAACAACACCCGACAGTACGGTGATGAAGTTTGATGCAGCAAACAACTCGATGACGCAGTGGGTGGTAGTGAATCCGGAAGTTGGAGAGTGGAAACTCCGGCTCACCAATCCAGCTCCTGATGACGAGGTGTCTATATCAGCGTTGCGCAAGCAAAGAAACTTTAGCATCGATGCTTCAGCTGCTGGGAGAACGCTCACTGTAACGTGGGATGGCTCCGGTTTGGATTCAGCCGATCGAGTATCAATCATACTTGACACAGATGATGAAGGCTTCGACGGTATTCCGATCGGTACGGCGTTAGCCGTGGCAGGTACCTACACATACGAACTCACCGACTCGCTTCCAAACTGTTCTTACTTTGTTGGTGCTACCTTAGCCGCCAAGGGCATGGATATCATCACATCCTATGCACCATCGGAGGTGTCTACCGGCAAGACAATCCTACCGCCTCCAACCAATGTGCAAGCGGCGCGAAACACCAGTAACGGAATAACGACGATTTCATGGACACCCTCTCCGGACCCTGCTGTGGCTACATACATGGTTATGCTAAACACAAGCCAAGGGGATACCATTCTTGCCTATGCAGAACGGTGGGAAACGTCAGTCAGTATCGACGTGGGTGACGTGACCGACAAACGTATCCGTGTAATCTCCGTTGGCGAGGGTGAATTGCAGGGGTGCCCATCCGAGTACGTTAGTGTTGCCGTATCGGTTAACGAAGATGAGGTGGCTATTGCAGGGTCTGCAAGAAACCTGATCATTGTGCCCAACCCATCAAGTGGAGTTGCTACCGCATACTTCGAGGGGCAAGCCGGGCCTGTGCTGATTACAATTGTGAACGCACTTGGTGAGCAGCTGTATCATGCAAAGCATGTGGTCTTTGGCACTGACCGTTCAGCAATCCCGCTTGATTGTGCAGCATTGGGTAATGGGCTATACTACGTTCACGCATATCAGCAAAACGTAAGCGAAGTAGCGCCGCTGATCATCCGCCGCTAGGAGTTGAATGTGCGAACATATTGGGTGGGGGCAAACAAAGCCCCCTCCCATCCTGCCTGAACTTCTGGTGAGTGTGCAGTTCGCATGATGATAGCTATGCCGTGGGTGTGTGCGTGAACCAGCCATTCATGGCCGAGGTATTCCACGGAATCCACGCGGGCATGAAGTTCGATACAATTATCCGAAGCGTGGATGGTTAGGTGTTCCGGTCGAACACCAATCAGCATTCCTTTGTACGGTATCATGTTCATTGGTGGGCTACCAATAAACTGGGCAACAAAGGTGTTGGCTGGAGCATCGTAAATCTCCTGCGGAGTTCCAACCTGTTGCAGCAACCCATCGTGCAGGATTGCCATTCGATCGCTCATGGTCATGGCTTCCACCTGATCATGAGTCACATACACCGTGGTCACGCCTAACTGCTGCTGTAACAGTTTCAATTCCGTTCGCATGTGAGTGCGAAGCTGTGCGTCCAGATTGCTGAGCGGTTCATCAAACAGGAAGACTCGCGGTTTACGAATGATTGCACGGCCTACAGCAACGCGTTGGCGTTGTCCACCTGACAAGTCACGTGGCTTACGATCGAGTTCGCCCGAAATCTGAAGGAGTTCGGCCACTTCGTGTACACGATTGGTGATTTCCTGTTTTGGGAACTTGCGCACACTTAGTGGGAAGGCAAGATTTTCCCGAACAGTAAGGTGAGGATACAGAGCATAGTTCTGGAATACCATTCCAACATCGCGGTTTCTTGACTCAACATCATTCATTCCTACGCCGTCAAATGATAGCACTCCCTCTGTGATAGACTCCAAACCCGCGATCATGCGGAGCAAGGTGCTTTTACCGGATCCACTTGGACCTACAAGAACGAAGAACTCGCCAGGGTTGATCGTGAAGGAGATATTCTTGAGAGGCTGAACGCTTGCGTACTTCTTGGAAACGTCGTGGAAGGAGATTGTTGTCATGACGGTCAAAAGTACATCTCGGGCTTATGAAAGATGGTGATCGTGTATTGAATGGCAGTTGCGGGATCAGAGTGCTGAAGGGGCGTCACGTTTTAGCGATGTAAACATACAGTGAGGTAGTGATCACGTGGAAGAATGCGAATGTGGACCGTGGCGCAGTGCCGATGCGCTGGGGGAGAGGATTGTGTGGATTGGGATGTAAGCTGGTGGAGGAGGCGGGGGAGGGCCCATAGGGCGATTGAGTACGATGCCTCCACCCCACTCACCACGCCCTACCATCAATCCCATTCCTACAACCCCACCTCGCGCAACTTCTTAACGGCCGCCTCTTGCTTAGCCGACATCTTGGATGGAACCTGCACATATACCGTTACAAACAGATCTCCGCGAGTTTCCGGGTTGGTATAGTTGGGGACACCCTGGTTGCGTAGCCGGAATGTTTTTCCGCTCTGGGTTCCATGCGGAATCTTCATTGCAACGTTTTCGTGAGGCGTTTGAACCATAATACTTCCTCCCATCGCAGCTACGGAGAAAGGGATGTATTCAATAACCTTCAAATCGTCACCAAATCTGCTGTAACGCTCATGTGGTGAAATGCGAACAACCAACTCACCATCAGGTATTCGTAATCGCTGACCATCGGCTATGCCCGGCTTGAATGCAACATCCACTTTCTTGCCATCGATCGTGAACCGTTTTTTTGTGCCCCTGATCGCTTCCTCCAGGCTAAGCGTTACCTCGAATGCACGAACCGGCCGATTGTGAGCAGCTGCTTCACCTTTTGTGGCTTGGGTTGTATGCCGCCGTCCACCAAACAACTGCGACAAAAGGTCTCCAAACGCCGTACCACTGAAGGCGTCACCAAAGTCATCGGCACTGTATTGAAAGGACCCACTTTGTCCAAAGTCCTGCCATGTACGTCCTCTGCCGCTGTTGGTGTACGAGCGGTACTGGGATTCGATGGAATCATACTTGGCACGCTTGGTAGGATCACTCAAAACTTCATACGCTTCACTAATGCGCTTGAACCGCTCTTCTGCACCTGGGTTGTTTGGGTTTGCATCAGGGTGATACTTCCGTGCCAGACGTCGGAAGGCTTTCTTGATCTCCTCTTCCGAAGCCCCCTTTTCAAGTTCCAGTTCCTTGTAGTAGTCAGTAAAGTTCATGGTGTTTGTCTCTGTTCGGTCTAATCACAATGCATCCATCACACTGATGCTGAACCACCGGTCTAAGAACAGCGCGAAAAGAATCAGGTACACAATCACCACAAAAACCAGTACACCAACGATCTTTCCAGCTCCTGCCTTGGTTTGCTGTAGTCCAGCCTTTACTGCTGCCTGTGTAATTCTTTCGGCGTAGGCAAAAACAGGAACAAACACCAGCACGATCACTCCCATACCGATGAGCGTGGCAGTGAGTGGACGGAATCGTTCCGTTTCCGAAAGTACCCTTTCCTCGATAGCACCGGTAATGAGATATGAGGAAAGAATCGAAACGGAGAAGATGACTGCCCTGGTAATGAACTTCATCATAAGCTGGTGTACAATTCCGCAGACTCAGTGTCGCTGATCTTTCGCAGATCTAGTTCGACAACGCCGCTCTCCGTCTCGCGGTACATCATAACGAACCGACGTCCCGCAAGAATTTCGGATGCACGATAAGACGTACGAGCGTAGAATTTCTGACCTACGGAGTCATCAAAAGCTTCGAATATTACCACAAGCTCGGCATGCCGCTGCCTGAGTTCTTCAAGCGAGAGTTCGCTGAAAGGCGAGTCGGCGGTGATTTCATGGACAATCGTCCAATTCATCGTCATGGAAGTGATTGTGGAGACTACCAGGTCCAGCCTGAAGAACCGCCTCCTTCCTTCACCCTTGGCAAGCTGGTCGGGGGAACTATCGTACGCTAGAATCACGGAAGCATGAGCATCCATGATCATGCCATCGCGTTCATTTACCATTCGAATCATTAACGCATTGATGCCGGCTTTGAATGGAGCGATCAGCGCATGACTGGAGAACGTTATTCGAGGAGTAACCCGCGCAAAACGTCCGAAAGCAAGGCCGGTAAACATGCCAAACAGCACCAAGCCAGCCATAGCTTCGAAGGTTGCAATGATCCCGATGATTGCCGATCCCGGGGCTAGGTTTCCATAGCCGACTGTGGTCAATGTCTGTGCACTGAAAAAGAAGGCATCCTGCAACACAAGACTGAGTGAGCCTACCCGAGCCCCTTTCACACCATCGATGCCTACAGCCACGTAAACAGCGGCGAACAGTGCAACAAATCCGATGTAGATAAGAGTTGTCCACAAAAAGTAGGTAGGCCATGATGCGTTGAGCGCTGCATGGTACATGTCGCGCATGTCCACACCGGCACCAATGCGGCGAACATTGCTTGTTCCATCCTTGCGAAGGATGCGACCCCGCCCCAGGCCGCGGACGCCAAATCCAGGGTCGTCAATTTGAGTGGACACGTCGTGCTCGTATCTGGTTAGAGAAGGTTACGTTCAGAGAAGCTGGTGTAAGCGTCGCCACCGATGATTACATGATCCAGCACGCGAATATCGACGATGCGGCCTGCCTCGACAAGCTGACGCGTGATGGCAAGATCTTCGCGCGACGGATCTGTGTTGCCTGAAGGATGGTTATGAACCAGTATGATGGATGCAGCACTTTCCGCAATTGCCAGGCGGAATACTTCGCGCGGGTGAATGATCACAGCGTTCAGCGAGCCCTCGCTCACAACCACGTCGCGAATAATTTGATTTGCCGTATTCAGCAGGACAACGATGAAGGTTTCTTGCCGAAGGTGCCGAAGTCGTGGACCGAACTTGCGGGCCAGAACCGCGGGAGAACTGATAGTGCGATGTTCCTCGTACGGTTCTGCTTGCAGCCGATGTGCAAGTTCGAACGCTGCGTTAAGTGTGGCAGCCTTCGCTGTGCCTAACCCTGGAAACTGGCGTAGCTCGGCAACGTCGCGCGATGCGATGTCGGTCAATGAAGTATATCGCCTCAACAGATCGCCTGCAATCTCATCAGCACTTCTGGTAACGGTACCAGTATTGATGAGTAGGGCCAATAGCTCGCGGGTACTTAGGGCATCGGCGCCGAGTCTGATGAGTCGCTCTCGTGGCCTGTCGGCTTCAAACACTGTGTTCGTACCCATTGCATGTAGTTATCGGATCCGTCCGTAACGGGCAATACCAGCACCTCCGGCAGTTCGTACGGGTGAAGTGCAGTGAGCTGTTGCTGAAGAAACGTGACGCATGATGCAGAGGTTTTGAACAGCACCACCACTTCCGAGCTCCGTTCTAACGAGCCATTCCACTCGTAAATGCTGATGGCACCAGGTAGCATGGTACTGCAAGCACAGAGTTTTGCTTGCACAAGGTTGATTACAACAGCTTCTGCCGTAGCCGCATCGGGAAAGGAGGTGAGTACCACACAGACGTCGGTTGTACTATCGGTAACTTTCATTGTTCAATCTGTGCATTTATGCCGGAATGTTTGTCTCCACCCTTGGTTCCGTGAAATCGACACGCTTGTAACACGATGATTGACATACTGATTTACCACCTTCACCTTGTTGCCATCGTATATGCATTCGTTCGGCGCTGGCAGGAGGAGGGTGTGCGTTCTGGATTGCTTGGTGTAGCACTCATTGCCCTTGCCTTTACAATTCTTTGGGCATTAATGGGGCCACTAGCACGATTACTCATGCCCGGCGCATCAGAGCCGGGAGATGTATTCACCTCGGACACACTGTCTCTTGTATTAACGTTGGCAGCAGAGGTGCCGCTGTTTGTCACTTTTTTTCTACGTCGATTTGGTCAGAATCCCAAACCTATCTAACTTTGTTGCTCTGCCGTAACAACCGTCCGGATACCATCGATGTATGGAAGGGGGCTTAGGCACGGTGGAGGTGTTCCTTGAAAACGGGAAGAACAGTAGATGCAATGGGTAGAGAACATGTTCTCTGCCCCCGCAATAAACAACCTTTAGAAGCGAGCCAAAAATGGAATCAAACGATCCAACGGAGAGTTTGATCCTGGCTCAGGACGAACGCTGG
>CAZUGQ010000003.1:0-3537 GCA_964620125.1 uncultured Hyphomicrobiales bacterium
CAAAGATCTGCCCTAGTAGCCGAATCACAACCCGAACGACCGTATGTAGGCGTATCCAATGGCTTTCAAAGATCTGCCCTAGTAGCCGAATCACAACGCGTCAAGGTACATGGTGATGGGAAATGGCGCTTTCAAAGATCTGCCCTAGTAGCCGAATCACAACTGTTAGACTCCTGTAAGTGATTACTTGATAGCTTTCAAAGATCTGCCCTAGTAGCCGAATCACAACTGAATCTGAGTGCGGTTCGTTTGGGGCTGGCTTTCAAAGATCTGCCCTAGTAGCCGAATCACAACTCAATGGGAAGTATGGCAGAAGCGTAAGCGGCTTTCAAAGATCTGCCCTAGTAGCCGAATCACAACCGTGACCTCCGCCATTTCGCTGTGCGGGTAGCTTTCAAAGATCTGCCCTAGTAGCCGAATCACAACTGTTGCCAGCAACCTATCGCGCAACTCGTGCTTTCAAAGATCTGCCCTAGTAGCCGAATCACAACTTCGATAGTCAATGAGCAATAGTTGCGTCAGCTTTCAAAGATCTGCCCTAGTAGCCGAATCACAACTCCTCCGTCACGTCATCGTATGTGTATTCGGCTTTCAAAGATCTGCCCTAGTAGCCGAATCACAACTAACGAACAACAAATACGCAACGCAATAGGCTTTCAAAGATCTGCCCTAGTAGCCGAATCACAACGTACTTGTATCCATCGTCCTTGTGGGGCTGCTTTCAAAGATCTGCCCTAGTAGCCGAATCACAACGCCTGCGTCAGCACCTTCAGCTATCATCGGCTTTCAAAGATCTGCCCTAGTAGCCGAATCACAACGCGATGACGGAAAGCTAGCCTATGCTGATGCTTTCAAAGATCTGCCCTAGTAGCCGAATCACAACCTGTAGTAGCTCGTGTCCTTCCTACTTCTGCTTTCAAAGATCTGCCCTAGTAGCCGAATCACAACATGGCGACGTTGTCAACACGTGGTCTGCTTGCTTTCAAAGATCTGCCCTAGTAGCCGAATCACAACCGAACTCAACGAAGTAACTACCACAATAAGGCTTTCAAAGATCTGCCCTAGTAGCCGAATCACAACAAGCCCCTAAATCACCAAGCGATTTTTTCGCTTTCAAAGATCTGCCCTAGTAGCCGAATCACAACCGTTGCTGTATGCACAGATACACGAAGAAGCTTTCAAAGATCTGCCCTAGTAGCCGAATCACAACCGTATTGACAGAGGGGAGGGCAACTGATGGCTTTCAAAGATCTGCCCTAGTAGCCGAATCACAACAGAGCGTCGCGTATCTCAGCGGCGATAGCAGCTTTCAAAGATCTGCCCTAGTAGCCGAATCACAACTAGTTGCTCTGCTATGGCCACCAATTGAGGCTTTCAAAGATCTGCCCTAGTAGCCGAATCACAACATACATTCAAACGCGTCGGTATCGCGACAGCTTTCAAAGATCTGCCCTAGTAGCCGAATCACAACACTCGCACTAGTCGCAATGATTGGTGTAAGCATGCCAGCAATTTTGACGCATTGAACGGACTTGATAACGAGAAAGCTGTGGGCTTGCGGAATTGCTCGGGCTAAGCCGCTTGCATAACAAACAATTAGTGTTCTGCGCACTGCAACGCCGCACTGAAGCAGCGACTCACTTTACGGAAATCTTAACCACGCGTTATCAGTAGTGCACATCAATAACGGGCGTGGAATGAAGTACATGCGGTGGTGCACGGCCTATGTCGCCGTCAGTGAAACGATCAACCGATTACCGAACTGATAGCGCGGAGTGCTACTCCGTTAATCCGAAGTCTTATGCATGTCATGTCGGCCTTATTAAGCATGTTGAATTGCAGGCCGGGTACAGGGAATACCAACATTCGTCAACAACGAGCATACCCCTGCTACGCAGATGTTCAAGTATTTGGCATCGACTGCAGAGGAGATCCCTAACCTATCACATTACAATGCATACACGCTCACACCCCCTCCACCCCCTCTAGTCCCTCCACCCCCTCCAGTCCCTCCAGTCCCTCCAGTCCCTCCAGTCCCTCAAGCAGCCCTCGGTATCGTAAACGTAATACTCGTACCCATCCCCAGCGCGGAACTGATCGAGAACGTACCGCCATGAAGCTCCACAAGGCGCTTCGCGATCACAAGACCAAGGCCAATGCCCTGCTGCTCCTGGGTCTTACGACGAAACTGGCGGTACGCTCCGATCTGCAGAAGCTCCTGCTCCTGCATTCCAACACCATGGTCGCGGATGGTGAAAGTAACATCCCTCCGACCAGGCGTTGCTGTCAAGGTCACTGGCGAACCCTGCCGTGAAAAGTAGAGAGCATTGTCAACAAGCTCTCCGGTGATCTTATCCAGGTGCTGCTCCATCATGGCCACAGGAACGCCCTCGATGTCAAGGGCGATAGTGACGTCCTGCTGACGCTGGTGCCCCAAAGCACGCTGGATCGCTGTATCGTACACAATCGCTGCCGGCTCCCGTGTGGTGCACTGACGCATGCGGTCGATGTGCATCGGACTCTCCGATAACGTCTCGATCTGCGCATACATCAAAAAGTTGTCCGTTACCCGAAGCAGACGCCGGGCGGCCGACAAGACCTCGGCACTTACTTCACGTATCTCCTCTGGCGATACCTCTCGCGCATGACCATGAAGAAATGAAGCCTGACCGATGATGTCTGTTAATGGCGTACGATATTCGTGGGGAAGTGCATAAAGTAACGATGGCTGCGCCTGCGATACCTGCACGATGGGCGGCGTTTCTCCTACTACCGGCAATCCTTGGATGGCTAATAACGAATGGATCCCTGCATCCGTTAACGGACGCGATATCACCCCATACGGCACGCTCGTCTCTCGCAGGGGCTCACTGTCCGATGCCAATACAATGAATGGAGTGTCTACATTCAACCCATGGATGTACAACTTCTCGCGCAAATCCTTGTATGACAAAAAGTCAGTGTCCATCACGATAGCCGACGGACGATGGTGCCGCACCAACGCCTGCGCCGATGGTACATCGTCCGCGATCAACACAGACAAACCAGCGTCCAACAACCGGTGCGCCGTCTCGCTGCGCCGTTCGCTGTTGCCGTCCAATAGAAGTATCGTGCGGGGTGATGTGTTTGCCATGTCAACCTCGGGTGTACTGTTGCCATCCTTCCAACGTGTGCAACTTATCGGGGACGCTAGGGGGGATACAAATGTGATTCCGTCGATTTGTTACATGGGTTTATGAGGTCGATAATCATCGTAGAAATACGTAGAAGGCTTATAAATAGAGTCTTACAAGCGCTGTTGTGTCTTGGATATGCTCTTTGTTGTGATACGATTGTTACAGGTCAGGAAATCGCAACTCTCCAAAAAAAAATCGAAGACGTAGTTTTACCGACATTCGAATTCGGCGTCGACAAGATCGCCAACACCTTCGTGTTTACCGGAAATGCTACCGTGCGAAGCACCGTGCTGGCTGGCACACTCCATTTCACCAATCGATATCGGAGTTCTGCTTTTCGAACGGTTACTACAGCCGTCCG
>CAZUGQ010000003.1:3556-48059 GCA_964620125.1 uncultured Hyphomicrobiales bacterium
CGATGATGAAACAGCAACCATTGCCTATCAACTGCCTATCACTCCGTCAGTCAGTGCCATCGCCCGCGGTTCGTGGATCCTTTCGCGTGACAACCGCTCCGTTGGCCTTAATTCCCTAGAACGCCTGAATGGTGTTCTTGGCCTGGACTACCACCCGCGCCCCTGGTGGACAACCGAATTGTTTGGTGGAGCCGAAACCACAACGCAACTTGGCGTTGTTGCGACGGGACCCATTGTGGGGATTACCTCCACCTTCTCGCAGGCGGATCTTGACGCTTTCGATGTGGATGGCTCCGTTCTCCTCGACTGGCATCGGATTGATGCTGCTCGAACCAATGCCGATGTTATCGGCCGTGCTGCCATCCAGCGCGTTCTCGACGATGGTTCCGCCCTTCGCCTCTCTGCCGGTGGCCTTACCCTGCAGCGGCAGTTCCTTACAGCACTTGGGGGGGGGGACACCCCCGATGCCGTTGAAAACCGAAATGAAACTCGGTTCGATGCTGCGTTCGATGTAACGTATAACATCACTCCCACGTTCGGTGCTACTCTCCTGGCCACCTTCAACCTGAACGGCATTGGCCGAGCGTATGGAGAGCCCCTTGCAAACATCGCCGTCTCGGCCGTTAACAGACACCTGAATGAAATGCTGTTGGATCTGGAAGGACGCATACATGCAAACCTTCCCACGCTTTCTCTTATGGCTGGTGCCACGCTGTACCGACGCACGGAGGAGAATACCGTGATGCCGGTGTTCAGCATCGACGAGGCAGACCTTGCAACGCTGCAGTCGCAAGAGTACCAGCGTGACAACCGCACGGCCAGAGTACGTCTGTTTGCAAATGCCACGTGGCGGCCATCGCGTGTTGATACCCTTTCGGCCGAATACACGTGGTGGCTATTGCAGTACGACACGCCAAGTGATGCCAATACCGATGATCGTGACGAGTTAAGTGCCATGGCTTCCGTTCGGTATGCGCGGCGCATCTCGGAGCGGCTATCCATCGGTGCAACACTTGGTGGGCAATACGTGCACCTTGTATACCTACGTGCAGCACGGAGTGCCTTTAACAACGTGAACAACGTTATCCGCTTTGCGCCCTTCGTGCGCATCACGAGCAATACGCTACGGATGTCGCCACAATTCGAGGTGCTAGCCAACTACACGGTATACGACTTCGAAGGGAAAGGGGCTTCGGCACGTTCATTCGGCTATCGGCAGATGTCGTATCGCGACAGCATTCGGCTCACTATGTCGTCAACGATTCGCCTAGAAATCCCGGCACTGGTTCGGTACTTTGAGCGGAGCACGCTGTTGTGGAATGCATTCAAAGAGATACCGCAAGCGGGAACGCTCGAATACCTAACCAGCGTTCGTCTCTTTTCACAACCTTCACCTGCATGGGATGTTGGGTTTGGCATCCGGTTCTATACGTTTGAGCAACGCACGCTGAATGCCGTGCCCGGCTTGCCAAGCGTGATTGGTTCAGTGCGCTCGTGGGCGCCAGAGGTCGTGCTCCGATTCATCACATCCAACGGCTCTACGCTGGATGTGGGCGGTTGGTATGAATTTCAAACGCTCACGCCACAGGCCACGCGCGAGCTGCCAAACCTTCTGATGATTGCTCGAGTACACCTATGATGCCAACTTCACCAACGTGGGCGTTGACGCTGCCAAGTGCAGCACCTTCTGTTCAATTGGTTGAACCTTTCCTTCGTGCAACCGGCGCACAACACCTGCTTGGCGATCAGCGATACCATGACTTGGTTGTTGTGGTAACAGAGGCTGTGAACAATGCCATCATACACGGCAATGCGCACAACAACGGCACCTACGTTCAGCTCGAGGTGCATGTGGAGCAGGACTGCATTCGTGCAACCATCACCGATAATGGGTCGGGCTTCGACCCCGACGCCCTACCTGACCCACGGCTAGAAGAAAACGTGCACAAGGAGGGTGGCAGGGGAGTCTTCCTTATCCGACAACTGGCCGACTCGGCAACGTTTCGGCGTGAGTCCGATGGGATGGTTGTGGAGGTGCGTTACATCCTTTGAAGCGCGTATTTGCCCATCACGTCGAACTCCACGTTAACCAAAGCCCCCTGCCTGAGCTGTCCGATGGTTGTTACAGCAAGCGTGTGTGGTATGATGGCAACGTGAAACCAGGCATGTTCATCACCACGATCGGAAAGGTTGGCAACGGTGAGCGAGATGCCATCAACGGTTACGGATCCTGTTGGAATCAGGTACTGCCTGAACGATGCCGGTATGCTGATGCGAAGTTCTCTGCCGGCATCACGAGGGATCACTTCTACAACAGTGCCAACAACGTCAACGTGACCCTGCACGAGATGTCCGCCAAGCCTGTCGCCAATCCGCAGTGCACGTTCCACATTCACGGTGCTGGATGGTTGCAGCGTTCCGAGTGTTGTTTTACGCAGCGTTTCAGCAACGGCTGTTACCCGAAAGGACTGGTGATCACACCAGGTTACGGTAAGGCAGCAACCATTCACGGCTATGGAATCATCCACGGCAACATCGTTCATGATTGCAGGTGCTGCAATGTGCATGGTTCTGCTGTCCACTGCATCGGTAACAGCCTCAACGGTTCCAATTGCCTCGACCAGGCCGGTAAACATGAAGGTGCACTCCTGGTAAACAATACCCGCACTCTGCACTTCCGTGCCGGTTGCACGGCGATGCGGCACGGGGCATATTCGTTGCGAAATCGAGAACAAAGGTACAGTGCATGAGTGGGGTTGTAAGTACAAGCGATACGCCGTTGCAGCGCGTTGTAGCCGAGGATGTTCTTGAGCGCATGGTGCCGCACATACCGGTGAAGTCAGTGGTGGTGTTGCCAACGGCTGGGCATCGCACGTTGTTCCGGCGTGCATGGGCCCAGCACCGACGTCGCGATCCTGTGCCGCGCACGTTTACAATGCCACGTTGGTACGAGATGCTGGCAACACAACTGCTTGCCGGGGATTGGCAGCAGAATCTGATTTCCGATCACGAAGCATCGCTGCTGCTGGATGTAGCCGTGCGCGATGCAGGTGTGCCGTTTCGTCCGCGCAATCTTTCCATATCACGCATCATTCGTTGGAAACAGGAGCTGCTTACGCCTGCACGGCTGGCATATCTGTACCCACCGGAAGAGAGGCCGCCCGAGCTGGCATCACTCACAGAGGTTGTGGCCGTGTGGCAAGCGTATGAGCATCGAAAGAATCATCTGCGTGATCGAGGCGACGTTGTCCAGTCAGTCTTAGATGCACTGGCAATCTCGGAGGTGCTAGATCATGGATCGTTACTCGTACTCGGCACACACGGGTTGGCATTAGGAGATAGAACACTGCTCCATGTCCTTGCGGAGAAGCAGTGGGAGGTGGGCATTCGCTTTGCCGTGCACCATGGTAATGCAACATCCAGCACTTCTGCAGTTCAATGGCTTGTTGCTCATGGTTGGCATCACGTGCCAACATCACCAGTATCCTTGCCTGTAACGGCCGTATGTGCGCAGGCATCACAACGGGCAGAAGTACGTGCTGTACTTGCCAGTGTAAAGGAGCTGTGGTTAGGGGGCTTGCCACTCGCGCGCATGGCTGTGGTGGTACCCGATGCGGAGGTGTATGGCCGACTCTTTGCAGAATGTTCGGACTGTGGTGTGCCCCTGAATGCGGAAAGGGCAACTGCATTGTCGACCCTGGCTCAGGCTCAGGCATTGCATGCCGTGTGTGCGCTTGCGTACAACGGTTGGAAGCGCTCCGACGTTGAGCGATTGGCACAGGTTGTAGCAAGCAATGGATCGCAGATGCTGTTGCCACTCAGTGAAGCCGCCGCCACGCTGAAGATTCGAGGCGGACATGGAGCTGCCGAATGGCTTGACCGAATCGAGCAGGATCAGTCGACTGATCGCAGAGCGCAGCACGTTGTAGCGGTACTTGCGAACTACCTACAGGCAACACACGGCCCAATGAGTGCCGAGAAATTCTGTCGCGTTCTCATTGGCTTTGGCTCCCTTGTAGAGGTGGCTATCTCTGCAGAAGTTCGCGACACACTCACGGTGTACCAGCGAACATGTGAACGATTGTTCCTTCCGGATACCACCATCCGTGAACACGCACGGCGCTGGTGGCACATCGTGCGAAGCACCACAGCCTCTACACCATCGCGTGTGGCCGACGCTCTGCCCGTTCTCTCCCCGAATGAATTGCGGTTGCAACATTTCGACCATGTGTTTGCTGTGGGTGTGGCTGATGGCATCCTGCCGCGCAGGCTGCATGATGTTGTTGACGAAACCATCATGAACCGCACACAGATCTCGGTAGAGGAAGAGCAATGGGCCGACGTTCTAGCCTCGGCATCCGGAGGTAACCTTACGGTGACCTATCCCAAACAGATCAACGACGATCCATGCCTTCCATCGCCCTTTCTCCTCGATGTTACGCAGCAGGAAACCAACCTGCAGTGCCTGAAGGCACCAGCGGGCCTGGTGATTGGCGAGCGTGATAGGATGGCCTTTGTACATGGAACGGCAATGCCAGTGGAGCAATTACAGCACGGGCCAACACACGAAGGCATTACCCCGCTGGCAGCAGACGTGCTGCAACGCAGAAGCCAGGCACCACTAAGCCCAAGCAGAGTTGATACAGCCGCAGACTGCCTGTATAGGCATTATGTGCTTGATGTGCTTGGTGCCGCTCCACTGCAGGAAGCTGATGAGCTCCTTACGCCGCTTGAACGCGGCAACTTGATGCACTATGTAGCCCGCAGCTTCTTTGATGTTGTGCGTGGCGGCTCGGTCACCGATGTGGCAACCATGGATGATGTTGCACGCTCGGTTGTAGACCTTACCACACATGATCTGGATCATTGGATGCCAATCCTGCTCGAAGAGTACCACCGGCATCGAAACAGGTTGCCAACTGGATATCTGTTTAGCAGTGCTGAGGAATCCCTCTTCCTGGATACAGGCGAGCGCCCGGGCATTCTGCGCCGGTGGCTTGCAAAGGAACTTTCTAGCCAGCAGTCCACACCCTTTCGGCCGTTGCTTTTAGAGCTGGAATACAGCGGTCCGCTCAATCTTGGTTTTGCCACCGAGGATGTTCGTGTGAAGATTGACCGCATTGATGTAGCAATCGTGGAAGGTGCATTGGAGGTTGCGGTGATTGACTATAAAACCACCAAACAAAGTGTGCCCGCAAAGAAGTTGATTGCATCCGGCAGCCGAACCCAACCTCCACTGTACGTTCTCGTAGCCGAACAGTGGTTTGCGCAGCGTGGCCTACAGGCAACGGTTGTCACCATGCGATACCATACCTTTGGCAAGGACGTGCGGGGAAGCGATGACCCGTCTATCAGCACGGCCATTCCGCTGCATACAGCAAGAGACCAACCCACTTCCAACATTTCGACGGTAGCACTGAACATTCTGCAGGGGGCTCAACCAGTTGTTGAAAGCATGCGATCGGCACGATATCCGGTAGCACCATCGGAAGGTGTGTGTGACAGGTGTGATGTTTATGACGTTTGCAGAATAGACCACTGGGGTCCGGCAGTGCACAACCCATGATGCCAATCCTTCCAACCTACACGTGATACAAGCAGGCCAATGACCAAACGCTTCGGTTCGCCAGTTGCTCCACTCAAGCCCACGGATCTTGCCTGGAGATGTCCTCTCAAGCTGTTACCGTTCAAGTCCACGCGAGAGCTGGAGCCCCTTGACAGAATTGTTGGACAGGACCGTGCCATCGAGGCATTACGCCTGGGTGCCCGCATCCGATCGCAGGGATACAACATCTGGGTGTCGGGTGTTGTGGGAACGGGCAGGATGACAACGATTCGGCAGATACTGGACGAGTTGAAAACGGACAAGCCAACGTTGTTCGACTTTGCCTACGTGCACAACTTTCGGCGAGCAGATCAGCCAGTGCTGTTGCGCTTTCATGCAGGCGAGGGAAGGGTCTTCTGCAGGATGGTGGAGGATGCTCTAGCATTCCTTGCACGCCGCATTCCACAGCTGTTCGAAGAAGAGCAGTTCCAGAAGGACCGCAAGTCCATCATACAACGATTTCAGGCGCAGGAGCAGCAACTCCTTACCGAGTTCGACGAGCAGTTACGTCCTGCCGGTTTCGTCCTCGGGCACATCCAGGAAGAAGACGGTACCACACGAACGGAGGTGTTCCCGTTTATTGATGGGCGGCCGATGACCTTCGAGGAGTTGGACGAGCTACAGCAGGAGAACAAGATTACTGCCGACGCACTTGCGCGCATACGCGAAACATACGTGCAGTATCGCGAGCAGCTTAACGACATTGGAAGCCGATCGCTTCGCATCATGGCCAACTTTCGCAAGGAGCTTGCCCAGCATGATCAGGCCGCTGTTGGCGTGTTGATCAAGAGCATCCTTGATGATGTGCGGCATTCGTTTCCGCGCGATCGTGTGGCAACCTACCTTGACGGTGTTACAGAGTTCATCCTACAGCGGTTGGAAGACTATGTGCGTGTGAACTCTGCCAAGCTTACCGGAACGCTGGATGAAAACCTTGAAGAAACTGCGCGACTGTTTGAGCGCACTCTGAGCGTGAATCTGATTCTCGACAACTATGAACAGAAGGTTGCGCCCGTCGTTGTTGAGACCTCGCCAACCTATGCTTCCCTGTTTGGTGTTGTGGAACGCAGGCTTGATGCCCGAGGGTACACGTATAGCGACTTCACGCAGATACGTGCAGGGTCATTGCTCAGAGCCGATGGCGGCTATCTGGTGATGAATGCCATGGATTTGCTCATGGACAGCACACTGTGGACTGCATTGAAGAAGGTGATGCTGTATGGCAGGTTAGACATTCAGCCACTCGACACGCAGTATCAGCTTAATGCACTCAAGCCAGACTTCATCAAGGTGAACGTAAAGATCATCCTTCTTGGAGATCCAGAAATCTATCTAGCTCTTTGGGCAGCAGAAGAGGACTTCCACAAAATGTTCAAGGTGCATGCAGAGTTTGTTGACCAGGCCGAGCGCACGCCTGCGATGATTCTGAACTTTGCTGCGTTCTTTGCCCAGATGGCCAGAGATGAAGGGTTGCTGCATTGCGACCGTTCGGGTGCGGCGGCACTTGTTGAGTGGGCTGTTGCGTATACGGACAGTCAGGACAAGATTACCCTACAGTTCAGCTACGTGGCCGATGTGTTACGAGAGGCCGAACATTATGCACGATTGGCCGGAGCCAACCTGGTATCGCGCACTCATGTTCGAACGGCTCTTGAGCAGCGCCGGTGGCGAAGCAACAGCGTTGATGAGCGGCTTAGGGAGCACATCGTAAAGGGAGTGTTACTCATTGATGTAACCGGCTCCCGCGTGGGTCAGATCAACGGCCTTACGATATACGAGAGTGGCATCATGGCGTACGGCAAGCCTTCGCGCATCACTGCAACCGTAAGCGCCGGCAATGCTGGCATCATCAACATCGAGCGCGAGGTTGATTTAAGTGGGGCAATCCACAACAAGGGTGTTCTCATCCTGTCGGGGCTGTTGCGCTCCATCTTTTCTCGTTCTCAGCCCATGAGTTTTACTGCCAGCATTGCATTCGAGCAATCGTATGGTGGTGTTGATGGAGACAGCGCCAGTGTTGCCGAAATCATTGCATTGCTTAGTGCCATTAGTAACATACCTGTGCGCCAGGATCTTGCCATTACTGGGTCTATCAACCAGAAGGGTGATGTGCAACCCATTGGTGGCGTGAATGAGAAGATCATCGGTTTCTTCGAGGTCTGTCAGGATAAGGGGCTTACTGGTACACAGGGTGTGATCATCCCCGTGCAGAACGTGCGCGATCTTATGCTCCGTGATGATGTTGTGGAGGCTGTTCGACGGCAGAAGTTTTTCCTGTATCCGATTACTCGGCTTGAACAGGCCATCGAACTCATGATGGGTATGCCAACAGGTGAAATCCTGCCAGACGGACGTTTCCCCGAGGGAACAGTGTATGCCAAGGTCCAGCATAACCTGGACGTTTTACATGAAGCATCCAAGCTACTTCGATGACGTTCTCCCTGCCCCAACATCTAGACGACGCTAGCTTGAATGAGCTCTTGCGCGAAGTTGATAACAGCAACATCCCGCGTTACGCAAGCGACATGGGCGAACTGTCGGCATCACTCCAAAGACTTGCAGAAGCAGACAAGGCAAACGATCATCTCGCAGCACTAGCCACGGCCATTCGCGGATTCTTTTTAAGCAATACCGGCGATGGCACTGAGTGCATACCGGTACTGAAGGATGCACGTGATCGATACTTGCGGCTGAACCTGGACACCAATGCAGCTTTGGTTATTCTCCGGCTGGGTGAGATCCACCTACACCAATCGAATGTAGTTGCTGCTCTCGGAGACTACAAGGATGCATACCAGTACCTGCGAGCCGTTGGTGAGCGTGCGCTGGTAGCGCGTGCTGCGGAGCGCATTGCCATTGCCACCTTTCGGCTGGGCCATTTGGACGAAGCCATGTCCTGGTTTACAAGCAGCATGGAAGCGCGTGAACAACTCGGACACACTCGGCATGTACTAGGCATCCAAGCGAACATGGGTAACCTCCTTTTGGAGCGTGGTGATTTGGATGGTGCCTTGAGGCACTACCAAGTATCACTGGAAGGTTTTGAGGCAGAGGGCGACCTGGATTCAACGGCAACATTGGCTACCAACATTGGTATCCTGTATGCAGAAAGTGCCAACTATCCACTCGCTCTGGAATACTTGCACAAAGCCTACGAGGCTGCCACACAGACCAACAACACCAGATGCATCATCTCGATTTCTGGTGCATTGGGAGAGGTATATCATGCCAATGGTGAATTCGAAAAGGCACTACGCAATTATCAGTCATCCCTGGCACTAAGCAAGGAGATCGGTGATAACTATCAAATCGGGCTAAAACATATCCAGCTTGGCATGACGCTGTTGGCTCTTGGAAAACTCGACGAGGCATCGCATGAGCTGGAATCGGCAATCACACTCCACACCAGCATTGGTAACACGCGAGAGCTTCACCGGGCGCTGGCACACCTGGCCTTGGTTCGACTCAAGCAGCATCGAGTTGCAGAAGCACGCGAGTACATTGATCAAACTCTGAAGAATGCCCAACAGGGATCATCAGAGAGGGAGTTGCTTACCTATGAAATGATCGACGCTTCGGTGGCCAAGGAAGAAGGGAACGTTGGTCGCTGCCTAGAGCTACTGGAGGTAATCATCGACGCGGCGAGGCAGGCAGGCAAGGACAAGGAACTGGCAGACGCGCTGCATCTCCGATACGCAGTGTATCGAAGCATCAATGAAACGGAACCTGCTCTTATTGCCCTTGAGCAGTTCTATTCCGTGCACGAGCGCATTCTTGGAGTTCAGAAGCAACGCAGGGTTGCAATTCTTGAAGCCGAACAGCGCATAAGTGAGCAAGCTCGACAACATGAGCGTGCTATAGCCGAGGAGCGACGTTTACGTGCGCAACAGCGCTCACTGCTCACAAACATGCTGCCGGAGATCATTGCAGACCGTTTGATGAATGGTGAAAACATGATTGCCGATGCATATCAAGAAGTGAGCGTGATGTTTTTGGATCTGGTTGACTTTACGATGCTGGCTACTCGCATTCCGCCAGAACACCTCATCCACCATCTCAACAGCCTCTTTAGCACATGTGATGCTGTCATTCAGCAGCACGGACTTACGAAGGTGAAAACGATTGGTGATTGCTATATGGCCATTGCCGGCGCACCACAGATGCAGGCCGACAATGTTGTGCGCATGGCGAAGGCCATGTTGGCTTTGAAAGCTGCATTGGATAGCCTGGAAGTGCGCATGCCAGTCGAGTATGGCGACCGCTCTTGGGTTCATGACGTTGGCGAGCTGAACATTCGCATGGGTGTACACTGCGGAGCGGTGAGCGCTGGTGTGATCGGAGAAGTTCGTATGGCATACGATGTGTGGGGTGATGCCGTGAATGTGGCCGCACGATTGGAACAGATGGGGCAGCCGGGCCAAATTCATGTGTCAAGCCAGTTCCGTAAACGACTGTTGGAACAGGATCCAACGGTGGCAGAGTTCATCAGCCGTGGTTTGCTGGACATCAAAGGCAAGGGGCCGATGGAAACCTGGTGGATGGTTGCCAGAACCTAACTGGCACTGCCTGGCTAAAACAATTCCGTTGATGTGTTCCCACAGCACAGATGGTGTACGTGGCTACGGGAACTAATGCTTGAAGTGTCTCATGCCGGTAAACATCATTGCTAGCCCCTTTTCATCAGCTGCAGCGATGACCTCTTCGTCGCGTACCGAACCGCCGGGTTGAATAACACAACGTGCACCAGCCTCTGCTGCTTGGAGTAGTCCATCGGCAAAGGGGAAAAATGCATCAGATGCTACGGCACATCCAGAGAGATCAAGGTTGGCGTCGGCAGCCTTGCGCACAGCAATTCGTGCACTATCCAGCCTACTCATCTGGCCAGCTCCGATGGCGAGTGTACGATCGGGCAACGCATAAACGATGGCATTGCTCTTTACATGTTTGGCAACCTTCCATGCAAACATCATGGCCGCTAATTCGGCAGAGCTGGGATGCCTCTTGGTTACAACATGAACGGTTTGTTCATCAAGCAATGGAGAGTCTGATTGCTGAACAAGGATGCCACCGCTCACTGAGCGTACTTCCATACCATGACTTGCCATTAAACGGTCGGTATTCACTGCCACCAAACGCCGGTCCTTTTTCTTCCGAAGCTGCTCGAGTGCTGCAGCGGTGAACGATGGAGCGATGATGACCTCGGTGAAGATGCTGTGAATGTGGTTGGCGAACGATTCGTCAACCTCACGATTCACACACACGATACCACCAAACGGACTTACAGCATCGGTGGCAAATGCTTTGTCCCAGGCGTCCACAAGGTTCGCTGCAGAACCCACTCCACATGGGTTGGTGTGCTTGATGATGCATACCGTTGGCTCTGTGAATTCGAGAGACAGCCGTGCTGCGGCGTCAATGTCGAGTATGTTATTGTACGACAGCTCCTTGCCGTGCAGCGTTGTGAAGATGGTGGTGAAACGTCCGTACAGAGCTGCTTGTTGATGTGGGTTCTCTCCATACCGCAAGGAGAATTCCTTACGGAGAGGGAGTGCTGTTTCGTGTGGAAAGAGCATATCCGATTGCCGTGCAAACCATGCACTGATGGTTGCATCGTAGTAGGCTGTGTGCGAGAATGCTTCCATGGCAAGCTGTTTTCGAATGGGCATCGGCACATCATCATCGGTGCGCAGGAACTCAAGGATCTGCTGATAATGCTGTGGGTTTACCACGACAACAACGTGTTCGTAGTTCTTTGCCGATGCTCGCAGCATGGCTGGGCCGCCAATATCAATGTTCTCGATGATCTCGCCATCCAAAGCCCCCTCCCGATGAAGTGTTGCTTCGAAGGGGTACAGGTTTACTACAACAAGGTCGATTGGTTCGATGCCATGCTTGGCGAGCTGTTCCATGTGATGGACGTTGTTGCGCTGGGCAAGGAGGCCACCATGGATATGCGGATGCAAGGTTTTCACCCTACCACCCAGGATCTCTGGAAAGCCCGTCACGGTGCTCACTGTAGTTACGGGAACACCAGCCTCGGCTATGGTACTGGCCGTTCCGCCGGTGGAGATGATGCGGATTCCAAGAGCATGCAATCCTGCGGCAAACTCAACAATTCCCGTTTTGTCGGAAACGGACAATAATGCTGTCATGGTGGTTGTGTGTTAATGAGATCGAAGAAAGCCGAATGCCTCTTCGGCTACATGGAAGCTTCCACAAATGATGGTTGGGCCGCGCATGGTTGATCGTTCAACGGCAGCAAGTACGGAAGGATGTGTGGAGATCCGCTGAAAACCTACACCTGCGGCAAGCTGCGATAGTGCCTCGACCGTTGCAGCACGAGGAAACGATGGCATGCACAAATGGAGTGTGGATACGAGTGGATGCAACTCTGCAAGCATGCCGGTGATGTCCTTGTCGCGCATGGCACCAAACACAACATGCCAACTGCGCGGAGGATATCCTGCATCCGTGAGTGTTTCACGCAGCGATCGTATGCCACTTGGATTATGGCTAACGTCAAGGATCACAGTGGGATGAGTGCTCACGCGCTGCACACGTCCTTCGAGACCCGTACGCGCATGCACAGAAGCCAGCCCATCGCGCACATGTTCGGAACTGATGAGCAGCACATCGCGCAGCATCGGTATTGCAGTGAGCACAGTGGCTACGTTGCGCGCCTGATGCCTGCCTGCAAGATCAACATCGTAGTAGTGCAGGAAGTCACCGTCGATCACACTGACTGACATGGTAAGATCAGCATGAATCGAGGCTACGTCCACGCGCACAGAGTCATCGGCAAACGTTATCTCGGACCCAACCTGCGCAGCGCGTTCACGAAATACGGACCGGATCTGCTCCGCAACGTCTTCGTCCGTATCACTTTCGGCTGGACGCACCTGCGGCCCTACAACCGCCTTGGCTCCCTGTTTGATGATGCCGGCCTTTTGCGAAGCTATGGCAGTAACGGTACTACCCAGATAGTCGGTGTGATCAAGGTCAATGTAGGTGATCACGCTCAGCATCGGATGAACGACGTTTGTTGCATCGTGGAGTCCGCCCAAACCGGTTTCAATCACGGCAACATCAACACGCCGTTCTGCAAACCACTGAAAGGCCATCGCTGTGGTGATCTCAAAGAATGTGGCCCCAATCTGTTTCGCGTGATCTATTAGGGGGCTTACCAGTCGCTCCACATCAGCATCGTCAATCATAATGCCATTGATACGCATCCGCTCATTAAACCTTCGGATGTGGGGCGACGTGTAAAGCCCAACGTTGTAACCTGCCGCTTGAAGGATCGACGCCAACATGGCACAGGTGCTTCCTTTGCCATTGGTACCAGCAACGTGAATAACACTCAAGCGGTCCTGTGGATTGCCAATCGTCTCCGTGAGCAATCGCACTCGATCCAGTCCGGGCTTGATGCCGGAGTGGTAGGTCATGTTGAACAGCTCGTTGAGGATGCCAGAGAGTGACAACGGTAACCCTTTGTGATGACGAGAAGCGAACAGAGGCAGATACTCGACGAATCGTTCGAGCCCTGTAACGACTGCAACGCAGCGCATAGTGGCGTAAGCACGTCGTTGAGAGGGAGCCAAAAATAGAAAGGCCCGTCTGGTAGGACGGGCCTGTATGGTTGCTGTTGCCTAGAGGGAGTTACTCGCCTTCCACCGTTTCGCTGGATTCCAAGTCTTCGATTGTGGTTTCGGCGGTAGCCGAGCCATCAATGTTGTACTTGTCTGCATTGGGAACGGGGTGGTTGGTATTGTAGGTGGCCACTACATCGTCGCTCTTACCGCGCAAGTATTCAACGGCCGAGAGAACGATCTTCTTTTGCTCCTTGTCGAACTCCACAACCTTGAGTGGCAGCACTTGGTCTGGCTGGAAGTAGTCGGCAATGTTGCGCACAGGTGCAAAGGACAACTGCGACACGGGAACAAAGCCATCAACGCCCTGTGGCAGTTCAACGATCACGCCCTTGTCGATCAGGCGCATGATCTTTCCTTCCGTTTCGGTGCCAACACCAACTTCATTCTCAAACACATCCCATGGATTTTCAGAGATCTGCTTGTGGCCAAGGGAAATGCGGCGGTGTTCATTGTCGATGGCCAGCACAACAACGTCGAGCGTGTCACCCTTCTTCACGAACTCGCCTGGGTGACGGATTTTCTTAGTCCAGCTCAGATCGCTAATGTGTACCAATCCATCCACACCGGGCTCAAGTTCAACGAAGACACCAAAGTTGGTAAGGTTGCGCACCACTCCTTTGTGTACGGAGCCCATGGGATACTTGGCCGTGAGGTCGTTCCACGGATCTGGCTCCAACTGCTTCATGCCCAGAGCCAACTTTCGCTCTACCTTGTCGATGTTTAGAACGATGGCACTCACCATTTGGCCCAACGACACTACTTGCGAAGGATGCTTGACGTGTTGTGTCCAGCTCATTTCGCTGATGTGGATGAGCCCTTCAACACCTTTTTCGATTTCGATGAAGGCACCATAATCCGTGAGAGACACAACCTTGCCAGTCACCTTGGTTCCAGGTTCGTAGCGTTCTCCGATTTCGTCCCACGGGTGGGCGGTGAGTTGCTTCATGCCAAGCGAGATGCGACGGCGATTTGGATCGTAATCCAGTACCACAACCTTGACCTGTTCGTCGAGCTGAACGATTTCACTTGGGTGTGAAACGCGTCCCCACGAGAGGTCAGTGATATGTACCAGGCCATCCACACCACCAAGATCCACGAACACACCGAAGTCGCTGATTGCTTTAACCACGCCTTCGAGTACAAGCCCCTTTTCGAGCATGTTGAGGATCTTGCCACGCTGGTCGGAGAGTTGTTCTTCGAGCAGCACCTTGTGGCTAACCACCACGTTTTCGCTTGGGTGGTTCACTTTAACAACGCGAACTTCGAGTGCCTTATTAACCCAGGCATCAAAGTCACGAACTGGTCGAATGTCGATCTGAGAGCCTGGCAGGAAGGCTTCGATGCCAAGCAGGTCTACAACCATACCGCCTTTGATGCGGCGAAGGATTCGAACAGTGGTAACAGCTTGCGTTTCGTGAAGCTTGAGAATGTCGTCCCAGGTCTTCATGAAGTCAGCCCGACGTCTGGAAAGGATCAGCCGGCCATCCGGATCTTCGATCTTCTCCACGAATACGTCTACCTGATCTCCCGGTGCGAGCGTTTCTGCACCAACAAATTCGGCACGAGGAACAATACCGAGCGACTTGAAGCCGATATCGACAAGGATTTCGTCCTTCGTAACGGACACCACCTTGCCGTGCACCATTTCATCTTCCTTGACTTTCGATATGCTTGTATCGAAAAGGTTCAGGAACGAAGCGTCGTCCATCTGGACTTCGTCGAGGTCGCCCTCGAGAATTGCTGCGAGGGCCGTCTTCTTGCTCGGTTTCGCTGCACCCTTGGTCGAGGGCACAGCCGCTGCCAGAGCAGGCATGCTGACGTCCTCGGTAACCTGGGGTTGATCTTCCGACATACAGTCTCCTGCAGTACATCCTGTGCGCCCTCATCACATGGTGTACGTGATTGGTTTAGTGGAACATACGGTTGAGGGCGAATGGCGAAACTACGAAATCAATATGGGAATATGGGAATATGGGAATATGGGAATATGGGAATGTGGGAATGTGGGAATATGGGAATATGGGAATGTGGGAATATGGGAATGTAAATCCTACAATCGGTTGGAGGTGTTGCCTTGGTTTTTGCGGGCAGTAGCGATGGATTTTCCAAGAAGGCGGGTCAGCTCGTATGCAAGGTCAAGAAGAACGGGTTGGTAATGGGAAAACAGCTCGGAAACAAAGGCTTCGCTGGCGATCATGGCTGTAGACTCATGGAGTTCCTTGGATGCAATCTTGAGCTTGTGGCAGAAGTCTTTCCTGCTTTCACTGCTCTGTGCTTCGGAAACCGAGTTCTTGACGGCCCGTGCCGATCTGTCAAGCTGGTCTGCAAGACTGAACTCACGCCGCTCACGCAGATCAAAGACCACAACCTGAACATAGCGATGAAACAACATCGCCTTGACATACAGCGGATTTGACTTCAACTCAAATGCAGGATGCGCCATACCTGCTGTGCTTCCCACCTGCAGATTTGTGACACATTCCCATATTCCCATATTCCCATATTCCCATATTCTCTCCCAGTAACTTTGGCTCGGTTTTTGGTGTTCTACACCATATATGGAATGGTTCGACGCATTTGACGAGGTTTTTGCTTCCGTGGAACGGTTTGCTGCGGAGCATGGCAGGGCGCCAGTGGAAGTGGCTGTTTCGCCATCACTCTATACGTGGCTTGCCGAAATGCAACGCGAAAGCGCTCTACTCTCCGGCGTCCCTGTAACAGACCCCGTGATTCTCGATACCGCCTACGGCTCCATCCCGATTGTGATCGATGAACATCTCGATCCGTTCGAAATCCTGGTTAGTTGATCGTCGTTGCACAGAAGTTCACCTTTAGGCCCCTACGCCCCTACGCCCTTAACTTCGCACTCTCACGCGCCCATAGCTCAGCTGGATAGAGCAGCAGCCTTCTAAGCTGCGGGTCGCAGGTTCGAATCCTGCTGGGCGTGCTGTAGGTTTGCGGCACCACAACGCGAGGCGGAACGATGGGATACATGAGTGGATTTGGAAGTGAGTTTGCTACCGAGGCAGAACCCGGTGCGCTTCCGGTTGGACAAAACTCTCCTCAAAAACACCCACTACAGCTGTATGCGGAGCAGATAAACGGAACGGCGTTCACAGCACCCAGGCATCTGAACAAACGATCGTGGATGTATCGGTTGCATCCATCTGTGGTGCACAGGCCATACCAGCGCATAGACAATGGGTTGATTCGCTCTACCCCGTTTAACGAGGTGGAAACCACGCCTAACCAGCTCCGCTGGAGCCCCCTTCCAATTCCTTCGGAACCAACCACCTTAGTGAAGGGGCTAATTACGATGGGTGGCAATGGCGACCTGCAATCTCATAGCGGGTTGGCAATACATATCTACGTTGCTAATACCTCGATGGTCGATGAGTTCTTCTACAATGCTGATGGAGAGATGCTCATCGTGCCACAGCACGGTGCTCTGCGCCTGCTCACAGAAATGGGGATTGTGGATGTAGCTCCGCTAGAGATTGCCGTGATTCCGCGTGGTATCAAATTCCGCGTGGAAGTGGATGGTCCGGTGCGCGGCTATGTGCTTGAGAACTACGGCGCCCATCTGCGGTTGCCCGACCTTGGACCGATTGGCGCCAACGGCTTGGCCTATCCACGCGATTTTCTCTACCCCGAAGCATGGTATGAAGAGCGAAAGGGAGACTTTGCCGTCACTGCAAAATTCCAGGGCAACCTGTGGCAAGGTGCCTACGATCACTCCCCGCTAAACGTTGTTGGATGGCACGGCAACTATGCACCGTACAAGTATGACTTGCGCAACTACCAGTGCATTAACACTGTAACGTTCGACCACCCGGATCCGTCCATCTATACAGTGCTCTCTGCCCCAACCGATTCTCCAGGCACGGCGAATGTGGACTTCGTAATCTTCCCCCCCCGCTGGATGGTTGCTGAGCACACATTCCGTCCGCCATGGTTCCATCGCAACTTCATGAACGAATTCATGGGCCTCATCGAAGGAGTCTACGATGCGAAAGAGGGAGGGGGCTTTGTTCCCGGTGGGGCATCGTTACACAATTGTATGAGTGGACATGGGCCGGACTTCGAATCATACACCCGCGCCACACAGGCTGATCTTCAGCCTGTGAAACTTCAGGGCACAATGGCCTTCATGTTCGAAACTCGGTTTGTAGTTAAGCCCACGGCATTTGCAATGAGCTGCGCAGAGTTGCAAAGCGACTACTGGGAAGCGTGGCAGGGACTGTGAGGGGGGAGGTACGGATTTGTAAGTCAACAACCCTGTAACGGCATGAGCTGAGCCAGGGAATCCACCACACTGAGCTTCAATTCAACGGCAAACCATGCACTCAATCGAAGTTTTTCGTAACGCCGACACGGTGGAGAGATTTAGCAAAGGTGATGTGATCTTCAGTGCAGGAGATGAAGGCAACGCCATGTATGCTGTGATTGAAGGGTCAGTGGACATTGCGGTAGACGGGATGACCGTGGAGCGAGTGGAGATCGGTGGATTCTTTGGTGAGATGGCATTGATCGATGAAGCTCCCCGAAGTGCGACGGCAATAGCTGCTTCGGAATGTAGGCTGGCCGTTGTAGATCGTGATCAGTTTGAGCGTATGGTTTCAACAACACCTTTGTTTGCGATAACGGTGATGGAAAGAATGGCCATACGGTTGCGGCGAGCAAATCAACATCACTAGAATACAACCGGGGATGGGATGGATTTCGTAAGTTTGCCGTCCAGCCAAGTCCCGTGCGATTGTACCAAGCCCAACCCCGCCAGGTCCGGAAGGAAGCAACGGTCAGTTTGCGTGCAAGGCGCCACGGATCACTTGGCTTCTTTTTTTGTACTCCATGAAACTGCATGTAAGCAGGGAATCCATCATTGACGTGTTGAGCGGAACCTCATGGTTCGACGCATTCTGATCAACGTTACTCCCGCCCATCAGCGCATTGCCATCACGGAAGATGGTCGGCTGGCAGAACTCTTCACGGAGGAGCCAGATAGCGAACATCATGTTGGCAACATCTACCTTGGCAGAGTAACGAAGATTCTGCAAGGAATGAATGCAGCATTCATCGACATCGGCCTGGAGCAGGATGCATTTCTGCACTTCAGCGATGTTGATGCATCAATGGAAGACGATGATGTAGACGACGATGAGGATGAGGAAGAGCGTTCAACGGCTACGTCGCTGGACTCGAGTGACGTTGCTCTGCGTACAGCGCGAGCGGTTCCCAAAAAGAAGCTACCCACGTTTGCTACTAAACGCAGCGGCGAAGTCACCATCAACCTGCAACCCAAACAGAAAGTGATCGTGCAGGTTACGCGCGAAGCCTATCACCAGAAAGGTGTCCGCGTAACCACCAAGGTTGGCCTGCCCGGGAGAAACGTAGTTCTCATGCCGTTCGATGAGCGAGTTGGCGTTTCACGAAAGATCCAGTCTACTCGGGAGCGTCGGCGTTTGCGCCAAATAGCCCGTGACATCCTTCCACCCTCCATGGGCTGCATCATCAGAACAGCCGCTGCAGGCTTGGAGTCCGACGACGTGCGCAGAGACTTCGAAACACTACTCGAAGACTGGCGAGAGATCGAAGCCGAGGTGCGCAAGAGCAACGAACCCCGACTGCTGCGCGAAGAGGCAGGAATTGCACATAGCGTGATTCGAGACCTGTTTAAGGACGATGTGGCGCAGGTGGTGATTGACGACCGGAAGGTGTACCGCGACGTGAAGGCATACGTGGAGAGGACTGCTCCACACCTTCGCGGGAAAATTGAGTTGTACACGGACTCGCGGCCATTGTTCGACACCTTTGGCATCGAACGCGAAGTTCACCTCACCCACCAACGACGCGTACACTTGCCCAGTGGAGGCTCCATCGTGATTGATCACACCGAAGCAATGGTGGTGATCGACGTGAACAGCGGACGTGCCTCGAATGAGCGTACACAGGAAAACAACGCCGTGAAGACCAACTTTGAAGCTGCCCGCGAGGTTGCCAAACAACTTCGATTGCGAGACATCGGCGGCATCATTATGGTGGACTTCATAGACATGCAGCAGGAGGAAAACAGGCGCAAGCTCATAGCCGAGATGAAGCGTGAAACAAGTAGGGATCGTGCGAAAACCGTTATCTATCCGATTACCCAGCTGGGCATCATGCAGATTACGCGCCAGCGCATCCGGCAGAGTATGGCCGAACGCACAAGCGACGACTGTCCGCTGTGCTTCGGCACTGGGAAGGTGCAGAACCCTGCAACAACCCTTGGCGCGATCGACCGATGGCTTAGGAACTATCGTGCACGCACGTGGAGTTTCAGGGTTACCATTAAAGCTCACCCGTACGTAGTTCACTACTTGCAGCGTCATCGAACCTCTACACTGTGGAAGTGGCTTCGCTCATATTTCCTCGTGGTAAACCTTGCAGAGGATGAAGCCATGGAGGCCGGCGAGTTTGTGGGAGTAAGCAGGGGCAAAGACGTTACTAAGGCTTACCAATAACAGTGGCTCGCTCAATCACCATACTCGGTGCAACCGGTTCCATCGGCAGGCAAACGCTGCAGGTACTTCAAGGCTTGGGCGAAGCCTATACGCTGCGATGGATTACCTGCAATACCAAGGTGGACGAACTCGATGCCCTGGTACGAGAGTACCGCCCATACGGTGTAGCCATCCGCGATGAAGGGGCTTGGACGCGATTCCGGCAGTTGTCGAACTTTTCTGGCCCAGTCCTTTGTGGTGAAGAAGGACTGTGCGAAGCAGCAGCCGACAGTGCAAACCACGTTGTGATGAGTGCCATGGTTGGCTTTAGTGGCGTTGTACCAACGGTTGCTGCCATCAACGCCGGCCACGTGGTAGCTCTTGCAAACAAGGAAACGTTGGTGAGTGCCGGACATATCATTACCCAGCGTATTGCAGCAACCAGGGCAACGCTGCTGGCGGTTGACTCCGAACACAGCGCAATCGTTCAGTGTTTGGTTGGTGAAAACACCCAGTCCATACGTAGAATCATTCTCACAGCATCCGGCGGACCCTTCCGCACAACACCAATTGAGGAGCTGCACACTATTACGCCCGAAGCAGCATTGCAGCATCCCAACTGGTCGATGGGTAACAAGATTACCGTGGACTCTGCAACGATGATGAACAAAGGATTCGAGGTGATTGAAGCACATTGGCTGTTCAGCCTTGATGCGGAGAACATCGATGTGGTGGTTCATCCACAGTCCATTGTTCACAGTCTTGTTGAGTTTGTCGATGGGTCTGTAAAAGCCCAGCTCAGTCATCCCACCATGCTCATACCCATCCAGTATGCCCTCACGTATCCGGAACGGCAGCCGCTGAATGTAAAGGCCTTCAATCTTGCCGACATTGCTACGATGACCTTTGCACCACCCGACCTTGAGCGATTTCCCTGTCTTAACCTTGCCTATGCAGCTCTTCGTGAAGGGGGCTCCGCCGGATGTGTTCTCAATGCATCGAACGAAGTGGCCGTTCAGCAGTTTCTGGCTGGTGCCATTCCGTTCACGCACATACCGAAGACCATCGAACGAACCTTGGCATCCATGAATCCTGTTGCTCAACCGTCATTGGCTGACCTTGTGGCCATAGATTCGGAAGCCCGCCTTCTCGCAGCTAGCTGGTAACATTGCAGCAACCGTACAGGGCGTATCGTAATCGGGTAATTGTGAGCACAACCCATCGTTGAACACTAGAATCTGACAAAACCTTGGAACAGCTTCTTTCCTTTCTTCTTGTTATCGGCATTCTCGTGTTTGTTCACGAGCTGGGCCACTTTCTTGCCGCTCGATGGACTGGGATGCGTGCGGATGTGTTCGCAATCGGCATGGGCCCACGAATGTTTGGATGGAATCGCCATACCGGTTTCACGTTTGGTCAGCTTCCGGCTGACCTTGACCTTGGCGGCGATACCGACTATCGAGTTTGTTGGTTGCCGATTGGAGGGTATGTAAAAATCATCGGCATGGTTGATGAGAGTTTCGATACCGAATTTGCCAACCGTGCCCCAGCCCCCTACGAATTCAGATCGAAGAATGCGCTACAGAAGACCTTTGTGTTGAGTGCTGGTGTGCTGATGAATCTGCTGCTGGCATTTGTGATCTTTTGGATCCTACCCATGGCTAAGGGTAGGGAAGACATCAAGACCACAACCATTGGCGTGGTGGAGCCCGGAACCCTTGCTGCAGAGCTGGATTTGCACCGTGGCGACAAGGTTGTGAGTGTTGACGGGACTCCCGTGGCAACGTGGGATGAGATGCTACAGGCCATCGGTCTTGACAGGCAGACTGGCAGCAGAGTTATCGAGTTAGTGCGTGAAGGGCAGCGTTTGCAACGCACCGTACGCAGTGGCGACGTTGTTCATGCACTTGCTTCAAGCGGAGGGATTGGAATACTGCCGCTTGGCACACAGGTACTGCTTGGTGATGTTGTTTCGTATGGACCAGCAGACAAGGCCGGGCTGAAGAAAGGCGACGTGATACTGGCAATTGACAGCATACCCGTTGGCTCCGTTACGCAGATGCAACGCTACATCCGCAATCATGCAGGCAAGCAGGTTACGGTGCATGTGCAACGCAAGGAGCAGACCATGCCCGTGCCGATAACCGTTGGCAAGGACTCCGTGATACAGGTTGCTCTTGAGATGCGGTATGATGGTCCAAAACAGTTTGTTCAGTATTCGCCACTCGAAGCTCTCAACCTTGCCGGCACGGAAGTTGTGCGAACGATCGGACTCATCTTTGCTTCGGTAGGGCACGTGATCAGTGGCGATGTTAGCGTACGGCAGAGTTTTGGCGGACCGATCAAGATTGCCAAGCTAGCATCGCGCAGCCAAGAACTTGGCATCGACGTGTTCGCACGTTTTGTTGCGCTCATCAGCATCTCGTTGGCCGTGATGAACATCCTTCCACTACCGGGTCTGGATGGTGGGCATCTGATGTTTGTTGGCATCGAGGCAGTCATTCGCAGGGAGATTCCAACCCCCATCAAGATCCGCATCCTACAGATCGGGTTTGTTTTGCTGCTGGCTTTGATGGCCTTTGTGATCTACCTTGACCTAACGTAGCCTCGCGCACGCCAAAGCCCCCTACCCACATGCTCATTTTAGTCACGAACGATGACGGTATAGACAGTCCAGGCATCGCAGCCTTAGTGCATGCCATGCACGCGCTTGGCGATGTTGTCGTTGTTGCACCGGACAGGCAGCAGAGTGCCGTTGGTCATGCTCTCACGGTGAGCAGTCCGTTGCGTGCCACGCAGTTTCATCGGGATGGCGAGGTGTTCGGGTGGGCAATCAACGGCACACCGGCTGACTGTGTGAAGTTGGGCATTACCGCTCTGCTCGAGCAGAGGCCCGACATGGTGGTAAGTGGCATCAATCACGGGAGTAACACAAGTGTGAACGCCATCTATTCTGGTACCGTGAGTGCAGCGACAGAAGGAACACTCATGGGTATACCGAGCATGGCCGTGTCGCTGGACGACTTTAGCATCAAGGCCGACTTCACACTTGCTGCAATGACGGCAGAACACATGGCACGGCAGCTCCTCACTCTTGGTTTACCGGCAGGGACACTGCTGAATGTAAACGTGCCTGCCATACCACCATCACAATGCAAGGGCATTCGCGTTACCCGTCAGGGGCACAGCGTGTGGCAGGACCGGTATGAACGGCGTGTGGATCCTCACAAGCGCGAGTACTTCTGGCTTACCGGCCAGCTTGTGCCGGTGCAGGAGTTACCGGATGCGGATGACCTTGCCGTTGCCGAAGGGTATGTTGCCGTAACACCCATTCACTATGAGCTTACCAACTTTGCCGTGTTGGAAGACCTTCGGAGTAAGGTAGCAGACTTTACGATGTAGGCAGCAGGCCAGACGTGCGGTAGGCATCGAGTATCAGTTGTATGCCATTGCCGTGTACAACTCGCGGGTGTGGGGCCTGCTGATGGGCGATGTGTTCCAGTACCGTGCGCAGGTGATCGGCATTGCCGGTTTGAAACAGCACCGTTCCCTCCGGCCGAGGAACGGCATCCGAGCCCACGGCCCACACGCCACACTCTATTGCTTCGGCAAGCGTAAGACTTCCCCCCCCTTCGGTCCGTGTTGGTCGTACAACGATGGTTGCCCGGTGAGTGATGTTTGCCAGGGGGCTGGACAATCCAGTTATCACGTGGATGCGCTCATCCGTTGAAGCCATTGCAACAAGTTCCTGATGAAGGCCAACGTCAACCACCTGGCCCAGAACCAGCAGCAGTGAGACTTGAGGAATCGACAGTTGCGTGAAGGCCGAGATTAGCGTGTCGATACCATAGAGATCTGTCCCCTGATATCGTACCACTCTGCCTGCATTGGCGAGAATGCGAACGGTGGCATCAAGCCATTGAGTTGGTATTGTTTGTGGAAGTGGGAATGAGCGCTCCCATGATGAGATCGGCAACGCCGAAGGAATCGTGATCATGTGAGAGATTGGCACACCGAGTCGCGCATGGACTGCAGTTCGCACCTCATCGCTGACCGTGATGATGAGGTTGGCGTGATTGAACACCGAAGCAAGGTGGCCATCAAGGTGTGCAAGATCCGGGCGATCGCGAAACGAGTGAACAGTGAGAGCGAAACGTCGGCCCATGGCCATCCATGCCTTACCCAGCAGCACCGTACGCCGAGCATTTCCTTCGTCGGTGTGTAGATGCACGGGCAGTCGTTGCAACAAGGTGCGCCATCCTGCATGCCGTATGCCGGAGAACCCCACGGGGATACCACCCGTGGACCAACCTTGAACGTTCACGTTCGCTTGGCGCAGTCCCTCGGCAAGTCGAACAAGGTGTTGGGCCACACCGCCAAACGGTGGAGGAAATGGGCCGACCAGCTGAAGGTTAGGCACGGTGGGTAAGACCAGCGATGTGAGACAGCCGCTCCGAGTGCACAAACACAACGTTGTCCATTACATGGGTAACGTTACTCCCAACTGGCTCCAACGTTCCATTGTCCCGAATGAGGTATGATGCGTAGCCATTGGCTGACATCATGGACTTGAACTGCACTGTTGAGTATCCGCGACTCTGTTGAATCGCCTCACTCAGCTCAATTATAAAGGTTGGCTTGAGGGAGGCTATCGTGTTAATCGCACCTTCGATCACTTCGAGTTCCGCACCTTCAACGTCGACCTTTACAAGGTCAACTGCAGATAACCCCATAGCATCAACTGTCTCATCAAGCGTCGTTGCGGGCACCTCCTCGAAGTCAGCTCCAACATTGGGGTCGGAAGAAATCGTCGAATGTGTTCCAGCATTGTTGTCGGTTGATAGGTATAGGCGAATTGTACCTGAAGCGCTTGATACTGCAGCTGTTATCAGCTCAACGTTGGTTACGTTATTGAGCCTCATATTCTCCTGAAAGCGTTCTACATTCGATGATTGAGGTTCAAATGAGATCACTCGAGCCGACCTATTGGCTGAAGTAGCCATGACGAGAGTCAGATATCCAATCTGTGCTCCAACATCGATCAGCACAAAGTTCGGTTGCACAAATCGTTCAATGAATCGTACGGTGGGGAGCTCGTATGAACCAAATAGATAGAGGTGTGCCTGCAAAAACTCTGAAACGTCCAGACGCATTGTGATCCCACCACGGAGTTCAGCACGAATCCACGTTGAGGATGGTGGGGCAAGGGCTCCAAAGTAGATTTGTGTGAGGATTCGAAATCTGCCGTGCTGAAATGGATATAGTCTGCAGGCAAGCCTGAGGATCGAAGTCGCGAATTGCTTCAGTTGTACCACTTTGTTCTTTTCAGATGAGGAACCCCGTTTTAGATGCATGCAAGTTAGCGTCACTACTCGTGCTCATAAGTATAGCGACTATCGATTGTGGCGCCCAGTGGGTTGATGAATGGCGTGTGCTCGGGAATCTCGGTGTTCCACGCCACCACCATAGTGCAGCCTACATTGGCGCAGGCCGAATTATCGTTTTAGGTGGTTTTATTAATTCCAGCGGTATACTCGATGGCTCACGAACCGAGTCAACGGAGATTATCGACGTCGAGGCTGGTACATTAACACCTGGACCGCCAATGCAGTTTGCTCGCGCTGCATTTACGGTTGAAATAGCTGACGACGGTGACGTAATTGTTTTCGGTGGCTCCGATACAAATCCACACGTTGAAAGGCTTGATGTTGAGACGATGACGTGGAGATACGTGGGGCGGATGACTTCTGCTCGTTGGCAGCACGTGACGGCGAGAATATTCGGGAGCTATTATCTGGTGGTTGGCGGATGGGATAACAACACGGCCGAGATTTTTGACGTAGCTACGGGAACCACAAGGAACATCCGGCCATTCATTGCGCCAGCAAATTCCATGAAAGCGTTGCTACCTGCTGGCCGTTTTCCCACATTCTGGGGATACCGAACCGGTGGGCCACTGTCAGCACGGTCGGACTCTTCGTATTGGTACGATCCGTATGCTGACCGTTGGAGAGTTGATCAGAGTTTTGGTGTTGGAGTGGCAGCTCCTTCCGTGTGCAGACTTGATAACGGAAGCGTGTTCGCCGTTGGTGGCGTTTCTGCCGAGACACCAGTGTTCACATGTTCGAAGCAAAGTTTTGTACTCGCACCAGATGGTAAACTGGTGCCCGGACCTGATGCACTGGAAGGAAGGCAGCATCATGGAGTAGAAGAGATAAGCACGGACATCCTAATTGTAGCAGGTGGCTTGGGCGACACCGTTGCCTTTTTGCGGAGTACAGAGATTGTTGACCTGAAGCTTGGGAGCACTCGACCAGGACCAGAGCTGATTGCTCCCCATTCCTTTGCACCACTCGTTCAACTTCCCTATAGAACGGGCAGTGCAGTAGTGATGATTTCGGGGTTCACGGGATCGAACAACACTCCGTTAGTCGAGATCCTATCCACAGAGTGCTCCGGCGAAATACGCCTAGTTCCCACGAACTTCAGGCTTCGCGGTAGTGCGCGGGTTGAGGGCAATGCAATACAGTTAACCGGCTCAACCACGTACCAGTCTGGTGCAGCGTGGATACAGAGTAAAATCAAGGTCAGCCCAAAACTCGATATCCGCTTTGGTTTTACACTTTCCGGAGGAGATGATAACAGCCAGCTTGATGGTGGCCCACAAGGAGCCGACGGACTTGCTCTCATAGTACAGAACGAGGCATCATCAGCACTCGGAGAGACTGGGCGCGGCATCGGATACGATTATTCACCACATGGGGTTGCCGTCGAATTCGATGCGTACAACAACGCCGCCTATTTGGATCCCTCAAGCAGTCATGTTGCAATACAAGTAGGCGATGGTACCATACTCCATGCGATACATGAAGCCCCATACACACGAGGCACAGTAACCGAGGGCATTCCACCATTTGTTGCTGATGGAAGAAGCTACCATGCTCGAGTACTGTATCAAGATCAACGACTGCAGGTATGGGTAAGCCGAACTCCTGAGCTAGGGATCGCACAACTGGCAGCCGATATTGACCTGGAACGTGAATTGCAGCTACAATCCGAAGGTTCGGCATGGATTGGATTCACCTCATCGACTGGATTTTCTAGTCAGATACATACACTCGATTATGTGAGCGTTTTAGGTTGTGATGCTGTAACGACAAGTGTGGATACAGTTGCGACTGTATGGCCAAACTTGCATGCATTTCCAACTCCAGCGTCTGCATTACTGAACGTTGATCTTGCAACTGCAGCGGAGACTGCTGACGCCATTCAGTTACTGGATGCCATGGGTAACCTCAGGTCAGCTTACACCGTCCCAGCCGGCTCTATCAATGCAGTGATCGACGTGTCCAGTTTACCGTCGGGGTTGTATGTGCTTTTGCACAAGCAGAGCGACAGTATTGCTGCACAGACACTGATCACTATCCTTCATTAGCGCCTTACCAGACAGCCACCAAAGGCAGGATGAACAATGAGATAAGGGTAGAAACAACGATAGCCTGCGCCAGAATCTCCTCGTCCAAGCCATATCGCTCAGCGAATACCAGTGGAAGCACCATCGTAGGCATGGCCGTTTCTAGACGGATGGCACGTGAAACATCTGCATCCACAGTAAGCCACCAGGTGCACAACACGCCAAGTACAGGAGCGAGAATGAGCTTGATTGCAAGGGCGGGTGTTATGTGCACTAACGTGCGTGGATTCGGTGCTCGTAATGCCAAACCCACGCTGAACACCATCAGGGGTGCAACAACACTGGCTGCGCTGCCGATGGCCGACAGAACGAGATCCGGAAGGGAGATCCCACTTGCGTTCACGGCAAGGCCAAGCAAGGCGGCAATCATAGGTGGTGTGGTGATCGCCTGCCGCAACCCTTCTTGAACAGTATGCCTCGGCCCCTTGCTGCCATACTCCACGCAGATCACTACACCGAGGGTGAAGAGCAACGGCGTTAACCCGAACACGTCGAAGTACATGGGTACATGCATCACATGGCTGCCAACAACGGCCGTCACAACAGGCAAACCAAGATAGGTGGCATTGCCAAAGGCCGCCGCTAGAATGAGCGATCCAAGCATCGCCGGAGTCGTGCTCGGTATGCTTCGCATGATGAGCCAGGCAACCAACGCACAAGCAGTGGTTACAACGATTGCAACCAGAGGTACAATCCAGAGCGACTCATCCAAGCGAGTTTCCACGAGTACCTTTAACACTAACGCAGGCAGGAACACCGAAAACACAACGGCACCAATGGCTCGTCGTGCTTGGTCGGCTACAACAGCTCCCGCTTTCCAACGGAACAATGCCCCAGCAGCTATCAGTATTCCAAGTGTCCCTATGGCCTCAAACATTCGTGTTCCATTGTAACATCACATGGGTAGGTGCAGCGCTATCCGCATCCATCACTGCTGATCATTGCACCCAATGGTTTGCTTGTTTCTGTTGTCTTCAAGGACATTGCCATGCTGCTCAGACTCCTGCTGGCCGTTCCATCGGAATTGGACCAGCCTCTGCGCCAGGCCGCACGCTCGTATCCGTTGGCCTCCGTAGCAACACTCGGAAGAGTAGAGCCAGCTGATCTTGCACAAGCTGTGCTTCAGTTTCTCCCTGATGTTGTCATCCTTGATGCATCAGCCGACGATGGCCGTACCGTTCGCCTGTGGCCCATGATGCAAACAAACCAAACAGTACTCATCTGCCTAGCTCAGACCGTGCAATATGCCTTGGATGCGTTCAAGGCCAATGCTCTGCACTACCTGCTATCGCCTTTTACAACCGAAGATGTTTTCCAGGCACTTGACAGAGCATTGCCCTTCGTGCAGGCAAGCCGGTCGCATGCAGCAGCTCACGAACACACTGTACACTATGCCCAAGCCCCCTTCCAATGCAGAATCATCGCACTGCCGGGTACGTCCTCGATAAAGGTGCGAACCCCCGAAGAACTCGTGAGTGCTCACGGCGAAGGCAGCTATACTCGTGTGATGTTAAAGTCAGAACCACCGGTGCTGATGTCGAGAAGTTTGGGCGACCTGGAACCAGAACTCACAGAGGTTGGTCTGATGCGCGTTCATCGTTCGCACATGGTGAATGTGGGTCTCATTCGATCCGTCCGCCGCGGTAAGATGCCCACCATCCAGTTGGCCGATGGAACCGAGGTAGACGTAGGAGAACGGTACAAGGAAACGCTGTTCAATGCTCTTGGTTTGCACCGCCGACGGAGAGAAGAAAGCTCGTAGGATTGGACTATCTTACGGCGTGCGATTCCTGATCTGGACTCTGTGTTTTGTTGTTGCCAAGCCCTGCATGGCACCGGCCGATGTTTTCACGCTTACCCCCAATCGATACGCCTCCGTTGTCGAAGTGAAAACCTGCCGCAACTGGATGAGAGTGGATACCACCTACCGCCCCAACGACCAGCCTGAGTTCCAGCAGGGCGACACGGTTATCGTCATTCAAATGAAGGGGGCTTTGGCAGACTCTGCGGGTACTCTGATCTCCATGGGGATGGCGGGTAGGTTCGAACGAAACATCATAGCACGGCGATCCCTTGATACCATCTACTTTGTGAGGCCACTGCTTGTTGAGTACAACCCGGCAGGGATTGTACAACTGGTGCGAATAGCACCCTTTCCGCTACCTCCCCCCCCTGACTCGGGTTCTGGGACGGGTGATACAGTGATCTCTGCATTGCCATTTGATGGCCGATGTGGAGGAGTGATGGCCTTACACAATACCGACACCATCCGGCTCTGGTGCAGAGTCTCCGCTACGGGTCTGGGCTTTCGGCCTGCGGAAGGAATCTGTGTTGCCGGCCGGTCACCGAATGCCGGCACATCGGGCCGTGTTAGTTCAAGCGGCGGAGGGCACGGTGGGGCGGGGGGCGCTGGATTGAGCTTGCCACAAGAACCTACGCCACAGGCAGGCAAGGCTATATCCTACACGGCAGGGGTAAACTGGATTTTTCTTGGTGGTGGCCCAGGATCAGGTATCAACGGTGAGCAAACGAGAGGTGGGGGAATCATCATCATTGATGCTCCAGCCGTTGATGGTGCCGGTATCTATGGCCTGGAGGCACGTGGCGAAAACGGACAGGTGGGCATGGGTGGTGGAGCAGGTGGAGCGATTCTCATAACGTCGAGAGTGATTCGCAACATGGCCTACCTGGATGTGTCGGGCGGCAATACAGCTAGTGGTGGTGCCGGTGGGGGAGGGGTTATTCGGATTGGTACTATCACGCCAATGAATCTGCCGGAGAGCAACTACGCTGGCGGTACGGCAAGGCAGAACCCACAGGGAAACGGGCAGCCAGGCAAGCTGTTCTACAACGTTACCATCAACGAGGCTACATCAACCTACCATGCACCTGTGGTTTCCTTTCCCCGAGATACGGCCGTCTGCGATGGTGAATCCCTTACGCTTCGGGTTAGCGGTGGGGAGAGTCCACTGTGGCGTATAGACGCCGATACGGTATGCCGTGATTGCGACTCGCTGCGTATAACGCCACCAGGCACTGCAACCCTTATGGTGTATGCACTGGCAGAAGGATGTATGGATAGTGCTCAAGTTCGTGTAACGGTACACAAACGTCCACAGCTTGCATTGGAGTCCGTTACGATGCCGTGCGACAAGCAGGAAGTGATACTCACAGGTCCACCTGGCTTTGCTCGATATCGCTGGTCAACGGGCGATACAACACAAAATGTTGCTGTGCGCGGTGGTGGTGTGTTTAGCCTGGAAGTGTGGACGGAGTATGGGTGCAGCAACACCGACACGGTAGAGGTGTTTGTGGACAGTGCAGAGAGACTGTTCTTTGATGCCGTAACCACGGGGTCGATAGTTCAGTTGCAACCAACAGTTCCGTATCGGCCAAGCTCGGCTGTGCTCCGGCTAAAGAATGGTAGCAGCCAAACGGTAATAGTGAACCATGTGTTGTTAAGTAAGAACGTGCAGCTTAGTGTACCTCTGCATCAGTTCCCATTGGTGATTGACCCATACGGTGTTGCTGAAGTAGTTGTAGTTGGCGAAGCACCAATTCCAGGAGTGTATGATGACGTGTTGCTCGTGCAGGATGCATGTGGCACACCTCAGGTAGCGCTGCAGTTTACCGTGCACGAGGAACCCTGGTATACGCGATGCAATGTTCGCATTACAAGTGACGGAGAGATTGAATCGCTCAACGGACTGAATGGAGCCAACATAACGATTACTGACCTTCTCGGGCGTACGGTAGTCCCCCCCCTTCCACCAGGCTTGTACTACCTGCATGGAGGCAGCGTTACAGTTGCCGTACAAAGGCCCTGAGCATGGCCAATCGCCACACAAAGAGCGCGTGCCGATTGTCGCCAGCGTTGTACACGTCCAGCACGCTGCGAAGTGCGGCCATGTCTACAACGTCTGCAAGCTCCATCCATGCACCATCGAGCAAGGGCTTGAGAGCTCCTCGCAGCCACGTGATGTGTCCCGGTGTGATAAAGCCCGTCTTGTCCTTTCTATCAAGCACAACATCGGGCACGATGCCGCGCATGGCAGACCGTAGGATGCGCTTGGTTTCGCCGCGATGCACCTTGTGATTGTTGGGGAGAGAAAAGCAGAAGTCCACAAGTCGGTGGTCCAGGAACGGCACACGACTTTCAATGCTAAAAGCCATGGAATTGGCATCTTCGGTGTGGAGCAGAGTTGGTAGAAGGGTAACGTGTAGCAGGTTGTACAAGAATGCATTCAGGCGCGTACCCGACGGCATTTCCACGCGCAGGTTCGCAGACTGTGCGCGACTTTGCAGTACCCAAGGATAGGTACGCTGGAACTCCAGTGCATATAGGTCGGGCTCGGAACGAACAAGGGTAAGCAGGCTCTTGGCAGCAACGTCCAACCGCTTTCGCATGCCATAACCTTGTCTTCCCGAATGTGCCCACCATTCCTGCACGGCCTGGATTGGATGGCCACTGCCGATCAGATCGGCAATTACGCGATACATGCTGTGCATGTATCCACCCATGATTTCGTCGGACCCCTGTCCGTCCAGAACAACCTTCACCCCATGTTGCGCTGCAAGCTTCATCACGAAGTATTGGCTGATGTAGCTGCTTGACGGTAAGGGAGCATCCATCATCCACACGATGCGCTCCATTGCCTCGGCCACGTGCTGGTCAGTTGGAGAGATGTAGTGATCCTGGATCTGTGGATAGGCATCAAGAACATGGTTGATGTATGGCCGTTCATCAACCTCACCACGTCCAGTGTAGTATGCCGTGAAGGTTTTTACCACATTCTCGTTAGTTGCCGCAGCAAGTGTGCACGCAATCGAGGTGCTGTCAAGACCTCCACTTAAGCATACGCCCATCGGCACATCGCGCCGCGAAGTGATTCGAATGCTGTCGGTAAACAGCTCGCGATACTGTGCAACGTGTTCCTCGTATGGTAGGGGGCTTTGGTTTCGCGTGTCAACATGGGCATATGCTTCCGTCGTCACCTGCCCATTCTTCCAGATCATTCGATGCGCTGCCGGCAGCGCTCGCACATCCTGGAAGTAGGTTTCTTCCCAATGGTGCATCCATCCCAGGTACAGCCCACGAGCAACCTGAGGAACATTTAGGTTGTTGGAGACCATAGGGGAACAGCGTACAGCCTTGATCTCGCTGGCAACGTGCAGTCGGCCATCCTGCAGTGCATAGTGCAGGGGCTTAATGCCGAATCTGTCTCTAGCACAAAACAGATGCTGTGCACCACTATCCCACAGCGCAAAAGCCCACATGCCGATGAATCTCCGAACGCAGTCAACGCCCCACCGATCGTATGCGGCAAGGATGACTTCTGTGTCGCCAGTCGTGGTGAACACAATGCCATCACGCTCCAGCTCCTTACGGAGCTCCAGGTAGTTGTAGATCTCACCGTTGAACGCAATGGTGTTGCCACGGCGCGTCATCGGTTGGTTGGAGGCTGCACTTAAATCGATGATGCTGAGTCTGTTGTGCCCCAAGGTAATGGCACCTTCCGACCATACGTCACGATAATCTGGGCCACGATGAGCCATAACCTCCAGCATCCTGGCAGTTAGAGATTGTGCCTCGGACACGGATAAGCGGAGGTCAGCAACGGCAGTAAAACCACACATGAGCAGGACGAAGTTAAGTTGAGCCCAATGGACGCTAGGAACAAACTGCGATTGCTCCTTGGTGCGGGACGTCCGTTTCTGATCGGAAAGATCATTGACGCGATGCGTGGCAAACGGCACATACCACTGCCTGTCTTGGACGTTGACCCTCGGCTGATGCTCGAGCGGTCGCGCAAGCACCACTGGATTCACGGTGTGGATCAGGCGGAGCTCGCGGCCTTCGCCGTAGCACATCCCACCACTGATGCACGGATGTGGGCAGTGGCGATGGATGTTGGCATTCGACTGGCAAATCTTGCTTCTGCCGGCATCAACACTGTTCTCAGCAACCGGCGGCCCATGCTTGAACCGCTACATCGTGAGATGATACTTCAGCATGCACGTTGGGTATGGGAGCATCTGGAAACGGCAGGCGGTATGGCCACATCACATCTGCTCGGTGGTCTGTATGGGCTTGCTTGTGCTTGTGCCGCAGTGACTGACGATGCTTGGCTTAACAGTCGGGCGCAACAGGTGGGAAGAATGCTTTATGCACAGATGCAGAAGCAGATATTGGCTGACGGGATGAGTTTCGAAGCCAGCACCGCCTATCACCGCCACGTTGTTGATCTATTCGTTCATACCACCAATGCCATGCTGCAACATCCTGTGTTGGCCGCATACGTGGATGACTACTGGTGGACACGATTGCATGCCGCGGTGGAGGCATTGGACGTACTGGAACAGGCAGGTATGCCACTCATTGGCGACAACGACGATGGTATGGCCGTAAAGCTCGACGATGTGTTTCCTGCTACGCCAACAACATCACATCTATTCTCCACGTATGAGGGAATATCAGGGCGCACCGGTCGGTCAGTGCCGATGGAACATTCCGCCTTCCCAGAGTTCGGCCTTGATGTATGGATGCGTAGGCGTTTTGTACTTACGGCTCGATGCGGATCAATTGGTCAGTACGGCAAGGGTGGCCATGCCCACAACGATCAGAACAGCATTACGCTGCGTGTGCATGGTGACCCTGTGATTATTGATTCAGGAACATACTGCTACACAGCCGACGCCGAAAGACGGAATTACGATCGCTCCACAAGAGCGCACAGCACCGTGGTTTCTGCTATCGAACAGCGCGCCTGGCCTACGGGTACCGATGGCCTGTTCTGGCTTATCCAGTCTCATCCTGATCCAATCGTATGTGAACGATCAAACACCAATTGGCATGGACGGGTAGTACATCAGAACAAACGTGGATATGAGCATGATCGAACGCTAAGGATTCAAGAGGACCAGATATCCATCACCGATACGTTTGGTACGGGAGACCATCCAGCCGAGATGGTCCTCATTTTGGATCCCACCGTGCATGCAGTTGTTGGAGAGGCGCATGCAGTGCTTCAGTCAGCACGGGCAACTGTCGAAGTGCATTGGGAGCAGGGGCAAGCACGAATCGAGCCGTGCAATGTGGCACCGGCATACCTAACCTCGCAGATCACACAGCGATTGGTTGTACCCATCGTTCATGGTGCCCTGAACTGGACGCTAACTTTGCCGCGATGAAGCTCACAGCACACCTTGGCAAGATCAGTTGGTCACTTGCCGACAAAGGCCTATACGTGGTGTATGGTTTGATTCAACTGCTTCAGATCAAAGCGTTGCCTGCCGATGTTTACGGTGTGTTCTCGCTTCTCGTAGCTCTGAATACGTGGATCATGATCGTATCAGACGGTTCCGCACTCGCTGGCATCATCCAGTTTGGAACCACTGAAAGTGAGAGACCGCGGCTCAACGCTCTTGCCATGAGCATCCATCTGGTTATCGTGAGTTTGGGAGCGCTGTTCATCTTCCTCTTTCAAAGCCCCCTTACCGATCTCTTTCACGAACCACGTTTCGTAACGGTCGCAACAATGTTGCCCGTGTATTGTGCTCTCACCATTCCGCGCATGTTTTGCCTAAAGCTCATCTATCGTGAGATGCGCATGCGAGACCTGTTCGTGGTAGACCTGGTGTGGTTCGGTGTGCGCACAGCCATGACGTTTCATGCCTTGGCCAATGACCAGCTCAACACACTCGACGACATCATCCGCATCGACTTTGCAGGCATGGGAGCTAGCTCAATAGCAGCTCTTCTGTTCACGCGTCGCGATTTGGTTTTTGGATGGAAGGGGCTTACCACTCTTGGTCAGTATCTACGGTACGGCGTACCGCTTGCTCTTGCCACTGCCTTGAACAGCACGCCACGCCAGCTTGATGTGCTGGTGATTGCGGCATTCTTTGGTGTTGGTGTTGTAGGCGTGTACAACCCTGCGAAGAACCTGTATCGCTTTTTTTTTTTTTCTTTTGATGCAGTAGTAACGTTGCTGTATCCGGCAGCCGTGCGAATGTATGCACAGCAGCGAACCGAAGACTTGCAGTTGCTGGTAACCAAGGCCATCAGTGCAACGCTCCTGCCTACCATCATTGCAATAGCAGTACTAGAGTTTGGGGGTAGTTCTATTATCGTCTGGCTATTGGGTGACCAGTATGCCCAAGCCGCTGGGCACTTCAACGTGCTCATTCTGGCTGCGCTTGGCATGCCCTTCGCCATGATGAGTTCGATCATCGCAGCCATGGGCCACAGCGTGATGGTGGTGCGTTTTTCTGCGTATGGGCTGGTAGCCGGACTCCTTGTGCTGTTCAGTGTAAGCTATGCTGGCTTGGAGTGGGCTATCGGACTTGGTCTTGTAGTCAATACTCTGGTGGTAGGCTTCTTCTGTACAGCGTATGTACGACAGTCCATTCACTTCCCATTCCGCTCCCTGCTTCGCGTGGTAACCGATGCACGTGTTGCCATTGGTAGTGTGCTTGGAAAGAAGTCATGACTGCATTATCGCACTGGGCTGCTGCAGCGGCTGTTGTTCGATACCGTAAGAGAGCTGTGCTCCGGATGGTATGTGTTGCTGCGGCTCTCGGCCTATGGATTCTGTTCGGTACCCTGTGGGCGACGTCGGCATATCGAGACATTCAGGCAGAAAGCCGTAAGGTTCGCATGGAGGTGATGGTGGCACCCGATAGTCCCGACAGTGTTGCCAGAAGCATCGCTGCAACTATCGAGGCATTGCCATCGGTAGCAGCCGTTCGCCTTGTGCATGAACTGGAGGTATGGCGGGAATTCACCGAGGAAGTAGGAGTGGAAGACGACCTTCGGGCTGTTGTTAGAATGCCGCGAATCATTCGAGTAACGTTCCATCCAGAGGCTGTTACCACGCTTCGACTATCACTATTGGCATCGGCACTAGCGCTCAATCATGCTGAGCACTGTTCTGAAGTTGTGTGGCCCCGGCAGTGGGTATACAATCTGGATGCGCGGCGCCGCGATCTTATCATTCTAGGAACAGTAGCAGGTGTGCTTAGTGCACTACTGTACATCGGTGGCCTGGGGTTTGCCTTTCGATCGGAGCTGCACCAGGCTGCGCCTGACCTACAGTATGCCGCTCTGCTTGGTGGTACACCTCACTGGATCGCCATGCCACACATCATCGTTGGTGTGATTGCCGGAACTGCCGGAGTTCTTGTGGCGTGTGGAGCACTCTTGCTCGTGTGGTACACGTTTGCATCGCAGGTGCAATGGTTGATGAGAGCAACAGTGGCCGACGTACTCCTTACCAGTATAGCACTCACTGTGGGCGTTGGTATCCTCTCCTACCTGCAGGCTCTCGCTGCTGCTCGCGCGGCAACAAACGTTAGGAAGATCCCGTGATACTGTGGTGGTATTCAGTTCGCCGATTCCTGAACACCTTCGTGTTCACCATGGTGGCACTGTGCGTTCTCTTTGTGATTATTGATCTGGTGGATCACGCACTGGAGCAATTCCTCGATAGAAATGTGCCACTGAGCACCGTGTTCTACTACTACGTTGTGTACTTGCCAGACATAGCCAAACAACTCATACCGGTGTCCAGCCTGTTGTCTGCATTGTTTACTGTTGGCCGCATGGCAACGAGTAACGAAGTAACGGCGATGCGTGCAGCCGGGCAGAGTTTCCTCGCCTATCTAGCCCCCTTCCTACTGATATCCGTTATCATCAGCGGCGGGCAGCTCTGGTTCAATGGCTGGGTGGTACCCAAAGCCAATACGGCAAAGTTGGAATTGGAGCGCCTGGCATTGAGCCAATCACGTTCCGGGCAACTCAACAACCTTCGGTTCCGAGATAACAGTACACGGAACGTATCCATTGAGTACTATGATGAATCAAAACGAACTGCTCGCAATGTTGTGGTCGAAGAGTTCGGTTCAGCAACGTCGCCCAGACTCGTATGGCGTATCGAAGCCCCCTCCATGAAGTGGATTGAGAATCGTGGTTGGGTAGCAGAGCGAGCCAGAAGGCGTGACTTCGGTCCGCACGGCATGACGATAACATGGCTGGACAATGCACCCATTCCGTTTTCTATTCGCCATGACCAGATCGTGCGCCTGCAGCTAACGCTGGCCGAGCTTACGTTTGATGAGGTGTTGGACTATCTGAACACCCTCAAGGCAGGAGGCCGAGATACGCGGCGCAATGAGATTGATTACTATGCAGCATGGGCATTCCCTTTTGCCAATGTGGTGGTTGTGCTCATCGCTGTGCCATTTGCGTCGGTACGCCGCAAGGGTGGAATAGCTGTTAATGTTGCAGCGGCTATGATTCTGGCCTTCGGATACATTGCCTTCTCGGAGATCTCCAAGGCAGTGGGAACTGCGTCGGCCTTCGATCCTGTTATCGTTGGGTGGAGTGCCAATGCCATCTTCTTCGTGTTCGGTCTTGGTACTGCGTTACTCTTCCGCCGCTAAAGCCTAATTTCGTCCCAAGTCGTTCATCCACATCATCCCAACGTATCCGTGTACGGTAACCTCTCTATCGTTGACGCACCAACCGAGCAGCACCAGGACGATCCAGTGCTCCTTGCTCAATTCGAAGCACGCATTGCTGCCGGTGAAAAGATTGAACCGCATGACTGGATGCCGAGTGAGTACCGCCGCCAGCTCATTCGCATGATCGAGCAGCATGCGCACAGCGAAATCATCGGCGCACTACCCGAAGGCACCTGGATAACAAGAGCACCAGGCTTCAAACGAAAGATGGCACTCATGGCCAAGGTGCAGGACGAGGTAGGGCATGCACAACTCCTCTACAGTGCTGCCGAAACGCTCGGCAAGAGTAGGGAGGCGATGATTGACGACCTGTTGAGTGGAAAGAGTAAATACAGTAACGTTTTTAACTACCCCGCCTTTACATGGGCTGATACGGCCATCATCGCCTGGCTCATCGATGCATCGGCAATCATCAACCAGGTAACCAACAGCAAGGGATCATACGCACCATACTGCAGGGCACTCGAGCGCATCTGCCAGGAAGAGAGTTTTCACCTGAAGTATGGCTACGATGCAGTTGTTACCCTTGCCACCGGTACGCCACTGCAACGCACCATGGTGCAGGAGGCACTCAATCGGTGGTGGCGACCAATCATGCACTTCTTTGGCCCGCCAGATAAAGCCAGCATCCACACGGAAAAACTCGTCAAATGGAAGGTGAAGATGGCTACCAACGACGAGATGCGCCAGCAGTTCTTCAATCAGTACGTACCAAAGATTCTTGAACTGGGCCTAACGATTCCAGACCCCGAACTCAGAAAGGATCCCGTTACTGGCCAGTGGGTGTTTGGCGACCCGGATTGGGACGAATTCAAGCGCGTTATCAATGGCGACGGTCCATGCAACAAGGAACGCCTAGCTGTTCGCCGAACGGCCGAAGCGCGTGGCAGATGGGTCCGCGAAGCCTTGCGCAAGGCTGACCAGCGGTACGTGACCCCATTGGCATGACGCCTTGGATTAGCCTTGGCGTTTCGATGCTGATCGGGACGCTAGTGGGACTCCAACGCGAAGCTGCGCGCACGCAGGCATCGCTCGGTTTACGAGACTTTCTTCTTACCGCCATGCTCGGGTGGCTGTCGGGTCTTCTCCATGAGGCCCCCATCACCGTGACGATGGTTCTGATATTGAGCGGCATCAATGTTGCTCGCAGATTTACCTCGCAACCTCGTGGGATAACCACCGAACTGGCACAACTCCTGGTGTTCGGCTTTGCCTACACCGTATCTCAGCCGCAAGGAGAACAATACCTCCCGCTGATAACAGCCGTAACCGTGGCCACGACGTTGATTCTTGGCGTGAAGGATCCCGTCAAAGTATTTGTTGGCACCTACATCACTGCCCAAGAGGTAACGGCTGCTGGCCAGTTCCTAGCGTTGATATTTATCATCTATCCACTGCTTCCCGATGCTCGGTACGGTCCGTATGGATTTTTTAATCCATCGTCAACATGGTTGTTCGTTATCCTTGTTAGCGGCGTTGGGTTCATAGGATATTTCCTCCGCAAGTATCTCGGGCAAAGTCGGGGTGACTGGGCTACCGGCCTGGTAGGGGGCTTGGTAAGCACCACCGTTACTACGTCGGCCTTCGCGGCAGATGCCCGCTCTGACCCCTCTCGTCTAACCTCTGCTTGGTCGGCAGCCACTGCATCCAATGCTGTGCAGTTTGGTCGGATCCTTATCCTACTTTCCGTTGCAGCTCCCGACCTTGTAGGCACCTTACTCGCGCCGGGCATCATGGCATTAGCTTCAGGTCTCATCCTTGCCGCCATCGTAGGAATGCGGCACCGACATACCAATCAGGGTACCAACGCCCAGTTGGAAAGTCCACTTCGCATCATCCTAGCCCTCCAGTTTGCAGTTTACATGACGGTGATTAGCTTCATCAGCGCAGCAGCACTCCATCACTTTGGTCAGTCGGCACTGCTGGGCACTGCAGCCTTAGGTTCGCTCATGGATGTAGATGCCGTAATTCTCTCCACCAGTGATCTCGTACACGCTGGCATCACCAGCACCAGCCAGTTCCACACCGTCGTGGTCATTGCCATAGTTACCAACATGATCATTAAGCTTGGCATCGCTCTAGCAAATGGAACCACGCAGTTCTTTCTCCGCCTCCTCCTCTCCTTCACAGTCATGATAGCAACCTTCCTCCTCACTCTAACTCTCTCCCTCTCCCTCTCCCTCTCCCTCTAACCCCTCCCTCTAGTCCCTCTAGTCCCTCTAGTCCCTCTAGTCCCTCCAGTCCCTCCAGTCCCTCCAGTCCCTCACCACCATGCCCACCCCCATCCCATCCCCCTCCCTCCCAACGAACACACTGTCGAACATTGACGCATTCCTGCGCTTGGTATGGATACTCCGGGAGCAATGTCCGTGGGACATGAAGCAAACACATGAGAGCATCTCTCATCTTCTTATCGAGGAAGCCTATGAAACGCTCGATGCAATTGCCAAGGGTGATGATGCCGAGCTGGCAAAGGAGTTAGGAGACCTGTTGTTGCATGTGGTGATGCATGCAGTGATGGCGGAGCAGCGGGGTGCATTTACCCTGCTGGACGTTGTTCGTGGAGAGTTCAACAAGCTGGTGAACAGGCATCCACACATCTTTGGGGATACGGCAGCGTCTGACGAGGTAACGGTGCTTCAGAACTGGGAAAAGCTCAAGATGAAGGAAGGGCGCACATCAGTGCTCGATGGTGTACCACGTTCGTTGCCTGCAGCCTTGCGTGCCCAGCGTGTGCAGGAAAAGGCAGCCAACGTGGGATTTGACTGGCATGACCGGCGAGACGTGTGGGCAAAGGTTGACGAAGAGATGATGGAACTGAAGGAGGAGATTACCAGTGGCAACAAGGCAGCAGCCCAACGCGAGTTTGGTGATGTGATGTTTGCCTTGGTTAACGCGGCCAGGCATGAAGGATTTATCGCCGAGGATGCACTGCATACTACGATCAATACCTTCATGAAGAGGTTTCAGTATATCGAGCAACGTGCTAATGCCATCGGACGCGACCTTGCCGCAATGGATCTCGAAGAAATGGATGCTTACTGGAGAGAGGCTAAGCAGTCTGGACTGTAGAGCACCTAGCGTAGATACGTCATCGGATTCTGTCGGCTCTTACCGTTCCACACTTCAAAGTGCATCAGTGCACCATCGATGTTCTCACCGGAGGTGCCAAGTACCGAGCCCGCGCCTACCGAAGCCCCCTTCCCAACACGCACCGTAGCAAGATTTGCATACACCGTGCGAACGCCGTTGCCATGATCCAGGATAACCAGCGAACCGAAGCCGGGAAGCCACGTTACGGAAGAAACTTCGCCGGCGGCCACACTCTTTACGGTGCTACCAACAGGCGTTGCAATGTCGATTCCAGGATTGTCGAGTGTGGTGCCGGTTTGTGGATTCCTGTAATTGCCATACCCATGAAGGATCTTTCTGCTCGTGGTGGGCCATGGCAGTGAGTTGGCCGGGAATCCCTTCACCGTTTCTGTTGCTTGCGGTGTGGTGGAAGGGGGCTTGGCAGATAGATTCTGATTGCGCTTGGCTTGAGCTTTACGGCGTTCCGCTTCGGCCTTGCGCCTGGCTTCCGCCACCAGACTGTTGATGAGTGCGCGAAGCTTGCGAGCACTTTGCTGTTTCTTTCTTAGCTCGGCTTGAACCTGCTGTTTGTTCGTGCGAATGGCAGCAAGCTGACGTGAACTCTTGGATATGGTCGACGATAACTGTCGCTCTTCACGTTCACGTACACTGAGCACACTGTCCTGCGTGGCGCTATAGGCAGCAAGCAGGTCTTCCTGATGGAGAAGGGAATCACGCAAACTCAGCATGTCTGCACGATAGGAGCTTAGTGATTCCGTGAGCGCACGGAATACAGGGTCAACCGATGACTGGTGAGAAACATCTCCCTTGTGGCGGGCATGATAGGTTGCAATCCGCTGTGCCGTGCGGTTGTACGAGGCTTCGGCATCGGAGAGTGCCTGTTGCGTTGACTGGATCTGAGCGCGCAGCACCTGGGCGCTGTCCTGCAGTCTTGCAAGTTGCTCTTCGATTTCGCGAATGAACACGGTAATGCGATGACGTTGCTTTTGATACGTGTTCAGAGATGCACGCGCCTTCGACTCTTCGCGCTGTAGGCGGTCAAGCTTCAGTTGAGCAGACTGAATGGACTGGCGTAGGTTCTCGAGTTCTCGCTTCTTGTTGTTAAGGGTATTCTGTGCACTAACGCTCAGCAGAGTGAGCATTATGCCAGCAAGGAATAGCACAGCAAGCTTCACCCGCTAGAACTCCTCCGTCTGCACCCGACTTATGCTTGCCCCCATTGCATTGAGTCGTTTCTCGATAGATTCATAACCACGATCGATGTGGTACACCCGTAGGATTTCGGACCGGCCTTCGGCCATCATGGCTGCGATCACCAGCGACGCGCTGGCACGAAGATCACTACTCATCACCGTTGCACCAGAAAGCCGGTGCCCGCCATGCACTGTTGCGCTGTGGTCGGTGGTCTCGATCCGTGCTCCCAGCCGTTGCAGCTCCGGTACATACCCGAATCGTGTTGGATAGATGGTGTCCCTAATCGTGGCGGCACCCTTGGCGTTGAGCATCAGCGCAGCCCATTGCGCCTGTGAGTCAGTTGGATATCCCGGGTAGGGGGCTGTGGTTACGTCAACAGGATTGGGATCGTCATTCATGGTTATGCGTATGGTCTCGCCGGTTACGTCCAATTCCGCACCTGCATCTTCCAGCTTTTGGATAACGGCAGAAAGATGGTATGGGTTCACGTGAGTGAGCGTTACATCGCCTTTTGTTGCAGCGGCTGCAATGAGGTATGTGGCTGCTTCAATACGGTCGGGTATGGTGTCCTCATTCACCGGTTTGAGCTCATCAACCCCTTCGATATCGATGGTTGTTGTGCCAATGCCATCAATGCGTGCGCCCATGGTTTGCAGCATCCGTGCAAGGGAGGTTACTTCTGGTTCTAGCGCAGCATTGGTAAGGCGGGTATGGCCTTTGGCAAGCACGGCAGCCATCATCACGTTTACGGTAGCTCCAACGCTCGAGATGTCAAAATGAAAATGAGCACCAGTTAACCGTTCAGCCTTGGCAAGTATGTAGCCACCTTCTACCTGGATGGTGGCGCCAAGTTTTTCCAAACCTTTCAGGTGAAGGTCAACCGGCCGAGGTCCGAAGTTGCAGCCTCCAGGCAGAGAAACACGCGCTTGACCGAAGCGAGCTACCAGAGGTCCAAGCACGTAGATGGAAGCGCGCATCTTCTTCACGTGCTCGTATGGAGCTTCGAAGCTGGTGATAGTGCTGGAGTCAATGAACAAGGTGTTCTCGTTCAGCTCCATGTACACACCCATGGTGCCAAGGAGTCTGCTGAACGTCCACACATCCCTGTTGTTTGGCGTGTTGTACAGGTTGTACACACCAGGGGCAAGCAAACATGTGGGCATCATTGCCAGCGAGGCATTCTTTGCACCGCTAATCTGAACAGTGCCTTCGAGCCTCCTGCCACCTTCTACGATGAACTTGTCCATGATGTGTGTTCGATGTTTCGTTGTTGCAGAAATTTTCACCATCCCTGGCCGTAACCTCGGCCACAAAGTTATCTTTGCAGCCTCCGTTAGAGGTGCCCTTGGTTATCAACATCAAGGGCTGAGATCAGACTCTTGGAACCTGACCCGGTTAGGACCGGCGTAGGGAAACGGGTGAGCCTGCCGATGTGCCTTCTAGCGGACGTAACTCTTGTTCAACCAAACGAGGGGACACGTCCATGACGTTCCGTATCTGTTTCCTTCTTGGCCTGTGTGCTGCCTTGCAACAAGTTGTTGCACCAACGCCAATGCACGGTGCAGTCCGTGCCGACAGTGCAGACATTGATTCCATCATGACACGTGCGGTAGTAGTGAGCAGCGTGCGTGCATTCGAGCAGGCACCGATAACGCAGACAACCGCCGACTCGCTTGTTATCGCGCGAGAGATGATTGGGCAGGATGTGCAGTACGTTCTCGAAAGAACGATGCCAAACATCCTGGCGTACAGTGAAAGTGGCACCAATGTGAGCAACTATGGCTCCTTTCGAATGCGCGGCATGGATCAGACACGCGTGAACGTTACGCTGAATGGTGTACCACTGAACGACATGATTGATCAAGGAGTTTTCTTTTCCAACATCACCGATTTGCTGAACGGCATGAGCAGCGTTCAGGTGCAGCGTGGCGTTGGCACAACGAGCAATGGTACGGCATCGTACGCTGGTGCGGTAAGCCTGGAAACGCCGCTGACTGCGAGTAAGCACCCATCCGCCAGAGCACAAGTCACTACCGGTTCCTTTGGACTACTGCGCGGAAGCGTGGAAGCCAGTACGGGTGCTCTTGACAACGGCTTTGCCGCAACTGCCAAGGTGAGTGCGTTTGGTACAGACGGGTACCGATACAACACCGCAACAACAGGTCGGAGCGGAATGGTTGGGATGCTGTATCAACGTGGCGCACATCGTGTACGCCTTACTGCCGTTGGCGGTAGAACACAGAATCAACTGGGATACCTACCCGTGCCAAAGCCCCTTGCTGATTTGGATCCTCGGACGAACATCAATGATAGTACCGATAACGATGACTTTGGCCAGTACCTGGTGCAGGCCGAGTGGACGCATGCCGTGAGTGCCCGTGCAGCCACAAGTGTGATGGCTTATGCCGGTGGTGCAGGTGGCGACTACTTCGCAGGGTTCCGCGATAGTGTTGGCACGCTAACACAGATCAACTACCCGCTC
>CAZUGQ010000003.1:48069-62584 GCA_964620125.1 uncultured Hyphomicrobiales bacterium
AGTGTGGGGGGGGCTGGTCACAGTCACACTTGATGATCTTGTGAACAACCTTGATGTTGTAGGAGGCCTGCACAGCTATCTGTTTACCCGACGCAACTGGGAAAGTGTGTCGCCAGAACTCAACAAACCTTATTACGAAGACAGCACCACCAAGATCGAAGGATCGGCCTTCGTAAAGGCAAGCTGGTTGATAGGTGAAGAAACGTCCTACCCAAACATTCTTTTCCAGGCCGATGTGCAGGCCCGGTATGTACAGATGTCCTTCATGCCCGACGCACGCACAGCCATTGGATCTACACCCATTCCCGATCACAACTGGTTTTTTGTGAATGCTCGTGTTGGAGCCTCGATCGCTACCGGTCAGCACACAAATCTCTACGCCTCGGTTGGAAGAACAGGCAGAGAGCCAACCCGATTCGATATGCTCGGTGGTACGCAGATCACTCCAGCGAATGTTGACGTGCTGCTCAATCCGAATACCGTTCGTCCGGAATACGTCCTTGATGCCGAGCTGGGTTTGCGTGATGGATTGAATCTGTTCTCACGGGATCAACCAGACCTTCTACTCAGTGTAAACGTGTTCTCCATGTGGTTTACGGATGAGATCGCTCCCGTGGGTGAGTACATTGAACAGTACTTTGTGCAACGAAGAGTAAATGTGGCTACTAGCAGGCGATGGGGTTTGGAGACTGAGTTTAGCTGGCACATCCTGGACAATCTGCATCTGGATGCTAGTGCTGCCTTCATGCAGGGTGAAATCAGCAGTGTGTACCTGGCAACGTTAGACACAACGGTTACCGACGTTAAACCTATCCTTACTCCCACAGCCATAGCAGCGGCTTCGCTCCACTGGAACGCCTTGCCATGGCTTGGCTTCGAAGCAGGTACTCGATCTGTGTCGGAGTCTTTCCTGGAGCTTACAAATGCACCAAACCTCATGCTGCCAGCCTTCCGCATCTATCATGCAGCTATGCGCGTCCACGTTGCACCCGTACGGTTGGTGCTGATGATGAACAACCTCACTGATGTTCAGTACGCCACCAATGGTGGAGTTGACTACAGCTCAGGTTCGGCTGTGCCGTCTGTGTTCATGCAGGCTGGTCGCAACGTGTGGCTTATGGCGGAGCTCTCCCTGTAAAGAGTGATAGGTAGCTACATTAACAAAGCTTATGGAAGCGTTTCGGTGCGTTTTGGTGCTTCAGGTTGGAAAACCTGCACACTATCTTCGCACCCCATGAAGAAGCACTCAATTAAGGTTACCGCTCAGTGTGCCTACGTGGGAAAGAAGGGGCAATGTCCCAAGCTCACAACGATAACCCATCCCTATTGCGGCAAACACACGCGCAAGGTTCTTGGTCTGCGAGTAAAGAAAAGTACTGTGCCCAAAGCTGGCAAGGGACTGTTTGCGGACCGCACCTTTAAGAAGGGCGAATACATCGCACGGTACGACGGGGAGATACTCACAACTGCCGAATACGATGAACGGTATGGCGAAGACGCCATGGGTGCCTATGGTGTACAGTTGGATGACAACAGAGTCATTGATGCACGTAAAACCACCGCAGGAGTGGCCCGTTATGCCTGCGACTACCACGGCTCAAGAAAGAAACCGAATGCTGAATATGTTGCCGATGATGAGAAGGACGAGGTGTGGATTGTGGCCATTCGTAAGATCAGGAAGGGCGATGAAATCCTAACGGATTATGGAGAAGAGATGCATCGGGCGATGGGGCTATAAGATTGCGTGGTTGGTTGTGTGGTCAGACTGTTGCGATGATCACTAAGCACGTGGTTAGTGCTCCGAAGGCAGAGGGTAGGGGATTTCGCCAATGCGGTATCGATACACGTCAAGCCGACTGGGATGTAACGGGTAGGTGAGCTCCACGAGCACACCGTGCTTGTCACTTACTGTAATTCCAGTAATGATGAAACCGGCCTTGAGCTTCGGTATGAGCACTGCATTGTTGGAGCAGTGGTGCTGGCTGCGAATGAGTCGGAAGCCGTCGGATCGTACGCAGTTGATCACATGTGGAAGTAAGGCCGAGTATAGGCCCTTGCGCCGATGCTCCGGTACGATTCCGCTATTACGCATCAGGAAGATGCCATCGCGCTCCTGATGTCCAAAGGTCCATCCAACGGTCTGGGAGTTGTGTTCGATCACCCACTGAAGGCGGTATACATTGGCTAAGCGAGAGTTCAGCAAACCAAAGGCAACGTGTTCCTCCTCTGTGTAGAGTCCGTCCAACGGTATGGTGGTGCTTGACGGAAACACCACCTGTACCAGTTGGTGATAGATTGCCCCCCACTCGGGAATGCTGATCGAGCGCACAACGTACCCTGGGGCAAGTTCGAAAGGTTCCATGGCTAGCGATTCTGTAATTTTGTAGCCCTGATTCATTGCAAGGTACTGCATGGCAGCCATGTTTGTCTCGAACAAGGACGAGACCATCCCCTTGTTCAAGAACCCAATTCTTGAATACTTCTCCCACATTCATCCGGTAACGCCGATAGTCGTATTCGGTCCGGTAGTCATTGTGATGACGTGGCTCTCCATCACCAACACCGGCTGGCTTCTTGTGCTTCCCCTTTTTCTTGCGGGTGTGCTGGCATGGACGTTAACGGAGTATGTAATCCACCGTTTTGCCTTCCATGTGCATCCAACCAGCGACCTTGGCAAGAAGGTCCACTTTTTGGTGCACGGCATCCACCACGACTACCCGCGCGACTCCACGCGTCTCGTGATGCCTCTTTTGGTAAGCGTTCCGCTCGGCATCGCATTCTACCTTGGGTTTTCCGCCGCCTTCGCCCCCTATCACTATGGCTCGTTTGCCGGTTTCCTCTTTGGATACATTGCTTACGACAGCATACACTACGCCACGCACCACTGGCCCATGAAGAACCGCATCGGCCGATTCATCAAGGAATACCACATGAAGCACCACTACGTGGATGATCACTCTGCCTATGGGGTGAGCAATCCGTTGTGGGATTACGTATTCAACACCGTTCCTGCCTGGGCACGAGAGCGTAGAAACAAGCGGAAGGGGGCTTCGGCTTCGCCTAGTTCCTCCGAAACTGAACCGTCAGTAGAAGAACCAACAACATTGCCATCATGAGCTCAAGCCCACACCAAACGATCATTGCGGCAGCGCAAGCAATCAGCGCTACCGTAACCTCGGTTGAACATCACGGTGATCTTACCCTGATTGTTGACCGTGAACACTTCGTTGATGTGCTGCATGAGCTGCGCGACAACCCCAACACCGCCATGAACATGTTGGTGGACATCACGGCCGTGGACAAAGCCACCTCGCCCGACCGGTATGACGTAGTGTACTTCCTTACGTCCCTCACCTATAACACCCGCGTCCGGGTCAAGGTTGGTGTCCGTGAAGACCGTATGCACCTGCCGTCCGTGGTAGAGATTTGGGAAAGTGCCAACTGGTACGAGCGCGAAACGTACGACATGTATGGAATCACCTTCGACGGTCACCCCGATCTGCGGCGCTTCTACATGCCGGAAGACTTCATGGACGAAACGGGCACTCCGCTGTACCCTTTACGCAAGGACTTCCCGTTGATGGGTGTGCCGGGGTCGCTGCCGTTGCCGGGGAGGGAGTAGAGGGACTGGAGGGACTGGAGGGACTAGAGGGACTGGAGGGACTAGAGGGACTAGAGGGACTGGAGGGACTAGAGGGACTAGAGGGGTTTAAGGTTTAGGGTTTAGGGTTTAGGGTTTTGAGGGTTGGAGGGTTGGAGGTTGTGGCGGAGTTTGTTGGCTATTGCGGTAATAATGCGTGAGATTTGATCGTACTCCGTTAGTAGATAATCTGCTTCATCGATGTAACCGAGTTCGAGTGCGATATAGATGCAGGTAATCACTTCCGAAGCTGATCCGTGTGCGATACCTAAAAAATGGATGTATTCCTTTGTGGTGAATCGTCCATTACCTTCGGCAATGTTCAATGCAACGGAGGCAGCCGCACGATTCAATTGAACGGTGAGCCCGAATCGTTCATCATTGGGGAAACGTAATGTAAGCTGTCTGCAAGCAGCTGCTGCCACTATGGCGCGCTTCCAAACAAGAAGTTCTCTGTACGTTCCTGCCACGGCTCACCACACGGTTGTTGCCTATATGTGCACGCACATCAACCAAGTGTGACGAAGCCCAACCTTTCCACCCCCCTTACCTCTCACCTCTCACCTCTCACCTCTCACCTCCCCCTCTAGCCCCTCCAGTCCCTCTAGTCCCTCTAGTCCCTCTAGTCCCTCCAGTCCCTCAAGCCTCCAACCACCGTATCGCCGCCTCCACACTGTCCTGAAACTCAAACAGATCGGCGATATGTGAAATGTCGAACAACCTGCGTACTTGTTCTTGCACGCCAACCAGGATAAGGAAGCCCTCGTTTTCTTTCATCTGCCGACTGGCAAGCAGGAGGGCGGATAGGCCCTGCGAGTCGCAAAGCTGAACCATACTTAAGTCAATCACGAGTGCCTTCACGTGGGGTTGGCAGATGATGAGCAGCTCACTCTTCACGTCGGGAGCGTTGGTGCTGTCTAGAACGGGTTCCTTGATCGTGAACACAACGAGCTCGTCGTCCTGATCTACGGAGAATCGCATGGTTATAGGGATTGTTAGTGGATGGCTCGCAAAGATCGCAATTTCGCGTCATGCCCGAGTCAATCCTGGTAATCAGAATGAGCTCGCTTGGTGATGTGATCCTCACAACACCAATTGTTCGCCAGCTGCAACGCACGTACCCCGATGCCATCCTCGACGTTGTGGTGAGCGAACGTTTTGCGGAGGTGTACAGCCACAATCCCAGGGTTCGCACGGTGTGGCCCACGGTGGCATCGACTACCATTGATAGCGAGATGGATCAGTGGAAGCTGCAGATGCGCGAGAGTGTACCCGGTGGACGGTACGATCTAGTTGTGGATCTACAGAACAACCTTCAGAGTGCCGCCATCAGGCATGGTTTGGCAGAGCGTGAGGTTCGATACCCAAAGTTTCGCTGGCAAAAACTTGCCATGGTTTGGCTTAAGCGAATCCCTCCAGTTACCACCCCCATTGTGATGCGTTATCGTATGGCCTTGAGTGATTATCCATTGGTCATGGACACGGAAGGTCCGGAAGTCTGGCTGCAGGAGGAGCGATTGTCGGGAACCTATGCTCCGCGAATGCTGCCTGTGGTTGTGCATGGAGCGCACAATGGCCATACGCATCACGAACGCCTTCGCATCGCCATTGCTCCTGGCGCTCATCATGCTACCAAACGCTGGCCCACCTCGCATGTGGCACGCTTGTGCGTCATGCTCATGCGCGAGGGTGCCCACGTGTTGTTGGTAGGGGGCTTGGCCGATGTTGAAATATGCTCGGCGGTCGAGGCAGCAACAGGCATGAAACTCGAACGCCACGATGGTGCAACAACACTGGCACAGACAATCAAGGCCCTGGACTCTGCCGATGTGCTTGTAACGAATGATAGTGGTGTGATGCATCTTGGAGCAGCTCGCCGCATTCCTATCGTTGCCCTGTTCGGATCCACTGTGCAACAGCTTGGCTTTGCTCCGTATGGTACCCGGCATGTTGTTGTGGAACACGATGTGGCTTGCCGACCGTGTTCACATATCGGCCGATCGCGATGCCCACGCAAACACTTCGAGTGCATGATGGAAATCACTCCCGAACGGGTGCGTGATGCAATCGTTCAGTTGGTTAGTGATGCCCGCGCGCTGTAGATTCCCAGACCAAAGCCCCTTACCAAAGCACCATGACGAATATCCTCCTTATCGGCGCAGGCAACGTTGCGCAGAACATACACCTTCCCATCCTTGCCTCCATGCCCGGCGTGAAAGTTGTGGGGATGGTAGATAGGCAGATTAGCAAGGCGCGCATACTTGCGGAGAAATACAACGTGCCGCATGCTTTTCGCACGGTTGCCGAGGCTATGAAGCTTGACGACATACACGGCGCCGTGATTACAACCAGTACGGATGCACACTGTGAAAATGCTCTTGAATGTCTGGCACGCGGCATCCATGTGTTTATCGAGCGGCCGGCGGCACGAACACTGGAAGAAACGCAGCAGATCAAAGCCGCAGCGCAGGAGAACGAGCTGATGGTGATGATTGGAATGAATCATCGCTTTAGGCCCGACATTGCCCACATGAAGAATGCCATCGATCGCGGCGAGATCGGTCAGATCTTCTATGTAAAAGCCGGGTGGGTAAAACAGCGCAGCAATGACTCACGGTGGGTTTCCACGGTTGACAGGGCCGGTGGCGGAGTGCTCATGGACCTTGGCGTAAGCGTGTTGGACATGATCCTTCACGTGTTTGATTTTGGACGGGTGCGCAGCGTGATGGCCAGCACCTTCAATCACGAAACCCGTGCCGTGGAGGACGTTGTGGTTGCCATGCTGCAGTTCGAATCCGGCAGCGTTGCCACGATAGAAACCAGTTGGAGCCTGATGCGTGCCGAGGATCTTTTCTACTGCAACGTGTTCGGTAAGAAAGGCAGTGCATACATCAATCCGTTCAAACTCGTGAAGCGAGATGGCTCGGGGTTTTCAACAACTCAGCCCCCGCAGCACAAGTCGCAGCTCACGGTGTATCGCAAATCATACGAAGCAGAACTCCGCCATTTTGTGTCGGCCGTGCGCGGTATCATCCCACTCATCTCGCCCATCGATGAAGCCGTGGAGCGCATGAAGGTGATCGAAGCAATGTATGCCAGTGCCGAACTGAAGCGCGAAATTGTGATACCGTGAGCCCAGGAATGGTGTGGTGGGCGGCAGTCGTGTGGCTATGAACCTGGTGCGGTATGGTGTCAATACACCACCGAATGTTATCAATCAAGACCGGTTGAAAACTTGGGGATCACATACGCATAACACGTAGATTACTTTGCGAGGTGGATGCGTCACGTTTTGTGTAGGTTGCAAACGGTTCCACCACCACAGCAGCATAGGTGGGGGACATGGAACCAAAACCATTTCTCTCCCTTTCCCAGTGATTCATGAGTTCAGCGACCCAGCCCGATGCGTCGCGTGGCGTACGCGTTTTATCAATCGATCCACCCCCTGGCAGGATCCCACCCCACTCCACCGAAGCCGAGGTTGCAGTTCTCGGTGCCATGCTTCTTGACAAAGAAGCGGTTGCACGGGTATTAGAGATACTCGATCCCGAGTGTTTTTACCATGAGCGCCATGCCGTCATCTTCAAGGCCATGCTGGCCATGTTCGACAGGGCCGTGACTATCGACCTGATAACACTTACCAACGAGCTGCAGCGAAGCGGTTTGCTGGACGTGGTTGGAGGGTCGTACGCTCTCACGGAGATCAGCTTGAACACCGTGTCATCGGCAAACGTGGAGCATCATGCCCGCATCGTGCTGGAAAGATTCCTTAAGCGGCGCTTGATTCACGTTGCTGGAAGCATTATCAATGATGCATTCGATGAAACAACGGATGCACTCGACGAAGTTGACCGTGCCGAACAAAAGATCTTTGAAGTTGCGGAGCGGCGTACCCGACGGTCCTATTCCGATATGCGCAAACTCACCAAACATGCCGTTGAGCGCATCATGGAAATGGCCGAAGGTTCGTCTGACGGAATCACCGGCGTGCCAACGGGATTTTCGCGGTTGGATGAACTGCTGAGCGGACTACAGCGAAGTGACCTGGTGATTCTGGCAGCCAGACCGTCTATGGGGAAGACGGCTTTTGCCCTCTCGATCGCACGGCATGCAGCAAAACAGGGGAAGGCGGTGGGCATGTTCTCACTCGAAATGGCTTCGCACCAGCTTGTCCTGCGCCTGATTAGTGCTGATGCCGGCATCGGTTTGCAGGCACTGAGATCGGGCAGACTTGACACGCGGCAAGTGCAGGAGATTATCAGAAAAGTGGACGACCTGATGAGTGCCAAGATCTACATCGACGACAGTGCAAGCCTCACTCCTGTGGAGTTCCGCGCGAAATGTCGGCGAATGAAGTCGGAGCACAACGTGGATCTAATCATGGTAGACTACCTTCAACTCATGCACGCACCGAAGTCGGAAAGCCGTGAACGTGAGATCTCCATGATTAGCCATACCCTGAAAGCCGTGGCCAAGGAGTTGGATGTTCCCGTACTGGCGCTCTCTCAGTTGAACCGAACGTTGGAGGGGCGATCCGATAAACGGCCCATGCTTTCAGATTTGCGCGAATCCGGGTCGATTGAACAGGATGCCGACGTGGTGATGTTCATCCACCGACCCGAGTATTACAAGATTGCCGAGTTCAGTGATGGGCGGAGTACGGAAAACATCGCCGAAATCATCGTCGGGAAACAGCGAAATGGTCCAACAGGCGACGTTCGGCTTTACTACGATAAGCAGCATGCAAGCTTTCACGACCTTTCATACCATTATGAGGGCTTTGACACTCCGCCGGATGTGCCTTTCTTGAATAGTCCAACCAGTTAGGACGGGCTCGAATGCTTACATTACCACTTTGTTACCTGCATAAAGGTGGAATATGGTTAGCAGGGTTCGATTGGTACTGGCTCTTTGTGCCTTGCTGCTCACCAGTACTACGCTGGTTGCTCAAACGGATTCCCTGGTGCTTTTGGCACCGACCGGTGGAGAAATCTTCTACACTACCCGTGATACTCTGGTAACGGTGTTGTGGGGTGGTGTTCCCGATACGGTGTTTGTTCGCCTTGAATTCAGTACCGATGGGCGCCGCTGGAACGTTATTGCCGATAGTGTTCAAGGACTGCAGTACCAATGGAACGTGAGGGGGCTTCAGCCAGCATCGACGTACAGACTTCGAGTTCTTCAAGCCCGCCCTCCTCGAAGCTCCGATCATGTTACCTACACCGGTCACAACAGTTCTGTTGCTGGTGGTGCGTGGTCACCTACTGGTGATCGTATTGTTAGCATCAGTGCGCGGCCACACATTTGGGATGCCGAGGTAGGCGGATCAGTACCCTTGGTGGAATTGCAGGGACCACGGGCAACCTACACAGCAGTCGAATGGAGTAAGGACAGTACACGCATTGTTGCAAGCACCGAAGAGAGTGGTGCGCTGAGCTTTGCAACGACAACCAACAGCGTTGAAACGGTGCTCAACCATCCGGACGCCGTCCGCAAGATTGTTGTAGCTAATAATGGTTCGCGTGTTCTTACTGTATGTGACGACAACCGTGTGCGTATTTGGGATCTGCCTTCTGCTGAGGCTGTGCGCACGATAACAAGCATTTCGCAGTTGTTGAATGCGCAGATGGACAGCCTTGCTGAGAGAGCATTGGTGTGTGCCGATGATGCAAGGGTGTATCCTATTTCTGGTGGGCTTCCGGTAACGTTTGCCAACCATGAGTTTGGTGTTCTCGCAGCCGAGTTCCATCCCGATGCCACTCGTGTGGCATCGATTGGTGGCGATACATCCATACGCCTCTGGAACGCCACTACGGCAGTCCAACTCTGGTCTCAGTCAGACCCCGCCGAAGGTGTCCGCTCATTAGCCTTTTCGCCCATGGGAGACAAACTGGCTGTAGGAATGAGTGATAGTACCGCAACGGTATGGGATGTGCAAACAGGTGACCGGATCGCTACCTACAATGGTACAGGCGGGGCTATACACATGGTACAATTTTCACCCGATGGCGAACTCGTGGCCACTGTCGGCGACGTATTTACCTCGCATGTGTTCAATGCCAGCACTGGAGCCAGGGTAGCCAGTTTGCAGCACCGAAATTTCGTTACCTCGGCACGGTGGAGTCCCGATGGAACCCGCATTCTTACCACATCGCGGGATGGTACGGCCATCGTGTGGCGCATACGTGAGTTCGTGTTGCAAGCCGATACCAGTGATGTGTTCTCCATTGCTCCTCCTCCCCCGGCATTCGCACGTTTTCGAGCTACAGGCGACACCATACACATTGCCGACGAGACAACGCTAACGCTACGTATGGAGGGTGCGTCGCAACTCGACTTGGCGGATATCGATAGTGTGGCGTTTCAGTTGAAGTATAACTCAAGTGTACTGCATCTGTTGGAGAGCACCATCCCTGTTGTTAGCACCGGCGACTCCCTGCAGTACCGCGTTCTCACGCTGGCACCAATTGCACTGCCGCGAAGTGATCAGCAGCTTGGTGCCTTGCGTTTTCGTGCAACACTTGGAACAGATAGTACAACCACACTCCAGTACCGGAGGGTTACGCAGATAGGCAGCGGACCAGGCATCCGGGTTGAAACGGTAAGCGACACTGTACTACTCAAAGGTATTTGCCGTGCAACCAATCAGCCACGGCTGTACAACCCGATAGGCGTTCCCCTCAGTGTTACGGTTATGAAGCAGGGGGCTTCGGCTTCGCTGATGATTCGACTTCCAGAGACTGGGCAAGTAGACATCAGTGTGTATTCCATGTGTGGTGAACTCATGATCGCTACGTCCGACGTACTTGCAAAGGATAGCGAACCAGTGTTGTATGTACCGCTCGATGCTGGTATCGCCGAGTCGCTCCTGTTCGTCGTGGTGCGCACGGCGTCATCAACAAATACGACTACGTGCTGGATAGGTCAATAATGAATCCTCTTTGGTATCCGACGATGGCGGCGCTGCTCTTTGTTGCAGGGCTTCCGGTGTCTGCTCAATGGTGGAAAGGCGTACCACCCGATAACGTATGGTTAACACAGGTAGGCTTTGCCGCACATGGCACTGCCACGCAACAGGGTACGGACTTTCTCCTGCCTTATGCACCAACATGCTGCACGGCGTACGGCTCCGATCTCTCGTTTGGCCTGAGTCTGTCTGGATTGTTGAGGCAGGAGATAACCAAACATCTCAGGCTGAATCTGCGTGTTACGTACACACCAATGACGGCAACCTTCGAAACCGATGAGCAGATCCTTGTGAGTGGCAACGTGCCTGGTTTGGTTCGGCATACTCTCAACACGTCACTCACATACCTTGGTGCCGAGTTCATTGCAGATGTTCGATTGGGAAGCCCCTTTCGACTGCTCCTTGGAGGTTCAGCAGGTAGTTTCCTTCAAGGCGTGTACGACCAGAGTGAATCTCTTGTACAACCTGGTACGGGCACGTTCGAGAACGGTATGCGTGTGCGCAACGAAACACGCAACGCGCAACTGCAGAGTCTTGCATCGCCTGCAGTGTGGATGATGTTGGGGGTAGGGTACGACCTGCCACTCACGGAGAATCATGATGTAATGATTACGCCCGAGGTGTTGTATTCCATTGCAATGACGGATGTGGTCGAGGGCACGGGCTGGACGGCTAACCAGTTGCGCATCGGTGCCAGCATAGCGTTTGCATTGAATGCCCCGCAGCCCCCGCTGCCAACGGAGTACCGCAAGAAAGAGATAACGGATAGCGTGGTTGTAGCTGTTCCACCAGATGGCAGCAGGTATCGAAGTGTGGGCCCAGAGCGGGTGGTAACAGACACCACTATCGAAAACGATGTGGTATACTTTACTGATAACGTGTATCGAACCGATACCGTATTCATGCCGGAGAAGCCCATTGTTACTGCCAAGCTTTCCGCACGGTCACGCAGAGACGATGGTACGGAGCTGGATGCCTTTACCATAAGGGTAAGTACCCAGTTTGTTACCGAAGCATTGCCCTTGCTGCCCGCAGTATTCTTTGAGTCAGCCTCCTCAGCGTTACCTGCTCGATATCGTACGCTTGCCAATCCAGACTCTTTTCGCGAAGAAGAACTCGTGTCTCGTACAACGGCTGTACATCGCGATGTTCTCAACATCCTTGGCAAGAGAATGCGCGACCGGGTTGCTTCTACTATAACCCTTCGCGGGAATTCTGATCCAACAACGGAGGGATCCAGTTGTGAGCTGGCTTCAAAACGAGCTGAAGCAGTGAAATTCTATCTGGTAAACACCTGGGGAATAGCACCCGAACGCATTGTAGTAGCGCAACGCAGTGGAGAGTGTGCCCCATCACGTCCAACCAGAGAGCAGAGCGAGGCTGGCTACAGTGAGAACAGGCGTGTCGAGATTGAAACATCACATCTTGATTTGTTGGCTCCTGTGGCTAAGCGCCGGTTCAATGAGGCGCGCGTTGTGGACCCGCCATCAATCGTACTGGATCCTACCGGAACCACCATGCGATACCTTACCAACTGGACGGTTGATGCCACGTCGGGCAACGCCAACATCTTTACTCGCCGGGGTGAGGGAGCTCCAGGTGTACTTACACAGACGTTCTCTGTTGCGTCTGCAGATGCCATGAAGGCGAACACACCACTCGTGATTACGCTCAACGTTCAAGCTCTGCAGGGAGTAACTGCCGAAGCAACTGCCACGCTTCCTGTGGAGCGTGATACAATGGCAACCGAAGTAGAGCGACTCACGTTAACCTTGTTCGAGGTAAGCAGCGATGAACTGTCGGCACTTGCCATGAGCCAGATACGCTCGTTTATTGACAACGTACCTACTGGTTCGAGAGTTATCGTACGTGGCTATGCCGACATGCTAGGCAACGCGGAGTTCAATCGCAAACTTTCGCAGCGTCGTGCAGAAACGGTCTGCGCTGTACTGCGCAAGAACCTGAAGAAGAAGGTATCTCTGGAATGCACGGAGATTGCAACCAATCGCTACCCACCAGGAATCGAGAGCTACGATACGCCAGAGGAGCGATTTCTTAGTCGGACTGTTCAGATCGAGATTCTGAAGCCGCGACCCTGAGTGGGCATGTACTCGTTCCATACCGTTCACAGTGGTGATCACAGGGGATTACGTACACACGTGGAATCGCAGTGGGGAACCGCTCACGCAGTTTAGTGAACATCTCCTGCTCCAAAGGATACAGCTCATCCAGTCGGTAGTCGTAGGGCATCTCGATGTCGATCTCAATGAAGATGTCCCTGCCGCTCTGCCGAGTATGCACGCTGAGGAACGAGCACATGCGGTGCTCCATCTCACGAACGATCGAGAGAATTTCTTGCTGCATGTTTTCTGGCAGCGTGCGATCAACTAGTTGTCGGAATGCAGAAACGCCATGCTGGAGCGGTGCCTTTAAAGTGATCACCAGAAGAACGATCGATGCAATGCCATCGAAAGCAGCAGCAACATTGTACCACTGAATTGCCTGCAAAACACCATCAACGATTAGACCTACAATCACACCAAGTTCAACCCACGAGTCTACCTTCCACAACTCAGCATCGTACCGAAGCATTGGTAGGTGGAAGCGATTAGCATACGACTCAAGTCGGATTGCTGTACCACGCATGACCAAGAATGCTATCGCACTCCATCCAAGCAGCAGCGGGGCATTAGTGTCAACCGGTGGTGATTGCAGCAACCGCACACCCTGAACAATGGTAACAACCGACAGCACGATGAGAAGGTTGGCACTTACAAGGATGGCCAGACTCTCGTACTTACCATAGCCATAGTTGAACGTCAGATCGGCAGAGCGTGTGGATCGATCAACGGCCGTGAGGAACAATACCGAGTTACCAATGTCAATTAGTGCGATGTATCCGTTGGTCTGCATCATCAGGGAGCGTTCCCACTGACCAAGGACAACGGATACCAGAGCCAGGACCACGCAAGCACCAAGCGACATGGTCGAGGCAAAGAGTGGAGTGTCGGGTTTCAGGAACCGACTTGCTCGCAATCTCCACGATGTGATGTGATCAAGAAAGTCGGAGAGCAGAACGGAAGTACCTTATGGTGTTAATCAAACCTTCTCTTCGTTGAACGTGTGGCTCCCAGCCAAGGAGATTGCGAGCAGCACTGATATCTGGTTGGCGTACCTTCGGATCATCTTCAGGCAATTCCGTAAACACTATTTCACTCGACGATCCAGTCAGGTCCCGTATCTCCGTGGCCAACTGGAGCATCGTTATCTCGTCAGGATTGCCGATGTTCACCGGGTCCACAACCGCACTCCAAAGGAGCTTCACAATACCATCCACAAGGTCGTCCACATAACACACACTCCGCGTTTGGGATCCATCGCCGAACACAGTAAGAGATTCGCCGCGGAGTGATTGCGAAACAAACGCTGGAATGGCCCGCCCGTCACTAACGCGCATTCGGGGACCGTACGTGTTAAAGATGCGAGCAATGCGAGTCTCAACATTGTGGAAACGGTGGTAGGCCATTGTAAGCGCTTCGGCAAAACGCTTGGCTTCGTCGTAAACTCCACGAATACCAACAGGATTTACGTTGCCCCAATAGGATTCCGGTTGCGGATGGACGAGTGGGTCACCATACACCTCGCTGGTTGATGCAAGGAGAAAGCGAGCGCCCTTGGCTTTGGCAAGACCGAGAGCCTTATGGGTCCCGAGTGAACCAACCTTCAACGTCTGGATAGGAAATCGCAGATAGTCAATCGGGCTGGCAGGGCTAGCAAAGTGCAGCACGGCATGGAGCTGACCCGATACATGTAGGTAGTTGGTAACATCATACTGTACCAGTTCGAATCGCGGGTGACCGATTAGGTGCTCCACGTTTTCCGCCGACCCAGTGATGAAGTTGTCTAAA
>CAZUGQ010000003.1:62594-154829 GCA_964620125.1 uncultured Hyphomicrobiales bacterium
TGGCAACCGTCAGATATCAGTCGGTCGCAAAGGTGCGACCCGAGAAAGCCCGCCCCACCAGTGATGAGTATTCGTACCATCATACAAAGTTAGGGGGCTTCGGCAGGCGTGTTTTGATGTACGTTTTGGTGAATAGACAGGGTAAGGCCTATAACACGATGAACAACCCCAGCAAGGCCAGATACTGCTGCAATAACAAGTAATAGCCCGCGAGGAATCCCAGGTAGTTGAGTGTTACCATCAACCAGGATCGATTGCTGGACACCCTTAGAATGGAGAACTTAGCCAGATCATTACCAAGTTGATTGGCCGTGACCATGCCAGGTGCAATGCCCTTTTCGTTGGCAACGGTAATGACGGCCTGCAACCGTTTGCTTTCTCGCAGATACTCCAATCCCCACAAGGTGAGCAGGATGAAGTAGGGCAGGGTTTGGCCGGCACGGAACACGGCAACGTCCTCATCGCTGACAACACTGGCGAAGCGCACGGCGTATATGAAGATCCAATACACTCCGGCGAAGGTGAAGGCCAGATTGATGAGCCGTCGAAAGAGTTTCTTTTGTGGTTCGTATTCGGCAGTTATCGATTCATGAAGCATTGGCGAGACGAGGTGTTTACAGAAGCATGCAAGTTATCAGAAATGCAAACGGTCGTGCTCTGGGGAACACGACCGTTTTACGTACACTCTGATTTGTAAGATTACTCGGAAGCTTCGCTGGTTGCAACGGCTTCGGCGTCTGCTTCCGGAGAAACAGCGCTCTCATTCGTGGAGGCCGGTTGGGCTTCTTGTGCTGCCGGAGCATTTGCAGCTTCTTCTTTCTTGGCAGCACGTGCCTTCCTCGCAGCTTTCAACCTGTTGTAACGTTCAGTTGCCTTCACCTTGTGCTGCTCCACAGCAGCATCAATCTCGGCTGCCGAAAGCCCCTTAAAGCCCAGTGCCCGACGGAGAAGGATACCTTCTCTGCTAAGAATCTGACGCACAATATCAGTCGGTTGAGCGCCTACATTCAGCCAGTAGATGGCTCGGCTGGCATCCACAACAACGTTTTTCGGTGTGGTCATGGGGTCTACCCATCCCACACGTTCAATGGCAGCGCCGTCTCTACGGGCGCGTCCGTCGATCGCAACGATGTCGTAGAAGGGATGCTTCTTTCGACCTCTGCGACGCAAGCGGAGTTTGACCATGATGGTCCCTTAAGTAGTGAGTTGAACGGTACCTGGCTTTAATGGGCCAGGTTTCTGTTATCGTCTTCGCATCGGCTGCCGTAAGGGTTGATTGCCCATCATGGGGCGTCCACCCTTCGTCATCGACCGCATCATTTTCTGCATGTCTTCAAACTGCTTGATCAATCGGTTTACGTCCTGTGTGCTGGTACCGCTGCCAAGAGCGATACGCCTGCGACGCGATCCGTTGAGCAATCGTGGATTGCGCCGTTCTTCGAAGGTCATCGAAAGGATGATCGCTTCAACACGGCTCATTGCCTTGTCGTCTATCTGCACATTTCTCAGTTGCTTGTCCATGCCGGGAATCATGCCCAGGAGGTCCCGAAGAGAACCCATTTTCTTGATCAGTTTCATCTGTTCCAGGAAGTCCTCGAACGTGAACTGATTCTTTCTGATCTTTTCCTCCAGACGTTCGGCTTCTTTTTCGTCAATCTGTTCCTGCGCCCTCTCAACCAGACTGATCACGTCGCCCATACCAAGGATTCGTGACGCAATCCGCTCTGGATGGAACGCTTCGAGTGCATCGACCTTTTCGCCAACACCCACGAACTTGATGGGCTTGCCTAATACATGGCGAATCGAAAGTGCTGCTCCTCCGCGGGTATCGCCATCAAGCTTGGTTAGCACAACGCCTGTAACGTCGAGTCTGTCGTTGAATGCGCTGGCGGTGGTCACGGCGTCCTGACCCGTCATCGCATCGCACACGAACAGAATCTCATGCGGCTTGAGGATGGCTTTCAGGTCTGCTACCTCTGCCATCATCTGCTCGTCAATCGTAAGTCGGCCTGCCGTGTCAACAATCACAACGTCACGTCCATACTTGCGTGCGTAGGCCAATGCCTCCGTAGCAATCTCCTGCGGACTAGCATCCTGCTTGCTGAATACAGGTAAACTCATGCTTTGCCCAAGCGTACGCAGCTGGTCGATGGCGGCAGGACGATAGATGTCGCACGCCACAAGGAGAGGCTGCTTACCCTTTTTCTTGAGCTGATACGCAAGCTTGGCACAAAACGTTGTTTTACCCGAACCCTGCAAGCCAGCCACCATGACGATGGTAGGGGGCTGAGATGCCAAGGTAAGCTCGGCCTTCTTGGAACCCATCAACTCAACCAACTCATCATGGATGAGTTTGATCATGAGCTGGCCGGGTTGGAGGTTGCCCTTGACTTCGAGACCGAGAGACTTCTCCTTGACCGTTTCGATGAAGGTCTTGGTAACGGCAAAGGCTACGTCGGCATCAAGAAGTGCCGTGCGCACCTCTGCCAATGCCTCTGATACGTTTTCTTCCGTGAGGCGATGCTGACCGCGGAAGCGTTTGAGTGCTTCCTCGAGCTTTTCTTGCAGTGATTCGAACATGGCGGTTCTAGAGAACCGCAAAGATACGAAGCACTATCGAACTATACGGAGTGGTGCGGTACCAACCACGATACCTGAGCCCCCTACCACACGAATGAAATATGAACCCGCAGGTACCTGATCCAAGCTCACCACACCGGTGGCCTGATGAGCACCAAATGAAACTTCGATAGTCTTTATCAGGCTGCCCTGTGGGTCTACTACCATTGCATGAGCTTCGTTGCCGATCAGCACTCGTTGTGCATCGGTAAGTGGGATGCTGAATCGAGCAGAGGATGAGGCTGGGTTAGGAGCTATCGTCCACAGGGAATGTGGTATGAGTTCGAGGACGGATGTGGCGTTGCCTGTATCCACCTCAACCAAACGGTCATTCACGCCTCCATTTGCATCAACGAGAATGATTTTCCATTGCGGACCGTTCATGTTGGAATCAGGTTGAACAAACCCACTTATCAGCGCAGCGACTGCGCGATTATTGCCCCGAAGGTCAGCTACCCAACCCCGCCAACGGGTACTGTCCGTAACGTCCATAACCCAAATGGTGTCCTGCTGGACAGGCTCGACCGGCACGTATGCAAGGCCCACCTCGCCATAGGCTATCGACTCGGCATACGTAGCACGTGAGCTTGCCACATACACCGGTGCTAAATCCGGAGCGCCGTGGATCATTCGAACAGACGTTTTCCCATCTGTTGCACTTTGCTCCAAAGCACCTTCGGCAGTGATGATGGTAAGGTTCAGTGGTGCACCGGTGGGATTGGGTTGAAATTTCGAAGTGTCTGCCAAACCCTGCAGAACGAAATGATAGGAACGGCCTGGTCGCAGGGCCGGGAGGGAGATGGAGAACGTTGTGTCATTGATCGTGGTGGAGGTTGCCGGAGCAACGCCAATTACAACGGGACTTCCAGCAGCAAGGTCTGAAAAGCCGGAAGCTTTGCGAAATCCCAGATCGTTGTACTTCCGCTCGCCATTCACCCATACGTCAACAACGCCCAGGGATGGATCGGGACTATCATGAATGAACTGCACTCGTGCCGTTTGTGAGCCAGATTGGAGTTCGTACTTAACTACGCTGCCATCATCAAGAACGGCAAGAAGCGTTAAGGCGTTGGTGCTGCCGTTATTGTCGCCAGGTGTGTTGAAGCCGGAAAGTGTAAGGATTGCAACATCGGATGAAAGCATCGAAAAGTCGACTGCAAAAGAAGCGAGCACCTTCGTTTTATCACCGACCTTGGTAAGGTCAATAGTCTGAAGAACGCGTTCTACCTTCTTGGGTGTTGGTGTGGTTTGCCCGTATGCATTATTGGTGAACAGGGCACTGGAGGCACCTCGCAACCACACGTCACATGCTTCGAGATCCGTTGCGCCATGAGAAAACATCACGTCTGTTTGGCCTCCAACGGGCGTAGGGTTGGGGACCAAAACCTGGCGAACCTGCAGCGATATGTTCTTGCCGTCTGGATTCGCTACCCAGCCCGACTCACCTCGTACCCCCGAAAGTTCGGCATGGTACCCAGCATCAGGCTGTGGCGTGAAGGTTAGCGTGGCGATGGCTTCATCCTTACTGGAGCTTGTTGACGGTGCTACGTCGATGAACACCTCGAACCCACCGAAGATGATGGCGTCGCTGAAGGAAGTACCTTTCTGATACTCAAGATCTTCCACCTTGCTGGTACTGCCGTATTGCGTGATGTATACGTCAATCACCGCCATTGCAGGATCGGCGCTGTTATGCAAAAACGTGATGTTCGCTGTTTGGGCTAGGGAAGCACAAGCGCCTACTACAGAGAATAGCGCAAGCAAGGTGAGTCGTGTAAACATTGGCTCTTCAGTTGAAATGGACGGTTTACGGAATTGGAACTGACTCCAAACCCACAAGATGCATCCATACAACTAAAGTTTCAACGATTGGTCACGGATTAGTTACGCCATTGGCATACCGAACCAGGAAAGCGTCCTGTATGTTCACCAAGGTCTCATGGGCAGGAATCACCCTAACCGTGCACCCGATTTCGCCACTATGATCACAAACGAATTCTCCTTCATATCGAGCTATGCCGTTGGAATGGTCCACACATCGCATAGTGATTTTGCGGCCTGGAGAGATCGTACCCTTGCTGTTTACCCGTCCATACACGGATTGTACGAGTAGGTCGGATGGTGAAAGTCCGCCCGTGGTTATCTCCGAAACCACATGAACGGTACTCCCTACGCTTGCCCCCTGACCGCCGTGAACGGCAACGGATTGTATGGTCACACTCGGCCAAACCTTGGTCACGGAACCAAAAAACGAAACGGCACTCCGCGCGCGTTCTCCATTGTTCGCCGTCATCATCTTGTGAGATTCCATTGCAGGCTTGTACGCGGAGGTTGCATACTCACGAACCATCCGTTGGGCACTGAATTGCCAGGCTAGTGACGTAATGCTCCTCTTTATTAGCTCCGTCCACCGCTCCGGTACTCGACCCCCTCCATTGCGATCGTAAAACAATGGCACGATTACGTGTTCAAGAGTGTCGTATAACGTCATAGCATCGGCAGCATCTTGTTCTTCTGGATCGAAGGACTCTCCACGACCGATTGCAAAACCATTTTCTCCGTTGTAGGCTTCGGCCCACCAGCCATCAAGGATGGAGAAGTGAAGTCCGCCGTTGACTACCGACTTCATTCCACTCGTTCCCGAGGCTTCGTAGGGTTTGCGAGGGGTGTTAAGCCAAACGTCGCAGCCCCGAACCATCAGCCTAGCCACATCCATGTTGTAGTCTTCGAGGAACACGATTCGGTGATCCAGGTGGTGCTGTGCAATTTTCTGGTGGACGTTCTGAATGAGTTCCTTACCCGCTGTATCTCGTGGGTGCGCCTTGCCAGCTAGGATAATCTGGACGGGTCTGTCGGAATTATTGATGATGGTAGCCAACCGGGTTACATCGCGCATGAGAAGGTCGGCGCGCTTGTAAGTGGCAAAGCGGCGGGCAAAACCAATGGTTAGGATATCGGGATCAAGGCAGTTGTGTATGCGTGCCACTTGACCTTGGGTTAGCGAAGCACTGTGTTTAGAGAGGATGTGATCTCGTGCACCAATCACCAGTCGTTCACGCCGTCGTTCGCGAGCTCGCCAGAGTTCAAAGTCAGGGATGTGATCCACACCTTGCCATGTTTCTTCGAGATGTGGTTCAGTGCGCCAACGAGGACCCAGGTAACGGTCGTACAACTCTCCAACTTCTCGCGCAACCCAGGTTTGCGTGTGCACACCATTGGTGATGCTACCGATCGGACTTTCATCTGCCTCGAAGTCTGGCCACACTCGTTGCCACATGGTGGCAGCAACGGTGCCATGTAGCTTGCTTACGCCATTGCGATAGGCACTACCACGCAGACCAAGGATCGTCATCGAAAAGCCATCCGTGTCCTTGTTGTTCGCATCGGCACCCAAGGCTGCAAATTCTTTCCAGGAGAGCCCAAGCCCCTTGGCATACGACTCGAAGTATGGTTGTAATTGATCGTGGTAGAAGACTTCGTTACCAGCGGGGACAGGCGTATGTGTTGTGAACACGCTTGTGTTCTGGGTGATCTTCCACGCCTCTTGAAAACTCAAGCCCAAGCGCACCATGAATAGTCTGGTTCGCTCCAGCATGGCATACGCTGCATGTCCCTCGTTCACATGAATGGCCGAAGGGTCGATTCCGAGTTCATCAAGGGCACGCATTCCGCCGATGCCGAGCATGATCTCCTGCATGATGCGTGTGGTGGAGTCTCCGCCATACAGCCGATCTGTGATGTCGCGAAAGCCCGTGCTTTCATTTTCGGGTACATTCGAGTCAAGCAGGTATAATGGCACACGTCCAACATTCAGGCGCCACACTTGCGCGTAAGCGGTACCCGTTGGATAGTCCACTGATACCTTTAGCGGCTGCCCATTGCTCCGAGTTACTTGCTGCAACGGATGATCGTGGAAGTCTACCTCCACATACTGTTCGTTTTGCCAGCCATTCTGCGTTAGGTACTGCCGGAAGTACCCTTCCTGATACAAGAGTCCAACACCGACCAATGGTAGTCCCAAGTCGCTGGCACTCTTCAGGTGATCGCCAGCCAACACACCCAGACCACCCGAATAACTGGAAAAGCATTCGTGTATGCCGAACTCCGCGCAGAAGTACGCTATAAAACCTGAAAGACGTTGCTCTTCTTTGGCTGACCAGCCCTTCTCCTCCATGTACGCTCGGAAGTGGGCATGAACTTCATTCAACTGGTGAACGAAGTCAACTCTGTCGGCAAGTTGCAGTAAACGCTGATGCGACAGGCTTGACAGCATAGCCACCGGATTGTGGAATACTTCTTCCCACAGATTGGCATCAATGCGCCGGAACAAGTCGATGGCGTCTTCATGCCAACACCACCAGAAATTGTATGCAAGCTCCTTCAGGGGCAGGAGCTGTGGTGGCATGGTTGGGGCAACAACAAAGGTGGCAACGGGTTTCATGGGCGCAAATGTAGGGAGTGCAACACCTCGATACCTGCTAACTTCACACCACATTCGCTTAACGTAACCTCAGCGCAGTTCGTTGTGCCCAATAACCAGCAGCCCGATCAGAAATCTGGAATAGTGACCGTTGATGAAGCGGTGGCTTTGCTGTCCCGAGGGGAGGTTGTGGCTATTCCCACCGAGACTGTGTATGGCCTGGCAGCGCTTGCAACCGATGCAAACGCAGTACGAAAGGTGTTTGCGGTAAAAAGGCGGCCGTCCAACAATCCACTCATCGTGCATGTAAGCAGCATTGCACAAGCGGAAGAGATTGCTTGGTTTGACCACGTGAGCATGCAGCTAGCTACATGGTATTGGCCGGGGCCTCTTACGCTGGTACTCCCTCATCGTGATGTACTTCCGCCGGAGGTAACGGCAGCACAGGATACCGTTGCGGTGCGTATGCCGAATCATGCACTAGCGTTAGAGGTCATCAGCAAGGCTGGCCAGCCGTTGGTAGCCCCTTCGGCCAATCCATCGGGCAAACCAAGTCCAACAACAGCCCACCATGTGATAGCCGACTACGCTGGTGCAATCCCGGTTGTTGATGGCGGTGCCTGCAGCATTGGCCTTGAAAGCACGGTTGTGCGTGTTGTCGGCGGCCTGGTGCACGTGCTGCGTCCGGGTATCATATCCTTGCAGGAATTGACTGACAGGGGGCTTACGGTTTGCGAAGGAACGACAAGTGAGCTGCATCGGTCTCCAGGTACTCGCTACCGGCACTATGCTCCGGCAGCCCGCGTGGTGCTAACGTTTGGAGAAGCCGAACTCATCGAAGCCTTGGGCAAACCCGCCACTCGCGTTATTCTAGCCCCCTACCAGCCGATACCCGGCGTGGAGTGGCGCATGCTTGAGCCGCGCAATCTCTTTGCCGAGTTCCGTCGTGCTGATGCATCGGGAGTGGATGAAATTCTTGTACATTGTGTTGGGCCAATCCTACACAACCAAGCCGTCATGGATAGGTTGGAGAGGGCAGCTCGGCACGGATCACAGACAGATCAGTGATGATTGAAACAACGGTGAGAGTTACCAACCGTGCCGGTCTACATACACGACCAGCCGCAATGCTTGTGAAGGTGGCATCGCAGTTCAGTAGCGACATCTATCTGGAGCGTGATGGCTTCAGCATCAATGCGAAGAGTATCATTGGAGTGATGACGTTGGCAGCTGAACAGGGAAGCACACTAGGTCTCTCGGTTGAAGGTCCGGACGAGACTGCAGCGGCGGAGGCAATAGCAGCATTGTTTGCATCAGGGTTTGGAGAGCAGTAATGGAAGAGAGCACAGTAACATCTGTCGTGTTGAAGGGAGTGCCGGCATCACCCGGCATTGCTATCGGCAGAGCATTCGTGCTTGATCCCGAGCAACCGGTAGACCCAACGGAACAGATTACGCCCGATAGCATTGCCAACGAGTTGCACAGATTTCAGCAGGCGCTTGAAGTTGTCATTGCCGAGTTAGTGCAGGCGCGTGACCTGGCACGGCAGGAAAGTGACACCGCCGTGAACATTGTTGAGAGCTACCAGCTCATTGTTAATGATCCCATTATCCAGAAGTCGATCAAGGAGCACATCAGCAAAGGGATATCGGCCGAAGCTGGTGTGGCGCGTGAGTTCGACGCACACAAATCCCTTCTGTACAACGCTCGCGATTCCTATTTGCGATCACGGGTTCAGGATTTGGAAGTGGTGAAGGAACGCATCATCAGCGTGCTTCGAAAGCGCACCTTGAGTCATGCCGCCGGTTACGACAGCATTGTGGTAGCGCCACATGTTACGCCGCAGGACATGCTGTTTTTCAAGGCCACACAAACGCTGGGTTACGTTACTGAAGTAGGAGGCATCAATTCTCACGTATGCATTCTTGCACGTGATATGGGTTATCCTGCAGTGATCGGCATACGCAATGCGGCCGACACAATCCAGAACGATGATTTGTTGGTTGTTGATGGCTATGCAGGGATCGTTGTGGTTAATCCTGACGCCGAAACCCTTCGGCAGTATCAGGAAAAGGCCGTTAAAGCCGAGGAGTACCGACAGCAGCTTGGCAAGCTGGCTGGCAAACCATCCGTAACGACCGACGGAGTGCGAATATCTCTTTTAGCCAACATTGACGAGCCGGAGCACGTTGATGCAGCAATGATGGCGGGAGCTGAAGGCATCGGGTTGGTGCGCACGGAGTTCATGCTCATGCGGCTGGGACGATATCCCTCCGTAGAGGAGCAAACAGCGTGGTATCGTGATATAGCGGAGCGAGCATATCCAAAAACGGTAACCATCAGAGCATTTGATGTTGGCAGCGACAAGTTCCGTCAGGGAATACCGCACCGTGAGGAGAATCCAGCTCTTGGCTTGCGTGGCATACGATTCCTCCTGTATAGGCCGGACATTTTTGAGCAGCAGGTTTGTGCGATTTTACGGGCATCCGTTCACCGCAACATCAGGCTGATGCTGCCGATGATCTCCATGGTTGAAGAGATTGACGCAGCCCAGCGCATCATCGAAGGGTGTAAGAAGCGATTGGATGCAGAAGGCGTAGAGTATGATGCTTCTCTTCCTGTAGGCATCATGATTGAGACACCTGCTGCGGCGATGATGGCAGAGACCTTTGCTCGAAGGGCAGACTTTCTGAGCATCGGCACCAATGATCTTGCACAGTACGCCCTGGCCACAGATAGAACGAATGATTTAGTTGCCGACCTGTTCGATCCGCTGCACCCTGCCGTAATCCGTATGGTTCGTATGGCTGTGCAGGCGGCGAACAAGTTCGGGCGGTCCGTTAGTGTGTGTGGTGAGATGGCTGGTCATGCTTCAGCAACCGAGATGCTTATTGGCATCGGCATCCATGAGCTAAGTGTTGCACCTCGGCTTCTGCTTGAACTCAAACGCCGAGTGCTGAATGTAAGCTATATGCAATGCGAGGATCTTGTCCAGCAGCTCGAGAGTTGTTCAACCACTCAACAGGTATACGCTGTGCTTAACAGCATCAATGCCTGGCGAGGGAAAGACGATCTCATCACATGATCCATGGTTCGGGGCTGGTGCACCGTCGTGCACCGTCACTTCTGTTCATGTCCATGCTCCTTGCTGCAGCTGCCGTCCTACCGAACGGAACAGCCATAGGTAAACAGGCGTCGGAGCGCACTCAACGCAAGAATACCCCAGGCGGCAAGGAACGGTTAACCGATGCCACCATCCGGAATCTCTACATCCAGCAGATGGATGTATTTGACAGTACGCAGGGCGATTGGTTCTTTGCTGCTCCGTTGGCAAATGCCCTACATAGTCTCACACGCGAGTATGTGATCGAAGACGAACTCCTGCTGTATGAGGGCGACGTGGTGAACGACACCTTGCTGCTTGAAGTTGAGCGTAACCTGCGCCGTACAGGCTTGTTCAGCGCCGTACGCGTAGAGGCACAGCCAGCGTCTGTTGCTGGATCTCAGGCCGACAGTGTAGACGTGATCATCGTTGCACAGGATCGCTGGTCACTACGCCCGGCTATTCTCTTCGGCACAGGGGGGGGAGTAACGAACATCGGCGGTAAGCTCGAAGAGAGCAACTTTCTTGGCACGGCAACACAGATCACCTTGCAAGGATTGTATAGAACGGAGAATAGCATTGGGTGGGAAGGGTACGTGCGGGTTGCCCAGCGCCGACTGTTTCGGAGTGAGATTGGAATCGAGGGTATTCTACAAGCGAATCAGTACAGAACAGATCAGTTCGTCCACGTTGTAAAGCCATATCGCACTACCCTAACGCCATGGGCATTTGGCGCACAAGCATGGAATAGCTTTGGGAAAGATTTTGCGTACACACCTGGCCAAGCCCCTTTACTGCTTCCCTTCCACAATCGAGAGGTGCGGGGATGGATATCGCAGTCGTATGGAAACGAAGACCTACTCTTTGTAAGTGCTGCAATTAGTGCGAACAGTGTGCAGCGCACCGTTGAAACGTCGAGGCAGGCATTCGACAACACAGGGCATGTGCTTGTAAGTTTTAGCTCGCTTCGGCAGGTGTACCGTAGAAGTGTATTCCTCGACGGGTATGAAACTGAAGATCTTGTTGTAGGGGGCTGGGGCAATGCCACATTGGGAAGAGTGTTCAGTACCGGCAACGGAGGGGAGGGCATGTGGTATATCGGTGGCGAAGCAGAGCAGAGCTGGCTTCCAACGGATGAGCTGTATCTGTTTGGTCGAATCAATGGTGCGTCTGGATTCGGTTCATTCAGCAACGCCGATGGGTCGAATGCAGGCACCGTTGCTCGGTATACATCACTTGGCGTTACTGGAATTGCACACTGGCGGGCAACACCACACATCGTATTGGCGGGTCGTGTAAGCAACCAGACAGTCTGGAATTGGAATGCATTCCATCAGCTAGTGTTGGACTTTGAAAGCGGACTTCGCGGATACGTGGCCAATCAATTTGCAGGTGACAACCGTTTTGTGGGTAATGCTGAAGCCCGATGGTTTCCTGGCTGGAAGGCATGGATTCTTGGGTTCAGTGCTGTAGCGTTCTATGACATGGGCACGGTGTGGAATCAGGGGCAGGCCCTAGGAAACACTCGATTTCATCACAGCATTGGTGCTGGGTTCCGAATACATAATCTCAAGGCATCGGGTTCTGATGCCATCTTCCGGTTTGACTTTGCGTACAATCTTGACGAGCAGCGATTTACTGGACTCATCTTCACTACGAACCAACTGTTCAGTGCATTCGGCAGACATGTGTTTAAGGCACCGGCACTGTACGGCACAGAGGTGGACGTACGGTAGATACCGCAGCACGTACTCCTCGCTGAACCACAATCACGCTCAACGCACCACGATCAGGTTAGAACCATGAACCATTGTATTGACCATACGCTCCTTAAGGCTGACTGCACCGAGGATCAGGTACGCAGGCTGTGTGCAGAGGCAAACACCTACCAGTTTGCATCGGTGTGTGTGTTACCGTGGTGGGTTGCACTGGCGGCTAGCGAGTATCACACAGTGTGCACCGTTGTTGGGTTTCCTCTCGGAGCTCATACAACGGCCATCAAGGTGGCAGAAGCCGAGCATCTCATTCGAATGGGAGCCAGGGAGATTGATGTTGTTGCGTCGGTAACAGCTCTCAAGAGCGGGCACTGGGATAGAGTGCGTGCCGATGTGGTAGCCGTTGTGGATGCGGTACATGCCCTTGGAGGATTGGTAAAGGTCATCATCGAAACCAGTCTCCTTACACATTCAGAGAAGATCATCATGTGCGAGGTGGTAACAGCCGCTGGGGCTGACTTTATCAAGACGTCCACTGGCTTCTCCGGCGGAGGTGCAACCGTGGATGATGTGGCAATACTTCGAGCGCATGTAGGGAGCAATGTGCTGGTAAAGGCCTCGGGCGGTATACGTGATCGAGCCACGGCAGAAGCCATGATTGAGGCCGGTGCGGCGAGGATTGGAACGTCGAACGGGGTTGCGTTGGTTGGGGAGGAGGGGAGGGACTAGAGGGACTGGAGGGACTGGAGGGACTGGAGGGACTAGAGGGGCTGGAGTGGAGAGAGAGAGAGAGAGAAAGAAAGAAAGAAAGTAGAGGGAAAGAAAGGTACCGGGATACCTATTGTCCCGGTAACAGTACCGGGACAATAGGTGTCCCGGTACCAGGAGAGAGCACAAAACCACTTGACAAAACGTGTCGCAACACATATATTTGTGTTGTAACACATTTTTTAATCCAACCGCAAAGGATACGCCATGACTCGGTGGACTGTTGATGCAGCACACAGTGAAGTGCAATTCAAGGTAAAACATCTGATGATCAACACTGTGACAGGCGCGTTTAAGGATTATGCTGTCACCGTGGATAGCAACGGTACCGATTTCGAAAACGCACATGTGCACTTCGAAGCCAAGGTGGCAAGCATCGATACCGGCATCGAAATGCGCGATAACCACCTGCGGAGTGACGATTTCTTCAACGCCGAGCGGTTTCCGTTGATGACCTTCAACTCCACAAGCATGGTGCCAACAGGCGAAAACACGTTCAAGCTAATGGGCGACCTAACCATCCGCGACGTTACCAAACCTGTTGTGCTCAATGTAGAGTTCGGTGGCTCTATCGTTGATCCATACGGCAACCACAAGGCCGGGTTTGAGATTACTGGTACGATCAATCGTAAGGACTTTAACCTGCTCTGGAACGGTATGACTGAAGCGGGTGGAATTGTGGTAAGCGATGATGTTCGGTTGCACCTTAACATTCAACTGCTGAAAGTTGAAACCGTAGAGCAGTCGGAAACCGTAGTTTCAAATGCCTGATCTGCACCGTAACCATGTTGTTTAGGAAGGATGATCGGATATGCGACGCATTAAATTGATTACCGCTGGAGTACCAACGAGTGTTGGTCCATTAGTCATCAACCAGCCACTTCCGGTGCCCGCACTTCGCTACGCCGATCCATTCATCCTACTGCACCACGCAGGTCCACAGCATATCGCTCCTGGATCGGCAGGTGAAAAAGTCGAAGAACATCCACACCGAGGATTTGAGCCCGTTACGTTCGTCTTTCAAGGGAGCGTGCTGCACCGCGACTCCCTTGGAAACGTTGGAACCATCGGTGCTGGTGAAGTCCAATGGATTACGAGCGGTAGTGGCATTATGCACGAGGAAGGGCCTACAGAGTCTCTCACACGCGACGGGGGCGACCTTGAACTAATCCAGCTCTGGATAAACCTGCCAGCAAGCAAGAAAATGATGTCACCTGGTTATCAGGAGTTGCATTCCAATCAGATACCGCAGTGGTCGGGACTCGATGGTCATCTTACCTTAAGCATCGTTGCTGGTGAATACAACAGCCTTGTTGGACCTGCTCCTACTCAGTCGCCATTGTTTGCTGCCATGGGCTGGGGTGTGGCAGGGGGCTCTGGTTTAGTGACTCTGCCGGAGTTCGACACTACCATGCTGTACATCCTTGGCGGATCGGTACGCATCGCAGACCACATTGTTGAATCAAAAAAACTTGTGGTGTTCGATGCTCCAGAAACCGGATCGGATACTGCGATGCATCTTGAAATTCTTGATGATGCTCGGCTGCTACTGCTTGCCGGTACCCCATTGAATGAACCGGTGGCTACCTATGGACCGTTCGTGATGAACACCGAGGATGAGATTCGAGCTGCGTTTCGTGACTTTGCCGGCGGCAAGTTCGGGGCCATCCCACGCACTGAGCAACCAGCACTATGACCGTGGATCTGAACGCAGTACAATTCCCGGTGGCCTCAGTACAGTAGCGTTCGGCTGGTAGCCTGTTATCAATACTGCCACCCAGTATCGCACACATAACGAGCTGCGTGTTTCACTGCATGCTGAACGGTGCTTGCTCACGCATCATCCCCGTCTAGCGTGCTTATTGGTTAGGTGCGATCATATTGGTAATCCTGTGTATGTTATACCCGGTTTCGGGAGTGGGCAATGACGCTGAACATTACCAATGGCGATGTTATCGGTGGGCGATTACAGGCGATAGACATTGACGGTAACATCATGCCGTGGAGAGAGGTTCTTCATGAGGGCCCGCTCTTGGACTATCAATCCGTGGATGTGGCTGGTAGAAACGCCTTTAATCAAAACAGAGCGACGTTCATTGCTAGCAGAGGTTGGGGAAGGATTGAGGATGTACTTGATGATATGAATCAACGCGATGAAGTTCTACTCGACATGCCATGGAAAGAAATCGTTCTATGGATGGAACCAGATCTCTTCGATCAGCTGATTCTTGCTCAAGTGCTTACCTTACTCCACAGATCTGGTAAACATAGTCGCGTTGACTGCAGACTTGTGCAAACCTCTTCTAACCTGAATTATCACACGGATTCCGAGCTAATCGCAATATCTCGTACCCCGCGAACGCTGAGCGCACATGCCATAGCCCCCTACCTGCAGTTCTGGTTGGATGTGACTCACGCTCGAGCCCTGACACACTCGAGCGATGATCCCGAACCCCTGCGAATAGCCAAAAGGCAGTGGATGGATCTGCAGCCGTCAGATGATGGCTTCAGTGCTTTCGACCATCGAGTGCTCGAAGTTGTTCGTAATCATGGCTCCGTGAGGGTCGACGTGTTGTTTCAGATGATCAATGCCGAAGAAGGTCCGTATGCTTATTGGGGAGACACGGCATTTTTCTCACGTCTGCAAGATCTCGCGCAACGGCAGACCTCGTTGCAAGTGTCGGACAACGTGGTCGTGTACGCGGGGTAACTGCACAACGCCCTGTTGAGTGGTGTCATTAAACTCTCCGGCAAAGCGTGGTGACCGGGGCGCCATTCTTGTCACCAAAACCATTATCAAGGTATGGCAATGATGTGGAAGCAAGGTTTACGTGCGCTTGGGTTGGTGTTGTGCTCACATGGTTTGCTACTGGCAGCGGTTCTCCCAACACGGTCACAGCCACAGTACTTTCCGCCGATAGGCGACAGTACGTGGGCCACAGTTTCTTTGCAGGAGTTGGGTTGGTGTACGAGTGAACTCGACACGCTGTACAGTTTTTTAACTGCTACCAATAGCAAAGCGTTCATCGTTCTGAAAGGCGGACGTATTGCTATCGAATGGTATGCAGACGGGTTTACGAAGTATGACAATTGGTATTGGGCATCAGCTGGTAAGACTGTTACAGCAACCTTGGTGGGTATTGCACAGCGAGAAGGCAAACTGGATATCCGACAACCATCAAGCACCTACCAGGGTACTGGGTGGACGAGCTTGCCTCTCACACAAGAACAGGCAATCACCGTGTGGCATCAGCTTACGATGACCAGTGGTTTGGATGATGGAGCAGGCGACCCATTCTGCACCGATCCGGCATGCCTGGTGTACAAGGCAGATCCTGGCACACGCTGGGCTTACCACAATGCCCCGTACACGCTACTCGATGCCGTTATAACAGGTGCAACTGGTCAGGCACTCAATACCTACTTCACACAAAAGTTAAAATCGTCAACTGGGATGGATGGCTTGTTCGTTAAGTCGGGGTACAACAACATTCTGATGAGTACTCCGCGGTCAATGGCGCGGTTTGGGTTACTGGCACTGCGTGGCTTTGTTTGGAATGGAGTTCCAATACTCGACGATCCCACATACGTTGAGGAAATGGTCAACACTTCGCAAGAGCTGAACAAAAGTTATGGCTATCTCTGGTGGTTGAATGGCAAGGAATCATTCATGTTGCCAGGTGTTCAGTTCGTATTCAAGGGGCCTATGACTCCCAATGCTCCACCAGATATGTATAGCGGCCTTGGCAAGAATGACCAGATAGTGTCTGCCATTCCAAGCGAAGACCTTGTAGTCGTGCGCATGGGCGACAATCCGACAACCGAGGGTCAGGACGTACCAACGGTATTTTTGAATGACGTGTGGCGCCTGCTCCGCAACGTGATGTGTACCACACTGCATGTTGACGGTGATTCGTGGAAAGAGCTGGAAGGGGGCTTGGATAATGCAGTACCTCAGAGCACGGTTGTTGTGTTTGATGTTGTTGGGCGAATTCTGCACACCTATCCTTCGGTATCGGAAGCAAGAACTGCCGGGATAGACGCACATCGATATCTGATCCGGGAAGTATCAGCCGAAGCGAATGCCGGTTCGATTGTCTATGCGCTTCAGCTTCGCTGAAGTCCAATAGGAATAGTTCAACGCTTTTTAGTGGTGAACCTGCACCACTTGAGTGGCTCGTTCGAATGGCGTAGCTATCTGCAACACGTATGTACCAGAGGCCAAGCTCGAAGTGTCAAGTGTGAGCGTATGCACAATCATTGCAGAGCGGTCTCGATAGTCAACACTCTTCCCCGATATCATATCGTGCATAGACACGGTAAGGGGTACTGGCATTGTTGCTTCTACGCGAATGCTAACGTAGTCCGATGCCGGAATTGGCGATACTCGGATCATTGCAATTGTGCCACCAAGGCGAACTGACCGCAGATCGCGACCTGCACAAACGTCGTTGATTGTAATCATCCCGTTGATGTGATTCACCTGCGTTGGTACCCCAATCCACGCAAATGGCAACCCTTCGTTGAATGTGAGTGGTATCTCGCTTTCTATAGAAAGGCCTATCAAGGCTGGAATCCTCGTGAGCGTATCCGTACCATTCCATTCTCCCGTTACGGTCACAAGCAACGAGTCGGGGCGAATCACGGTTCGCACCTCAGCCCCGTTATACACGCCATCCTGTATGCTTAACTGTTGTGCCGGTACCCGGAATTGCGTTTGAAAGGCTGTGAGCAGGTGTGGAGCAACCTGCGGACGTTCTTCGATGGTGATTGGGAGAAGAACGCTCTGGCCCACACTTGCCGTTAAGGTCGGAAGCTTTACAGTTGTCGAGGTTGTGGCTTCAGCACGGAGTTCCGTAAGGAGTGTAAGAGGGCAGCTACTGTCAATCTCCACAATCAAGGTGTCAATGTGGTTGCCGTACTCTTGCCTCAATTCTACTTCTGCGTACAATGTTTCACCTGGTGCCAGCGTTGCCGGTAGTGGCGGTATGGTGCGAACCAGAGTGTACGGCGCTTCGGGCGGTGCAACACTCAACACTCTCAAGGGAGCTGTTCCAATATTCGAGTATGCGGCCGTCATCGTTTGCGTGGATCCGATTGCCGACTCCGAGTACTGCAGCACGGGTGTGCTGCTTACTTGCTGCACCAGTCGTTCACCATTCACCACAATTGTGATCGTTGTGTCGCAGGGCGCAAGTGTTATGGAGATGCTTCCCGAAAACGGACCATCCAGTGTTACCGTACTCTGAACAACGATGTGTAGGGTTCCGCGAAAAACGGTCCCGAGCGCAAGACTGGTGGTAATCGGTCCGCTCACAACAATGTTGGTCACCGTCCAGTCTGTAAGGTTTACGGAATCGGATACGAGGATTGAATCCGTGCTACTCTGCGAAAGGCAACCTACCGTTGGCGGCAACGTCAGCGTCGAGGCACTTCGAAGCACAGGTTTGATGATGGTCCCGCTCAGTTGAGACCACACCGTATCAATACACGTTCCTTTCTGAACGATGATTCCAATACGGCCATAATGGGACTGATTTGATGGCGCATACTGCACGCGCACTGCAACAGAGTCACCAGCAAACACCGAGTCGGGCAGTTGGCTGCGCAGCGTCACAGAACCTTCCGTTAATGCTCCTACAAGAGCAGCAGATGGAACGTTCTCTACATACACGTGTACCGTTGTGTCGGACTGAACAGGCGAGCAGGCACCATAGGAAACCATTGTAATCTGGGTTGGTGTAATGCCGGAGCCAAGAGATTGGAAGGCTACACCAAGTTGTGCTTCTACCACCGTGTTGCATGGTAGCGCGGTTGCTCGAACGATACCATAACTGGTATCGACACCGTAGCGCATGATTACGAGGGGTATCTGCACACTGTCGCCTGGGTCGAGTGTGTGGTCTGCATTCAGTTGTATAACAACTGGGCCAGTTCCGACCACGCTGATCGTTGCTACTTCTGCACCAACATTCTTTACCACACACCGGGTACTAACTGAATCTCTGCAGTAAGCTGATAACCATGGCTCTTGAAGGTAAAGCTGAATACGAGCCGGTTCTCGAATCGTGATAAATACCGTGTCTTCATTTTGGCAGCCAAGCGAGTCTGTAACGGACAAGATCACGTAGGGGGCTTGGGCATGTGAAACATCAGCAGAGAGAGCATTACTGAGAACAGTGCCTCTGGAATCCCTCCACTGTGCTTGAACCTTACCAGTTCCTCCAGTATAGGTGCCAACAAGTGTGTTTATGCTATCCTTACAAAGCTCAATGCTCTGTGGCACTACTGCGATGATTGGAGTTGAAAGCACACTGGTAGGAACAACTGCATTGGAAATGATTCGGCCGTCATCCCCATCCAGTGCTCCGTAGGCAGCCTCCTGCAGATTGGAGATGCCTTGATTAATGCCGTGAGTGCCGCCGGTAACCGTGATTTGAAGTAGAGGCGATACGGTTGAGCTGGTTAGGTACACTAATCCGCCACCACCTCCGCCTCCCGGCCCATGCTTTGCTCCTGTGCGTAACTGGCCCCCGCTACCACCGTTTGCAGAAAGTCGAAGCGCTGTTTCAAACAACCAGCAATCAATCACGATGGTACCCCCGGCTCCGCCTCCACCTGCACCATCGTTACCGGCAGGGTTCAGCACGGTTTGTCCGTTGGCCAACACTGCGTGCCCATTTCCGATGATGGTTCTTGCTCGAATGATGACAATTCCTCCACCACGCACACCGCCGGTTCCTACCCTGTCGTTTGCATGACCTGTTCCACCACCACCACCTAGGTAGGCTCTTGGCTGTTGCGCTGTTGCGTGAAGTGAGTACCCACCTAAACCACCATTCAGGATAGGATTGCTGCAACCTTGCCACTGGATGCCACCACGGCCACCCAGCCCTCCATTGCCGCCCCCCCCTCCACCACTGTTATGAGCTGCACCACCACCGCCACCATTGGCAAGAGCTCCACGACCCCATTCGTTATACTGCAGAGGATCAGCGATGCCGTGACCTCGTGGTGACAGGTCGCCATCATTTTCAGCACCAGACAGCGTCAGGATGCTGCATGCGCTACGTCCGTTGGTTTGTTGTCCACCGCGGAACCCCAATTCTGAAACGTTGATGTCGGCTTGAAACAGCAGTGTATCCTGTATCTCCATGACAACAACACCGCCAGTTTTACCATCGTATGCCGGAGCAAAGACGGATGCGTTAATAACTGCGCTCTTCGCAGTTGCAACGCGAATGACCTGTGTTTCTCCTCCCATGAGGTAGGTGTTCTGGAGAAGGCCGTTCAGGTAGAGGTGGTTCCCTTGAACAGCCTCGACTGTTGCAAACTCGAATAGACCAGTAGAGCCATATTCTAGGACAGTCCCGAAGTTGTTTGGGTCGTACGAAACCTGAGCCCCCTTCATTTGAATAAGGAGGATTCGATCTCCGGTGTTGAAGCCAGTGGCATCATCAAGATGTAGGATGTTCTGGCAGTTTGCTGTTCCAACCGAGATGAGGCGCGAGTACACATTCACAATGCCCTGCAACGAAACCTGGGCAGCTGCGGTAGCGGCCAAACACAACAGGAATGCGATGATTGTTGAGCGCATGAGGTGACGATGTTGGTGCTCAACTCGTGGCAGATGCAATGGTTACGACGCCGTTGGGGAATCTACGAGTCGAAGGCCTTCGTTCCGATCCAAGGTGTAGTTGATTTCCCAATCACTCTTAAACAGTGCTACTAGCCGACCGTGTTCGTCGATGACTACGGGCACATTGTTTGCCGGGCGTGTGTTGCCAACAATCCACCGGGTTCGCGTGTACGGTTGACGCTCCAGGCGAACCAACTCGTTGTATTCATTCTCCATACGCCAGGCAAAGAGTTCAAGCTGCAATTCGCCAACTACGCCAATCAGTGGTGTAGGATTGCCGTCGGCTTCTGTGAAGATCTGAATAACACCTTCTTCTCGTAGTTGTTCGATGCCCTTACGAAAGCTCTTTGAAAACGATCCTGACTTCGGCCACACCTTAGCAAAAATCTCGGGAGCAAATCGCGGGAACTGAGGTAGGCTCAGCATGGATCGTTCGGTAAGAGTGTCGCCAACCTGAAAGAGTCCGGGATTCGTGAGTCCGATAACGTCACCAGGGAACGCTTCATCTACGATGCTTCTATCGCGTCCAAAAATTTCAAACGGATAGTTGAGTTTGGTGGTTTTGCCAGTGCGTGGATGAAGAGCCGTCATGCCACGCTCGAATGTTCCGCTTACGATTCGAAGAAACGAAATGCGGTCACGATGAGCCTTGTTCATGTTGGCCTGCACTTTGTAAACAAACCCAACAAACTCGTCGGCATGTGGGTGCACCTGTACTAAAGCACCCTTATCATCCATCATCGGATATGATTGTGGGGAGGGGGCTAATGCAAGTACATCGTTAAGGAAGTGTTCCACACCAAATGTTGTGATGGCCGATCCCCAGTACACGGGCGTGTTGCCCTCTGCTAGAAATGCTGCTCGATCGAAGGGCGGGATTACATGCTCAACAAACTCAAGATCGGTGAGGAGTTTGTCGTGTGCCTGAGGACCGAGTGACGTTCGTAGTTCCGGATCGCGAATGTTTCCAATTTTCACAGGTGCCTTGGTACGTCCACCAGCCGTTCGCTCGAAGGCGTAAAACTCACCTCGAGCCCTGTCGTAGATGCCGCGGAAATCAGGTCCATCACCGATGGGCCAGGTACGAGGAATGGCGGTAATGCCCAACACCTGCTCTACTTCGTCGAGCAGTTCCAGCGGATCCCGTGCAGGCCTATCCATCTTGTTCATGAAGGTGATGATGGGAATGCCGCGGTCTCTGCACACTTTGAACAGCTTGATGGTTTGCTCTTGCACACCACGGCCTGCATCCAGAAGCATGATGGCTGCATCCACTGCCATGAGGGTTCGATAGGTGTCCTCCGAGAAGTCCTGGTGACCAGGCGTATCAAGAAGATTCAGCATCAAACCATCATAATGTACTCGCATGGCACTTGAGCTAACACTAATGCCGCGTTGCTGCTCGATACCCATCCAGTCGCTGGTGGTTCCTGCATGTTTACCACCAGTTACGGCACCTGCCTGATGTATAGCACCAGAATACAGCAGAAGCTTTTCAGTAAGTGTGGTTTTACCTGCGTCTGGATGGCTGATGATTGCCACTGTCCGGCGACGTGAGATTTCAGATTCTAGAAGAGACATACTCGGCAAAACTAGCCACCTTGGTATGGTGGTTGCCTCGTTCTCACCCTGCGCCAACAGCAGGATGGCTATGTAAACGCATCGGATAGGTTGACGTATCAGTGGTTCTTGTTGCTATTACCTGAATACGATGTGCTGCACGACAACGAGTGCCAAGCTTTCACGGTTCGTGGATGGTTGCGTTCTACCGCGGAGCCAAAGGTGATGCTTCTGCCTTTGTTGACGTGATGGCATAATTCACACCAAGCATAAACCGAAAGGAGCTTACACTCCACGATTGCCCTTCAACAACCGAGGTGAAGAGTGGAGAGAACTGCACCTCAGGTACTAGAGAAAGGGTACGACTTGCATTAAGCGGAAGTGCATACCGGGCACCGATAAGAATGCCCATCTGCAATGCAGATGTTCCAGTGATTTCACCTTCTGATTCGTTGCGTACACCACTACCACCGTCGTAGTCGTAGGCAATCGATTCATCAAGGCGCTCGAGCTGACTGTAGCTGGCACCAAGGAGCATGCCGAATCGAACACCTCCAAGCAGCCCAAATCCCATTGACGGCTCATCACCGAATGTGAAGAGCACAGCAGGCTCGAGTGAAAGAATTGAGAACGACGATGTGAGCTCATGTTCTATCACAGCTTGCACGGCTTGATTGCCTTGGCGCACTGTTATCGGCTCCTCGGTAAGCTGCGTTACACTCGTACTGTGGTACGTGAGGCGCGTTACGAGTTCAAGCTGTGAGGCAAGTGGCAACTCAAAACCCAAGCCCCCTACAAAACCTGAACCTGTTGCACCGTCATAGCCGGGACAACAGGTGGGGACGTTGGGGAGTGATAGGTCCGCCGCACGGTTGAGATCCATGGAATAACCACCGAGCAGTCCAACAGAGAGTATGCGCTTGGTTACCATTGGAGGAGCTGTGATGACGGCAGCAATTGTGTCGTCAGATACCTGGTCAATGCTTATGATTTCCTGTGCAAAACATGCGTTAGGAAGCAGAACAGGCACACTGCTAACAAAGAGGAGGAACAATCCGGTGAACCAACGTGTGTGTGTCTGCATGAGCTTATCGAGTGATGAGAACGGGCAGCCTGTAGAGTGAGCCGCGTGCGTCGACGGTGAGGAGATAGGTACCCGAGCCAAACGTGGAAACATCAACAACAACAAGTGCATTACCTTGTTGATCGGAAGTGAGGACGCCGGAGGTAACCTGTTGACCGGTGTAGTTGTAGAGTGCGTAGGAACCAGGTTGCGATCCAAGACCCTGCACTTCGATCGTGAACTGCGTGATGGCAGGAATAGGGTAGACGTTAATGCTGAACGCTTCGGCCTTGGGGTCGAGGAGGCGGGTTCCTCCTTCCTCGCAGACGTCAGTAATGACAACATGACCGTTCGAAGTTGTTACGAGTGCCGTTGTGTCTTCGATCCAATCAAAGTTGCTTATAACCACATCGGTGGCAGCAGCGGTACCCAGTATGGCAGTGAAGTTTAGCGATGCAAGCAGACCAGTGGTCGAAGTACGTGTTCCCGTTAGTGTAATCGTACATGGAGCGTAGGCACCCTGCACAAAACAGTCAGGCGTACCATCGGTGCCAACAATGACCATAGGGTTGTATGTGATATCGGCACGCCATGTGCGAAGACCGTTATCATCAAGATTCTCACTGTCAACAAGACGTAAGCCAAGGGTAACCTTTTCTCCAACCTTAACTGAAGCACTATCAAGAACTACTGTGCTTCGGGCAGGAGCAGCGCCAGTGCACGTGCCCGTGAAAGCACTAAACACATCAAGTGCACACGGGGTGGCAACCGCTACCGATATGGTGTCCAATATGCTAGGTACACATGCAGCCCGATAGTCCACCTCCAACATGCCACCAGGCAGCAGTGTTGTGGAGTTGGGCCTCGTGGCCACAATGCTAAGATTGGCTGTTGCTCTCGTATTGAAGATCAGGGTATCAGTGCCGTAGTTCTCAAATCGGACTGTGCCCGTTGCTGGAGCGGTAAGTGCACCCAACGCCACGAGTGCATCAACCGACCGAATAGACGGTGTTGTTCGAACTCCGCTAACATGTATCACGCGACGTATCGAGCATGGTTCGATAATCATCACGATACTGTCTACCAGTACTCCGTCGGTTGTTGGAGTCCATAGCACATTAAACGATACATCCTGTCCGTTAGCAAGTACGGACCCAACGGCCATGTTGGTGCTGATGCTCGGTCCAGTAGAGACGGATGACACGGTTCCATCACCCGACCCACTGAATCGAACGGTAAAGGGCTGAACAATTGTTGATGGTCCGGAACACGAGCTCACCTCGCCCAGATCCGATGTTGCCGGTGTGGTAACGGCAGTGCCGCTCTTGTTAGCACTTATAGTAAGTGGTACTGTTAGTGCACAGGGTTCAACACCAAGAGTAAGCGTGGTGGTAAACGGTCCAGATGTTGCCGGTCGAACGCTCACATTCACGCGTATGCTATCACCGCCTGGAATCGTGAGAGGTCCGGAAGGTGTAAACACAACTTCTGGGTTTGAGGGGAGTGTGACGGATGCTCTTGCCGTACCTCGATTCCAAATCACCACCGATGTATCCTTGCTGTCTTCGCAACCCTGCAGTGTCCCAACGTTCAGCGTTGGCGGCTCCACTGCTACATCCATTGCGCCGCGAATGCCGCTGATAAAAACGAGCAGTGTGTCTTGGCACGTACCTGATTGAAACGGAAAGAACACAGTGTCGGCATAGGTTCCGGTAGCCTGCGGATTGAAGTCAACGATGATCTGCTGTCCTTCTCCCTGCGCAAGTGTAACAGGTGTTTGTGGGGTAACAACTCTGAAGGGGGCTCTGGTAAATCCTGGTTGAAGTGTGAGTACATTCGTTCCGTTATTACGAATGGTGATGATGGTATCGCGTGTTTCCGGCTCGCAGTCAAGCACAGTACCAAAGTCTACACGGTTCGGTATCAAGCTGGCAACAAGTTGTGATTTCACGATTCGCAACTGACAGGTGATGCTCCAGTTGCACGGCGATCCGAAGAAGACAAGAGAACCAGTAGACGTTCCCGCAGTTTGTGGTGTGGCAAGGACAGCTACTCGAACACTGTCACCCGGTGCGATATCTAAGCCCCCTACCAAACTTGTTCCAATGGAAAACACGGAGCTCGAGGCACGTGCACTATCGAGTGTAAGGGGATAGTCCATGGTGTTCACCACCCAAACGGAATCCGTACCTGTGGCTTCGCAAGCATCCAACTCCTGAAACACAACGGTGTCGGTGTTGAGTCTAGGTGAAGGGTTGATGATGGTAACAAGTACCGTATCTGTGGCTGTACAGCCTAGTTGATCGGTAACGGTTACTGCGTAGTGCGAGGTGGTGTTGGGATTCACACCAGGTTCCTCAAGGCCGTCGTTGTCAATGTATTGTGGGCCTGGCTCAACCCGCTTCCATTTGTAAAAGTAGGGGGGGGTACCACCAGAGGGTACAGCCTTTAGGCGAATGACGGTGTTAATACAACCTTCCACGTCGGATCCGGCTGATACGGTAGGCCGAGGAGCTTTTGCTATCCAAACCGTATCGTGAAACCGGCAACCATCCATTGTAAGAACACTAACGGTATACATTCCACTATCGCTAACCGTTATCTGTTGGGTTCGAGCACCAGTGTTCCATTTATATGATGTGTAGCCACTTGGGGCTCGCAGAATTCGCGATTCGTTGTCACATAAAACAGGCGTACCATTTATTGTAACGTCCATCGTTGTGTCTGGGCAATTCGAGAAATAGGACAGGAATGGCGCATCGTACAGCGGATCGGCCGAAAGGTCTGCTCCACTCTGATAAGCACCAGGAGTTACGGCCATATATCGGCCGCGAACCATGCTTGCCACTGAGATGTATGCATTGTTTTCGCAGTAGATGTCGGTGATGCGGTCATACCCGAAGTCAGTATTGCTTGGAATGGTATCACCCGGTGCTGTTGGTCTTGGCGGGAGGTTGTCATCCGGATCGGCACCATAGTAGGTGCAATAAAGTCTGCCAGCACCATTGGCTGTCATCTGGACGATGAAGCCGTCGGTAAGATCATACCATTCTGCTGTTGTGTTTGGGTCGTAGTCATGTGCGTCAGCGGTAAACGGCAGATCGTCCGAGCCGCCTGTATACCCTGCAAACCAGATCCGATCGTTCTTATCCACGGCAACGGAAGTCAAGGCATCGAGTCGGTTGCCGCCGAAGTATGAGGATGTGAGGAAGAGACCGGTCGTGTAATTGATTTTGCAGAAGAAGCCATCGGTGATGCCCGCTCGTGTGGCTTTGTATGGGGCTGCTGTTGGAAAGTTGCCGCTGTAGGTGTGTCCGACGATGATTGGATTGCCGAAGCTGTCTACGGCAACATCTGCCGGGTAGTCATTATCATCACCACCGATGTATTTAGCCCAGGTGCGGGAAGGTTGAGGCGGCTGGCCCGTTGTGCGGAAGTGAATTGCGAATACATCGAGAGGACCACGGAGAGCGCTACCATCGGTAGACTGCAGATCGTTGCTCTGGGTGATTGCAATACACGTAACGTTCCCAAAGGCATCGACGGCTACTGCCTTGGCCTGGTCGTCGCTGCTTCCGCCGTAGTAGCTAAGCCAATCGCCTGTCCAGCGTTCTGCATTGCCAGCCTTGGGACTGCAGTGAGCGACGAAGATGTCGAACTGACCGTAGTTGTTGGCATTGTTGCGGCCAAAGGGGTATCCAGTTTTCTGATTGATTCTCAGGCTGCGAGTTTCGCCACAAAAGGCAAGATGGTTGGCTTTGAATGCAATGCCAGTAACCCGATCGGTTCCATTGCCATCCATGATCCACGAGTCTCCCCATGTTCCATCTGGTTTCACGCGCATCACAAATCCTGCGCGACCGGTGATGGTGTCGCCTTCGATATCTCCAAATGGTCCGCTGCCCTGCTTGTTGTAGTTGATTGCCCCCGCAGTATCCATGAGTGGGTGGTTACCGCTATCGAGCGAACCACAAATCCAAACGCTGCCAGATGTATCCGCGCACATATCGAGAATTTCATCACTTCCCGTACCACCCACGTAGGTGTTCCATAGCAGTGTGCCGAACTCCGTGAATTTTGCAACGAAGCCATCGGAACGAGCTTTCCACCGTGGTTGAAAGACACCTGGGCTTTGTGGGAGAGTAGTAATGAATGTGGTTCCGGCTAGGAACACATTGCCAAAAATGTCGTTGGCAGTTTGCACGTCGCCCGAGGTTACTTGTTTGCCGGCGTAGTAGGTAGCCCACACAAGCTGTGGGTCGATGATGAGTTCCTGGGAACGGTCGTAGTCACCTACGGAGTATGTGATCGTGTTCCCATCCAAAACTGTTTTGATGGGAACCGAAGCCCCCTGACAAAAGGCGACAGGTGCTTCTTCCTGGATAAGGCCCAGAGGAGTGGTAAAACGGACGCCGCCATCTGGTGAAGGGGAGGCTGATGAAACGCCATCGTAGAGTAGGCGGATTGAATGTGGATCGGCACCGGGGCGAAGGATGTAGTCAACTTTAACACCTTTGCCGTTTGCGGACAGTCGCATATCGACACCCGGCAGCACATCCACGTATCGAATTTGTTGGTAGCGATCTGCCCGAGCCCCCTTCAATCCAGTGGATGGGGTGATGAAGAAATCGTATCCATTGGCTGCACGTTCAACCACCAGTCGCGCCTGGGTATTGGCACCGAGCAGGCGAACATCGGTGCGAAAGAGGTCGACGTGAGCATAGAGAGCAGCAGTGTTTGCGATGCTGGGGTTGATCCTAGTGGGAGGAGGCACGGAGGTTTGGGGCGAGTGCCACCGTTCCTGCACGAGGTGGATGCCACCGGCAAAGACGTAGGCCACCATGTTTGGGGCGGAGAGTGTTACGTCGACATGTGATGCAGGTTGGCCGTTTGGGTACGACACTTGGCCCACGTTGTGCACGAATGCCGGGAGCTGGGGGGAAGGGGTTCTGGGGGTAGCTGCCGGTGCAACCGAAGGAAAAGCGAGCGCTGCGATGATGGAGAAAACGACCAGGGAGGTGCGGATGCACATGGGGACCTCGTGAGTACGGATTCGGTGGGATCGTACAAAATGGGGGTAAGTGAGGATAATGGCAAGGGATTAGGTGCCGAGAGAGGAGGAATTCCGGTAATGGTACCGGGAGAAGAGGTGTCCCGGTAAGGGTACCGGGAGAAGAGGTGTCCCGGTAAGGGTACCGGGAGAAAAGGTGTCCCGGTAATAGTACCGGGACAGAAGGTGTCCCGGTACCAGAACCAGGAGAAACGGTGTTCCGGAGATGGTACCGGGAGAAAAGGTGTCCCGGTACTGGTACCGGGAGAAGAGATATCCCGGTAAGTTTCCCGCTATCATCTTTAATTTCCTTCGCATGACGCAATTGGAGACGCTTGCCAGCGTTCAAGGACGCTCGCTACTGCGCGATATCTATCGCGAACTGCGCTATGAAAGGCGTCTGGGAACATTCCAGACGCTTGGTACCATGTGGAGAATTTGCACCACTGAACAAGAGCTGATCCGCCGAACGCGGCACGATGTGGTTGTGCTCCACCCGCTAGGATGGTGGCAAGGTACTACGTTATGGATGCAGGAGGTCATCAACCGATACTACTTTGCTGCCATCAATGCATGGGTGTATGCTGGTGCTGCAATACTGCTTGTTGCGGTTGGACTCAATCGCGTTGGCGCGATCAATCAACCGTCATTCATTGTTGGTGGCATTGTTCTAGAAGCAGTTCTTCTGCTTGCACTCTTTGCAGTGATGTACTTTACTCCCCCAGATGAACCGGATGTTGCTCCACATTCATCAGCTGCCTCGGAAGGAACCATCGAGTTGCTGCGTGAACTCGGTGAGATAGGACGTGATTACGCAGCAATGGCTGTTCAGCTGGAAGCTATCTCAAGCGCACTGAACGACATGGTAGAACGACAAGACGCAATTGTTGAGAGCGTTCGCGAGAGCGTTGACGCAGCAGTCAAGGCTGTGCAACCCAACCCTGACCTCATGGCTTCCATGAAGGTCACTACTGCGTCGCTTGAACGTTTTTCAGAAAGTGTCGACGCATTAAGTGATCGCTTGCGTGCTATGGAAACACAGGAAGTAGAGCGAATGGTCCGTGCCGAACTTGAGCGTATCCTTTCCCGTAACATCCTCAACACCAAGGGATGATTGCACGTCCACGTCGCAGGCGCATCGAGGTCTACTTTATTCTATACCTTGTTGCCCTCGTACTTCTGCTCCCCGATAGCCCACAGCGCACCACCAGCGTTGCAACGGTTCCTACCGATCTGAGCCTGGACCTGCAGCCTGAGCGAGTACGACTCGAATGCCAGCTTATAAGGGATTCCGCAGGGGGCTTGAGGCTGCGTAACCTTGATAGTGTGAACGTGATTCGGTACAGTGGTGATGTTGAGAACATACAGGTTGTGGCCAGAATCGAAGATGTTCTCACTGGTCAGATTCTTACTCTCGAACCAGGCAATTCCGCTACGTCGCTGTTCCAGCTTGTACCTCAACCAGATCGGCAAGCTGTCCTGTTTCGCTGGAGTCCTGATCTGACCGGTGGAATGCCGCGCACCCTTCGTGTTACCGTGACTGGTACAGCGATGCCTCCAGCTACTGGAGGACCGAATGCGTCGGATGCTGACCTTTTGCCGCAAGGCCTGCGGATCAGTGGGTCAACGCAGTTTGTCCTTGCCACGACGATCGTTGACGAATCCGGAGCCCCCTCCCGTCCATACCAGCTATTCGTGGATACACTGCGAGTAATTGAGCGAGATGGACGCAGCCTTGGAAATTTCTGGGTTGTTGCTTCTAAAGATGTTGTTAGTGCAGCACCGCTCCAACCGTGGAGTGTGCGCCTGAGCATGGGCGGAGCAGACCCATTACGGGATCTTGACGGTATGCCTCAGGTGAGAACAACCGTGCCTGGTGTGGATATTGAGAGATTCTTAGACACAGCAGCACGAAGTGTTGTGCTTCGTGGGCGTGCACCGCGCACGGGTTCGTACGTTGTCATGGTGAATGCCCGACGACGGGATGGGGAGGTAGCAGAAGCTTCCTTTGTTGTGCAAAGCATATCGTTGCCAGCCGTTAATGTTCCAGACGTGATGTATCCAGGTGTTGAGTACAGTTTTGATGCGCACGTGCCTGACGTGGCCAGTGCTCAAGCTCTCATCATGAACGGCAATGTTGAGGTAGCGAGTACGCGTTCAGGAAAGTTGACGTGGATGCCACGGCCCTCGGACACGGGGAAGGTGTACTACTTTGTGCGACACATTGATGGGCAACAGACCGAGGCACCGCGGCCCATCTCAATCCGGAGCTTTCCTCCACCGGAGATAAGGGATGTGAAGGACATTGGCTCGGGCGACAAGAAGAAGGTTGTTGTTAAGTTCTTTGGCGATCGAAATCAGGATCGACCAATTCTTGAAGTTTTAGAGGGAAACGCGCGCACTCCACGCAAGCTATTTGGCAATCAACACGCTGCTAACCCGAATGAATCACCGAAGGTGTCTTGGATAGAAGAGTTCGAGATTAGCCGCAGGGATCCGAGCAAACCGTTTGTGTTTGTTATTCAAGCGCGCGATCCAAGAGGCAGGGTATCGGGAATCTGGGTTGAGAAATGACGAAAGTACCGGGACATCTACTCTCCCGGTACGTCTCCGCTACCTCAGCCCCCTGCCCTCGCCGCACGATACCGCGCCACATTCCTTACATGCTCCGCATACGTCTTCGCAAACCAATGCTTGCCGCTGCCGTCACCCCGTGCAACGAAAAAAAAGTATGCATGCTCCTCCGGATCTTGTGCAGCTCGAATTGCTCGTAACCCCGGATTGCAGATCGGCGTGGGCGGCAGTCCCACGTGCACATACGTATTCCACTCATGGCCCACAGCCAGATGCTCATACAGTACTCTTTCGCGTTTGCCAAGGCCATACTGCACCGTTGGGTCCGACTCCAGCCTCATCCCACGTTTCAGCCGATTCATGTAAACTCCTGCAATCCTCGGCATCTCGGCTTCATCGGCAGCCTCCGCCTGCACGATCGAAGCAAGGATTAACTGATCATTCGTGGGCTCACTGTCGGCAACCTGCCGCTCGTATTCTCGAACAAGTCGTTCAGCTACTGCTTCAGCCCCTTCACGCCAAAAGAACTCGTACGTGTTTGGAAATAGTCGGCCCTCAAGGCTATCAAACGCCGATGCCAACGATGCCGTGTCAGTATCGAGCTTCTGCCCAAGCAACAGCGCGGTTTCGTGTGCCGTTAGGCCCTCGGGTATGGTTACCTGCACCGTGGGCCTGCGCCGACCGGTAAACAAGGCCTCCAGTACATCGAACTGCTCGTCACCCTGATGAAATACATACCACCCACTATGGATCGTTGTTAGGGGGCTTAGGCGCATGGTTACTCTTGCGGCGAGCTTTACCAACCATGGCGTAGGCATCGGGCATTGCGCGTCTATGCTGTCAATAGCAGCAACCACACTGGTGTTTCGCGGAATGAAAACCATGCCGTTCTCACCAGCATTGATTTCCATCGAGAGTACCCACCACGCCAATCCGGCGACCATCACACAGAATCCCAGGATCAGGGATCCGGTTAGGATTGCTGTCTGCCGTACGGACCGTCGTCGTCTACTCATGAGCAAAAATCGGCTGGACGGATGGTAACGTCTTCTACAACAAACAGAACGCACTTGTTTACTCGTGCCGAATGTATCACAAAACGCTTTCAGCGTTTTTGCACCTATCGTAAATGATAGTCCTTGACCAGCGCTAACTGTTCCGTCGATCCTATCGTACGCAAAGGGCGTTTGCTTTTTGGTACTGAGGATGCTTCAACTGTGTCATGCTCCTACACTCTTCACGAAGATGTCGTGCAGGCTCGGCTCGGCAAGCTCGAATCTGGTGATGTGCACTCGGTCAATGAACAGTCGTAAAAGGGCATCTGATGTAAGCGAAGGGTCGGTGATGCGAAGCTCAACCCTGCCTACCGTGGAGCTCACTACCTCGGTACCGGGAACCTCACGCACGGCATCGTCGTTGCCATCGTACCTGATGATGACGCGATCACTACGATACTCAGCCTTGATGCTTCGAACGCTCCCATGCAAAATCACTTCGCCGCGGTTGATCAATGCAATGTCATCACAGAGCTTTTCTACCTGATCCATCTGGTGTGTTGACAGGAGTACGGTTGTCTGCTCATTCCGAAGTTCCTTCACCGTATCTATCAACAGCTGAGCATTCACGGGGTCAAGCCCACTGAATGGCTCGTCAAGGATTACCAGCCTTGGGCCATGCAACAGAGTGCTGATGAACTGCACCTTCTGCTGCATACCTTTCGAAAGCTCTTCAATCTTCTTACGCTCCCAACCACTAGCATCAAGCTTCTCAAGCCAGAACGCCACTCGTTGTTTTGCTTCGTGCTGCGCAAGGCCTTTCAGGCGAGCGAAGTACTCGAGCTGCTCGGCAACAGTGAGTTTTTTGTACAGGCCGCGTTCCTCAGGCAAATAGCCGATTCTCTCCTGCGCAAGCTCATGCACAGGTTCACCATCTAATAAAATTTCACCACTATCTGGTTGAGTGATGTTGGTGATCATCCGTATTAGCGTAGTCTTGCCGGCACCGTTGGGGCCGAGCAATCCAAAGATTCTACCGGGAACGGCTCGCATGCTTATTGCGTTATTAGCCACATGGTTGCCGTAGCGCTTCACCACATTTCGGACTTCAAGCATGTGGCAAGATAGCAGTTCTTTACAGCTTGATGAGAGGCTAGCGAATTACCAGACCATTGTGCATCGTCGTGGGGCCATGTGGTGTCATGACTCTTCACAATCGTCATGCTTAAAACGCCAACCTCGAAGCGTGAATACGTAACTTTGGCCGGGCGAAACATGAGGAACACAATCAATGCGGTCATTTAGCGCGGTCTGGAATAGCACCATCATGCAGAAATGGGTGATGGCGGTAACGGGCATCGGTTTGGTACTGTTTCTGCTTGGCCACTTAAGTGGCAATCTGCTGGTATTCCTCGGGCCAGATCACATGAATTCCTATGCTGTAGAACTCCGTGAGATGCTTCACGGAGCGGCGATATGGGTTGTGCGTTTGGGTCTGCTGCTGTTTTTCCTCCTTCACATTTGGTCGGGCATCAAACTCGCCCGCCTTAATCGCACAGCAAAGGGGGAGGGGTACGAGCGTGCAGATTATCGAGCATCGACTCTGGCTTCGCGTACGATGATGTATTCAGGCCTGCTCATCCTTGTGTATGTGATCTACCACCTGGCTCACTTCACATGGGGTATCGTGCATCATGAGTTCTATCATTTCACGGATAAAATGGGTCGGCACGACGTGTACAGGATGGTTGTGGAGAGCTTCCATCAGCCACTGATCAGCGTTTTCTACGTGGTTGCGATGATCGTAACCGGTTTCCACCTTAACCACGCCATCAGCAGTGCCTTCCAAACATTAGGCATCAATCACCCGCGATATACACCCCTGATTCGCATCATCGGCCCCGTGCTCGGTGCCGTGATTGTTCTGGGATTCCTGTCTGTGCCAATTGCCATCATGACTGGAATCGTGAAATAAGGGGCTTGAGCAGACTATGAACCTTAATAGTAAGATTCCGTCAGGCCCACTTGAACAGAAGTGGGACAAACACAAGTCCGAACTCAAGCTGGTAAATCCGGCCAACAAACGGAAGTTTTCCGTGATCGTGGTCGGCACCGGTCTTGCTGGTGCTTCAGCAGCAGCATCTCTTGCGGAACTGGGGTACAACGTGACCGCCATTACGTACCACGATTCTCCTCGGCGGGCACATAGTATTGCTGCTCAAGGTGGAATCAATGCTGCGAAGAACTACCAGAATGATGGCGACAGCATCTGGAGGCTTTTCTATGACACCATCAAGGGGGGGGACTTTAGGGCTCGTGAAGGGAACGTCTACCGCTTGGCTCAGGTGTCAGTCAACATTATTGACCAGTGTGTGGCGCAGGGTGTTCCTTTTGCTCGTGACTATGGTGGATACTTGGATAATCGCTCCTTTGGTGGTGCACAGGTTAGTCGGACATTCTATGCTCGTGGACAAACGGGACAGCAGCTGCTTCTGGGTGCGTATCAAGCACTCTCCCGTCAGATTGGCCTCGGCAGGGTGCGGATGCTCAACCGTCGGGAGATGATGGATCTTGTGGTAATCAACGAGCGTGCTCGTGGCGTTGTTACTCGCGACCTTACAACAGGCCGAATTGAAACCGTGCTTGCAGATGCTGTTTTGCTCTGCACAGGAGGTTATGGCAATGTCTTCTACTTGAGCACAAATGCCAAGAATTGCAATGTGACGGCTGCCTTCCGGGCATATAAACGAGGCGCTGTCTTCGGCAATCCTTGTTACACGCAGATTCACCCCACGTGTATTCCTGTGAGCGGCGACTATCAGAGTAAACTCACGCTGATGAGCGAATCGCTGCGGAACGATGGACGGATCTGGGTGCCAAAAAAGCAAGGAGACACTCGCAAGCCCTCCGACATACCCGAGAGTGAACGAGACTACTACCTGGAACGTAAGTACCCAAGTTTTGGCAACCTCTCACCAAGAGATATCGCATCGCGTGCGGCGAAGGAAGCATGCGATGATGGGCGCGGCGTTGGCCCGGGCGGTCGGGGTGTATACCTCGATTTTGCTGACGCCATTGCTCGCTTGGGCAGAAAGGTTATCGAGGACCGCTATGGCAACCTGTTCGAGATGTACGAACGCATTACTGGTGAGGATCCGTACTCCGTGCCAATGCGTATCTACCCTGCCGTTCACTATACAATGGGCGGTCTGTGGGTTGACTACAACCTGATGAGTAATATCCCTGGTCTATTCGTTCTTGGCGAAGCAAACTTTTCGGACCATGGTGCAAACCGCCTTGGTGCAAGTGCTCTGATGCAGGGCCTGGCTGATGGATACTTCGTGATTCCCTACACCCTTGGAGGGTACTTCGGTGAGGTAGGCCCAAGCCCCCTGCCATCATCTGATGCGCCTGAAGTGCGGCAGGCTGAACAGGCTGCAGCAGACAAAGTGAACAGACTGCTATCCATTAATGGCAAGCGCACACCAACAAGCTTTCACCGTGAGTTGGGTAAAATCATGTGGGACAAGTGCGGCATGGCCAGAAATGAAAGGGGGCTACGGCAGGCGCTGCAAGAAATACCGGCGTTGCGTGAAGAGTTCTGGCAAAATCTGCATGTGCCGGGAAGTGGCGCAGAGCTCAATCAATCACTTGAGTTGGCATCGCGTGTGGCTGATTTCATGGAGTTCGGTGAGCTAATGGTCCGCGATGCTCTCCATCGCAACGAGAGTTGTGGCGGGCATTTTCGTGAAGAGTACCAAACAGAGGATGGCGAGGCCAAGCGGAACGATGAAGAGTATGCCTACGTTGCGGCGTGGGAATATGCTGGTGAATCTGCAGAGCCAGTCTTGCACAAGGAGAAGCTGGAATTCGAGAATGTGCATTTGGCAACGAGGAGCTACAAGTGATGAAACTCAGACTACATATTTGGCGACAGGCAAACGCCGATGATCAAGGGATGCTAAAGACGTACGATCTAGCGAACGTAAGCGAGCATATGAGCTTTTTGGAAATGCTCGATGTGCTCAACGAGCAACTGATCGAATCAGGTCAGGATCCCGTGGCGTTCGAACATGATTGTAGAGAAGGTATCTGTGGTAGCTGCAACATGGTTATCAATGGTCGACCACACGGTCCAGTTCCGCGCACTACTGCATGCCAGCTACACATGCGCTCGTTTAAGGATGGAGACGAGATATACATTGAACCATGGAGGGCAAAAGCCTTTCCCGTGATTCGCGACCTGGTGGTTGATCGAAGTGCATTCGACAGAATCATTCAGTCAGGGGGCTTCATCAGTGCAAACACCGGCACAGCCCCCGATGGGAACGCCATCCCCGTACCGAAACAGCAGGCAGACCGTTCTATGGATGCTGCAGCATGCATTGGCTGCGGTGCATGTGTAGCTGCATGCCCAAATGCTAGTGCGATGTTGTTCGTTGCAGCTAAGATTGGGCATCTGGGCACGTTGCCACAGGGCCAGGCAGAGCGCAACGAGCGTGCAGTGAATATGGTCTTGCAGATGGATGCGGAAGGCTTTGGTGCATGCACCAACCATTATGAATGTGAGGCAGCGTGCCCTAAGGGTATCAGCGTCGAGTTCATTGCTCAGATGAATCGCGACTTTGTAGGTGCCTCGTTGTTTGGTCGTGGATAATCGTGGCAACCATTCTCATCATCGAGGATGACCCCGCGATAATCATTGGCTTGCAGGATGCATTGGCCGCAGAGGGTTTTACTGTGTTGGTTGAGCGTGATGGTGAATCAGGCTTGCGGCAGGCACGAAGGGAACAGGCAGACTGTATATTACTTGACGTGATGCTGCCATTTATGAATGGCCGTGATGTGTGTCGCACTCTGCGCGCGGAAGGGATCAACACACCGGTGCTCATGCTCACAAGTAAGACGGATGAAACGGATGTAGTTCTCGGCCTTGAGGTTGGGGCAGACGACTATGTAACGAAGCCCTTCAGACTGAATGAGCTCATCGCTCGCATTCGAGCGCTACTCCGCAGAAGAACTGCCCTTGCGAAGCGCGTTGAGGGTAGTACTCGATTTGGCAACGTTGAAGTGGATATCGAGCGAATGGAATTGAGAGTGGCTGGGCAGGCCGTCAAGGTAAGTGTACGAGAACTCGAAGTGCTAAACTTCCTGATGAAACACGAGAATGAAGTTGTGACACGGGAAATGCTGCTTGATACCGTCTGGGGCTACAACCATTATCCTTCAACCAGAACGGTTGACAACTACATTCTGTCTCTCCGTAAAAAGATTGAGCCTGACCCAGCTCATCCAATTCATTTACGCACTGTACACACGGCAAGATACCGTTTTACGAAAGAGGAAACGTCATCGTAAAGCGCGATCCTACACCAACGCTGCTTGATACGTGGACTCGCCCACCGTTGCCCACTACGGCATGCTGAACGAGCGCTAGTCCCAATCCGGTACCACCTGAGGCAATCTCTGACGTATCGTGAACGCGGGTGAATGGCTGGAAGATCGATTCGATCTGTCCCTTTGATTCCGATTCCGTGGTCAGCAACAACAATACTTGCTTCGTTCGATGTTTGCGTTACGGTGACTTCGATTCTGCGGTCAGTCGTGGAGTATTTCATGGCGTTGCTAAGCAAGTTCAATACACAGTTCGTTAGTGCATCAGCATCCACGTTACTTACGGCCTGCATGCAGTATTGCTCTGATACGGTAAACTCATGGATTGTGAGTTGATAGCGTAACATCTGAACGGCCGTTTTCACCAGGAGCACAAGGTCGTACGGTCGCTGACGATAAACCATACCGCCACCTTCGATCTTGGCGTATGCTAGGGCTTGGTCAATCATCCGCAGCAACCGCTCGCTCTCGCCATCAATGATGTCGAGGTACTTCAGTTCGGTTTCGTTCGTGGTGCGTTGCTGCAGTAGGTTCGCAAACATGCGAATAGAGGTGAGTGGTGTTTTTAGATCATGTGTGACACCGTTGATGAAGAATGATTTCATGGCAAAGAGTTCCGCCTTTCTCTCTGCTTCAATGCGTTGCTCCTCAACTGAGTGGTTTAGGGCAAGGCGCTCTAGTTGTTGTTCAGCAGCCAGGAGCAGGCTGTTTAGGAGGTCCAAATCCTCGTCGGTGTACAACTGCCCTGATCGAAGAGAGCCCAACCGTATCGTGCCATGAACGGTAGCGTCGGCAGTGCAGAACGTTCGCTCGATAGAATGCACAGCAAGACTCCCATCCTCCTTGACTAGCGTAGTTCCGCTGTTTTCATCGATGAGCTCAATTCGAATTTCTTATGGGGCAAAGGCTGTGGTAACATGGTGGTAGAGCCGATCAAGCAAGTCCCGCTGAGACAGTGCTTCGCGTAGTTCCCGAGCTGCCTTGATCTGAGCATCGCGGTATCGATACTGTACGCGAAAGAACAACCAATCCACTGCCTGCTGCACTAATCCACGTGCAGGAAAGAAGAGTAAAACATCAATAAGTACGATGCTAGGAGTCAGTACACGCGTATCAATCTGAAGCCGAAAGTAATCCATCGCCAGACTCGCGAAGCCAGAGTATATACAAACAGCAATAAGGGTTATCGCAACCTGAACCATACCACGATTCACAATCACATCGATATCCAGTGCCCTGTCGCGAACGATGCTCGTAGCAAAAGCAATTGGTGCGACTGAAGTAAGAAGTATCGCCCACTCTTCTGGGAACGTTGTTGTTCCCAATGCCTCTGGAATGATCGACAGAATGATGTACCCACCAGCAGAGATACTTACTCCGCTGATCAGCCACAGCAGTTTGCGGCGGCCCGAGAGATTCTCGGTACGGAAATACGTAGCCACAAGCACGGCTAGTCCGACTCCCGAGCTGATACTGAAGACGATTTTCAACCCGTCAATCCAAGCCGTATATACATCTGGTGCAGTGGCGGGAAAGTGCATGAAGCCACATGCTTCTAGCAACAGAATCACGTTCGCCAAAACAGTGGCGGCACCAATGGAGAAGTAGGCGACTTTGAAAACATCAGAACGGTACCACGATCCACGCTGTGGGAACACAGCCACGAAGTGAAGGAGGAGAACGGGCACAAGAAGGTAGCTACCTGCATATACCGACTGCAGAATGGTGTACATGACCGGACCAGTAACGTTCTCCGTGCCTGGGGTGGTGCAAACAAGTATGGCAACAGATAGTGAGAGGAAGTGGAAGATCTGTGCGGCAGAGTCGCTTTCCGTTCGGTGTAAGACCTGTAACGCAAGCGTGTAATACAGAAAACCAACGAAAACGCTGACTACCACATAGGTGGTGCTGAATGGGTTCTCCCACATCTGCCATAACCCAATCGCCATGACCAGCGCGATCACGATGTGGAGCACAGTCATCGCTGGATGTACTTTCGCTTTCATTATGCAAAGTAGTCGCGATTGTGCGACCAAGAAACAGCCCGACATTTTTTTGACAATCATGGCGCTCATCAACCTTGACATACGCCAGGCACATACGCTGCCAAGCATGTGGTATAGAAGCGAAGACATCTATCGTAACACGATAGAGCGAGCCTTCCCTTCGTCGTGGCAATACGTTGCCGATGTTGTTCCGCAGCACCATCATACGCTGGAACCAGCAACGATCCTGCCGCAGGCCATTGGTGAACCAATTCTGATCAAGCGTGCCTCTACCCACAAAGGCTCGATTCGTCCACAATCTGATACGGCTGCTGCACCAGCCGATGTCGGTACTACGAACACCAACGTGGTTTCCATTCTCTCCAACGTGTGCACGCACCGAGGAACAATCTTGGTATCAGAGTCGTGCAGTCCACGTGAAATACGCTGTCCCTATCATGGCAGGCGGTTCGATCTGCGTGGCAGGTGCATTCACATGCCTGAATTCACCGAAGTTGAGGGCTTTCCGAGTGAGGCAGATCATCTAAGCCCCCTACCGCACTTCACCATTGGCCCCATGGTGTTTGCGCGCATCGCAGCACCGGAGTCTGCCGGGGAGCAGCGAAATCACGAAGTGGAGCCGCTCCCTGCCGATGGTTCGTTACAGACGTTTCCTTCTGACCTTACGGACCTGTTGCATCAGTTGAGTCCACATAGTCCTTTGGGTAGGAAGATTGCAGAGTGTGAGTTACAGCCTAGTGGATCCAGGACTTTTGAGATCAACGCACACTGGGCGCTGTATGTGGAGAATTATCTGGAAGGGTTTCACGTGCCGTTTGTGCATGGTGGGTTGAATGCGGTACTGGACTACGGTGCCTACGAGACGCAACTGTATCCGGGGGGAGTGTTGCAGGTAGGAATTGGTAAAAGCGGTGAAAGCTGTTTCGAGGAATTGCCTGGAAACGTTGCAGCCTTATACTACTGGCTATTTCCGAATACCATGATCAATGTGTACCCGTGGGGCATCTCACTCAATGTTGTCGAGCCCGCAGGCCTCTCACGCACACTGGTTCACTACCGCGTGTATGTTATGGACGAGGCCAAAATCAGGGAGGGGGCTGGTGCGGACCTGGACAGAGTGGAATTGGAAGATGATGCCATTGTGGAGAGTGTACATCGAGGGATGCGATCGCGTGTTTATGTGCGTGGACGGTATTCAGCTACACGTGAGCAGGGGGTGCATCATTTTCATCGGATGATTTCGCGGTTTGGCTGATTAGCTAACCGGGACAATAGCACTCCCGGTACCGGTACCGGGAGTGCTATTGTCCCGGTCATTCACCGCAACACAGCTAAATACTCCCTCACGGCCCGATCCATCCCCACCATCACAGCATGGCCAATCAAAGCATGGCCGATACTTACCTCCTCTATATAGGGTACCTCGACTATCCCAGAGAGGTTGTGAAGATTCAAACCGTGCCCGGCCTTCACGATTAAACCGTGCTCCGTTGCAAGTTCGGCGGCTGCATGCAGGCGCGTCAACTCGGTTGTAATGCTGCCTCGCGTTCGTGCATGGGAAAATGGTCCTGTGTGAAGTTCCACCATGTCGGCCCCGGTACGTGCAGATGCTTCAATTTGCAGTGGCTCAGGCTCGATGAACAGGCTAACTTCAATACCACGACTCTGGAATGTGTCCACGAGCTCCGACAGCACTTCTTCCTGGTCGGCAACATTCAGTCCACCTTCCGTAGTAAGCTCCGCACGCTTTTCGGGTACGATGGTTACCATGTCCGGTAGAATTTCTAAGGCGAATGCCACGATCTCAGCATTGGCTGCCATTTCGAGATCGAATTTTGTTGTGACCACTTCCCGTAACGCACGGACATCTCGGTCGTTAATATGTCGCCGATCCTCACGAAGATGCGCAACGATGCCATGAGCACCTGCCACTTCTGCAAGAATTGCGGCATGAACGGGGTCAGGCTCGACCCCACCACGGGCCTCACGCAGTGTAGCCACGTGGTCTATGTTTACCGACAGCTTCATATCTTTTTGGTTACGCAACGTTACAAAATTGAGCGGGGTTATTCCCGCACTAAGGGAGAGTGAATATGATCGTTCGGCACAACCTCGTGGCCTTCGGTTTGTGTATGGTTATGGCACTACCAACTCTTGCGCGTGTAAACACCCGCGTTGGTGGTTTTGTTCAGAATCGTGGGCAGTGGCCGGCAGAAGTACTATTTCTGCACAGAGCTCAGAATCTGGATACATGGATAACTCGCGATGGAATGGTTATCGACCAGTACAAGCGCGAAGGAAACGTGAGAAAAGGTCACGTCATTCGACTTCGGTGGGTAGGCAGCAATGGTCAGAGTAATGCGTTAACGGAACAGCCGCGTTCTACCGTGACCTATATGGCAGGATCCGACCCGAGCCAAACGATTGCTACTCAGGCCTACACCTCGGTACGCTTCGCGAATGTTTTCGACGGCACTGGCGTTGTGTACTACATGGATGCCTCTGGTCAGCTTCGGTATGACCTTGATGTTGCTCCAGGTGCAACAGCGGATCACATCGCATTCGTCATCGAAGGTGATATGGGGCTTATAGTTGATAGCAAGGACGTTCGGTTGCGCACAACAATGGGCGGTATTGTTATGACCGACCTTTACGCCTACGTATTAGGCCAGAAGGCTACGGCAACACCAGTATCATTTGAAGCCACCTCGAATGGCGTTCGCATTAACGTACCTGCTCGGAATCTTGACCAGCCACTGGTGATTGACCCAGTGGTATATGGCACCTACTTGGGTGGCTCTGATGATGATGCTGTTGAAGCCGTGGCATACAAGAATGGGAAAGTATACGTCGCAGGAGGAAGCTCAAATGTTTCCTTCCCTGACGACGTAGGTGCCTACAGCAAGGACGTTACTGGCAATACCGATGGCTTTGTTGCCTGTCTCTCCGCAGACCTTGGTGAAATCATCAGCTTCACGTACATAGGTGGAACGTCCGTTGATCGTATTAGTGCAATTGATGTTGACAATAACAGAAAAGTTTGCGTAGCCGGTAATACCGAGAGTAAAGACTTCCCTATCACTGCTGGGGTAGTTGGGCAAACACATAAAGGTCAAATTGATGTTTTCATTAGCCGGTTTTCAGAAGATTTGAAGAACCTGGAAATCTCTACCTACCTGGGCGGCAACAGAGACGACCGCGCCCGAGCCGTGAAAGTAGACCAAGTGAACGGAGGCATCGTTGTGTGCGGTGGAACCAACAGCAATTCGGGCTTTCCAATTACCCTGGCGCATCAAAGCACCTATGGAGGAGAGTGGGATTGTTTCATTGCCAAACTCGCCGCCGGTGGCGGTTCCTTCCTGTACTGTACATACTTCGGAAAGGCAGGCAGTGAACAGTTCACGGCACTTGCTCTCGACGCCGCAGGTTCGCCGTACGTTACTGGATCAACGACTTCCTCGAACTTCGAAACAGCACCCGTTCCAGGTTGGTTCTCTTCTGGCCGGGTGCCGTACGACCGCACATTTAACGGCGGCAATACGGATGCGTTCTTAATCAAGTTTTTCCCAGATGGCTCTCTTTCACGCCGAGATGACGGAACGTTCTCCACATACTTTGGCGGCGCAGCAGATGAAGAGGGAAGAGGTGTTTACGTTGATGCACTTGGCCGTCCAATCCTGGTTGGGGTTACAACTTCGAGTGGGCTACCTACAGCAGGCAGCACCGTTTACCCGGAACGGATTGGTAAACAGGACATCTTCATGTGCTTGTTCACGGACGACGGCAAGGCACTTACTGGTTGCACATACTTCGGCGGGACAGGCGATGATGACGTTCGCGGCATGGTCTCCGATCTTGCCCAGTCACACGGCCTTATTTGGGGTACCACAAATTCAACGGACTTCCCAACGCTTGGAGCGGGAGCAAGTGCCGAACGCCTGGGTGCAACGGATGGTTTCATTGCTAGACTCAATCCATATAACCTTGGGTTCAGTACGATTGTTGGTAGTTATGGTGCCGACACCGTTCGCTCGGTGGCGGAGGATGCAGAAGGAGACTTCTTCCACTTGATAACCGGTACTTCAATCGATCTTCCCACTCACACTGGTGCTCTGGAGCCAGAACCGATCGGAGGTACCGATGGCTACATTGGGAAATGGGCAAATGGTACGCTGTCTTTGGTAGCACCAGTCGGCGGTGAAAGCTGGTGTACGGGAAGTAACCGCACCATCGCCTGGGGCACGGAAGGCATGAAAGAGACAGATAGATTCCAAGTTCTGCTTTCTTCAGACGCGGGGGCTACCTGGTCAACTGTTGCTTCGGACATTTCAAGCCTAAGCTACACATGGAAGCCAAGCACAAGCCTTGAGTCGGGATCCAACTACATGATACGAGTTCAAACAACTCGTGGTCACGTTGTTACGAGCGAGTCATTTACGCTCTCCTCTCCACCAAGTATTACCACACAACCGAAGAATGCTTCTGCTTGTGAAGGTGCTCCGGTAACCCTCAGTGTAGAAGCAACTGGTGCTAACCTTCGGTATCAATGGCGACGTAACGGCAGTAACATAACAGGTGCAACTTCGGCTCAGTACACAATCCCGGCTGTGAATGCCTCGCAATCTGGATCGTATGATTGTATGGTTACGGGTTCATGCTCGCCTGTTGCCACATCTGCAACAGCAAACGTATCGGTGGCTGTAGCCACTGCGATTACCACACAGCCACAGAACGTTTCAACACGTGTCGCAAGCCCCTTTACACTTTCCGTTGTTGCCAAAGGTTCAGACCTGACCTATCAATGGTACAAGAACGATGAACCTCTCGCAAATGGTAAGAGTGCAACCTACTCCGTTGCGAACGCAACCACATCCGACGCCGGCACATACAAGTGTACCGTAACCGGAGGGTGCGGATCAGCGACTTCAAACCCAGTGACTGTAATCGTTGAGCCTGCGAGTTCAGTTTCGGAAGACGTTACAAGCGGAAACACCACACTCCGAATTCTTGGACCCGTACCAGCTGGTGAGCAGCTCGCGTTGATGTTGAATATGAAGCAGGGGGCTCAGGTTTCTGTTCGCTTTGTTTCAGCTAACGGACAAATCTTAACATCCACTGCTCTCGGTCATTTGTCCGAGGGACGGCATTCGTTAAATGTGGACGTGCTCTCACTCCCATCCGGTGTGTACGGCCTGGAAGTAGTGGCCGGCGCAGACGTTGTGCGCACCGTTGTGCAAATAGGCCGATAAATGCCAAATAATTGTCCGAAACATCGTTATTGTAGATTCGTGGGTGCGGTCACACTAATGGTGATCGCACCCACAGTCTTTTCATGAGCAACAAGCACATGTCCATGGTTGTCATTGTCAGCGCACTGCTAGGCGCACTGGTACTGGGTGCTCCCGCATTCTCAGCTGAGGCTGGTGGTCCACTTGTGTCAGGGATGATACGCTCAGGCGAAGGCAGAGTGGAAATCACCGATGTTAAGGCACTAGCGGACGGAAGAATTGTGATGTGTGGTTGGATGGAGGTGCCTGTTGCTTGGCCAGCTCCAGGATGGAATCATGAACATGCTGGCGGTTCGGATGGATTCGTGGCTATCGTTTCCAAGAATCTTGAAGAGTTGGAGGCCTTTACCCTTATCGGTGGTGGATCTGATGATCAACCAACCGCGCTCACCACTGACAGCAAGGGAAACATCTACGTAGTAGGGTGGACCATATCGAACAATTTCCCAACATCTGCCAACTCGATCGGTTACCTTTATTCATCTGCCACTGATGGATTCGTAGTTGGATTTACGCCTTTTCTCGACTCACTGCTGTTCGGTTCCTACATCCGCGGTAATCGTGACGAGTTTCCAACTGATGTTCAGGTGGACGCTGCATCTACCATTTACATCTGCGGTTCAACAAACTCAAATTCCGGATTTCCTAATACGAACGGAATATTCAAGACTCCATTTGGTGGCAGAGATGCTTTTGTAATGCGCCTAGGTGCCAATGCCACTTCCGTGTTATTCAGCACGTACTTCGGCGGCACGGGTGATGACACCTTCAATGGAATGCTGGTTCATACAAACGGAGCAATCTACCTGGCCGGTTCGACAAGTTCTGTAGACTATAAGACGTTTCCGGTAATCAATCCATCCACCTGGTGGCAGTACAGCGAACGACCTTATGACTGGACTTTCAACGGAGGAATTACAGACGCAACGCTGGTTATCCTCTCCGACGATGGAGCACGTGCAATTGCCTCCACATATCTAGGAGGATCTGCGAATGATGCAGCTATGGACGTAGCAGTGATTGATAGCAATATCATATTAGTTGGCTCAACGCAGTCACCAGATTTTCCTGTTGCGAGCCCAGTCCAGAATCACCTGCGAGGAAGTAGCGACGCGTTTATATCACGCTTCACACAACTCGGACAGTCTCTGCCCTCGTCTACGTACTACGGTGGGTATGGAGACGAGGTCGGCACATGTGTGCACATCTACCCACCAGGCCAGTATGCAATCGCGGGCGTTACAACCTCAAGTGATTTCCCGAATGTAGGAATTGGTACAAGTGGTGATCGACAAGGAGCACACGACGGATTTGTGCTTTTCTCGAACATTTCGTCCGCTAGCTTCGCCACAACACTTGGTGGAACCGACACAGACAGCATGTATGCGATGGCAGTTCAACCAGACCGTGGGGTTGTGGTTGCTGGATGGTCGAGGAGCTCGGTCATAGAACTCAGTCCATACGCGCTTGAATCCAACCCAATAGGTGTAAGTGCGTGTGCCATAAGAATTCAGCCAGGAAGCGTGAGCCTCATTGATCCCGTAGGCGACCAGCGTTACTGCGAAGGATCAACAATGCGCGCCACCTGGCTTGGTACTGAAATGCTAACCTCGGATCGTTACACGCTGGAGGCTTCGGCAGACGGAATCGTCTGGACGGAACTCGTCTCTGACATAAACGCCCAACGTGTCGACTGGGTAGTATCTCCCGTCGTTGAGCTAGGGCAGCGTTACTTCATTCGGATACGATCGAGTCGCGGACATACAAGTAGAACGGATACTCCATTATGGCTTGACCCAAAGCCAATGATTACGAAAACGCTCCCAGTCGAGGTATCAATCTGCCCTGGGGGAAAGACTGTTCTTCGTGGCAACGCTACCGGTGTTGGAATATCGTACCGCTGGCTGGCCTCGGGCTCGGAAATCAGTGGAGAAATTGAAGATTCACTTGAAGTTGGCCATGGCACGCCGTATGGAGCAGGCGACTATCAGATGCGGTATCGAGCTCTATGTGGAGTAAACGGCATCGTTGGCACAACCAAGGTTACTGACGGCATACCAACTGAGATTGAGGCACATCCACAGAACGTGGTTGCTAGTATCGGAGGCTCAGCCACCTTTTCAGTACAGGCTACGGGTAGCAGACTCCAGTATCAGTGGTTTCGAAACAATAGTCTTATCGAAGGGGCTACCCAACGAGCGTATACCGTAGCTTCGGTTTCCTCAGCTTCAGCTGGACAATACACGTGCAAAGTGGTTGGCGACTGCGGCGAGGTTACGAGCAGGCCGGGAACCCTTGTAGTATCTGCAACCGGTGTTCATAACAATGAAGGCACTCCGTTGCGTGTGTTCCCGAATCCAACGAGCGGTACGGTTACAATCTCGCTACGTACATCGGATGGTGCTGTAAGCGAACAATCTTATCCGCGAACACTAACACTCTTAAACTCCATTGGTCAGGAAGTGCTGAGCCTTCGGATACCCGACGGCCAGGCTGATATCACTTTCGACATAGGTGATTTGTCACCTGGATTATATCTGATTTGCCCTGTTTCGCAATCCCGTAATCGAATGATTGACGGACTACAGCTGATAGTCCGGTAGCGCAATTCGAGTTTCCGAATGTTACCGGGAGTGCTCTTGTCCCGGTACGCAATTAGGCTAAATCGTAGTTACCGGGAGTACTCTTGTCCCGGTACGCAATCATGCTAAATCGTAGTTACCGGGAGTGCTCTTGTCCCGGTACACAATCGTGCAAGACTGCAGGAACCGGGAGTGCTCTTGTTCCGGTGCGCAAACATGCCAGACCGTAGGTACCGGGAGTGCTCTTGTCCCGGTACGCAAACATGCCAGACCGTGGGTACCGGGAGTACTCTTGTCCCGGTACACAATCATGTACCCCTTCAATCATCCGCAGCAAACAAGCGCCAGCCGTCGGACGACGCTGCCACATCTCCAATATAGGACTGATTAAGTCGTATATTGTGCCACATCACAAAGCACGGAGTTGCATGGCAACTGACATCCTCCACAGCGTTGTTGGACGCGAGTACGAATACGGTTTCGAGAGTCCTATTGAGCAGGAATTACTCCCAAAGGGGTTGAACGAGGGCGTAATTCGCTTCATTTCTTCCAGGAAACAGGAACCTGAATGGATGCTCGAATGGCGTTTGCAAGCCTACGAGCATTGGCTGCGCATGAAGCAACCTCGCTGGGCCAATGTTTCGTATCCAGACATTGACTTTCAGGACATCATCTACTACGCCGCTCCAAAAAAGAAGCCTACACTGAGCTCTTTAGATGAAGTTGACCCCGAGTTGCTTGCAACCTTTGCCAAGCTTGGTATTCCGCTCGAAGAACAGAAGGTTCTTGCAGGTGTTGCGGTTGACGCCGTTCTGGACAGCGTGAGTATAAAGACCACGTTCCAAGAAGCACTCAAGGAAAAGGGAGTAATCTTCTGCCCAATGAGTGAGGCAATTCGCGAACATCCCGAACTTGTTCGCAAGTACCTAGGATCCGTAGTACCAGTCACCGATAACTTCTATGCGGCACTCAACAGTGCCGTGTTCAGTGATGGATCGTTCGTCTACGTCCCCAAAGGGGTACGCTGCCCGATGGAACTGAGCACATACTTCCGTATCAACGCTCGGAACACAGGTCAGTTTGAAAGGACCCTTATCATCGCAGACGAGGGAAGCTATGTAAGCTACCTTGAAGGATGTACAGCGCCACGGCGAGACGAGAACCAGCTGCATGCTGCCGTTGTGGAACTTGTTGCACACGCCGATGCCGAGATCAAATACAGCACTGTGCAGAACTGGTACCCCGGCGATAAGGATGGCAAGGGTGGCGTGTACAACTTTGTGACCAAGCGTGGCATCTGCGAAGGAGCGCGTAGCAAAATCTCTTGGACGCAGGTGGAAACAGGGTCGGCGATCACATGGAAGTATCCAAGTGTTGTCCTCAAAGGTGATGAGAGCGTTGGGGAGTTCTATAGTGTGGCAGTTACAGCTAACCACCAGCAGGCCGACACTGGAACGAAGATGACGCATATCGGAAGGAACACGCGGTCGCGTATCGTTAGCAAAGGTATCTCGGCAGGCAAATCACAAAACAGCTATCGCGGCTTGGTGCGCTTCAATGCTCGTGCTCACAACAGTAGAAACTATTCGCAATGTGACTCACTGCTCATCGGTGATCAGTGTGGTGCACACACGTTTCCATATCTCGAAACGGGCAACCCAACCTGTACGGTGGAGCACGAAGCAACAACGTCGAAGATTGCCGAAGATGTGCTGTTCTACTGCAACCAACGCGGGATCTCAACAGAAAAGGCTGTAGCCCTGATCGTGAATGGTTATGCTCGCGAAGTGCTCAATCACCTTCCCATGGAGTTTGCCGTCGAAGCGCAAAAACTCCTTGCCATTAGCCTCGAAGGGTCGGTTGGCTGATTCAACAGTGTGAATAGCTCAGAACTCAAGTACCATGGACAATCAAACGATGAACCCGATCCTCACAATTTCGGATTTGCATGCAGGCATAGAAGGACGTGAAATCCTGAAGGGCGTAACACTCAATGTGTACCCGGGAGAAGTTCATGCAATCATGGGTCCGAACGGCTCTGGAAAGAGCACGCTGGCCAGTGTGCTTAGTGGAAGAGAGGACTACTCGGTATCCGCTGGCACAATTACGTTTCAGGATAAGGATCTGCTATCCATGTCGCCGGAAGAACGAGCATGGGCAGGCATTTTCCAAGCATTTCAGTATCCAGTGGAGATCCCGGGAGTAAGCACTGCCAACTTTGTACGCACGGCATTGAACGAAATCCGCTCAGCACGTGGCCTTGAGCCCCTTGATCCAGCCAGCTTTCTGATGCTCATGAAAGAACGCATGAAACTTGTGGATATGGATCCGGCGTTTCTTCAGCGATCACTCAATGAAGGGTTCTCTGGTGGCGAAAAGAAGCGGAACGAAATCTTTCAGATGGCAATGCTAGAACCAACACTGGCCGTGCTGGATGAAACGGACAGCGGCCTCGATATCGACGCCTTGCGCATCGTGGCAAATGGTGTGAATGCACTTCGAACGGATCATAATGCAATTGTGCTCATCACACACTACCAACGGCTCCTCACGTATATCGTGCCTGATGTGGTTCATGTTCTCATGGATGGCCGCATCGTTCGCACCGGCGGAAAGGACCTCGCGCTTGAACTAGAAGAACGCGGATACGATTGGATTCGAAGTGGAGTCGAAGCATGAGTGAAGAATCTGCCAAGGGGCTCGAGGCAGTCGTGTCCAATTCCACTGTAACGGAACAACCGCTGGTGCGAAATGGGTGGCAAGATGCTTTAGAATACGCTGTTAAAAGCACGCTGCGGCATGAAGAGTGGAAGTATCTGAACTTGCTTCCATTGCTAAAGCTCGGCTTAGCATTCGAAAGCAGTCTTACTAAAACAGAAGGTAGCAGCTTTCACCCTGCAGGGTCGCAACAGTCAGAACTTGGCCCGTCTATCGTGATTGAAAACGGCAATGTGCTGCAGCTTACACATGATGCCCAGGTGGTTGCCAACGCTGCACATCACCATGTGGTTCGTGGCACTGCAACGGAGAGTCCGTTTGTTGCATTTGCTACAGACGTCGCACCGACGGTGGTAGAAGTTGTTATTCCTCCGGGGACTGTGCGGTCCGAACCCCTTCGCATCATCGTGTCGGGCAATAGCTCACAGCATGGAATTGTTTTTGCCACACGCGTTCGAGTTATTGCTAGCGAAGGCTCATCGGTCGTTATCGAAGAAACACATACGGCTCAGGGACAGGCTCACGTGCTCGGGCTTATGGTAACCGAACTACAAGCCCACCCGAACAGCCACATCGAGTATGTGAAAACAACCAATCTGCCCGATAATGCAAGGCATATTGGAGCTACCTTGATTCAGGTAAAAGCTCACGCCCGCGTGGACACACATACGTTCTGTCTGGGAGGTCCACTCGTTCGTAATGACCTCTATGTGCGATTAGAAGAGAGTGGTGCAGAAACCTATCTGAACGGTCTGTCGCACCTCCATGGCAACGAGGTTGCAGATAATCACACCGCAGTTGATCACCTGGTTCCGCACTGCCATAGTGAAGAACTCTATAAAGGCATTTATCATGATGCTTCAATGGGCGTGTTCAACGGCAAGATCTTCGTTCGGCACAATGCACAAAAAACAACGGCCTACCAAAGCAGTCGTTCGCTATTACTTGGCGATCGTGCACAGGTGAATGCCAAGCCACAATTGGAGATATGGGCTGACGATGTGAAGTGTTCCCATGGTGCAACTACAGGGCAGTTAGACGAAGAAACCATCTTTTACCTTCGATCCCGGGGCATCCGGCACGAAAAAGCAAAGGCACTTCTCGTTGAAGCCTTTGAACAGGAAATGTATGAGCGCTTACCTGCAGCACTAAGAGCAGAACCTTCAGCGTGAAAACCGACCTGTCCATCTTGCATACAGAGTTTCCGCTTCTATCACGAACGATACATGGCGGGAAGCCCCTTGTCTATCTAGACAATGCAGCTACTACGCAGAAACCACAGGTTGTGATTGATGCAGTCAACAGGTTCTACCGTGAAAAGAACAGCAACGTTCATCGCGGTGCACACGCCTTGGCTTCCGAAGCCACAGAAGCCTACGAGGCGGCACGGAGAGCTGTGGCCAAGTTTCTGCACGCCGATCGAGCTGATGAAGTAGTTTTTACCAAGGGAACTACGGAGAGTATCAACCTGGTAGCGAGCGCGTGGGGGGGGAAGCACTTGAGTCAGGGAGACGAGATCCTCCTCACCGGCATGGAACACCATGCAAACATTGTACCCTGGCAGATGATTGCAGAACGCACCGGTGCTCGAATCGTTGTTGTCCCAGTCGAAGACGATGGCTCGATTGATGTGAAGGCTGCTGCAAACCTTATAACGGATAGAACGGTGCTGTTCAGCTTCACACATGTGAGCAATACGCTGGGTACAGTAAATCCAGTACGCGAATTGTGTGCACTTGCAAGAAGCCACGGTGCTCTCACGCTTGTTGATGGAGCACAGGCCGTGGCACATGAACAGGTGAACGTTGCAGACATTGGTTGCGACTTCTATGTGTTCTCGGCTCATAAGCTGTTTGGGCCAACAGGCATTGGCGTGCTGTGGGGACGCTACGACATACTGAACAGTATGCCACCCTATCAGGGCGGCGGAGCCATGATCCGTAGTGTGTCTTTCGAGGGCACCACATTCAACGACGTCCCATACCGGTTCGAGGCTGGTACTCCGCACATTGCCGGTGCTGTTGGTTTACATGCCGCTCTCAACTGGTTCAGTGAGCTCGACTCGGAACTGGTTCGCAAGCACGAAAACGCACTTCTCAAGCACATGGTGGATGGTCTAACGTCGATACACGGCGTGCGATTCATCGGTCAAGCAAGCAACAGGGTAGGTATCGTGTCTTTCGTTGTGGAAGGTGTTCATGCCCACGACCTTGGCGTACTGCTTGATGAGCAGGGGGTTGCAATCAGAACAGGTCACCACTGCACGATGCCACTGATGGAGCGTTTCGGATGTAGCACCGTTGCCCGTGCATCACTGGCTGTGTACAACACCCATGATGATGTAGATGCATTTCTTTTAGCGGTCACACGATCGGTGGAGATGCTTGTATGATTCAGCAAGAACCGCCACGCATCTCCGTGTCTGCACAGGAAACGGTGAAGAACCTTGAGCAAGAGTTTGCATTCTTTGACACGTGGGAAGATCGGTACGCACACATCATTCACATGGCACGGCATCTGGAGCCATATCCCGAGGAGCATCGTACAGACGAATACCGGGTTCGCGGCTGTACCTCGCAGGTGTGGTTGTATCCAACATTCGATGGCGCGCGCTTACATTTTGCTGCCGACAGTGATGCCATCATAGTTAAGGGCCTTGTGGCCATGCTCCTGCGTGTGTATAATCACCGCACCCCTGATGAAGTGTTGGCCGTTGACCCCGATTTTATCAAGCGGCTAGGACTCGACACGCACCTCTCTCCCAGTCGTGCAAATGGCCTAGTATCCATGATACAGCAGATTCGCAACTACGCATCTGCAAGTAAACTGCGTGCGGAGAATAGCCCACAAACGATAACTAGCTCCGATTCATCTTCAAGCACGAACCAGCCACCAACACGTGATGCCATTATCGAGGCCATGCACACGGTGTTCGACCCCGAAATACCCATCGATATATACGAGCTTGGGCTGATCTATGAGATAACGGTAGACAAGGCCGGTGTTGTAAACATTGTGATGACGCTTACAACGCCGAACTGCCCCAGTGCTCAAACGTTACCGGCAGACGTTGAGCGAGCTGCACGTGCCGTTCCAGGTGTGAAGGATGTGAATGTGACCATTACATTCGATCCACCATGGGACAAGACCATGATGTCGGAAGCAGCACTTTTTTCCATTGGACTCTTTTAACCGGTGGCCGTCACATTCCATCCGTTAACCATTGCTGACGTTGTGCGAGAAACGCCCGACGCAATTTCCATTTCTTTTAACGTGCCCGACGATCTGCGGCCCATGTTCCTATACAAGAGTGGCCAGTACCTAACGGTACGGGTTGTGGTGAACGGCGTGGAACACCGAAGGAATTACTCCCTCTGCAGTTCTCCTGCACACCAGGAGCCCCTTCGCATCGCCGTAAAACGCGTGCATCAGGGCGCTGTGAGCCAATGGTTGAATGAACATGCCGCACCAGGGATGCCGTTGGAAGTGTACCCTCCGATGGGGAACTTCACCAAGGAACTTCATCCCGACAACTCCCGACATTACGTGATGGTGGCAGGGGGCTCTGGTATAACACCCATCCTTAGTTTGCTAAAGTCGGTTCTTCGCATCGAGCAGAACAGTGTTGTAACCCTCGTATACGCCAATCGCAATGAGGAGAGCATCATTTTCGCTGCTGAACTTGCTCGCTTGGCCCAAACACACCCAGAGATCTTGCGTGTGGTGTACGTTCTCGAGGAGGCATCGGCTCACGGACTCGAGCAGTTCATTGGAAGAATGGATGAAGGCGTAACACGGCAGGTAATCAACTCGGTGGTGCCGTCACTCGAATTGGTAGAGGCTTTTGTGTGTGGCCCACCCGGCATGATGGAGAGCGTTCTTTCCGTCTTTACATCACTTGGTCTAGCACCTGAGCGCATTCACCGTGAATACTTTACAATTAACAAACACCCGGAACTCACAACCGCGAGCGGAATGGACAGTACAGCAACAGACCTTGAAGAACTACCTGGAACGGATCAAATTGTTCCTCGCACAGTAACCGTGCGGCTGTATGGTGATGAACACACCTTTGAAGTGCAGCCGGATGAAACGATTCTACTTGCAGCCCAACGGGCTAACCTTGACCCCCCATATGCATGCCAGATCGGAGCATGCTGTACGTGCAGAGCAAAGATTGTTCGAGGGCGTGTGAAGATGGATGAACGCGAAGCCTTGAGCGACGACGAAATCGCCGAAGGATATGCCTTAACCTGTCAGAGCCACCCGCTCACCGACGACGTAATTGCAGATTACGATCAGTAACCACGAAACATGTAGCAGCCACTATCCCATTATCATGATTCGCCTGAGTAAGAAAGTTGAGTATGCGCTTCTTGCCGTGCAACACATGGCATGTAGGCCAGGGTGTGTTGTGAGCAGCAAAGACATCGCAACCACGTTCAACATCTCCTTGGCCTTAGTGGCCAAGGTACTCCAGGCATTGGTTCATGCTGGTGTTGTTCGCTCGTATCACGGTGTGAACGGTGGATACGAATTGGCAATGCCGGCACAGCAGATCAGTGTTGCCGATGTAATGGCTGCTATCGAAGGTTCGGCGGCTGGCATCGTTGACTGTCAGCATTCGGACCACGAAATTTGTGACGTGCTCCAAACGTGCACGATACGAAAGCCCCTTTCCATTCTTCAGGAAAGGATTACGGCAACCTTTGCCTCCATGAGTGTGGCGGAGTTGGCCAACCCTTCACTTGTAAACATTTCATTGTCATAAGGAGTAACAATGTCCGTTACCATGATTGGTGCCGATGCACTCTCTATCCCAACGGGAATCACCGGCACGGATGCTGCAGACAACATCACCATCACCAGTAAAGCACTGGCTCAAGTACGAGAGATAAAGCAACAGAACAACATTCCCGACACGCACGGTTTGCGCATTGGTGTTAAAGGCGGTGGTTGCAGTGGCATGAGCTACACACTCGGCTTTGATAGCGAGTCGCGTGAACATGACATGATTCTTGACGCCGAAGGTGTAAAGGTGTTTATCGACGCCAAAAGCATGTTCTATCTGATGGGTGTAACGCTCGATTACAGCGATGGACTCATGGGAAGAGGTTTCACCTTCAATAATCCTAATGCTACCAAAACCTGTGGTTGTGGTAGTTCGTTTGGAGTGTAAGTAGCGAACCTGACTTTCACAGAGCTTCCCCTGAAGGGGGCTTGGTCTGCCAATCTTTCAACACTGATACAAATCAACCACGGGAGTAACGATGAGCTACGAATGGAAGTTCAATGCACGGCCATATACAGACGAGGAAGCCAAGGATTTGCTGAAGGATGTTGTCTCGCCCGAAACGTCGGACTGGCACTACAACACCCATCATAAGGGGTACGTCACGTTCCTGAACAAGATCGAGGCGGCATTACCAGCAGCAGACAAGTCGGCAGCTAATGGTAACTGGAGCGAATTCGGCGAGCTTAAGCGCAGGCAAACATGGAACCATGCCGGAACGGTTCTGCACGACGTATACTGGGAAGTGTTAGGGGGCGATGGTAATGTAGAAGCAGGCCCCGAAATTAAGGCAGCAATCGAAGCGGAGTTTGGCTCTGTGGACGCGTGGAAAGCAGATTTTAAAGCCACGGCCGTTGCTGCCAAGCTAAGTGGCTGGGGCGTGCTGTGTATAGACAAACTGTACTCTGGTCGTCTACTCAACGTGTTGGTTGACGAACATCACTACGGCGCCATTTGGGGGGGGATCCCACTCATCTCCTGTGATGTGTTCGAGCATGCATACTATCACAAGGACGGTCCTGGTCGGGCCAAGTACATCGAGAATTTTTTGAACAACCTGCACTGGGGTAGAATCAACCAGCGCTATTTGTCGTTCAAGTGAGGGTAGGACTCTTCCCCCTGAATCTGGTGCTGTTCCCAGGAACACGCCTGCCTCTGCACATTTTCGAGCCGCGGTACCGGACACTCATCGCTGAATGTTTGGAACGCGGCTCCCGTTTTGGCGTGAACCTCATTGAACACGGGCATCTGTTTCCTGTGGGCTGCCTTGCACGAGTGACTACGTTAACTCAGAAGTATTCGGATGGACGGATGGACATCGTAATCGAAGGCACGGACAGATTCAGATTGCTGAACGTGCATGACGGCGATCATCCATACGTGGAGGGAGATGTAGAAGTCATCGTTGACGAGCCTATTGCTATCGATCCATCGTTGGTTTCGGACTGCAGTGGACTCTACAATCAGATTATCCAACTCGTCTATGGCAATACCGAGCCGTTGTTTCAACCAGAGGAGTTGGGTAGTCACAGTCCATCCTTCGTGATGGCACCGAAGAGTGGGCTCACGAATGACCAAAAGCAGAAGCTCCTGGAGGCTGGTTCGGAGAACGAACGTCTTGAATTGCTCCGTGATCATCTCATGCAGATCGTTCCCACCATCCGTCAAGCTGAGCACGTGCAGCGCATCATTCGTTCTGACGGTTATCTAAAGGCGATTGAAGAGTGATCATTGCCGGTCTTGGCAACCCAGGAGAAGAATACGCTGCAACCCGCCATAACGTTGGGTTTATGGTTGTGGACGCATTTGTGAAGAAACATGGGGGTGCATGGAAAACGGAATCAGGTCTGTACTCTGAATCCAACCTGCGATATGCAAGCAAGAATGTGAGTGTGATCAAGCCCCTTACCTACATGAACGAAAGCGGCCGTGCCATCAGGAAGGCCATGGCAGTTCACGGAACTAAACCACAGGATGTGGTGGTGGTGGTAGATGAATTCAATTTCCCGGTAGGCCGAGTACATCTCCGATCCGGTGGTAGCGACGGCGGTCATAACGGGGTTGCCAGCGTGATTAAGGAACTGGGGACTCCACACTTCTGGCGACTTCGGCTTGGCATTGATCGGGATTTTGGTCCTGGTCAGCTCGTGGACTATGTGCTTAGTCCATTCCCGTCTGAAAAGTTGGATGCCGTTCGATCAATGCTGGATACGGCTGTCGTCACACTTGAAGCCATCGTTCGATTGGGACCAGCCGCTGCACGGACGTAGCCTCGCAGCCGGACAACCATATACCCGGAATCAGCGAAACGCGGCTCAGGAAAGTCAGATACCGCTGTTTACGTTTTTGCCACATGCTAGAAGATACTTGAGAAAGACGAATGCAAGTCTGCATGGTTCCTGCGAATAACTGCGTACGTAGATTAACGATTAAACATGTGGAAAACTACTTGATAGTACGAGTTAATACGTATATTGTCAGTCCGGTAAACCGTCCATAGGGTCGGAATCTTATATCACTACAGGAGTATTTACTGGGATTTTGTATCTGTGTTACCACGCAGTTACGGAGTTTCACGTAGGGACTTGTTGTCGCAACTCGTTGCCCTACAACAATTTGCATGGTATTACTGAACACTTTTCCATGCGTAGGCTCTAGTTTTGTTGCTGTTAGAGAGTGGGGTGGGACCTTCTCTCAAGCAGCATCGGGACAAGTGCCACGTACTATCAAACCATGACGAGACCAATAGAATGTCTCGCCACAGGACGGCTTCGTAATAGAGCCGCCAGGGCAGTTTTTTTGCTCGTGGCAGCACTTTCGGCAGTCGTTGCAGCGATACCTATATATACACAGCCGTATACCGATAACGTTGGTATCGGGACTGCATTGCCTGACCCCTCCGCCTTGCTCGAACTGCGCAGTTCAGAGAAAGGTTTCCTCATCCCGAGAATGACGCAGTTGGAGCGTGATGCCATTCAGCAGCCTGCAACAGGATTGCTCATCTTCAACTCCACTGCCAACGCCATTCAGTACAACATCGGTACCAAGTTCTCCCCGGTTTGGGTGAGCATGTTGTACATCAACGTCGACGGGGGATCAAGCTCCGGCGTGTTCTGGTCGCTTCTTGGCAACGACTCTGTTGATGCCACGAAAAACTTCCTTGGAACGACCAACGACCAGCCGCTCATCTTAAAGACAGATAGTGTTACTCGGATGACGCTCACAGCTACCGGTGAGATCATCATCGAAGGGCCAACGAGCATCACGGGGCAGCTCGACCTTACGGGCATCACCTCGCCACTTACACTTGATGGCAATGCCGGCACACCCGGGCAAGTGCTCGTGAGCAACGGTCCTGGAGTAACACCCAGATATACGGATTCGCTCACCCTCAGCCAGCTCGTCACTACGGGTGACGTACTGGTCGGTGGTGACCTGGTAGTTAGTGGTAATGCCACATTTGTGGATACAGCCTACTTTGACGTGTTGCCGAGTATTCCCCTGAACTATGGCAACATTCTGGTTGGTGATTCTACCAACCGAGCTGTTCCGCTGGTGCCCGGCCTTGAGGGCTCGCTCATGCAGATTTCCAGTGGCAGACCGATGTGGATCAAGCCCGATGAAGCCGCATACTGGTCCATCACCGGCAATGCTGGCATGGGGTCGGCAAACTTCCTTGGCACCTTGGACGCGTCGGACCTTCAGCTGGCCAGCAACGGACAGCTTCGGGCCTCGATTACGGCACTTGGCCAGTTCAACATCCTGATTCCCACGAGCATTACCGGCAGTCTGGATCTCGTTGGTCCAAGCTCGCCGCTCGTTCTGCAAGGAAATGCTGGCATAGCCGGGCAGGTGCTCGTATCGCAGGGGCCGGGTACGACGCCTATATACTCCGATAGCCTCACCCTCCGATCGCTCACTGTTATTGGCCCGGCATTCTTTACCGATACGGTAAACTTTAGCCGACTACCTTCCATCCCGCTCAACAACAACCACTTGTTGGTAGGCAATGCCAATAATCTGGCAACCCCCTTTCCTCCAGGCGGCGATAGTACCTTTCTAGCAATCTTCGATGGCAACGTTCAGTGGTTCGATCTTGGACTGTTACTCCGCAATACAGCCTGGATTGTGGGTGGTAACAGCAGTGTTGGCAGCCCTATCCTGGGTAATCTCGACACAACGGGCATGCGAGACCTTCACCTCTACGCAGGTGGCAAGCCCCTTCTCACGTTCGATGGCACCAACTACACCGCTGCCTTGGCTGCACCGCTCAACCTGCAGGGTGCAAGCACCTCCTTGTCACTTGACGGTGACCCTGGCATTGCCGGACAGGTATTGATCAGTCAGGGGGCTGGGGTTACGCCTCGGTATACGGACTCTCTCGTTCTTAGCTCACTTACCGTTACTGGCCAGAGCCGTTTCCAGGACACGGCCACGTTCGACGTGTTCCCCGTGTTCCCACTGCTTCATGGCAACATGATTGTAGGAGACAGCACCGGCAAAGCAAGGGTTCTTCCACCCGGACTCGAAGGCTCGCTCATGCAGGTGTACAATGGGCAACCAACCTGGGTTACTCCCGACGAGGCCAACTACTGGTCACTTGATGGTAATGCCGGTGTGGGCACATCGGCTTTTCTTGGAACCACCGACGCTAACGACCTTCGCATTGGTACCAGCGGTGCTTTACGTGCCACCTTTACAGCCGGAGGTGTTCTGGACGTGCAGGTACCTACGACCATCACAGGTTCGTTGAACCTCGTTGGCCCAAACAGCCCCTTGCAGGTTAATGGTGATGCTGGCTTCAGCGGCTGGGTGTTGATTAGTCAGGGTATCAACCAAACACCGGCGTATACGGATTCGTTGGTACTGCGTGCAGCCGTGATCAACAGCAGTCTTACGCTTGCCGGTGTCAGTTCGGTGATCATGCTGAACGGCGATGCAGGCACGGCCGGACAGATCCTTGTATCGCAAGGACCGTCCGCCACGCCTCGGTACACAGACACTCTCACCCTTAGTTCCCTTACTGTAACCGGCGAAAGTTTCTTCCAGGATACGGCGCACTTTGCCGTGTTCCCGGATTTTCCGCTTCAGCACGGTTTCTTGATTACAGGCGACAGCACTAACAGAGCACGGCAGTTTGCCCCGGGTCTTGAAGGATCGCTTCTGCAGGTGTACAATGGCCAACCAACCTGGGTAAGTCCGGACGAAGCCAACTACTGGTCTCTTGACGGTAACGCCGGTGTGGGTCCCACGGCCTTCCTGGGCACCACTGATGCCAACGACTTGCGTATCGGTACAAACGGTGCCTTACGAGCAACCTTTACGGCAACAGGCCTTCTGGATATTCAGGTGCCTACAAGTATCACAGGCTCCCTAAACCTGGCAGGTTCTTCTTCTCCGTTGTTGCTCAACAGTGATGCGGGGGTATCTGGCTGGGTACTCATCAGTCAGGGGCCTGCACAAACACCAGTATATACAGACTCATTGCTGCTTCGGGCCGTTGTTGTTAACAGTAGTCTCACGCTCGACGGTCCGTCTACCGAATTTTTCCTAAACGGTGATGCTGGCGCATCCGGCCAGGTACTCATTTCGCAGGGGCCCGGAGCCACGCCACGATATACGGATACATTGTCGCTCGGATCACTCACAGTAACCGGTGAGAGTTACTTCGTAGACACGGCGCACTTCAGCGTATTCCCGGACTTCCCACTCGAGCATGGTTATCTCATTGTAGGCGATAGCACCAACACTGCCGTTCCGTTTGCTCCCGGACTTGAAGGTTCACTTCTGCAGGTCTACAACGGTCAGCCCACGTGGGTAAGCCCCGACGAAGCGCAGTACTGGTCGTTATCCGGCAACGCAGGTGTTGGTCCCGCTGCATTCCTTGGTACCACCGACGCCAATGACCTACGTTTTGGCACCAATGGTGGACTGCGAATGACGATCGGTGCCGTTGATGGAGCCGTAACCATTGAGAGTTTATCGGGTGTGCCTTCCACAGCCCCCTTAACAGCAAATGATGGATTAGTGATTGCCGATGGATCTGGTACTATTACGAAAAGGGATAAGAGTGTACTTCTGGACCTGCTGGGTATAGCGGCTGGTCGATTCGAGAATACGGGCGCAACCACGCAATTCAACGTGGTGATCAATATTCCTGGTGGGTTCCAAATGGATCCTGCCGCGAGCATTACCATTACGCCAGAAGCCACGAGCAGTGTGAGCATCACACCATTTGTGGTCGCGGGCAGCCGCACGCCAACGTCGTTCACCATCAACTTTCCGGGTGGCCTTGATCCGGGAGAAGCCATCAACTGGCTGGTAAAGAACCCCTGATCCGTTCACTTTTCGACTGACCTCGATGAACGCAAACCAATCAACCTCACTGACCTCATTTCTTCACACAACGGGAGTGCTTACCATGAAAACAAACAAGGGTAAAGAACCCATCATTTCTATCCACAATACATGGAGAACATCCATGACATTCAATTCACTTTGGAAGGGGCTTGCCATTGCGGCTACCCTGTTCCTTATCGGCTCGGAAGCTTTTGCTCAGCTTCCTGTACGGACGCGTCAGTTGGAGATGCTAGGCACCACTGCTGGTCGCCTGCTGTTCGATACTCCAGCTACCATAACGAACTACACTGTTACTTGGCCAGCGAATGCTACTGGATTCCTCGCTGATGGTGATACAGCCATCATCGTTGGTGTGCGAACAGCCGCTAACGACATTGATCTCGGCTGGAGACAGGTAACCGGTGACCTGATCGACGGTATCGGTACAGCTGGTCAGGTAGCTTGGTTCCAAGATGCCAACACAATCGTGTCGGATGGAGGCTTCACATACAACTCGGCAACGCAGGATGTTGGAGTTGGTAATGACGTGAACGCTGGCAACGACGTGAATGCTGCCAACGACGTAGATGCTGCTAACGACGTCCGTGCAGGCACCACCATTACCCTTGATGGTTCTGCCGGTGACATCGTTTTTAATGGAGTTACGCTGCAATCTGGAACTTCCACGGGAACTACGATTGCGTTCGACAACGCACCAAACGGAGGAAGCTATTACGTCACTCCATCTACAAACCCTGCAATTCTGGCAACGGATGGATACATCCTTGTATCAAACGGAGATGGTACTGCAACCTGGATTGCTAACCCTGCTTCCGGATTCAAGGCAGGTGTGTACACGCATGCTGGTGCAGACACGTACACGGTAAACATCACCTTTACGAACGCATACCCTGCACTTACTGTGCCTTCGGTTACGCTTACCTACTTCGATGCCACAAACGCCAACATCGTTCAAGCCACAGCGATATCGAACACAGGGTTCACGATTACAAGCACAGCACCAATCGTTGCTGGTGATGCAATAAGCTGGATGGCAAGCTCACCGGTTGACCTTCCATAACACTCTCCGTCCGGGGGCGCAGCCCCCGGCTTCTGGAGGGCAGGCAACGCCCTGCCTTCCAGAAGCTACATACAGTGAAGCTACGCGCCTACCATAGCCCCCTTTCAATCAGCATCATCGTGATGATGGTGGCGGTGTGCATTGTGCCCATACAGGCACAGTTGCCGGTGCGTACGCGGCAGGTGCAGCTATTGTCGAACAACAACACCAACTACACGACACTACGGAGTGCCGACGGGCAAACCACAAACTGGAGCCTGATCCAGCCGACGACGGTAGGGACAACCGGTAGTCTGCAGTTGAGTACGGTTACTGGTTCCGATGCACAGTTAAGTTGGCTTGCACCGGGATTGCCGGGGTACATCCTAGGCCTTGCGGCTGGCATTCCAGCCTGGGTGGATCCTGCCACATACCTGAGTGGTAGCTTCTGGGCGCTTACCGGCAACGCCGCCACCAACCCGGCTACCAACTTTCTTGGCACCACCGATGCGCAGCCTCTGGTGATTCGTACCAATGCCACCGAGGCCATGCGAGTACTGAGCACAGGGCAGGTAGGTATTGGGACGGCAACACCTGGTGAGTTGCTTGAGGTGGAAGACGGCAACGTTCTCATCGGAACCAGTGCGGCAGGCAGCACGGGTGAGTTGCGCTTGGAAGAAGCGGGTGCCAATGGCAACAATTACGTAGGCTTCCAGGCAGCCGATGCCATGGCTGCGAATACAACGTACACGTTGCCGGATGCCTACCCATCGGTAAACAACTACGTGTTGGCTGCCACAACGGCTGGAGTAATGAACTGGCAGGATGCCAATGCATTGGTAGACAACTTCTGGTCGCTTGACGGTAATGCGGGAACCAACCCAGCCACACAGTACCTGGGCACGCAGGATGCACAACCACTTGTGATTCGTACCAATGCCACCGAGGCCGTGCGCATTAATGCCACCGGTGAGGTAGGCATTGGCACTACGGCTGCGGCGGGCTACCTACTGCATGTGGATGGCACGGCCGGTACACCGAACATTCGGTTTACAAGCGTGAGCGGAATTGCCAATGCAAGCATACCGGGAGGATTCGATAGGGTACTGATTTCTGATGCAACAGGCAATGTAGACCAGGCTTCGTATGCAGCTGTTGTTGGTACCACTGCATGGACACTGACCGGAAACGCCGGTACCAGCGTGGCTACAAACTTTGTTGGTACCACGGACAATGTTGGCCTGGTGTTCCGAACAAACAATACCGAAGTTGCACGCTTCAATGCGACGGGGGAGTTTGGTTTGGGTACCACTGCAGCAGCAGGATATCGGTTGCATGTTGCAGGCACAGGCGGCACGCCAAACGTAAGGATTGCAAGCCTGTCGTCGGACGCAGCAACAGTGCCCTCGGGTGAAGGCGTCGTCACTGCCGATGCCAACGGTGATCTGCGCCGACGCAGTGCTAATGACCTGTACACAATTCTGGGTATCGGCAGGGGCATCTACACGCCGGGTGCCGCAGGCAGCTCGTTTACTGTAACAACTACCGGATTCGACATTGCTGCCGGTGCAACCGTAAACATTACGGTGTTCGGACCAACAGGTGGTGCCGTTCATGCTATGCTCACTTCGATTAGTGCCGCTACAGACCAATTCTCCTTTACCACGTCTGCCACGATCGACGCCACCTACAGCATTCACTGGATGATCTTCAACCCGTGATAAGCACAACTCACGATAGGAAACCTTCAATTCTCACTGGTATGAGATACAGTCCACGGCTAGAGCAAACGTGCAGCCGGTTGTTGGCTGTGCTTCTCGTTGTCTGGTTACTACTGGCCGGTACGGGCATGACGTTGGCTCAGGGCACACTTACGGATTCACTCATCCTCCGGAACGCTACGAACGGACGCCTAACGTTTGCACCGAACACTGCAACAACGCCTGCAGGATCATGGAGGCTTACATGGCCTCAAAGCGCTGGTAGCACAGGGTCGATCCTGTACGGAACGCTAACCGGAAGTGATGTGGCGCTAAGCTGGTTGGCCCCTGGTATCAACGGACAGGTCTTAACGTTAAGTGGCGGTGTGCCAACGTGGGCTTCTGCGCCAAACTGGCTAACTACTGGCAATGCTGGCTTGAACACGGGATCTCTCGGATCTCCGGGTCCGAACTACCTGGGCACCAATGATGCACAAGACTTGCCGTTCGTTGTGAACAGTATCGAACGTATGCGCATTCGTAACGGTAGCTTTATTGACTGGCGCAACATTGTAACCGCGGCTGGTGGGCATACCGGCACTGTACTGACGCTTGACTACAGAACAGCCACAGGTGGTCCATACACGCAAAGCGGAACTACGCGAGGTCATTGGGTAAGCCCTGTCCTTGGCGGTGCCGGACTTGGTACGGCAAGCTCGGGTACGATTGTTTCATTTTTCTCGCAGTATGATATTCAGGCAGCCGGCGACAACACAGGTTCCCTCATTGGTTTTCAGTCGCGTTACAACGTCAACGCCTCCTCGGGTGGGGTGTCTGGCGAAGCTATTGCGTTTAACGCAACACTGCAGATGCCCGGAGGAACTATTGCCAATCATTACGGTTTCAGGGAAAACGACATTACGGCTGCTGGCACAATCACCAACAAGTGGGGCTTCCGCGCCACCCCGCCGGGAAGTGCAACCAATTATGTTGGTGTGCAGATAGATAACATTGGCTTGAGTGGATCGCAACGCCGCAGACCTTTCTTCTACAATGCCACGAACCTTAACGAGCAGTTTTTGGTAAACGGTGCCGGCTTTATGGCTCTTGGCGACAGTTCACTGTCTGCAAAGTTTGTGATTGCCGATAACGCAGCCCGCACGGCGGCTTTCACAGGGCAGTTAATCAATAACTTTGCTACCAGTTCAACCGCTGCAATCAACAAGATTGGCCTCGACATTGCGAGTACAGGCTCCTGGACAGGGCTTGCGGCAACCAACATCGGTTTGCGCGTGCTTGTGTCGGGTGGCACAACGAACTATGCTGCTACATTCACGGGTGGCAACGTTGGTGTTGGTACAACCGCACCTGCCGCAGCATTCCATGTTGATGGCACAGCTGGCACGCCCAACGTTCGGCTTACGAGCGTAAGTGGTGCAGCAGCTGGCACCGTTCCTCTTGGGTACGATCGGGTGTTGATTGCAAACAACACAGGCGACGTTAACCAGGCCAGCTACAACGCCGTTGTGGGAACAACTGCATGGTTGTTGGCTGGTAACTCCATAACCGCCAGTTGGGATGGAATCACTGGCTCGTTCCTTGGCACTACCAATACACAGGATCTTGTTCTCAACACCAATAACGTATTCAGAGCGCGCCTGGTTGGTGGTGCCGTCAACACAGGTAACCTCGTGCTAGGCACTACGGCTGCATCGCCAACAAACTCGACTGCAGCAAGTGCTACGGACAGGCTCACCGTGCTGGGTGGCGACATTTCTCTGAACTCCGAAACCAACAGCGCAATTACCCGCCAGATACTGTTCCGAGGAACTTCCGGGGCTGGCAACTTCCGCGTTGGTGCCGATGGTGGCGACATCTTCTGGCAAGGCGGCGGTGGACAGCAACTTCAGATGGGTTCCTTTTGGGGAATCCAGCTTCTTGGCCAGCGCGGCGTTGTTGGTTTCCCTGCATTCGCCGCTGGAGCAGCAGCAAACCCGCATGTAAACGTCATCCTTCAGCAGAATGCTGTCACCGGTCTAGCAATTACACCAACACTCACCTTCACGGCAAACCAGCAGGAATGGCGAAACAATGCTGGCACAGCATTAAGTGTGGTGAATGCTAGCGGCAACTTCGGCTTAGGCGTTATTACAGGAATCACTGCAAAGTTGCAGGTGAATGCCAACACTACTTCCGGAAATGCCATCCAATTGGATCCACACGGCGTCGCCGCTGGGAATACGAGTCAGATTCGCTTCCTGGAGTTGGCAGCAAATGGCACCAACTATGCAGCCTTCAGGAGTGCCGACAACATGGCTGCAAACAACATTTACACACTTCCAGCGAGTGTTGGAACAGCCGGTCAAACATTAACGATTGCCTCCGTTACTGGTACGGATGCAACGCTTACGTGGAGTACGGCAGGTTCCAGCATTCACGAAGAAGTAACAGCCGGCACGGGCGACATTCGTCGGCGCGTGGCCTACACCAACGGTACTGTTGGCAACCCTGGTGATTATGCCAACGACTTCATGGGAGTGCGAACTGCAGCAACCATGACGGCTTCTGGAAACTACTCTGGAATTTTAACCGGTACCTCCAATACAGCCTCAGGGCAGTACTCTCTTGTGGTTGGTGGTGCAAGCAACCAGGCAACCAATAGCTATTCCTCAGTGCTTGGCGGATCGTTCAATATCGTCGGCGGACAATACTCCTTTGTCGGTTCAGGAACAAGCAACAACGTTAGTGGTAATTACTCTGCCGTACCCGGTGGGGCATCAAACAACGTGTCCAGTAACTACAGTCTTACTGCTGGCCAATTAAACTCCGTATCTGGGAACAACACATTTGTTTTTGGATACGGTGCTAGCGTTTCGCAAAGCAACAGTGTTGTGTTCAACTTCCCAACGGCAGGCACTGATGCTACCCGAGTTGGCATCAACACCAACTCACCAAACACCAACCTAGACGTAGACGGTGGTGTGGCCATACGTCCACCTGCCAACGTGCAAATCAACGCCAACGGTGCGACGCTTACGCCCGGTCACCGCTCGTACATTGTCCTAGACCCAAATGGAGGTGACAGGACCGGACTCATCCTTGCAAACGGCGTCCAAACTGGACAAATCCTCATTCTTAGAATCCTTGAAACTTCCGGTAACTTCATTCAACTTCCCGATGCCGGTGCCAACAATGCATCTCTAACTGGTAACTGGGTTGGAAGAGCCGATGATACCATAACGCTCATCTGGTCTGGTGTGGACTGGGTAGAGCTTTCGCGAAGCAACAACTAACAACACCAACAGGATTTTTTCGGGAACACAGGAGAACCACGATGCCATCAGGAAAGACCACCGACCTCAGGTCTGCACAGATGGCCGCCACCCTGGCCACACTCACCATCTTGGCGGTCTGCGGACCACATGCGCTCGCACAGACCAACGATCAGGTTACGTGGGGTACGTTTCGCATTGAGCGCAACGCTGCTCCAGGTACATACATCACCTTTGAACCCCCGCTAACTTCTATTACGCCGTATACAATCCGGTGGGGAGCTACAGGACCAAGCAGCAACTATGTTTTTGTTGGAACTCTTGTTGCACCAGATAGCGTGGTATTGGAAGGTGAGTTGTCTTCACAATACATCTTGGAATTGGTATCGAGCGGGCAGCTCAATATCCGCCGGTCCTCGTTAGCACTAGCGCCTGGCAGTCCGCAGGCAACACCCGGGTATGTAGCACACGACTTTCAAGGTGCGCGTACAAGCAGCGACCAGACGGCAAGCGGAGACCGATCGGTCATCTTGGGAGGTGCATCCAACCGCGCGGATGGTTCGAAGGCCGCCGTTGGTGGTGGCCTTGGCAACCGAACGTCCAGCACCAATGATGTGATTGCTGGCGGTTCCGGCAACTACGTCTCGTCGAGCGACGGTGCAATTCTCGGTGGAGGAAACAACTACATCAACCAGAACGATGCCGTGATCATCGGTGGCTACGACAACAGTGCCAATGCTAATCGCGGTGTGTTGCTTGGTGGCACCGATAACAGCATCACTGCTAATCAGGCGTTCATTGGCGGTGGTAGTAGTAATTCAAACAGCGGCGACAATGGAACACTTTTCGGCGGATACGACAACACAACATCTGGAACACATTGTGTTCTAATCGGTGGGTGGATGAACACCGTATCCTCTACCAACGAAGCCACACTCTTCGGTGGTCAGAACAACTCCATCAACGGTAATCACGTGTTTGTTGGAGGGGGCTTTACCAACACAGCAAACAGCGGTCAGTGCGTGATTTTTGGTGGGAGCAACATGAGCGTGGCCGGAAATCAATGCGTGGGCCTGGGCGGTCAGCAGAATCAGACGAACGGATCCCAGAACACGGTGCTGGGTGGCCAGACGCATACCTTCAGCAGTAGTGGGCAAATGTCAATCGGTGGTGGCAATACAAATCAAACGCAAGCCAACTACACTACTGTGAATGGTGGCAGAACGAACACGGTGCAACAACAATACAGCACCATCATGGGTGGAAGAAACGGAACCCTCAACGCTCAGAACTCTCTCATGTTCAGTGGAGAAAGCTCATCTACGTTAACCGTGACAACAACGGCAACGGCAACGTTCACCAATGTTGATATCTGGTTGGCAAATAATGACGGCACTCCACGGCAGTTCCGGTTTTGGGAAAGCAGTGGATCGTCTGGGTCATACCCAGGTGCTACCACCAACTACGTTGCCATCGTTGCACCGTCGGCAACAAACTCCAACCTTGATAACAGCTACACGCTACCGGATAGAATACAGACAAGTGGATTACGAGCACTTGCCATTGCATCCAGTCCGGCACCAACATCCACATCAGCAACTCTCGAGTGGGTAACGGCACCAGTGTATACCGTAACCACAGTGAACGCCACTGGAGCAACCACAAACCTCTCAGCTGCCAATCTGAATGTTGACCAGCCAGTAAAGATTAACCCAAATAGCACACCAGCTAACAGGCGAGTAACCCTTGCTAACGGAACCACTGATGGTCGGGTGGTAACCATTTATGTATACAATGGCACGGCGGGCAACGGCATCCGAATTCAGGGAACTGACACCAACCTTGCTCTGCAAGGCGGTGCCAATGTAGACCTTGATCAGAATGACTCCATTTCACTCATCTGGGACAACACATCCACGAAGTGGATCGAGATAGGGAGGTCGGTAAACTAATGATGAACCCAACCAACACTCGCATGATCGCGGTCTTCCCCGCGACTCTGATACTTCTTGCGTTCGGACGTACTCTTTCAGCGCAAACGAACGACGTTATCACCGTTCAAGAAATCCGCATTGAACGCAATGCCCAGCCCGGCACATACATCACTCTCAGCCCGCCAACCACAGCGATCACGCCCTATACCATGATCTGGCCGCCAACACCACCATCTTCAAGCGGTCTTGCACTAGCCTCTACGGGAACGAGCAGTCCCTACCAACTGCAATGGGGAGTTGCGGCGGGATTGACGATTGAACTGGTAGAGAGCACGAACGGCAACCTGCGGCGTATCGGTTCGCTGAATGAAGGGGGTATTGTTGGTACTCCTGGAGCATACTCCAACGACTTCTCCGGCAGCCGAGACAATTCTTCGATGACGGCGAGCGGCAACTATGCGCTGATTGGAGGTGGCGAAGACAATACGGCAAGTGGTAACTATAGTGTTGTACTTGGTGGTCAAGACAATACGGCTTCGGGTTTGAACAGCACCGTTGCTGGTGGTGCAAACAACGTTGCCAGTGGAACAGGAGCGGCCATCCTTGGTGGTACTACAAACTCAAGTGCCGGTGACTACGCCTCGATAGGCGGCGGTGGCAACAACAGCATCTCTGCCTCCGGTGACTATGGCTTCATTGGGGGGGGGACCAATAACGTTCTTTCTGGCATGGGTGGCTTTATTGGCGGAGGCGAAAACAATAATGCCAGTGGTTTGTACACGGTGATTGGCGGTGGTGCAAACAACGACGCCACCGATACCGCTGCCGTTGTTGGTGGAGGAAGCAACAATACTGCCAGTGGCCGACGCAGTGTTGTTGGAGGTGGTGATGGCAACACCGCCAGTGGAATACTCAGCTTTGTTGGTGCTGGAACGGGTAACCTTGCTAGTGGTCAGGGGGCTGCGGTAGGCGCCGGCACGAGCAATACGGCAAGTGGTCAGTACGCATTGGTTGGTGGGGGTGCTAGCAACACCGTTGGCCAGAACTATGGCGTTATTGGCGGAGGCCAAAGCAACACGGTAAACACCGGAACGCACAGTGCGGTTGTTGGTGGTGCTAGCAACAGCGTCACAGGTAGCTACAGCTTCATCGGGGGAGGGCAGAACAACAGCATTGCTAGCGACTATTCTGCTATCCCTGGTGGGCAAGGAATGACGTTAGCAAGTGGCTCAACTGGTTCCTTTGGTTGGAATGCTACGGGAACCAGCATGAGCATCTCCACGCCGAATGTGTTTGTAGTGGCCAATGCAGATATCTGGCTGGCAAACAACAACAGCAATCAAGGTGAGCTGAGACTGTTTGAAGCCAATAGCACCACAGGCAGCTTCCCGCCCGCCAATACCAACTACGTGTCTATCCAAGCCCCTTCCAGTACAAATGGCAACCTGAACAACACCTACACCCTGCCCGACAGAGTTGGTAGTTCAGGGCAGGTTTTAACCATTGCATCAGGAGCCACAACGACTGCTGCAACCTTACAGTGGTCCAGTGTGATTAGCCAAAACGTGAACACGGTGAACGTAACTGCTGATGATCAAGCAATCACGGCTGCACAGATGGACGGCATAACGTATCTGCGGCTGAACTCCGACGGCACTGCCGGAAATCGTACGGTTACATTGGCCAACGGAGTAGTTGATGGCATACGTTTGGTGGTTCGGTGCGTGGCCACGGCAGGCAACGGAGTCGAGCTGGCAGACGCAGGAAACCTAGCTCTGAATGGAACAATGACGATGGGTAATCAGGATGCCATCGTGCTGATGTGGGACGCAACGAACACGCTATGGGTAGAGCTCAGCAGGAGTGACAACTAACATGGCAAACCGAGTATACATGTGTAACCGAACTCCAGCTAGTCCACCGACTCGTTCGAGAGAAGGCACAGGAGTTCGGATGCAGTTGCCTTTGGTCAGTGCAGTTGTTGTCACACTTGCATGGCTCGGGTGTGCTCTACCAGGCATGGCTCAGCAGCCGGTGCTCGTAAACATGGGAGCTACGATCACCGTTACCGGTGGGGGGCTTCTGTATGTGTCTGGTCCAACGGAAATACGCGCAGGCCGCATCGATGCAATGGACCTCTCACAGGTGCGATTCAATGGTCCAATGGCGATTTACACAGGTGGTCTGTACCTGTTTAAAGATGCAACGGGACTCATCACAGGTGATTTGGACATCAAACTCGATGGCGTATGCTGGCGGTATAAACCTGGAGTGCTAACCGTTGAAGGAACCATTTACAATGACGGAGAACTCAACAACGACGGAGAAATCGTCATCGGCAAACCATAATCTGCACGTAGGGTTCTAGGTCGTAAATCTCCTGTGGGGTAAACATCATGCGAACAATCAACACGCTCATTTGCTTCTGCCTATCCAGTGCCATTCTTTCTGGTCAGGATGACTCGTACCAAACATTCAACGCAATACGATTGGAGAACAGCAGCAACCCAGGTGCTTTTGTCCAGCTCAATGCACCAACGGGCCTAACATCCTATAACCTTACTTTGCCCGCAACTGGTCCGTTAAACACCACACAACGTTGGGCCTTCTCTCTGAACGGTTCCAACAATGCCTTGAGTTGGTATGCAACACCATTAGGCAACACCAATCAGATTGCTTACTTCACTGGTACCGAATCCATTGTTAGTGGTAGCAACCTGACGTGGAATCCTACAACCCAGCAGATGGGCGTGTCGGGTACGTTGAACAACACCCTGTTGAGCCTTACAAAGTCAGGTGCAATAACAGGCAACGATACTTTGCTCATGATTACAGCAACATCCACTGGAAGTACGGCAATCTCTCAAACATTGCTTGAGCTTAATGCATCAAGTACGTTAACTGCAGGCACTCGGCGTGGTCTTCACATAGCTGTTACCGGTGCTACCAACAACTATGCAGCCATTTTTGAGTCAGGAAGGGTTGGTGTTGGTGTAGTTGCACCGAATACCACCTTCGATGTTAGTGGCACGACAGCAACTCGTGAGTTTAACTACACTGCCAATCTTAGTGCTACGAACAACAACGTGGATTTTACTGGTGATGGTAACACGTCTTCGTTCGTCCGGGTTGGCTCAACTACTTCGGGAACAGTCTCAATTACCGGATTTGCAGGTGGATCAAATGGGAAAGTGCTAACCGTTTACAACGCAACTGGGTACGGATTGCGCTTGGAGCATAACGATGCGGGATCTACGGCTGCCAATAGAATAAAGGCTCCTAACAGTACGGACTTTGTAATAATTCCTGGCGCAGCGTACCAGCTTGTGTATTCCGAAACAGATCAACGTTGGATAGTAGCCTTTTCAGGACCGGGCGAGATAACGACTCTCGGTAATGCCAACGTTACGGTGACAACAAGCTCTAGCTACCAGCTGCCTTCGTCAATGTCCTCCTACATTCAAGTTACCAGCAATTGCCCAGGAAACGACTGCTTTGCTACGTTCGAGGATGGCATTTCGCCGGGACAGATTCTGGTTGTTCAGAATCTTGGTCCCGATATACTGAAATTCTCAGGTTCAAACTTTGCACCGGACAACAGCACCAACCTTCAGGATGACGAGTCAATACCCTTTATCTGGAATGGTACGAAGTGGGTGCAAATGGCGGAGGCATCAAACTAATGATGCCACAATGTTTTCTCAATAAGAGTTGCCGCTCGACTGTTTCCGTGATTCGTAGCAGGTTCGGCACCTTTGCTGTTGGAGAATCCATCCTAAAGGGTAGCCTACTTGATACAAGTAGCGAAAATTACGGCTGGAAAGCCAATAGGTGTACACTGGATCGCGTGCACCCAGCGTACTGCCGGGCAACCACAACGCTGATGATCAACTTCCGAGGGGTTCACGTGGTACGTGATGAGGGAAGTGTGGTGATGGTCAATATGGGAATGTGGGAATGTGGGAATATGGGAATATGGGAATATGAGAATATGAGAATGTGGGAATGTGCAAATGTGGGAATGGTAGAATGCAGACAATAGGAACCAATGTTCCGAGATGTCTGGGCAGGCGAGTGCGCCATATCGTATTTGCCTGTTTGTCCATGTCCTTTGCCATGTTCTCGCATGCCGCTGCTTACGCTCAGCATCTTGAGAACAGAGCCACGGGCACTGTTCGTAACTCCGGCACAATCCGGTTTCGCAGTGATTCGGGGAAGTATAAAAACGATGCTGCCTATACCAACATCACTAATAACGTAATCCAGTTTGAAGGGTCAAACAACCAGTTCACGGACCTCTCCGGACAAATCGTGGGCACCACTGCTCTTGGACAGAATCCGGCATGGCGTGTTCCTGGAATGGTTCGGTACAGCAATCCAACTAGCGCGATGCAGTACGTGCAAAAACGATACTACACCGACTTGGAGATGGCGGATAGCTCTTCAAAGTGGATACCAGACAGCGTTTTTGTAGGGGGCAGGTATACGATCTTCCTGTCCGGTCCGAGAACCTATAACGGAACCTTCTTCTATGATGGCTCACAGCCACAAGACATCATGCAGGAGAAGGAGTTAAGTGGCACTACCAACCGTTACAACAACATAACGTTGCTTCATAGCCCCAAGAATGTGCGTTCAGGCTACGAAGTACGTATGGATGGAATATTCCTCAATGATACGCTGAGCCCCTTGTATGTTGAAGGCGACTTTACATGGGGTTCAAACTCATATGTGAATGCACCGGTAACGGTCTGGGCTGGTGGCAAACAAACCACAGGATATGGTGTTACAGAGTTACGAGCTGACGTAGAAGTGCAGAATGGACTGTTCCTCGTAGCAGATGATGCCGACACCGTGACCATCTTTCCAACGTACGAGTTGAGGCAGCAAGCTGATCCAGCCGCCCTTTTTGCCATGGGGCGCAACACACGCTTGTTAGTGTTGGGTGACTATCGCAATCTGTATGGTCCGCTCACGAATAGCACGTTTGATACCACGTCGCTCGTTGACTACGCCGGAGTACAGGATCCGCAGATAATGCAGGCAACTGCAGCTACACACCCGTATGGACATCTGCGCACTTCCAACTCCGTGAAGAATGCCAACGGAGATGTCCATGTGGCTTCTACGTTGAGTGTAAACGATACGAATGTTGTTATGGTGCCTCACACGATGAGTCTCACTCTCGGTGCTGCTACCTACACGAATAACGCCGAAGTGATTGGTGCCTTCCGCCGAGTGTTGGCGGGTGCTACCACCACGAATGCATATACATTCAATAACAGCGAGACAACAGCACTGTTCGTTACCGTACCCAACCAGCTCACACTCGATGTACGGCCGCAAACACGCCCGAACGACTACGATCCTACTACCGACATCTTCCGAAAGATCACGGTAACACACGACGGTAATTGGAAGGCAACGATCAGAGTGGGGTATAAAGCCGAAGACATTCCAAACACCTGGGTGCCAAGCACGGCCGAACGCTTGCTCAAGATGTACAACGCCTACCCGCCACCTAATGAATACTCCATAAAGCTCACACCTACCGTGCCGCCAACGTACATCCGACGTCCACTTGCACAAAGCACGGGCATTGCTTTTATTGAGTTGTTCGGAATCGAAAATCAAGGTCCGGACAATCTTCGACTTGATAATGGAAACGATCTGCTGCTACGTGCAAGCCGCGACACACTCAAGGCTGTTGCCTCCGGGCGGTGGAGTAACCCATTTACGTGGGATGAAGCCCGTGAACCAGAACCTGAAGACAGAGTTGTGATTGACGGATTCACCGTTCACACTGGATACATACGTGCCAACGACAACTATGCTGTCCGTGAAGCGTGGCCGGACAGCATGGCTCTGCAGGTAACCATTGGCACATCACCAAACAGTGCCTTGCTGTTTGGTTATGAAAGCCCTGGAGTTTGGGACGCTTTCTCGCTGGTTCCTAACTCATCCGTAAATCTCATCACGCGCCGTATTGCTCCAGCGTTTGTTCAGGCGGACGTTCTTGACCAAACAGCGGCCGATATAGATGGTGGTCTGATTGTTTACCGCGGAAGCACGTTCCTGTCGCCGAATCTCATTCTCGCACCTAATGCTACCGTAAACAATGCCGGTACGCTTGTAGTGGGGGTGCCCTAATGGTGTGGGTAGATCACATCTTAGCTCGATGTGCATCGTTCTTGGCACGTATTCCTTTACCGTTGCCACCAGGTAGCACATGGGCAATGCCTAACCTTGTCGGGTTGGCAGTTATGCTCCTCGCACTCTGCTTACCATGCTCCAGCCTCTTATCGCAGCAGCCTTCCATTCTGTTCTCGGAAGGAGTGATAAAGAATACAGGTATGATCAAGATACGCGGCGACGCAAGCTTAACACAGGATAGCATCGGTGGTGTTGTGCGCTACGAGCGCAATCATGCTGCAGATACTCAGCTTGTAGCACAGCTCACCTATGCACACATTCACTTCGAAGGTACAAGCCGAAAGATGATCCTTGACCCAACAAGGCCGCTCATCGCCGATAGCACCTTCTGGTCAGTTGCTAGAGATGTTCAACTAACTCTCAGCCCAGACACATACATCCAGGCAAATAGAACTGTACGCCACGAAGGTGTGATCAACCTCAACCTCCGCTATGGACGGTTTGTTCTTCGTGGTACGGAAAATCAAGATGTAAGTGGACAAGGTTTTATCCCGATTCTCGAGCTTGATAACCCAACGGGAGCAACAATCACCCGAGGGGGGGGGCTGCGGGTGTACGAGCGCCTGGACTTGCAGCGAGGCCAGCTTTCCAACTCACCTGCCGACAACATTTCCGTGTTGCAGGGGGCTTGGGTTTGGCGTGATGACAGTGGCTCAATTGCCGTGGAGCCACAATGGAACACACGCCTCAACCTTCGGTATTATGGTGATAGTGCGATGCTCGGGGGGCCAGAAATGGTTCGGAACACCAACGCAATCGGTCACCTGGTGAATGACGACCTAGCCGGTCTCACCCTACCCTACACGATAACCGTTAATGACTCGCTGATTCTGCGTGGGCACATTCATACCGAGCAGGATGATGTGAACCGTCATGAATTGGTGTACAGTGCAACAATGGACCCTAACTATGTGGGGGTATGGCCAGAAGTGATCGGCACGCTTACCCGAAGTACACTGCTGGATGGTCGTACAATGAGAATGAACAACAGCTTCACGACCATCTACTTCGCGAATTCTCAAGATCGCGGCAGTGTGGTCCAATATGCAGTGCGAAGCAAACCTAAAACCACACCACTGCCACTAACGGACATTACCTATAAGGTAGACAGATTCCTGCAGCTCCAAGCACGAGATTTTGTGGGCGACACCGTTGCTGATAGCACGTACACGCTCACGCTTGGGTATGCCTGGCGCAACCGAGAGATAGCTGGAGTGGAGCAACCGACTGTTGTGGAAACCACTGCTCCGTTGCAGGGCCTTGAAGACCAGTTGGTTCTAATGCGGTATAATGGCCTGTCATATAACCCATACGGCTTTTCGATTACGCCAACAACACCTCTACCGGATCCGCTTGAGGCGTGGCGGTACAGTACAGCAAGTTTGGTGCGTGCCGGCGGTGATTTTGCAATTGGGCTTTCAACAGGACCAATCTGGGTGTTAAACACTCGAGTATTCCTCGAAGGTCCGATGCGCACGTATGGTGAGAACTTCACGCCAGAAATGTCGACCGATCTTGCGGCCCTCGGTCTTGTGCCCAATGTTGCCCCAGACGTATACCCGTACTCGCTCGACCCGGACAGGCTTACAGACACTGCCATCGCCATCGGAGACAGTATCGTTGACTGGGTGACCGTGGAATTTCGTACCTCGCCAACCGCCAGTGGTCCAGCAGACCTAATTGAAACCTTACTGCTCACAAAGGATGGTCGGGTGTTGGATCCGCAAACGTTACGACCCAGAATTATCGAAGGTATTCCGTCAGGCTTCTACAACATTGCTGTTCGACACCGAAATCACTTGGCTGTCATCACTGAGCAAAAGGTGTTGGTAGACAGATCCAACCTCGGGTATGTGGTGGACCTTACAACCGGCACTGGCATGTTCGGTGGAGCCGCTTCGCAAAAGCTGATTGGAACGGCAAACGGACGGCGGTGGTTTGGCTTGATCGCTGGAGAGGTAGAGGGGGGGGACGAAATACTCCGCTCCGACTACAACCTTGTTTGGGATGCCAGAAATCTGGAAGGCTACCTGATCACAGACACCGACTTGAACGGCATCGTGACTACACGGGATGTGAACGTAACATGGAACAATCGGGAGCGCAGCAGTGTGGCCCCGAGATAATTACCGGCCTTATAGAACACAGCGTGTTTTAACAGCTCTGGGTTGCTTGGTGTTCCTTGCCGGACTTGTTCGTGCTCAGGTAGACGGCCGTATCGTCGTGCGGCCGATGTTGGATCCAGCATACGGGCGATTTACCTTCGACCTTACCATCAGGCGAGAGAGTTCGCGGTGGACGTATCTGGCTAATACGACCATACGGCTTGAAAGCGTTGACCTTGATCCAACCGGCGGATTCAATCCTGCAGTTCATCAGATCACATTTGTTCCTGATAGCAGCGATCTAAACCTTGTTCCATACAACGCGCCATCAATGGATGGGTACTATGTTGACTATGGCATGGTGAATGGTGACCTTGTGGTGCACGTGCTAGGTCCGGACAGTGTGCAGAATGCTCACGATATGACCAGTACGCTCGATTCCGCTCGAGTTGGCCGATTCATCATCGAGAGCAATGACGGCTCGTATGTGCCTGAACAGCTGCGCATGGCTCAGCCCCTTGACTACTATCAGGCAACGGCGTTCAAGATTGACCATGACAGCGTAACGGGTACGGGCTTCGACCGGAACGTCTGGTTTAACAAGCACGACAACCCACCACTCGTCATGGCATTTGATGAGCTGCCACCCCCACCGGACACCTGTGGAGCCATTTTTAACTTCTATGGATCCTACGTTGGTGATCTGAGAGTAATGCTTGGCTTCGACGTTACGGACGAACACTGCTATGAAGGTTTCATCATCGAACGTGCCTTAGTTGATCGGACACAACCTGACGTTCTGGACTTTCAGGGCAGACCGCAGTTAACCTATCTCAATGAACCCCGCTTGTTAAGCTGTTTGTGCCTCGAGCCACAAGTGCATGACAGTTTGTTCGACGAAGTAGAATTCAGACGTGAGATTTATGCCTATCGCCTGATTGGCAAACGGTTGCCATTTTACGGTGACTCAAATGAAGTGATTGACACGATTTTTCTTCGAATTCCCAATGCGATCATCTCCAACGCTCGCATACTTGAGAATCCGTTCAAGGACGTAACCACCATTCGGTTCAATGCCGATGATCGGTTACGACTCGATGCAAAAGTGTTTGATCTTGGTGGACGCCTGATCGGATACCTGGAGAATGAGAAGGGGCAACCAGCGGAAAACATGGAGTATCCGCTTGGAATAGGATATGAGTTGAAATTCAATGCTCCCGACATAGCATCGCAAGGGCTGTACAACATCCTACTGGTAGGTACACCAGTTGATGATGAAAGTGTGGCGGAGGGTAGTCGAGTGATCATCAAGGCGCAGCTTCTACGATGAGACCTCTGTTTACCATCGGACTGATCATCATGTGCAGTGCCTTCACAGCAAGTGGACAGATAAGTCAGACTGGGACGGATGAAGGCCTGCAGTATCCTCTTGATACGCTCGTGCGAAAGCATGAATGGTGGCTTGGCATCGGAGGCAGTGCGTACTACGCGATGAATTATGGTACCCTGACTGTTGACATCCTGGGAGGTACCGCACCAAATAGCCCGTCCTTCACCGTTCAGCCATCCGGTGGGTATGGCTATGGGGCCGGATTCGGGCCAGTGGTGGAGTTTCGGCCGATTTTTTCCCAGTTGGGTTTCCTGTTAACAACGAATGCTGAGTGGCGCTGGGCAACTGCACAAACTGAGGTGCCAATAGCATCTGATATCTTTGCGTACAACGCGGTATTTGAAGCTCAGTCGCAAGTGTTGTATCTAGCAACCTCGTTCTCAGTGAAAGCCCAGATTGGAGTAACCGGATTGTTTGCCATGGCGGGTATTACTGCAGATGTTCCACTATCGACGCAGGAAACCTATGTATGGCAACACGAGATTTGGGAAGGCGAGCCACCAAGCAACCTTCCCGGAGCTCCGCAAACAAGCATTAAATGGCAAACCCAGGTAGAGTACAGTCCGCGGTTGGGATTGCAAGTCGGAATTGGCCACGACTTTTTGGCTGGTATGTTTGGATATCGAGAACAGTTGGTAACGCCTTATCTGGTTATTCAGGGAGCAACACCGGCGGTGTTCGAGCCAAGTGCATGGAATAGCATCAGTGCCCGTCTAGGCTTTTTGTGGCGAGCGGGCTTGTAGAAAATCGCACTCCTTTTACCACTCGTGCGAATTGAGGTCAGCCAACGAGCCCCGGTTTTCGGACCGGGGCCCTGCGGCAGGGGAGCCACCAGTGGTTGTGCGAATTGAGGTCACAGTGAGCCCCGGGCAACCGGGGTTTGCTGTTTTAAGCTTGGGTTGTTATGCCGATGGCATTTTCAAGGCGAAGATTGCGCCAGGTCCATCATGATCCACATACTCAATGGTTGCATTCATGCGTTGCGCCATGCGTTTTACTAGGTACAGTCCAAGCCCAATACTGTCCTCACCCCCTGTTGGGCGAGCACTCAAGCGAGCATACTTGGTGAAGAGTTTTGCGCGCTCAGCAGCAGGTACTCCCGGACCCGCATCTTGCACATGAACGGCAACTTCCTTGTTCTCCGTGAACACCGTGATTGTGATGGTGCTGTCGCGTGGACTATACTTAATGGCATTCGATATCAGATTATCCAAAACAGCATCAACGATTGAGTGGTCGGCGTAAGCCCACGCCTCGCCGGTACTTTTTACAAGGATGTTAATCTTCTTTGAGTAGGCTCTAGCTTCATAGCGCTCAACGGCACGATGCGCCATGTGCACGATATCCAGTTTGTCCAGACTTAAACCATTGCTTCTCCTATCCGTGCGGCTTACTTCAAGAAAGGCATGCACCGTGGCGATCATTCGCGTTACAGCTGATAGGAGTTCTTTGCAAACATCCAACACATCGTCGCGTCCAAGAACATCATAGTGTGCGATGATGCTTTGCAGCATGGTGCGCATGTCGGCCAGTGGATTGCGTAGGTCGTGAGCAGCGATTGCCATGAACTCATCTTTCTCAGTTGCCAATTCCGAAAGCTCCTTGTTCATGCGAGTGAGCTTTTCGTTGGCCGCAACCAGTTCCACATTTCTCAGGCGTTGTATTTCATCTTCCTTTTCTTTTCTGTCCTTTTCACGTGCCGCCTGTAACCGACGCATGCGTGTTTCCATGCTGTCTGCATGCTGTTGTGTGTAAGCCGATGCCCATGCAGACATCAGCTCATATGCTTCACGTGTAGCGCCAACGCCTGCTTGCGCTCGGGCGAGTTCAGAAAACGCACGTAACGTGTCAACATGTGCTTGCACGGCAGCCAGGTAATCGCGCGCCTTCGTAAGTACTGAAATGGCCTCCTTGTATTTCCCTTGATCGTTGTACATTCTACCGAGTACCAGAAGCCAATGCCCACAGGCATACCTATCCCCTTCCATTTCACTGATTGATAGGGCTTCATTCAACAGTGGCTCTGCCTTTTCGTACTCCTGTTGACTCACATACATCTGCCCGAGGTTTCCCAGAACCTTACTGCGAATGCTTTCAAATGGATAGCGCTCAAGGTAGGTTTTTGCATCGAGCAAGGAACTGATTTGAGCCGTTTTGTCGCCCAGTGATTCAAAGATCGAGGCAGCATTGCTCTTTACTATAGCAATGACCATTTGTACTGCCGATTCTATTGCAGCTGCAGTGCTTTCCTCGAAGTATCGAAGTGCCTCGTCTCTGTTTCCACGCCGAGCATGCAGTTGAGCCAGGTGGGATGCAGATTGTGCCAATCCACTCATGTTTCGATAATCACGTTCGATATTGTAGCACTTACTGAAATATTCCAGTGCACGCGCATCATCGTCACGGCGCATACAGAACTCAGCGTAATTATAATACACCGTAGCAAGGCCAAGGGGATCGCCAATGGCCTCGCGTAACTCAAGTGCTGCCTGATAGCTCTGGTCGGCCCTGTCCGTTTCGCCGAGTGAGTCCAATATGCCTGCTCGCAGCGTCTGCAAACGAGCAGCAACCAATTTGTTGTTTACCTCACCTACCTTCTCATACGGCTCAAGTACCGTGAGAGCCTCCCGCAGGCGGCGTTGCCGCATAAGAATTGCAGCGTGTGTATATGCAATCCACGCTTGAGCTGAATAATTGTCTCCTGCGCAGGCTCGGGCTTTATTAAGCCATTCGTAGCTACTGTCGAATTCGGCGTAGTTGTGAAAGTGCAGAGCAAGAACGCAGTAGAACTCGGTTTTCAGTTCAACATCACTACATGACTCGGCAGCCGATGCGGCCAGTTCACGAGCGTTTCGGATTCGCTCCGATGATGGGTTGGTGATCAGGTCACGGCGAACGGTGGCCAAGACGGCACTATAGTCCGAGGGTTGATTGAGTTCTATCATCGAAAAACACGTTGCTAAGTTGCAAGAGCAATTTACGGAGGTATACACCCCCAACTCATGCCGGCATGGGCAAGGAAAGCTTACTATATTGCGCCGCTTTTCGAGGTACCTTCTTCAGCATGGAAAACACTCGCGTATGGGCGTTGTAGCACTGTTGTGTACGTTGTTCGCACCACTGGTGGGTGCGGCAGCGGTGGTATTAACGGAGAAGGATCAGGAGCGTGCCATCCGCATTACTGCACTGGTCAGTGCTATCGGTACGTTCATCGCTTCGCTGTTTCTCCTACCCGAGTTTGATCTTGGATCATCAGCCATGCAGTTCATGGTAAACATGCCATGGATCACGCAACTGGATGCCGGTTTTCGAATTGGGATCGATGGCACCAGTTTGCTCCTTGTGCTTCTTACCACCCTCATCATGCCGATTGCCCTGCTGGCAAGCTGGCAAAGCATCACCCATCGCGTTAAGGAATATCATGCCTTGATGCTACTTCTGCAGTTCGGGATGACCGGAGTGTTCATTGCTCTCGACACATTTCTATTCTATGTGTTCTGGGAGCTGATCCTGATACCGATGGTATTCATCATTGGTATCTGGGGCGGGAAAGACAAGGTGTACGCTGCCATCAAGTTTTTCCTGTACACCCTCGTAGGTTCTCTGCTGATGCTTGTGGCCATTTTGTGGCTAGGATTTGCTGCCGAAGCACAGGGTTTGGGTTTTACAGCCGATCTCATGAAGCTGCGAATGGTTGGGCCTGCAATCCCAATGTCTATCCAGCTTTGGTTGTTTCTGGCCTTTGCTTTGAGCTTTTGTATCAAGGTACCGCTCTTCCCATTTCACACATGGCTGCCTGATGCACACGTTCAGGCACCAACGGCGGGATCCGTAGTGCTTGCCTCTGTACTGCTCAAAATGGGAACGTACGGCTTGATCCGTTTCAATCTTGAGTTGTTTCCTCAGGCATCGGCTGAACTTGCAGGGCCTATCTGCGTCCTTGCCGTGATTGGAATTATCTATGGCGCACTGGTTGCCATGGTGCAAACCGACGTGAAGAAGCTCGTTGCCTACTCCTCGGTGAGCCACATGGGTTTTGTTGTCCTTGGCATCTTCTCACTCACTGTTGAAGGTGTGCAAGGGGCTGTGATTCAGATGGTAAACCACGGACTCAGTACAGGCGCACTGTTCCTTTGTGTTGGAGTGTTGTATGAAAGGCGCCATACTCGCGAGATAGCCGACTACGGTGGCGTTACCAACGTGATGCCTCGGTTTGCCGTACTGTTTGCGATTGCAATGTTCGCATCAGTTGGTTTACCCGGCCTGAATGGATTCGTTGGCGAGTACCTCACGTTGCTTGGAGCCTTCCAGAGCCCCTTCCTGAACAACTGGACCTATGCCATCGTGAGCGCGAGCGGCGTGATTTTCGCTGCTGTGTATCTGCTCTGGATGTTCCAACGAGTGATGTTCGGCAAGAATGAGAATCCCGCAAACCATCATCTAAGAGATCTGAACAAGCTTGAGTATTGGCAGCTGGTGCCTCTCACGATTATGATGATCTGGATTGGCGTGGCACCGCGAACGTTTATGGATTTGTCCGAACAAAGCATACGTAAGGTGGTCTCCACAGTGGAGCACATCAGGTTTGGAAGCACTGCACACAACATCCGCTGATATGCAGATAGACTTTTTTGGCGCCCTGCCGCTCGTTGTGATCTGGCTTGCCTTGGGAGCCATTGGTATCGTTATCCAAGCTTTTGTGAAGGGTGATTCGAAGCTTGTATACGGATACTATCTGGCAACACTTACCGCTACAGGCGTTCTGGCAATCGCCACCATGTGGCATCGCGGAGCAACCTTTCACAACATGATTACGCTTGGTGGTACGGCGGCATATTTCGACCTGCTGTTCTGTACTGCCGGCATCCTTGCCATGCTTGCCGCACGAGACTATCTCGAACGGTGGCACAGCGGGTATGATGAGTTCTACACCATGCTTGTAAGCAGCGTGGCTGGTATGATGCTCATGGCACATGCACGCAACCTACTTGTGCTGTTTGTTGGCGTGGAACTAATGTCCATCAGCTTCTACATCATGGCGGGATTCCTACGCCACCGATCGCGAAGCGTGGAGAGCGCGATGAAATACTTTCTGCTGGGCGCGTTTGCCAGCGGTTTCCTGGCGTATGGAATGGCCCTGTTGTATGGAGCAACGGGATCATTCGACTATGATCGTATCCTAGGTGTTGTTGCGTCGGGCACGAGCGCATACCCAGCACTCCTTGCCATTGGGGCAGTGCTTTTGGCGGTCGGCCTGTCCTTTAAAATTGCTGCCTTCCCATTTCATCAGTGGGCACCAGACGTATATGAAGGCGCACCTACAGTGGTTACGTCATTCATGAGCACGGCCGGCAAAGCAGCTGCGTTTGCGGCAATCGTGCCTGTGTTTACCGTACTCATGCCCATGGTGCAGACGGCACCTCTTACGCCAGGACTGCAAACAATGTTGGCTGTGATCTCGGCCATCACCATGCTTGTTGGTAACATCACGGCCGTTGCACAGACAAACATCAAGCGCATGCTGGCCTACTCGTCCGTGGCACATGCAGGATATCTGCTCATGGGTGTTGTTGCAGGCACTGCGCATGGCCAGGAGGCAGTCATCTTCTACCTCACGGCATACACCTTCATGCAGCTTGGTGCCTTTGTCGTAGTCGGTTTGCTAGAGAAGGAAGAAGCGGATTCGCTGGAACTCTCCTGGTATGCTGGACTGTCGAAACGCCACCCGGCCTTGGCGGCGGTTATGGCTGTGTTCATGTTTTCGCTTGCGGGCATACCTCCCTTTGCCGGATTCTTCGGAAAGTATCTTCTGTTTCTATCAGCCGTGGAAAGCGGCTTCACATGGCTAACGATCGTTGCTGTTGTTTCGTCGGTGATCTCTGTATGGTTCTACCTGGGCCTCATCGTGAAAATGTACTTCCAGGAGAGTCAGGTGGAAGTCTCTCCAGCACCGGCTGGCCTGGCTGGTGTGGCTATCGCCGTATGCACCATTGCCAGCATTGGCTTGGGTATACTACCAATGCTTGTTGTGAACCTGGTCTCCACATGGTAGTTCGGCAGGGGGCTTTCCCACTCCTGCTTATAATCCTGTCAACGTTATGTGCCGGGCTACTCCATGCGCAGCCTAACGTGGAAGTATTCTGGTTGCCAACCAATAGGGCAGACACGGTGATGGATTTTGGGGTAACGCTAGAAGGGTTCCCTGTTCGATTGCCGTTTCATGTGATCAACCACGATGTTGTGCCTGTTGGTATCCTGCCCACGAACAGTCAGGCAGAGCCTTACTATGCAATCGTGAACACTCCGGCATTGCCACCACCACACCAGATGAAGGATGAGTTCGAGCGCGTAGGTAGTCTGCCATATATCGTACAACCAGGTGATACTGGAAGCTTCGAGGTTGAATACCAGGCGTGGACAGGAAGTCCGGGACATCCTCCCGATAGCGTGGCAACAGCACTCCTGGAGATTAGAGTGGTGAAGATGACGGATTCGTTGGGTCCTGCCATCTTTCGGCGGTTTCTGCTACGCGCCCTTAAAACACGATATGCACTTGCCACCACCACACCTCTCATTCGATTCGACAGCGTGTACGTCAACCCTCAGCCAAAGCCACCACAAGAACCATACGCTGTTACAAATGCTAGTTCACTCGCCATACCGGTGGAACGACAGGTTCTAGATTTCAAAACCAGTGTGTCGGGTGATGCAGAAATCTTGATAGATACGCTGCGAGACGCCGTCTTCGCACCACGAACATCGTTGCTGTGGAACGTTGAATACAAACCCCACAACATGGGTAAAGACTCTGCACACTTCCATGTTGTGTACCGTCCGAACCCTGGCAGTGAGACCGATTCCGTTACACTCCGCGTTTCCGGTACTGGTGTGTTGCAGCAGATCGCTGTAGACAGCGCCAATGCCGTTCCGCCATCGGTTGTGGTACGGGGCGACACGATAGATTTTGGTGATGTTGATGCTGATGGCAGCGGCGGCAAGCTTGCCAGAATCATTGTCCGAAATACAGGAAACATCAACGTTCGATATACCAGTGAACGCGAAGTTGGGACAGTGGGAGATACTCTGGCCTATCAGATCGAGCGTTCTTTGCAATCTGGTGGTTCAGATCTGCTAACGAATGCGTGGGACACCCTGTTGGTGCGATTTGCTCCAGTAAATGGCGGTCCTCACATCATCCAGTATGTGATCGAAACCGATCTGATGTCGAGGCAGGTGAAAGGTGTTCCCGACGGTGCACACCAGCGAGTATTCACCTTCCGTGGCTTTGCACGGAAACCGCAGATGGCTGTGCTGCCAACATCCGTTGACTTTGGTCCTGTTGTTCTGTTGCCTGCATGTTCCTCTGCCGTGGAGCGTACCGTTGTGGTTCGTAACGTTGGAAACATCCTTCTGCGAATTGACAGTGTGCGTGTTCATCCTCCAACGTCGGCCATAACCGTGAACCCGCCCGAGCCTATTCCGGCGATTGAGGTTGATGGCTCGCAAACACTCATCGTGCGGTATCAACCGGCACAGATCGAACAGCTTTCGGCGTTTCTTGTTCTGTACACCAACGCGTTTGGTCCACCAGTTCACATACCACTCGCAGGCTCGGCTATTGGTGCGGACACAATCACGGTATCCGTTCCCTCACAGGCACTTCGGCCTGGTTCCACGTTAGCACTGCCGATACATGTGGATGCTGACAGAGTCATGTTAGCCCAGACGTCGAAACTCACGTTGAGCTTTGATCCATCGCAGTTACGGTATCGAGGATTGATCACCGGAGGCACGAGCACGGAAGGTGCAACCGTTCTGAACAGCGCCGAGAATCCTCGTGGCGTGCTCAAGCTGGAGTTCGAAGCCAACGGATCGTTTGCGGAACGCGATACCTTCGTCATCGTGGTGTTTGATACCTACCTCGGCACCAATGCTGCCACGGAGTTGGCGCTTAACAGTTCTACCACGCAGTTCGGAAATGCGGGCTGCGCCTCCATTTTACGCGTTACTACGGTGAATGGAACATTCGCAGCAGATAGTGTTTGCGGACTCCCATTCAAGACGGCAACCAACGGCACACTAAACATGAGCATTGCTCCACTCCCTGCAGGTAACGAGGTGCATGTTACCGTAGAGAGTTCAACGGGGCAGGCGGTGCAGCTTGCACTCTACGATACCTATGGAACGTTACTTTCTACGTTCGAAGGTAGACCGCACACTCGAATTGACCTGCAGGCCCTCCCTGTGGGTTTGTATGTACTCGTGGCTCGTAGTGGTGGGCTATGGCGTGAGCGGGTGATTGTGCATCAATGAAAACGCTCGCCATTCTGTGCTTGCTTCTGGCTATTGCCGCTGATGGTAAGGGGCAGGGGTATGCGTGGGAGTTTAGCCCTCGATTTCCGATGTTCATGCCAACTCGATTTGTTGGCATCGAAGTAAGTGGCAGCTATGCATTCCATTCGGCGAGTGTGCTGTATGTAGAAGACTTGCTTCCGTGCTGCACATTCAAGGATGGAACAGGCGTTCCACTCCGCATTGTAGTTACTGGTGAGCAATGGTTGAATGCCAACCTGGCTGTTGGTGCTGGATTGGGTGTTCAACTTCAGTCTGCAGTTCTCACAGCTCCAGGCGACACCTTGCCCGTGATCGACGGCAATACTGTTGAATTGATGATCACCGAGTGGGAACTGGCAACCAGCGTAACCTACGCAAGCATCGAAGCAAACTCCCGTTTGCGATTGTTCACTTCGGCTCTTTCAGTCGGTGTTGGACTCCGGGGCCACATTCGCATCACATCGCAAGCTCAGGTTATCGAAAGAATTATTCAACCCGAAGACGCTTTCTTCCAGGATTCACAGAGCAATGAGCGTGTTTCGGCCACTGCCGACTTTGACCAGAGTGCTCTGTTTGTGCTTGAGCCCGCACTCTCGCTGCAGTATGATGTTCCATTGAGTACAGGGCTTGTGTTATCACCATCAATACTGGTATCGAAGCCCCTTACAAGCCTTAGCTCACAACAGGATTGGAGTTACCTGGCCTTGGGTTTTGGCGTAAGAATTTCCAGGGGACTCTGAAAGGTTTGCCGTGAAACTTATCGTGTTGCGAGCACACCTACGATGGCCCTTCGTAATTTCGAAGGGTGTTGTGCGTCACACCGCACGTTCAATCTCCAACAGAACATTTTTTACAATTTCAGAATAGTGGAGGAAACATGCGTTCAGGATTCCTGATGCTCTCTGTGCTTGCATTTGCCGCTGTCGTGGGATATGCGCAGACTACTACCACGCCAGCACAAACCCCAGCGACCCAGAGCAAGCTGGAGATTATTGGCGGTGACACGTATGATTGGGGTAAAACCAAGCCGCCGACAGAGGGCCACCTGGAAGCAACCATCAAAATGAAAAATGCTGGTACGGCCGGCATGAAGTTGGTGGAAATCAAGCCAGGATGTGGATGCACTAAGACCGACCCGGATAAAATGGAAGTCCAGCCCGGTGATGTGAGCACGATGGGCGTGAAGCTGAACGTAAGCCCATCCCAGAACGGACCAATCACGAAGAGCATCACCATCCGGTGGATGGACCTAGCCGCGTATGAGGCACGGGAAGCAGCACGCAAGTCCGGTCAAGCCGTCCCTGCCAACCTTGATACAACCGAAAAGGTTGCCTACCTGTTTTTGAAAGCCGACATTCAGCGTGCCATCGCGCTCTCGCCTAGTATCTACTTCTCTTTCCAAAACCTGGAGATTGGGCAAAAAAGCAACGCTACCGTTACCATCTCGAACAACTCCGATCAGGAGGTAACCTTTAGCGACTTTAAGGCAGACAATGGCCTGGTGTTAAGCAAGAGTGGTAAGGTTACGCTGAAGCCCGGTGAGTCCTTCGATCTTACTGCAACACTTGTACCTTCCATGAAGGGCCAATATTCTGGGCTGGCACAGTGCAAGACAAGCCATCCCGAACATCCCACGGTAGAGATTAGAGCGTACGGCTTCGTTAAGGAGAACGAAAGTCCAGTGTACCAGCAACCCAAGTAAGGTTTGGTAGCCAGGGCGAGGTCAAACGTCTATACTGTCCTTTACAGCCCTGCGTTCAGCTACAACTCACACTAGGCGCTCATTTCGATAAGGGAACTGCACCACGTTCGTTCCTCACTATCGTTGGTAGCAAGAATCACGACACCGCCATGTTGGCGGTGTCGTGTTATTTCTGCCCGAACCAAACTCTTGCCAGCCTCATCAAGGGTGGTAGATGGCTCGTCAAGCAAGAGCAAACGAGGCCTCCGATGAGTGGCCAGGGCAAGCATCACTCGTTGGCGCAAACCACTGCTTAGAGATCGAACAACATCGCGAGATCGGTTTGCAATGCCAAGTCGATCCAGAGTTTGCAGTGCCTCGGTGGGTAACTGGTTCTCTCCGTGCAAGTGCGCCTGAAGGGCTAGGAGTTCCAAGGGGGTGAACTCATCGTAAAGACTGTACCATGGGGCCACCAGGCCGGTGGTGGACAGTGGTTCCGCAACAATCACCCTATCAACCGTTAAATGAACAGACCCAGCATCTGGCTGTATCAACCTGCCTAGTACTTTTAAAAGCGTACTCTTCCCGGAACCGTTCGGCCCCACGAGGCCTAGGCATTCACCGCCGTGTACGGTTACGTTAAGGTTGCTGAAAATCGTTCGATTACCATACGACTTAGCAACCCCCTTGGCCACAAGCTCCGTCATCTGCGCACCACCACCTTGTGCAGCGTAGGCACGCCGTTGCTCGTGCACCGAACAAGGTACGTTCCCGGACTCACGGTTGGTGCAAGTTCCAGAAGTGCCACAATTCGGTCATTGTCCAGCGAAACGGTTACTGACTGCTTATCAACACCCACAAAGTTCATTGTGAGAACCTCCACGTCGACCACGTCTCCCGGTTTGGCACCCTCCACCGGTACAAATACGTTTCTTGATGCGCTTAGAACAACTGGGTGGGGATAGGGGGATGGAATGCGTTGCGTAACGGAGCCGTCAATCCACGCTGCAATGGATGGGGGCTCTACCCGGATTCCCCACGTGGTTCCAGCAAGCAATACATCAGTGGTCAGCGGGTTCTGGAGTACTGATACAGTGAACATCTTTCTTTCGAGTGCATCCGCTCGGATGAAGGCATCTGTATCTGGCCAGGTGATGACAATTGCCGTGCTCATATCTTCCCCCCCCGCAGCCGATGGCAGGGCGCAGCGAAAGGCACGCACCTCCATGGCTCGTAACTCGCCAGTGAATTGAATGCTTGGGGGTATGGCTTTACTATCGGCAGATAGGAATACTTCTGGTAGCAGTGCTGTGTGCGGTAGCACATCATTGGGCAGACTCCGTGACCCTGTGCGGTAAAAAAAGTCCAGGCTGCTGGCCAATCGTTGCCCAAGTGGAGCTCCAAAGGCTTCACAGGCTCGAGCCAAGGCGGGGAACGGAAGTTCACCCAAGGCTATGTTCTCCCACGCTGTTCGAAGAATGGCATCATTGCCGTTCTGGTGAAGGATGTTGCCAAAGAACCCCCATACATACCCAGCCGAGCTGGACGTTTCGCTCATTGGCCAAGCCGCGGGTGTTTCGAACAATCGTTTGCTATAGGTTACCCAGTCAGGAACATTAGGAAGAGTGCGAATCTCCATCCAGGTTGATGTGAGCTCATACACCATCCTCTGCACATCGGTTACTCCGTAGGAGCCAATCTGGAATACATGATGCAGTTCGTGACTGCACGTTACCCGCAAACCATCGATACCAGTGGTTGCAAACACAGGATTACCATTTCGATTGCGGTCGTCAGCAGAAAAATCGTTGTCCATCTCCATCCAAGCCGTGAAACGCTCGGGGGTCATGGCACTGATCCGCGTTTCAGGCACTGTGCGGCCATACCAGCCTAGGCCTTGCTCACCCGCCTGGCTTAAATCGTGCAGATAAACGTCCACAGCATCAGAGCCCCCTACCAGCCCATCTCTTGGGGGCACCCGATAGCCCATGGTATCGGCAAACGTTCGCCATGCCGTGGTAAGTGCGTCAAGTCCGGCCTCAACGAAGTCTGGCAGTCCATTGTTATTGGAATCTTCGAGTGGAACGGCATCGGGGCCGGAACGCGTAAAGTGAATACGGAAGCGCCTGTCGGGACTGTCTGCAAACTCCGTTAACTGAGGCCTCTCCTCACTAGCTAGTCCGTGGCGGATCTCTGCCAGTCGTTGCACACCGGCGGCATCGAACAAGCCACAGCGCGCGCCTAGATGGGCGTCGGAAGCCAGAAGTGAAGTGTAGGGGGCTAAGCTAAGCGCGAGGCAAACGATATAAACCCGAAACACGGGGAGCACCCCGATTATCGGAACATCTCTTTAATCATGCCCCAGGTGCGTTTGATGCTGCTAACGCTATGGGAAACACCGGCCGTTACGCTGTAGTCGGCCGTCCTGTCAGTTCGCACGAGCCGCAAACGATAGGTGAAATAACTTGCTGCAACCTTGTTGCCATCAGGTTTATTGAAGGCTTCATTGTCGGTGTACTCATACGTCTGGTTGTTCCCCTTTGCCTCGACCGTAGCTACGTATCGGAAGATGCCATCCTGTCCGGCGCGCTCAACTTCGTACTTGGCAACATTGTTTTCCGTGCCGGAGCGCCATTCAATGACGACTGCCGAACCAGTACTTCGTGCTCGCAGGTACTCCACCGCACTATCAACGGCGAAGGTTGTAGTGGCTGCGAGGACGAGAAGAATACATGTTAGGGGACGAACCATGCCGTGCAAAGATAGTTGAAGCCAACCTTTTGTGAACAGAAGACTTGTTGCGCTGCCAAATGTTGCGAAACGATGAACTGTTAGCTACTCTTCGTCCCACCCTGGATGATTTTCATGAGTGTAGTCGCAGTAGGGTTTGGTTCTACTCTTACCGCAGCGGCACAGTTCTATCAAGGTATCCTTGATTTCTTCGGTACCATCGTCATTTCGAACAAGCACCTTGCCATGCACCTTGTACGGTCCACCAGGTTCAACTTCGATCACAACGGGCAGTTCATTTCCAGTTTCCACAACCACTTCTGTATTGGGGACGCTGCTCACCGGGGCGGGGGGACGCACTTCGTCGTTCTGGATCTTCAGTGCTCCGCTTGGGCATCTTCGTACAACCGGTAACAGGTCGGCAGTTGAGGCGTTTTCTGGCTGGATCCACGGGCGTACACGCGGATTGAAGACGTTTGGCAGAGATCGGAAACAGTTTGCGCTGTGCTGACACAATTCTGGACGCCACTCGATGGTGACTTCTCCGTTCGAATAGAGCTTGACGATTTCGGACATAACAATCCTCCCTCCGCCAGATGGTAGTCTTAACCAACTCAGTACTTGTTCAAAAAAGCATGGAAAATTGTTGGGTTACAAGTATGGATTGCGCGTATTCTGTCATGTTGGCGGTAATTTTGTGAAAATGTTCCAGATCAGACCGGTCATCACCCTGATATTGGGATTCCTGGTAGTGCTTGCATCAACCGGGATACCACATCTTGCCCATTTGTGTATGGCAGATGTAAGCCATATGGAATGTGATTCCGCTGCTTCGGAACCATCATCCTCGTGTTGTGAACAGGAAGATACCTGCTGTGAGCCTGAGCAGGAAGAAGTATCCTGCTGCCGAGATCTCATGCACGTGCATCAGATTGTGGTTCCTGATGGCGGACGTCGCTCGGCAGGCCAGGAATTGCTTGGTTTGATCAATCAGGCAGCGTGCGGTGTTCTGCCCTACATGGTGGCAGAAGCCCTTGAACCATCAGTCACGACGGAGCTAGGGCAATACCTGGCTCGCCTTTCCACCTCCTCGCCGCCGCTCGTGCTGGCAACTCCTCTCCGGTTGTAGCCAAAGCGTGATGTGGTCTGACGAAAATAGACACTCGAGATAGTCAGTACCTTTACAAACTG
>CAZUGQ010000004.1:0-7124 GCA_964620125.1 uncultured Hyphomicrobiales bacterium
TGGTACTGCCGACGCAAAGACAACATTTCGTCCGGACCGTGAGAATGTGATAACCGCTGGCCCTGACTTGACTACGCAATAGCCCTTGCTCTTGCTATCGCTGACCTTGTCGTCATCTCCGTCATCGTCTCCGTCATCGTCTCCGTCATCGTCTCCGTCATCATCTCCGTCATCATCTCCGTCATCATCTCCGTCATCATCTCCGTCATCATCTCCGTCTTCATCATGATCGCCGTCAGAATTCCACCATGACTTGTGCATCTTGATTTCAGAAACCAGAATTCGCACGCTATCAATGCGTATGCTATCAATGCCGTTGGATGCATCAAAGCCACCATCATCGCCGGTAGCCTGTACGATGGTGCTGGATTCCAACGTTGTTGTAAACTCTACGGTAGTGGAAGAGGGAACCACTTGAGGATCGAACAGTGGTCCGCAGGCAGAGACAAGGACGCTAAGACTAAGCAGTCCTAACAGTCGGTACAACATGAATTCCTCCGGTTGATTTTGTAGAACGCCATGGGCTATTCTACACCTCAACCGGCATTGGGTTCCATCAACTGTTGTGCTACGGAAGCGCCGTGGAAGACAGCATTTTCTATTGCAGGTGCTGCGTCATTGTCGGCATTGGCAAAGTGGATGTTGCCGATACGTGTTCGTGCCACCTGCGCAATCCCCATATGTGATCCAGGAGTAGGAACAACCAGTCCATGCCCCCATCCCCATGCATAAATCTCTCGAACTGAGTTAGCCTGCTCCTGTGATCTCGACAGAAGAAAACGGTCTGCAACATCGGCAGCACGGCGTGCAAAGAGATCAGGATCCTGGAGCTGACCTCGAGCAAACCGATCCATTGGCAAGAAGAGTGATGCCACACTTTTGCGGAAACTCGTGCCCGGCACGCTACATGGGTTCACGACGTCTGTTTCAAACTCGCTGGTAAGATTCCACGTGTCGTAGATGTTTGATTGGACAAGTGGAACGTCGCTCACGATATGCAACGTCATGTACGGAGCGTACGAGAGTTCTTTGCATGCGCCCATTTGTACACTCGGCATTTCAGGTACCAGTGCAGGCATTTGGAACTTGGGAGCAGCAATCAGCGCATGGCTGGCTTGGTAGCGCACCACTCTGCCACGTTCATCAACGCAGTCAACCTCCACACCACTCTTCACGTTTGCAACGCGCACTGCAAGGGTTGATGCATGCAGGTTCTTGAGTGATGCGCTCACCTTTTGTGTTAGCGCACCGGGGCCGTGCGGGAATGTATACCGACCACCATCAAAGCTTTCGCCGAATTCACCGCTATAAAAGTTCAGCAGGCAGTACACATTTGTGCGTGCAAGCAATGCTCCCATCGAAGAACGGCTGTACGCATTCAACACGGTGAGCAATGTTTGCGACCGAAATGTCTTCACCCATTCTTCTGCAGATGTATCCATCCATTGTTGATCTGGTGGCACATCATTGGGTAAAGGATATGCCGGCAGGTTGTCTCCCAGACCAAGCACAAAGTCCCGGAAGCGTTTCATTCCATCACGTTCGGATTCGCTAACCAGCACGCGATTCAGGGTAGCATCCGTCCAAAGGTCCTGCACCACTTCACCAGTGCCAAAATCATATCCGTCAGGTGGACATGGCACCGGCTCCACAGCTCCGCGCCTGATTAGCCTGTCCAACTCTGGAGTGCGATCAACAAAGTACACGCTGCCAAGCGGGGCCAAGCCCCCTCCCAGTACCTCACTTACGGCTGCGCCACCACCGCGGCGTTCACTTTCCACAACAACCACATCTACACCGGCCTCTTCGAGCGTAACGGCTGCACTCAATCCACTCATGCCACTACCAATAACAACCACCGATTTTTTGATTGTATGTGACGGGCTGGGAAGGGGCTGGCGGTCTCGCAAGTAAGCGTGTGCCAGAAGAAACTGCGGCGTTGCAATGCTTCGGCGTGGAGATCCTAGCAGGCGTACTTCCGATGGTTTTTGGCAGCCTCCAAGTGCAACTGCATAGGTTGCCCCCGAAGACAGCATGACCATCCGAATGAAGTCTCGTCTAGATGCCACGCACTCCCCTTGTCGGGCGTGCCGGATTACTGCAGCACGCGAATCGGTACCTGATTGGGCACACCATTAACGATTACGTTGCAAATGTACGCACCGCCGTTGGTGGGCCGAACAGGGAGTCGCGTTACTCCAGCATCAATCCTTCCGTTATGAACGGTCTCTACATACCGTCCGTCGGTTGCATACAACTCAACCTTCACCGTTGCAGGAACAGGTTGCTGCCATTGCAAGGTGGCAATGTTTGAAATGGGATTCGGATAAACGTGGATGTCGAGCGGCACACGCGCATGGTAGGCATCCCACACACTCGTGGGTTTCTGTAAAACGCCAAGAGGGAGCAACCGCTCTTCGAGTACAAGCTCGGTGTCTTCGGCTGTGCCACCAAACCAGGTTTCCATCACGTCGGCATATACCCGACGGAAGTCCCATTGGTACCTCAGGTCGCCATTACTGTTCAGATCAGAGAGGTTTGGATTGTTGCCGTATACCCCAGCACGCACGCCATTGCCCCACACAAGCTGCACCGAAGCAGCGCCGTGGTCTGTTCCTCGTGAACCGTTCTCATACGGACGTCGCCCGAACTCACTCACCGTCATGCCAACAACTCTATCAGCGAATCCCTGCGCTAGGGCATCCTGCATGAACTGGCCGATGCCTGTACTTAGCGATTCAAGAAGGAATGGATGGAGACCTTCATACTTGTCGTCCTGTTGGTTTACATGTGTATCAAAGCCCCCTAGATACACAAGGAAGACCTTCGACCGAAGGCCTCCAGAAATAAGGCGTGCAACGAGCTGCATCTGGCGAACGAAGCCATTGTCAGCATACTCAAGGGTATTGCGTCCAGCATCGAAGGCCGACTTAACGATGCTTGAATACTTGTCGCTTTGTTCAGCTACCAATCTCACAAAGTTGAACTCTCGCCCATATCGCGTGTCTTCGGGCAGTGGTGCCAGGTCGGGCGACAGGCCCTGCCCAAGTTCAAAGAATGCTTCGGGGTCAGTAAGCGCAATACCCACATCTCCCTTTTGGCTTTGAAGCAGCATAGACAACGTGCCGCCTATCTGAACGGCAGTCGGATGATCGGGCAACGTTTCGGGGAATCCCTGAATCTTGTTGCTCCAGAATCTGCCTAGCCACCCGTCGATGAGGCGTTTATCTGGATCGCTGCTATTAAAGCCGCTCAGCCAAATGTCTGTGCTTCGAAAGTGTGAGAGGTTCGGGTTCTCATAACCAATGTTCTGGATTACCGCAAGGCGGCCATCTTCCATCATCTGCCGCAGGTTATAGGTACCGGCAGGATCAAGTGCCGGGTGCATGTAGATGCGCGATAGCACCTGCTTAGCCACTGACTGCGGCACGGCAATGGTTGGCCTGATGGAATAATACTCAGGGTCTTCGGCGGGTATAATTGTATTTAGACCGTCATTGCCGCCAAACATCTGGATAACGATCAGCACTCGATCGTCATCTTCGGTAAGAGTGTCGAGCAGGCGAACCGGTGAATAGGCATGAAGGGGCACACCACCAAGCATCTGCGTTCCAAGCGAGGCAGCGGCTGTCGTAGCAAGGAAGGAGCGTCGTCTCATGATATCCTCGTTAGCAGAGTTGGAAGTCGGGTGCTTTTGAAATCGTTGTAAGCAGGTTCCGCAATCGTGATGCAGCCGATGCCGGATTGTTGAGAATGGTTGGCCAATCATAGTCTGGCGCACCTTGAAGCAAGGCAGACAGATAGAAGTCCAGCCGTTCCTGCGAAATAGCAACAGGTAGCAGGAAGATGGTGATATTCTTCACCAGCTTGCGAGCATCTTCATGATCATCAAACTGGCGGATAAAGTTGAGTGCCTCCTGATCCGTAATCAGCTTGATGAGCTCCCGAGCGTAGTTGCGCCGCTCTGGATAGGTGTTGGTACTAATCCATGAACGGTATCCCGGCCATCCTGCTACGGTTGGTGGATCCATCATGGGCTGATCCATCTTGGCTATCCACTCTTGTGGGTTCGTAACGGTAACGCCGAGTTGCCTGTTCATGCCAGCTACGTATTCGATCGGCGTTTTGATCTGCGCTCCGCGTAGTGCAGGATCGAAGAAATGTGCGCTCGTAAAGATGGCCTTGAAAAGTTCTCGCAATCGGAAGTTCGCATCCCGAAACTTCTGCGCGATGTCCGTGATGTACTGCTGATCAATCTCGCCATACGAGCTATACACGTAAAAGCGATACACCTTCGTAGCGATGAACCGACTCACAGCTTCCGCTCGAGCCGTGTGCAGGATTTCTATGATGCGTAACACTTCCTCTTCCCGAACCTGATACGCTGTGTTCGTGTCTTCCGTACGCGCAGGAATCGTAACACCCATGAACTGCTTGGCTCCGGTGTCGTGAGCAGCAGCATCAAACCAGCTCACATACTTGTCGTTAGGTGCCGGTGCATCCGAATATTGTTGTGTGCGCCAGCCCGTTAAAACGCGTGCTGCCTCCTTTACATCACCTTCGGTATACCACCCAATACCTGTAAGGAACAGTTCCATCAGTTCACGAGCATAGTTTTCGTTGGGTTTGCCTACGGTGTTGAACGTGCCACCCAGATAAAAAAGCATGGCGGAATCCAACGTCATCTCAAGAGATAATCTCCGAAGATCATCCAGCCTGTGCCTACGAAGTGTGAGATACTGGCGGTACAGCATCTGCGGTACACTGTTCGTGTTATCAAAGTCATACTCCGTAACCCAATGGTTGGACCAGAAGAGAGTTGTTTTCTCAACAATGGTATCGTCGGCAACCATGCGCCCAATCCACCACTTGGCAAAGGCGGCCATACTGTTATCCCATTGGCGCCAAATGGCAAACCGTGTCATCAGGTCTGCACCCATGGGGTCTTCCGTCCACAATTCCGTCCATGACCCCGGTGATGGTGGGTCGGGTTCGTTGTCATCTCCTAGCAGTTCATCAACAACATCGGTGACCTGACGTCCCACGAGTGCCTTGGCCTGCGCATAACTCGGACCGAAGCCTGTTCTACGCAAAAGGTGGAGTGCATCCTCGAATGAAAGTGGCTGGGTGTAGGTTTCTGCCCCCGCCTCGAGGATCATCGGTGTGTCGGGCATATCGTCTCTGCGCATGCCTCGAACTAAACTTGCAAACAGTGCTCGTCTATTCATGACTACCTCAGAGGTGTCGTGATGGTCAAGGAAACAGTTCTACAGTAAAACCGGCCTTCTGGCAAAGAGTTATCGTACGGTAACACTGACGGCCCAATGCCTTCTACCTGTGTGATGTTCAGTGAGGGGGCTATGGCAAGCGCCGCCCTTTCTACTGCTCGCGCGCGTGCCGTGGAGAGCTCCTGGTTATGATCGAGCTCGCCGAGTTTATCCGTGCTTCCAACGATTGTTGCCTGACTGCCATCACGAACGGCAGCCTGTACAACGCGCTGCATCATCTGCTTGTTGGCAGCCGATATGTCGGCACGGTCGTAGTCAAACACGATGAGAGAAAGCCTACTCACCTCGAAGTTGCTCACCGTTTTCACGAGTGGAAAGGAGGTTGATGCGGATGCAAGCGAATCAAGCGTCCCAACGGTTAATTGAGCAACCAGTGTGTCGGTAGTACCAACAACAGGCCCCAAACGATCGGTGATTTCCTGATTCAAGTCGAACGTTACACGCTGAGGCGGAACACCCGTGGCCTGCTTCATCGCCACAGGTTTGCGGCGGTGCTGCACATCGAGCTGCCAATTGCGAGCCGACTCTGGATTGAGCACCTGAACTTGAAACTCCTGATGGGGTTGTACGGGCACGAACTCTTTGAACTTACTGTGCACAATCGGAGCAAGCAGAGTGGCATCGGTTGCATCGAGTTCCACTCTGCGATTCTCCTCTATCCCTTCAGCATACTTTTCGTTACTCGTGAGAGACGGCTTGTCGGAAACGCGAACGTCAAATCGTGATATCGGCAGATTCCATCGAGCACTGATGTGGTTCACAACGTTTTCCGCTCTTTCTCGCGCAAGCAAACGTCGTTCAGCTAGCGTAGCTCGTTCTTGCCCATCCGTGGTGCCGGTCACGATCAGACGTGCTGATGGGTTGCTAGACAAACGTTTGCCAAGCACATCCAACATCCGGTAATAGATGGGGAGTGTCTCACGCGGAAGGTCTTCTTCGCGAAACGCCGATGGGTCTGCATCAGAAACGTACTTCCCCTTTAATGCTGCCGATGCACTGTCGAAGAATACATACGGCAGTAACGGGAAGGTCTGCGTGACAACCGTCTCCCGAATCTCAAGTGGATTCGTGCTGATGGCAACAATCGTTGCAGGTGGTAGGTCGGGTTTGGACTCCACAACCGGAACAGGCGGTGGTGGTGGTGGTGGTGGTGGTGGCGGCGGTGGGGGCGGTGGCGGTTCCTCGCTATCGAAGAAGCGATACCGAAGGTGCAACCCGGCCGCTGCCCAGCTTTGCTTCCAATCAGCTGCGGATGTAATTGAGTTGAGTCCATAACGGTATGAGACTTCAGGTGCAAGCTGCACATGTTTACCGAGTTGGAATGCGAAACCCAAGCCCCCTGAAACACCATAACTCGTTCCCAACCCGGGGAACTCGCCTGTTCCATTCGTGCGTGTTTGGCGTCCATCAGGATACAAAACACCGTCGGGAGCAGTGATCTGTTCTGTTTGCATGTAGGTGGCATCAACGATTGGGTTACCAGCGTCGGCCGTTACCCGCACGTATACCGGCACGGAAGCAATGGGCTGCGAACGGATGCCGAACTCGGCAGCCACATACCCCAGGTTCGACGTGAACTGATGGGTTCGATCCAAATGCACGTAGGTGTTCGTGCGAGGGTCTAGTACCTCGAAATTGTCTGTGGTGGTTACGCTTAACGAAGCAGGCCGCATAGAATACGTGAGCCCAAGCAGAAGCTCGAGTGCTGGCCCTAACACGGCATAGCTGGCTTCGATGCCACTATAGTAGCCGACACCGGTGCCGTCAGCAAAGGCACCACAATCCGTAGAGCCAAGGATTACGGGGATGCTGCTTTTGGTAAACACATAACTGGCA
>CAZUGQ010000004.1:7151-32359 GCA_964620125.1 uncultured Hyphomicrobiales bacterium
GGCATACGTGGACTCCGTGGATGCCTGCGCCGGACTCACCGATGGCAGGCAAACACATAGAACCGCGCCAAGCGTACCAATTGCCAGAAGTCGTGGCATCAAGGTCCTGGAGGGTAGGGATGCTTGTGCGAAAGCCAGTTTCGCACGATTCGTTACACGAGGTCTATGCAGGGGGTCAGGCTGCGAAGACAAGCCGGAGAATTTCCGGCCACTTGGTGAGCAAGATAACTCGAAGTCCGTAAAACGTGCCGAAGCCAATAAGGGTGGCCCCGCTTACTTGCTGTATGCGCAGGATGAATGTTGGCGTCATGCGATGCCGATATGCTAGCACGAGCCGTACCAAAGTAAACAGCCATAAGAAGTTGCCAAGTCCAAACCCGATGGAGAAGGCCATGTTGTTTAGCATGTCGTTCTCAAACCACTCGAGTTTTTGGATAAACGTGGTCATACCGGCAAGAGCAGGTACGAAGGTTGGATTGGCAAGATTGGCAAGGGCAAAGCCAACACCAACAAAGAACGGACCGTGGCCTTTTACCCACTCAACGAACGACGAAGGTTTGACAGGTGCTTCGGAGTGGTCTTTCGGCACCGGCCGTTCGCGCATCTGGATCACCCCGAATACAATCATGATGGCTACGATGCCAAGTTGTATGATCACGGGTGCTAGTGGCGAAGTATTCTCCAACGCTGTGAGTGCATTTACCACAGCCGTTGTAGCCAACATGGCCAGTGCGCAGTAAATCACGTCGAACAACCCAGCACCAAGCGCCAGCTTGAAAGCGGCCATCCACCCATCGCGAATGGCAGTACGTATCGAAGCCATGCCGATTGGTCCCGGCGGAATTGCCAGGATATATCCAACCACGAGTCCAACAACGATTGCCCCGATCATGACCCGAAACCTACGAAGGTGATGCTAACTTGAAAAATTCTTTGTCCACATCAGCAATTCCACACATGCCCAAGCCCCCTTCCAATGGTAGCAGCTCACCTGGACTGAAAAAGGCATTAGGACTGTTCACGACAACGATGCTCGTAATTGGCAGCGTGGTGGGTTCGGGCATCTTCAAGAATCCTGCAGGGATGGCTGCGTTGGTAAAGAGTCCCGAACTCCTCATGCTGGTATGGATTGTTGCCGGTGTGGTAACGTGTTTCGGTGCGCTCACGATAGCGGAGATTGCTGGTCTGATTCCTGCCACCGGCGGTCAGTACGAGTACTTTCGAAAGATTTATGGCGATTCAACCGCGTTCATCTACGGCTGGGCGCTGTTCTTTGTGATTCAGACCGGATCGATCGCCAGCATCACCTATGTATTCAGCTATTATCTGGACAGCATGCTGCAGGGTACACCATGGCAGTTATGGTCTTTGCCAGAAGAAACGTGGCGATCGTTTGCGATTGGTTTGCCCTTTGGCACGATTTATCCGCTGAATGAACTGGGCATCAAGCTTGTTACAGCAATGGCCATCATTGCACTCACCATTGTGAACATCGTTGGTGTGCGCGAAGGAGGATTCGTGCAAAATCTGCTCACGGTAGCCAAGATTCTTGCAATCCTATTTCTTGTGTTTGCAGCATTCGTATTCGGGCAGGGGGCTGTGGCACACTTTACCTCTGATAGCGTTGCGGGTATTCCTACGGGAACGGCACTGCTAACAGCATTGGTACTTACACTTAACAAAGCCCTGTGGGCCTACGATGGTTGGAACACCGTTACTGCGGTGGCAGGCGAAACACGAGAACCGCAAAAGACCATTCCACGAGCACTATTACTTGGATCACTCAGCATCCTGGCTATCTACATTCTTATCAACCTTGCTTATCTGTATGTGCTCGACATTGATGCATTGGCCGCGTCGTCAAGCGTTGCTGCCGATGTTGCGCGGGTTGCTCTTGGACCATGGGGCTTGGGATTCGTGGCCATAGCAGTGATGATATCTACCTTGGGAACCAGTAATGGTACCATCCTGCAGAGCGCGCGGATTTTTTATGCCATGGCAGTTGACAAACTCTTTTTCCGTCGACTGTCAACAGTGCATCCACACTATCAAAGCCCATCGTCGGCACTCGTTTGGCAGTGTGTGTGGAGTTGCTTTCTTGTCTTTACGGGCACATTCGACATGCTTACCGAGATGCTCATCTTCGTAAGCTGGGGCTTTTATGGTTTGGCAGCCGCAGGCGTGTTTCTTCTGCGAAAACGCATGCCTGATGCACCACGTCCGTACAAAACCTGGGGCTACCCTGTTGTACCTGCCGTCTTTGTACTCTTTGCAGTCGGATTTCTGGTGTTTTCGCTGTATGCCGACTATGAGCAATGGCGTGTTGGACAGCAAATGGGCACGGATCCCATTCTCAATAGTGTGTATGGTCTCGTGATCCTTGCCACCGCGATTCCAGGATATCTCTTCTTCAGGCGGCAAAGCAGTCGTAATGGAACCGCACCGTGACGTTGCGTTAGAAAACGATGCCAACGCTAACAAGGAGAATGTTCTTGTCAAGTTCACCCTCCTGCTTTCCAATCAGGTTTGTGAGGGCATAGGTTATATCCAGTTGCGGACGTATGCCAAGATCAATTTCCAGTGTTAGGCCGACTTGAGCGCCGAAGCGAGTGGCTTCGGGTTCAAGTTCAGGTCCGGGATCAAGAAGGTCACTTACGATATCGCCGTCACTTACGATGCTTTTACGGTAGCTTACCATTGCCTCTGCATGAACGATGGGTACGAGCACACTTCGAATTGGCAGCCACGACAAGCCCGCTGTTATTGGAACAAAAACAGTACTCGTCGTTAGAGGATACGTGTTTCCCACGGAATCGCGAAGAATGAGATCTTGCCCGGGAAATCGCACGAAACCCAAGCCCCCTGACAGACTCAGAGCATTGGCCAATCCAATGCGCATGTTAGCGGCAAGTGAATAGCCAAGGTTGGATGCCGTTTCGTAGGAAGCTGCCAGCCCATCTGTGTTAAGGATGTCGTAAATATCTGCAACATGTTCGCCCGGAATTGCCGGACCGATGCGCGCTCCGACCACGATTTTTTCTTTCTCCTCGTCGGCCGACCATATCGGAACCGGATTGATCATTGCCAGTAGAAATGGCGCAAACAGCAGGGTACTGAATGCCAACCTGCACATAGCTTCCTCCGTAACTTTGGAGTTTCAATTTACATGGTCTCGACAGTGAACCACGTTTTGTTCGCCGCAGTGTTGTTGGTACATGCCGCCGCCACTGCTGCTGATTCTACTGCCATCACCTCTGTTCTTGTTCCAGGGCCACGCGTTGGATTGTATGCGACTGGCGCCCTCAATTTTTCCGATGCCAGTGTTCAGGTGTGGCAGCTACCAACGGGAAGTCAGCAGTTCCTTGGTCGGTATGCCAACGACTCCTTGCGTTTCACAGAAGGGTCAACCAACCTATCATTTGTTGGGGGGGGGCTGGTGATGTTCCCCATTAATCGCATGTGGCATGTTGGTGGACGAATTGGCGTAAACTGGCTCAATGCTTCAAGCGAGTATCTGCAGGCCATTGCACCAGACTCACTCATACGCCATGAATGGTCGGCTTCAACGGTAAACATCGAGGTCTCACCAACAGTTGAAGTTCACGACCTATTTCCAGTTCCCTTGTATGTGTTGGCAGGGTTGGAGTTTGGCATTCCCATATCCTCGACACGTGATCAGACGTCGTACCTCGACACCAATGGTGTGACCGTGGTGCAGGAGATTACCACTGGCACCGCATCCGTTGCCAACACCTCTGTGCGAAGTGCAATCATCGTGGGAGCGGGCTACACACTGGAACTCAGCAAGAAGCTGTGGTTGCAACCGGAGATTTCTTATCGCCTGCCACTCACCAACGTGTCAAGTGATCCCAACCACAGTCCATGGAAAATCGGCCAGCTCCGGTTTGGTGTGAACCTAGCATTTGGTGTTGGCGACGACGAGCCCCAACCCCAACCCGATCGTGCTCGTGCTTCAGCTCGATTTAACCCAGTAACAGCACGGGACGGCAGTGGACAGGAGTACGAGGTAGAAAGTGTTAGCGTCGAAGATGTGACCTACACCGAGATGTTTCCTCTCGTGCCGTATGTGTTCTTCCCGGAGAATTCTGCAACCCCTGAAGCATCTATGCAGGACACCGAGTACAAGGGAGAGCAGGGTGAGTTTGTGCCTGAGAAGCTTGAGCTCGACGCCATGGAAGTAAATCGCAACCTGCTCAACATCGTTGGTGCACGGATGCAGCGAATCTCGCACAGCACCCTTACCATCACTGGCACCAGTGATGGCAAGAAAGAAGATGGCAAGGGGGCTTTGCCCTCGCAGAGGGCACAGTGGGCCAAGTCGTACCTTACCCAGAATTTCGGCATCGCAGAAAATCGCATAGCCATTCGGAGCACTGCGACTCCATCTGCTCCAAGTGCAAGCACGGATCCAGACGGAATCGTGGAGAATCGCCGGGCAGAGTTGACGAGCAACGTGCCCGACGTGCTTGAGCCCCTTGTTATAAAGGCAGACAACCAGCGCATTGCCACACCCGATGTGCTCATGTTCCATCCCGTAGTAGACAACGCCGATTCACTCGACAAATGGGTGCTGAGCATAACGCAGGCGGGAAGGCCACTGCGCGAGATTACCGGTCGAGGCAAGCCAAACAGCGTCACATGGTCAGTAAAGCCTAACGAACTCAGTACCGTTCAGGTACCTATTGACTATTCCTTCAGTGCCACCACTGCGGATGGTCAGCAGGTTGAATCAACCGGTACACTTCCCGTTACGTACATGAGCAGCGTAATGAAGAGAACGGAGAATCTACCCGACAGAACCGTGGACAAGTACTCCCTGATCTTATTTGACTTCAACAAGTCCACCCTCTCAGAGGATAACAAGAGAATACTTGAGCGGCTGGTACTGCCGAGCATCAAGGCAAACAGCAAGGTGAGCATTATCGGGTACACGGATCGCATTGGCACGGACGAGCACAATCTGAAGCTATCGAAGGAACGATCTGATGCTGTTAAGGCGTTTCTGCAATCGCGAGCAACTGACGCTACGTACACGTCGATGGGTGTAGGAGAAAGCTCGGAAATTTTCAGTAACAACAGCCCGGTAGGACGGCAGTTGAGTAGAACGGTGCAGGTTATTGTGGAAACGAGGAAGTAGTTGTGCGGAACTCTTTTTAATGTGCCGATTAAAGGTGCCGGGAACATAAGTTCCCGGCACCTTTAGATAAACCTAAATCATGAAATACCTCCCCAACATCAACTCACCCTCCGACCTGCGCAAGCTAGAAGAATCCTCCTTGCGAGAAGTTGCCGATGAGGTTCGTGATTTCTTGATTGATACGATCACTCAGGTAGGCGGGCACTTCGGCGCGGGCCTCGGCACAGTGGAACTCACGGTAGCGCTTCACTACGTGTTCAATACCCCTGTCGACAAAATCGTGTGGGATACGGGTCACCAAGCATATCCGCACAAAATCATCACTGGTCGCCGCGATCAGTTGCACACGATACGTCAGAAAGGGGGCTTGAGCGGATTTCTGAAACGTACAGAGAGTGAGTATGATGAGTTCGGTGCTGGTCATGCCACTACAAGTATTAGCGCTGCTCTGGGCATGGCTATTGCACGCGACGTACTCAAGGAGAACTACAAAGTTGTTGCTGTAATCGGCGATGGGGCCATGACGGGCGGCATGGCATACGAGGCTATGAATAACTGTGGTGTGCTGAAAAGCGACTTGCTGGTAGTGCTCAACGACAATCAGATGTCTATAGCTCCGAACGTCTGGGCTATAAGCAACTACTTCAGTGAACTGTTTGCACACCCTACTGCACAAAACCTACGCAACCGCATCTACAGGTTAACGCAAGGGATGGATAGCCTTGGCGATAGAATCCGTCAAACAGCGCACCGGCTCGAGGGTGGCGTTAAAGCCGTTCTCACCCCAGGCATGCTGTTCGAAGCTTTGGGCTTCCGCTACTTCGGTCCGGTGAACGGACATAACATCGAGCAACTCGTTAAGATGCTCACTCACGTGCGCGATATTGGGGGCCCCGTCCTACTCCATGCCATCACCCAGAAAGGCAAGGGCTACGCACCGGCCGAGAAAGACAAACAGTTTCTGCATGCAATTGGCAAACTCCCACAGAGTTCGGAAACGGCAGGATCCAAACAGGAAGCGGATGGCATCGCGTCAGGAAGTGTTCATGCCGCGAAGCGAATCGCAAAGCCCCCTACCTACCAGAAGGTCTTCGGCGAGTCTATGGTAGAGTTGATGTCCACAAACCCAAGAATTGTAGGCATCACTGCTGCCATGCCAGACGGCACAGGCCTCGACATCGTACAGAAGCAGTTTGCAGATCGAGTATATGACGTTGGCATTGCAGAGGAACATGCCGTCACGTTTGCGGCCGGGCTTGCCACGCAGAACGTCGTGCCAGTGGTTGCCATTTACAGCACCTTCCTTCAGCGTGCGTTCGACCAGATTGTTCACGACGTTGCACTGCAGCACCTCCATGTTGTTTTTGCAATGGACCGTGCAGGCCTCGTTGGTGCCGATGGACCAACGCATCACGGCGTACTTGACCTTGCATATCTCCGGATCATCCAGGGTATGGTGGTCATGGCTCCAAAGGATGAGCAAGAGTTGCGTGATATGCTCTATACCGCCATTCACAGCTACACTGCCGGACCCGTTGCCATTCGGTATCCACGTGGCGAGGGAGAAGGTGTTCCCAAACGTCCCTTCTCACCCATTCCGATCGGTAAAAGTGAAACCTTGCGTATTGGGACTGATGTTGCGCTCATTCCAATAGGCAACCGCGTAGGCCCAGCACTCGCTGCTGCCACCGCACTGGAGGCTGCTGGCATTGAGGCCGAAGTGGTGAACGCACGCTTCGTTAAACCCCTCGACACCATCATGCTCGATGATATTGCAACTCGCATTGGTCGCATCGTCACCATCGAAGATGGACAGATGCAAGGGGGCTTTGGTAGCGCCGTAGCGGAGTACCTTGCACAACATCATCCTCAATGCGAGCTGCACATTCATGGCATACCAGACATCTATGTTGACCACGGTACACAGCAGGAATTGTGGTCTGACCTTTTACTAGACGCCCCTGGTATCACGCAGGTTGTGAAGAACTTCCTCAGTGAGAGGTTCGTTTGGGAGCTGAGATAGCCATATCTTTGTGGCTCTCCGATCCCGTAGCTCAGCAGGCTAGAGCATTTGACTTTTAATCAAAGGGTCCTGGGTTCGAGTCCCAGCGGGATCACCGACTGTTCTTATCTCACTCTCCATTCGGTAAAGCACCAGCAAAGGTAGTATCTACGTTTGCCGTCTACTGGCGGCAGTAAAATCAACTCTCGTGTTATCCAGTCACAAAGCGATCGTGTAATACGGTAAAAGCAACCTAGTAGTCCCGTCCTCCCGTAATCCCGTATTCCAGTAATCCAGTAATCCAGTAATCCAGTAATCCAGTAATCCAGTAATCCCGTCATCCAGTAATCCCGTCATCCAGTAATCCCGTCATCCAGTAATCCCGTCATCCAGTAATCCCGTCATCCCGTCATCCCGTCATCCCGTCATCCCGTCATCCCGTCATCCCGTCATCCAGTAATCCCGTCATCCAGTAATCCCGTCATCCCGTCATCCAGTAATCCCTCAATACCCTCCACCCAACGCTCTATACAAAAACACGAGCTGACGTAGCCGGTCGGAACGGGCTGATACGTCGTCACTCTGCGCTGCCAATAGGGATCTCTGAGCATCCAGTACTTGCAGATATGGAGTAGTTCCATACCGATATCGTAGCTCGCTCAAGCGCAGAGCTTCGCGAGTGGCATTAACGCTTGCGGTGGTTGCCAACACCCGGTCGGATGAGTTGTTGTAAGCTACAAGAGCATCGTTTACTTCCTGGAATGCAACGAGCACCGTATTGCGATAGGCATAGAGTGCCTGTTCTGTGCGTGCCTCGGATGCATCGATACGAGCTAGATTTTTCCCAAACGCGAACAGCGGCTGCGTGAAGTTGCCTGCAGCTTGCCACGCAAGAGAGTTTGCGTTAAACAGATTGTCGGCATGTAAACTCTGCAAGCCTCCCTCGCCGATGATCGAAAATCGAGGAAAAAGCTGTGCCACCGCCGCTCCGATCTGTGCATTCTCGGCATGAAGCGCCTCTTCGGCCACACGCACGTCCGGCCTTCGCTCAAGAAGGGCCGATGGTATGCCCGCAGGCGTTTCTGTGGGAAGGGGCTGCCCCTCAAGTGTGAGGCCTCGGGCGATGGCACTGCCAGGCGGACGCCCCATGAGTACGTTGAGAGCGTTTTCCGTTTGCGCAACGGCTGTGCGTACAATGGGCAACTGAGCTTCCACGCGCGCAAGCTCGGCCTCGGCTTGGCGGAAGTCCAGCTCGCTGGTTTTACCTCCCTCGAATAGTGTTCTTGCTAGCTTAAGGTACTCCCGCCTCGTTTGCACGTTGCTGTCCAGAATCTCGGCAAGGCGATCGAATTCACGCAAGTCGATATACCGACTAGCAACGGCGGCTACCACTGTAACGACGGCTGCTCGCTGCCCCTGTTCGCTGGCAGCAAGCAGCGCCTGTTGTGCTTCATTACTACGCCGAATCCTACCAAAAACATCCAATTCCCAACTTAACACCGCATTCAAACCAAAAGCGCCGCGCACGCCAGCAAGCAACTCTGGTGAAAACCCTGGATATCTATTCCGTGATAACTCAAATGCCCCCCCCGACCCTTGGAGTCCCAACGCAGGATACAAATCTGCCTTGCTAAACGTAAGCTGAGCTGTGGCTTCCTTGATACGCGCAAGCGCAACACGTAAATCGAGGTTGCTATCCAATGCTGCACGTATCATGTCTTGTAGCACCGCATCTCCATACAACTCTGCATACGGTCTGCCTGCAATCGAACTATCAGTGGCCTGCTGGTCTCGCCATGCCGTTGGAACGGTAAGAGTTGGCCGCACATAGTCAGGTCCCACAGCACAACCGGCCAGCACGAGTGCTAGAACGAAGAGTACGTTCCTTGTGGCGTGGTATCTGGGGATAGCAATCTCTCTCACAACACTCGAGATAGTGTTTGATGTGTTAGTGCCCATGCCCACCTCCGTCTTCGTGGCCTTGCCCTTCTGCACTCTTCCCCGCTTGCCCTTCTGCACTCTTCCCCGCTTGCCCTTCTGCACTCTTCCCCGTTTGCCCCTCTAGTCCCTCTAGTCCCTCTAGTCCCTCTAGTCCCTCTAGTCCCTTCTTCTTCGATCCAAAGCCCTCTATCAACGCAAACAACCCCGGCGCTACAATCACACCAAAAATGGTTGCCACAAGCATGCCCCAGAACACGGCTGTTCCAAGAGCTTTCCGTGCTCCGGCTCCTGAGCCACTTGCCGTCATCAGTGGCACCACGCCCAAAATGAAAGCAAAGGCAGTCATGAGGATCGGTCGGAAGCGAAGCTGAGCACTTTCGAGTGCTGCCTCCTGCACACCCAAGCCCCCTACTTCCTGACGAAGCTTAGCGAACTCGACGATGAGGATGGCATTCTTTGCCGCAAGACCAATGAGTAGAATTAACCCAACCTGCACGAAGACGTTATTATCGAGACCCATGATGTACACGCCAAAGAATGCACCAAAGGCTGCGATTGGAGTGCCGAGAAGAACGCTCCATGGAAGTTTCCAACTATTGTATTGTGCCGTGAGCAGAAGGAAGACGAACACAATGGCCATGACAAACGTGGGCATGGGGTTTGGTGCTCTGCGCTCTTCGAAAGACAGCCCGGCATACTCAATACCCATGCTCTGCGGAAGAGTGGCAGCGGCCACTTCGTCGATGGCCTTCATAGCCTGTCCAGAAGTATAACCCGCACCAAGCTGCGTGTTGATTTCCACGCTTCGATACAGGTTGTATCGGTATGTGATCTCCGATCCACGAACGCGTTTCACATTTACGAGCGTAGACAGGGGAATCATTTCGTTGGTAGTCGCGCTTCGAACGTAGAAACTACCGATGTCTTCAGGACGCTGACGGAAAGAGCTCTCGCTCTGCATGTACACACGATAGAGCCTGCCAAAGCGATTGAAGTCATTCACATACGCCCCCCCCAACACCGTTTGCAAGGTGGTAAACACATCGTTGATGGGTACACCTAGCTTACGTGCCTTTTCTCGATCTAGCTCCACCTCAAGCTGTGGTACGGTGGCGTCGAACTGAGTGAATGGCTTGGCTACTTCCGGGCGTTGAGCCAGCGCCTGCATGAACTGCATTACTTGCAGTTGCAAGTCAGCCACGCTCATCGTACCAGCTCTATCCTGCAAATAGAACTTCACACCGCCGGCATTACCAAATCCCGGTATCGATGGCATGGCAAATCCGAAGCACACACCTTCGGCAATGGTGCTCATCTTGGCATTCAGCTGTTGAATGATCTTGGCATCGGTGAGATCGCCGCGTTCTTCCCATGGATCAAGTCTGATGAAAAATGACCCGACGTTGCTGGTATAGGCATCTGCCAGGAAGCTCACACCAATCACGGCATTGTACTGATCAATCCCACTCTGGTTAGCGAGGATATGCTCGATCTGCCGCATCACCCTATCGGTGCGCTCTAACGATGATGCATTGGGCAGTGCAACGTTGATCATGATAATACCCTGGTCTTCTGGAGGCACGAAGCCACCGGGCAAACGTCCGACCGTGATCACGGCAAGCACTGCAAAGCCCCCTACCGCTACAAGCGATAGTATGCTTCGGCGCACCAGCAAGCGTGTTACGCCGAGGTATCCTTTGGTTACTCCGCCAAATGCTTTGTTGAAGAGATTGTAGAAGGGGGCTAGAAGTGGCTTCTTATCGGGATCGGGTTTCTTGAGAATCAACGCACTCAATGCTGGTGAAAGTGTTAAGGCACTCAATGCTGAGAACAGCGTTGATATGGCAATCGTGATAGCAAACTGCAGATACATCCGACCCGTAATACCACCAAGAAATCCCACGGGTACAAACACTGCACAGAAAATGAGCGCAATGGCAATAACAGGACCAGACACTTCCTTCATTGCCTGGAATGTTGCCTGTTTGGGATCCATGCCATGCTCGATGTGATGCATCACGGCCTCCACCACCACAATTGCATCGTCGACCACAATGCCAATTGCTAGTACCAGGCCAAAGAGTGATAGCGTGTTCACACTGAAGCCAAGGAGAGGGAACATGATGAACGTACCGATAAGGGACACCGGTACGGTAAGCAGTGGAATGATTGTAGCGCGAACGTTTTGCAGAAAGACAAATACAACCAGGATTACCAGAATCACAGCCTCGACGAGTGTATGGAGGATTTCCTCGATGCTCGCTTCAACTGCCGGTGTTGTGTCATACCCAACAACTACCTTGATACCTTTTGGAAATCCTTTCTGTAGCTCCTCTAAGGTGTGGTAAATACCTTCTGCAGACTTTATCTGGTTAGCACCGGGAAGAAGGTACACTACGAGGGCTGCGGCAGGTTTACCATTCCATCGCCCTTTGCTTTTGTAGTTCTCTGATCCAAGTTCCACGCGTGCTACATCGCCAAGTCGCACAACCCTGCCGTCGGGCGTTTCGCGAACGATGATGCTCTCGAATTGCTGTGGTGTTAACAAACGTCCGGGTGCTCTTACTGTGAACGTGAACTCCTGTCCTGGTGCACTTGGAGCATCTCCGATCTTTCCAGCAGGTGCTTGGATATTTTGCTCCTTGATGGCATTCATCACGTCGGTTGTAGTGATGCTCATCTTAGCAAGCTGATCGGGCTTGAACCATACGCGCATGGAGTATTCTGCACCAATCAGGTCAACCGTACTCACGCCGGTCACGCGCAACACCTGGTCGCGCACGTTGATCATGGCAAAGTTGTTCAGGAAGATGTCGTCGTATCTGCCGTCTTCCGAATACACACTAATCACCATGAGCACCGATGGGTTGATCTTGCTTACGGTAACGCCAGTCTGGTTTACCTCGGCAGGTAGCCGTGATTGTGCTTGTTGCACGCGGTTCTGCGTGAGCATGTTGGCAAAGTCAAGGTCTTGTCCAACCTCGAAGCTCACATCCAGCTTCATCTGTCCGTCGCTCGTATTCTTTGAGAACAGAGAGAGCTGATTGTCAACTCCATTTACCTTCTGCTCGATCGGTGTAGCTACCGACTGTTCCACCACTTCTGCCCCAGCCCCTTGATAAGTTCCGAGCACGCGAATCACCGGAGGTGCCAGTGATGGGAATTGCTCGATCGGCAGGCGGGTGAGCGACACCGAGCCAACGATAACAATGACCAGTGACAGGACGATTGCCAGGATTGGCCGCTTGATGAAGATTTCGGAGAACACGTTGGCCCCTTATCGTGCGATGAGACTGTCTATGCTGATCTCCACCATCTGGGGCTTCACTGGTATGCCCTCGCGAACTTTCTGCAGACCATCCACAACGATCTGTTCGCCAGGTTCCAACCCGGCCTCTACCACGTAGGTGTTGCCAACCATTGGGCCAAGCATCACATTGCGGAATGAAACCACATTCTTCTGTCCCAACACGGCCACGCGAGCTTGTCCCTGCAATTCTGACACTGCACGAGCAGGTATCACAATGGCATCCTGCTTTTTCTGTACGATGGCACGAACACGAGCAAACTGTCCGGGGCGAACGAACTTGTCGGGATTCGGAAACTCTGCCTCGAGCAGCAATGTGCCTGTGTTGACATCGACAGCATTGTCTGCGAGAACCAACCTTCCGGCATACGGGTGAACACTCCCATCGGCCAGCACCATGATCAGTTCGATCGATCGTGGGTCGGCACCACGCGTATTGCGCCTAAAGGTAATCACTTCCTGTTCGCTCAGACTAAATCGAACGCGTATCGGATCGATGGTGCTCACCGTTGTGAGTAAGGTGTTTTCACCCCTTCCTACCAGATTACCGATCTGGACTTCCGTTTTGCCTGCAAGGCCACTAATTGGAGCCTTTACCGAGCAGTACCCGAGATCTAATAGCGCTTTCTGAACATAACTTGTTGCTGCATCCACCGCTGCTATCTGTGCCTTTTCATACTGAACAGCAGTCTCGTATTCCTCACGCGAGATTGCATTCTCGCGAACGAGTGGTTCGTAGCGAACCACGTCGTTATGTGCCCTTGCCAAGTTGGCTTCATGCTGTGCCAGCCGACCCCGTGCTTCTCCCAGTCGTGCATTGTATTCGGCCGGGTCTATCACGTACAGGAGATCACCAGCCTTCACGAACGAGCCTTCGGTGAAATTGACGCTCTTCAGAAAGCCCTCCACACGGGCCCGAATCTCCACATTCACCGAGCCACGGGTTTGCCCAATCCACTCACGCGCTACCGGAACGGTGCGGCGAGGAACTATCATGGTTTTGACGACGGGAGGGGGCGGAGGCGGCGCGTGAGGTTTTTCGCAGGAAGCGAGGAGGAACGAAACCAGTAGAGTATACACCATCGTCCAGCGCATTGGGACTCCAACAGTGATTGAGCGAAGATACCGCACTGTCTATGATTGTTTTACGTTACTAGTCACCAACAACTACCAAGCCGAAAGTAGGTATCGCCGGTTATCGTTCACGATAATGAGAGGTGCGCACCATTCAACTTGCCGCCGTAATAAACTTTGGCTTCATCAAATTCTCTATCGAAAACAACTCGGCAATCTTCTCCTCCGACAGCAGCCCCCTTCGCCGGACGATGTCGGGAATGCTGGCACCAGTTTCCAGCGCTTCCGCTGCTATCTCGGCCGAGAGTTCGTAGCCGATGATGGGGTTAAGCACGGTAACGATGCCTACGCTGTTGAGCACCATGCTCCGAGCCCGTTCAGCATTGGCTGTGATTCCATCAACACACCGCTCACGCAATGTGTTGCAGGCATTCGTGAGCATGCTGATGCTTTGGAACAAACAGAATGCAATAATTGGCTCCATCACATTAAGCTGAAGTTCGCCGGCTTCGGCTGCAAAGGAGATCGTGACATCATTGCCAATCACACGATAACAGACTTGATTAACAACCTCCGGTATCACTGGATTCACTTTACCGGGCATTATGCTACTGCCCGGCTGCATCGGCGGAAGGTTAATCTCATTCAATCCAGCTCGGGGACCTGATGAGAGCAACCGAAGGTCGTTGCAGATCTTCGACAGCTTAACGCCCACACGTTTGAGCACTCCACTAATCTGCACGTAAGCTCCTGTGTCCCAGGTTGCTTCGATCAAGTGATCGGCCAGGCGAACTGGCACACGCGTAATCTTTTTCAAGTACGCCGTTGCAAGCTCGGGATAGCCGTCGGGGGCATTGATGCTCGTTCCTATGGCCGTGGCACCAAGGTTGATCTCTGTTACCAATTCTCGTGCTTCGGTTAGGCGTGCGGCATCTTCCATGATGTTTACAGCAAAGGCCTCGAACTCCAACCCCAACGTCATGGGCACGGCATCCTGCAACTGCGTGCGCCCCATCTTCAGTACATCCTTGAACTCTTCGGCCTTGCGTTTGAATGATGCGCTAAGTTTTTCTACAGCTTCGACAAGAAATTGCAGTTCGTACCAAACTGCTAATCTGAACGCCGTTGGATAAGCATCGTTCGTACTCTGCGAGCAGTTCACATGGTTGTTGGGGTGGACGATATGATAAGCCCCCTTCGCTTCTCCGAGGATTTCCAGCGCCTTGTTTGCAATCACCTCGTTTGCATTCATGTTGGTGCTGGTTCCCGCCCCCCCCTGGATTACATCCACGATGAACTGATCATCCAAATCTCCCCGAATCATCACGTCACAGGCTTCGATGATAGCATCCGCTATGTGGGGGGGGATGACGCCGAGATCCTTATTCGCAAGTGCAGCTGCCTTTTTTACGTATGCAAGTCCAGCGATAAAGCTCCGCATGTGTGCAAGCTTGATACCAGTGATGTGGAAATTCTCGCTTGCACGAAGCGTTTGCACACCGTAATACGCATCGTCGGGCAACTCCCGATTGCCGAGAAAATCGTGTTCGACTCTCATCTTGGTAGCTCCAATGAAATACCGTGGAATGGGAGAACGGGTTCAATGCCAAGCTGGGAGATAATGCGATCGGCCAATGCCGTTCGTGCATCATCTTCACCGTGTGTAAGTAACACATGCGGAGCGTGATCTCCTTGTTGTCTTGTAACAGCATCCAGCCACGCCACAAGGTCGGTTTGTCCTGCATGGGCACTAAAGCCGCCCAGAGTGTGGATGTGAGCTCGTACTTCCTTGTACTCACCCATGATGCTCACGTGTTGAGCACCATCAACGAGTTTTCGGCCGAGCGACCCGCGAGCCTGATATCCTGTGATCACCACGTGGGTATTTGGGTCATCGATGTTATGACGCAGGTGGTGCAGAATTCTTCCGGCATTACACATCCCTGCGCCTGCAATCACGATGAACGGACCTTGTTTGTTGTTGATAGCCTTACTGTCTTCTGCAGACTCTGTGTACCTCACGGTGCGCAGGTCATTACCCATGGAACCATCGTGGACGAGTTCGGTGCTTTCTTCATCGAACAGCTCCACGTGTTCGGCGTACAGTCGCGACGCTTCGATTGCCATCGGGCTATCGAGGAAGATTGGAATGCGTGGAATCTGTCGTTCACGAATCAGCTCTGCTAGGTGATAGAGCATGTTTTGTGCTCGGCCTATAGCGAACGACGGCATGAGCACCTTACCTCGTGACTGGATAGCCCCCTGCAAGATCTTTCGAAGTTCGATCATGGTTTCTTCCAGACTTCGGTGGTCGCGGTCGCCGTAGGTACTCTCTAAGACCACGATGTTGAATGGGCCCGGAGGGGGCTCCGGGTCGCGCAGGAATGGAAGGTTTGGCGGGCCGATGTCGCCGCTGAAGAGCACTCGTTTGGCGGCACTCTGCGGGATATGTTGGTTGGTGAAGGGTGATTGAACTGCCACATTCGAGTGGGTTGATACTTGCTGCAACGAAGGGTCGGGGATATCATTGATGGTAATAACGATGCTTGCCGAGCCCAGCATGTGACCTGCTTCTACGTACGTGGCAGTAATGCCGGGAGCAGGTTCGAACGGCACGTTGTAGTCGACCAGTTGGAACTGCCGCAAGGTCATTTCAACGTCTGCCACATCGAAGAGGGGCTGTTCGGTGCGTTGGATTTTTCGACCGTGGCGTTTGGCGCGTTTAAGGTGCCGTTCGTAATCGGCTTCCTGAATATGAGCAGCGTCGAGGAGGATGAGTTCTGCCAGGTCGCGGGTAGCACTTGTGGCGAAGATTGGACCGCGGAAGCCATCGGCAACAAGCAAGGGAAGGCGACCGCAGTGATCCAGGTGTGCGTGTGTAAGGAGAACAGCGTTTACGTGTGAGCGGTGGATGGAACCCGGCACAACGTTACGGGCGTCGTCTTCCTTATCGCCCTGAAACATGCCGAAGTCAACGATCACGGTGGCGTTGTGGGATCGGAGCAGGTAACAGGATCCCGTGACTTCGCCGGCCGCGCCGAAGGGCGTGATGGAGATCATGGAGGGGAAAATACGGCGGCGGGGTACCGGGAGTGCTCTTGTCCCGGTACCGGTACCGGGAGTGCTTCTGTCCCGGTAATGGTACCGGGAGTGCTTCTGTCCCGGTAATGGTACCGGGAGTGCTCCTGTCCCGGTACGTTTCAACTTCCCTAACTTCGTGTTGTGACACGCGACCATCGAGAAGCTCGCCAACGCCAGATCAGCTACAGCTTGATGCGGCGGCTTCTTTCTTTTGTTTCGCCATACCGCTGGTTTATCGTCATCGCAGTCGGCCTCACACTTAGTGCGTCCGCCCTTGGCCCACTGCGCCCCTACCTCACTCGAATTGCGATCGATGATCACATTGCCAAGGGCAATCTTGGCGGGCTCCTTACTCTCGTTCTGCTGATTGCAGGTTTCCTGGTTTTGCAAGGGGCTTTGCAATACGTGCTTTCAATGCTGATGAGTTGGGTTGGTCAACGAGTGTTGCTTGACATACGGACCCAACTGTACACGCATGTTCAGCGATTAGCGTTGCGATTTTATGATACGAACGCCGTTGGGCGCATTGTTACTCGTGTAACCAGCGACGTTGAAGTTCTGAACGAGCTGTTCTCTCAGGGCGTTGTATTGATGATTTCTGATGTGATGATTATCGTCTGGATTCTTTTCTTCATGTTTCAGACCTCAGCAGAACTAACGTATCTCACATTCATCATTCTTCCCTTTCTGCTTATCGCAGCTTTCATTTTTCGAGCCAAAGTTCGCAAAGTGTACGACCTCATCCGCAGTCAGGTGGCACGGATGAATGCCTTCATGAATGAATTCATCACAGGCATAGGAATCGTTCAGCTCTTTCAGCAAGAGCATAGGATGTACACCCAGTTTGCTGCCATCAACAGGAAACACCGCGACTACCAAGACCAGAGCATAGTGTACTATGCAACCTTCTTCCCAGTTGTTGAGTTTTTGAGTGCGGTTAGCCTTTGCATCGTTCTGTGGTACGCATCTGGTACCATACTCGGCGGTGCGATGACGGTAGGTATCCTCGTAGCATTCACCCAGTTCACTGAAATGTTTTTCCGTCCGGTTCGAGACCTCACTGAGAAATACAATGTGCTGCAAAGCAGCGCTGTTGCTTCGGAGCGGATATTCGACCTTCTTGATACGAAAATCGAAGTGGTAGATGCACCTACCGCAGCCCCTTTCCAAGGTCTACAATCAAGCATTGAGTTCCGGAACGTAAGGTTTTCGTACGATGGTGTAACACCAGTGCTGAACGACGTTAGCTTTACGGTAAACAAAGGTGAAACCGTTGCACTGGTGGGTGCCACAGGGGCGGGGAAGAGTAGCATTATCAGTGTGCTAAGCCGGTTTTACGATTATCAGAGTGGCGAGATTTTACTGGATGGTAGGAGTATTAGGGAGTATCGACAGGATACCGTTCGCTCACGATCGGCCGTGGTATTACAGGATGTGTTTCTGTTCTCGCGCACGGTGTTGGACAATATCACATTGGAGCGCCCCGGCATCACCCGCGACATGGTCATTCAAACCGCTATGGCGCTCGGAGCACATGAGTTCATTGTCCGTCTTCCACACGGGTACGACACCAACGTACGCGAACGCGGAGCTGTGTTAAGTGTTGGCCAGAAGCAGCTGATATCATTCTGTCGAGCTCTTGTAAGCGACCCCGACTTACTGATTCTTGATGAAGCAACGGCGAATATTGACACCGAGACTGAGCTTGTTATTGAAAGGTCAATCAACACAATGCTTGCAAAACGAACAAGCATCGTCATAGCACATCGGCTTAGCACCATTCAACGTGCGGATAGAATCATCGTCATGCATCATGGAGAGGTTGCCGAGCAGGGTACACACCAGCAGTTGCTAAGCACCGACGGGCTGTACGCAAAGTTGTATCGGCTTCAATTTGCAGCTGAGCAAGCCTGATACCGGGACAGAAGCACTCCCGGTAACGGTACCGGGACAGAAGCACTCCCGGTACCGGGTCAGGAGCACTCCCGGTACCGGGTCAAGAGCACTCCCGGTACCATCCCCAACCCCTACCGCGCCTCTCGCACGCGTGCCGCAATCACCTCCCATACATCATCAAGTGGTGTGCTGTCGGGTATTCCACTCTCCACCAACTCGTCCAACGACACTACTTGCTGGTCATCCAATCGATACCATACTCCAGGATGCATCGTAGCGGTCGTGAACGGTCCAAGCCTCCGGCGCTCCCACGCCAACACCTCAAGGCCTCGACTCTTGAGCTGTACGGCTAAATCACGCAAGCGCACCATCGTGCCCTCGAAAGCCAGCCACGTACAGCGAGCATTGCGCTGTCCAATGCGAACCGGCGTCGGAAATCCGTCAAGCCTGTCCTGGTCTACCACACCTGCTACCTTTACCCACAAGTCCTGGGTAAGCTTGCCGATTACCGACGTCGCAGGATTGCGGTGACGTCGGTCGTTACTCACAATAACGATTCCACTGGCCGAGGCCGGTAACACTCCTGCCGGCGTAAACCAACTGCGCCTATTGCTTAAAAAGCTGTACAAGCTCTCGCGTCCGTCCTCACGACTCCCCGACAGTCCCTTTGGCTTGTGAAAAACGATGGTAAGGGGCTTGATACTCTTGCGCTGCAATACTTGCCCGTCTACGGCTATAATATCCTGCTCCAAACGCACGAATTGGTTAGGCTGAAGCCACGGCTCGTTGTTCAAGGTAACTCGGCCATCATGAATGGCTCGCAATGCAAGACTGCGCGATCCCCACTGGTAGCTAACAATCGCCTTCAACAGAGTTGTTCCAGGTGTGCGCTTTACCTTATGACGGTGACTACCCGACCTTGACTGACTGCTCCGGTTGAATGCATGCTGGCGTCGTGGTCCATGCTTCTGTTGGTGATCGCTAGAAGGATTGCGGCTTGCCTTACCCTGACCTGGGTTGCGTTTGCTCGCGTCTCGATGGCCTGGTTTGACGTTAGGTGCTTGCCTGCTATCACCTCGCTGATTACGATTCCCCCCTTGCTGATACCGTTCTCCTCGCTGATCTCTGGCGCGGTTGTATTGGTTACGGTTGCCGTCAGACTGCTGGCGACTGCCTGAACGGTTAAATCGGTCGGCCTGGCGATTCTGCTGTCCGGACTGACCGGTTCGGTCAGTTGGAGCCGCACGCCCGCCTGTGTCTACCCGACCGAAGTAGTGGATCTGGCTATCGTCGTCATTCCAATCATCTTTTTCTGGCTCAGACCCAGCTTTCCCCTCTGGTCTGTTACCGGTGCCGCGACCATTCATGGCAGCATCGTGTTATTGGTGAATGTCACTCTGTCCATACGCCCATGGCGTAGAACTTTTGGCGGCGCTGATGGACCAAGTTCTCCGTATCCTGCTCCCGCAAAGCTTGCAACTCATCGACCAACACGGATCGCATGGTTCCAAACATCTGCTGTGGGTCACGGTGAGCTCCTCCAACAGGTTCTGGAACAATGCGATCGATGATCTGCAGTTCTTCAAGGTCGGGTGCAGTTAGGCGCAACGCCTCTGCAGCAGTTTCCTTGTATTCCCAGCTTCGCCATAAAATGGAAGAACAGCTTTCTGGTGCAATCACGGAGTACCAAGCATTCTCCAGCATCAGGATGCGATCTCCAACGCCAATACCAAGAGCGCCTCCCGAAGCCCCTTCACCAATCACACAGATGATAATGGGCACCCGAAGTTTGCTCATGAGCAGAAGGTTCCTGGCGATGGCTTCAGCCTGCCCTCGCTCCTCGGCTTCAAGGCCGGGATACGCTCCCGGCGTATCGAGAAAACAAATCACCGGCAAACCGAACTTCTCGGCAAGACTCATCAGCCGATATGCCTTGCGATAGCCTTCGGGATTGGGCATTCCAAAGTTGCGGAACAGGTTGGTCTTGGTGTCTCTCCCCTTCTGATGTCCCATCACCATCACAGATGTTCCGTTGATGGTGGCCAATCCTCCAACGATAGCAGGATCGTCACGGAAGGCACGGTCACCATGAAGCTGCGTAAACTCGTCAAAGCAGTGGGTGATGTAGTCCAACGTGTATGGCCGGTCGGGATGCCGGGCAATCTGCACTCGCTGCCACCGTGTAAGGTTGCGGTATACATCCGAACGCAGCTTCGACACCTGCTCTTCGAGCAGTTCAATCTGCGGCTGAATGTCCAGTGTGTCGGTCAGAGCACGCATCTCCAGGATTTTTTGCTCCAGTTCCACAATGGGTTTTTCAAAGTCTAGAATCGTACTTGCCACGGCGTCGGCGAAGGAGATGTTTGAGGAGGATGTCCACGTCGAGTGAGAGTGAGTAATGGTCGACGTAATAATCGTTCAACTGCTCAACGGCATGGCGATCGAGCTGGTCCGGTCCGCTCAGGTGCACAAGGCTGGTGATGCCCGGCTTGCCAGCCGTGCGCCGCTTATTGTCAGGAAACAAACCAACAACGCTTCCCGCTCCCCTAAGCACCGATGTCCATGCCGTCCATCGGTTTCGAGCACCCGGCCGTCCCAAAGATAGGCGCAGCAGCAGAAATGGCATAACGGCAAGTGCCATCATCACGTCGGCTGCACGCTTCATCACCCTGTTTCGAAAAGCAAGTAAGGGGGCTTTGGCAACGGTTGGTTCAATGCCAGACACGTCATTGATGATTCGTGCCGTAACGATATCTCCATAGTCAGCAGCCATGTGAAATCGTGCTCGAGATGGGGCACATCGCTGCATGAGCATCATTGCGTCGGCCTGACCCATGGTGGCATCGGCCAGGATCACTTCGTCAGCAGCAACGTCGGCCACGATCTTGTCAAGCATGGTCACAGTTCCAAGCACCGGTATCCCCGCAAATGTTGCGTCGGTGTATGGGGTTGTGCTTACCACACCAAGCACGGTAGCATTTCGGCGTTCGGCAGTCTGAAGCTCTCGTATGATACCCCTCGCTTCGTTAGTCTGCCCAACGATCACGATGTTTCGCATTCGGTCTCGTCCGCGCGCAACATCATACAATGCCATAACTCCCCGGCTCACCATCATTGTGATGGCCGTAAAGCCGATGGTCATCAGGAGTACACCACGAGAAAAGGCAAACTCCTTGAAGAAGTAGGTTAACGCACTGAGGAAGAAAAAGCCAACAAGCAGTCCAACCACGGATCGGCGCATGGTTGGCCGATACTCCACGTACTCGCCAACACTGATCAATGAAAACAAGACCACTATGGGCACAACAATCAGAACTGTTGGATAAGCGTAATCGGGAAACCCGAATGGACCACCAAAACGTATCGACGTGGCAGCCAACAAGGAAAGGATGACGCTGGCTGCATCAAGAATCACCATGAAGATGTCGCGTTTGCGACGCCACAAACGTTCAACGACGGCACGCAACGAAATGCCCATACGCAGCAGCCACAGGAACATCTCCGATCGGCCGAAGTGTTTCCTTGCAAAGATCTCCATGGCCTCGTAGAAGACACGGACTTCGTTGATGCTGCTACGTCGTGTGCTTTCACCCTTGAAATGAACAATGCTTGTGCTGTGCACATATCGAACGTGCTTGCCGCTTTTCTGCATTCGGTAGCAGAGATCAAGGTCTTCACCGTACATGAAGAATTGCGGATCAAATCCTCCGAGCTGACGCACGTGATCCAGCGGACCCATCATGAAGGCTCCGATCAGCCCGTCAACATTATACGTAGCATCAACTGGTAGATACGTGAGGTTGTAGCGTGCAAAGAATCGGCTTCTAGGAAACATGGATTGCATACCGAACAACTTGCAGAAGGATGCCCATGGTGTTGGAAGTCCTCTGCGACACGCTAACTGAAATGAGCCATCGGGGTTAAGTACCTTGCAGCCTGCTAGTCCTACGTCTGGATTGGCATCCAGGTATCGCACCATGGTTTCAAGGGTATCCTGCGCAATGATGGTATCAGGATTCAGGAATAGCACGTGGCGCCCAGAACAGGCCTTTAAGCCATGATTGTTGCCCCGACCAAACCCAACGTTTTCCGAGAGCTGAAGCCACGTAACATCCGGGAACATCGGCTGAACGACTGCCTGGCTATTGTCTGTTGAAGCATTATCCACGACGATGACTTCATACGTCACGTTACCAACGCTTGCTTGAATGCTGCGAAGGCACTGGATAAGGTAGTCCTTCACGTTGTAGTTCACGATCAGGACGCTTACGTCGGGCGTTACGGTGGCCACCTACCGCTTTCCAAGTGAGAGAATGGTGCCCAGCTTTAGCTTCCACACCAACAGGGCTGCCTCGCGAACAATGCTTTTGCTCATCTTGCTTTCACCGCTGATACGATCGGTAAAAACAATTGGAAGTTCAACAATTCGAGCACCAAGGCGCCAGATCCTGTAGTTCATTTCTATCTGGAAGGCATAGCCGTTGCTGCGAATACGATCAAGATCAATGTTTCGAAGCACCTGGGATCGAAAGGCCTTGAACCCACCAGTAGCATCCGCTATTGGCATGCCTGTGATGATGCGTGTATACAGATTGGCAAACCAACTCAAGAGTAATCGGCTCATGGGCCAGTTGATAACGTTAACACCCTGCACGTATCTGGATCCGATAACAAGGTCGCACGAGGATAACGCTTCACCGAATCGTACAAGCTCTTTAGGGTCATGGCTGAAATCGGCATCCATCTGGTAAACCATGTCGTACCCTTCAGCAAGAGCGTACGAAAAACCTCTGCAATACGCTGTTCCCAATCCCAGCTTGCCTTCGCGTTCGATAAGGTGCACCCTGCGGTCCGACTCCATGTGCTTGCGCACAAGAGATGCTGTACCATCAGGCGACCCGTCGTCAATGATCAGAATATCCATGTCTGGACGCACGGTATGAATGGCGGCAATCATGCGTTCTATGTTGTCGCTTTCATTGTAGGTCGGTATGCAAACGATGCTTTTCACGCGCGGCCGTGCCCTTGCAACATGACGAAAATGGTTCGGACCAGGATCTCCACGTCCAGCATGAAGCTCATGTTCTCGATGTAGAAAAAGTCATACCTCAAACGCGACTCAATCTCCTCTTGCGATTCCGGGTTACTCTTGGCCTTCACTTGCCACCATCCGGTTATGCCGGGGCGCACCTTCAGGCGCCGACGGTAGTATGGCAACATGCCGGAAAACTTCTCAACGAACCGAGGCTGCTCCGGACGTGGGCCTACAAGACTCATCTCACCTCGCAATACGTTCCATAGTTGCGGTATTTCATCCAGATGCGTCTTTCGAATAAACCTTCCGAATGGAGTCACCCTTGGGTCGTCCTTACTGGTCCACGTCTGCCCGCGCTGATCGTCAACGTACATCGACCTGAATTTGGCAATCCGAAACTCATGACCATTTCGGCCCACTCGTGCTTGCGTGAAAAATATTGGCCCAGGCGAGCTTAAGCGCACACCAAGGGCAACAAGGAGCCACACCGGCATACCTACAACGAGAATAACGAGACTAACCAAAATGTCCAGCAACCTCTTTGCAGCCTCTTCCCATGGTTGCATAAGCTCGGGATTCACATGAATGAGAGGTGCGCCGTAAATCTGTTGTGTTCGAGCCTGACCGCTTACGATTTCGTACATGTCCGGAACAATCTTCACCTTACAGTCTGCATCAGCACCTTGAGCTACAATGCGAAGCAGTTCATCATGGTTTGTATGATCCATGGTAATGATAAGCTCCTTGGGTTTCTGCTTTTGTAGGATGCCGTCAAGTTCGCTTAACGAACCGAGAATGGGCAAACCCAGAGCCCCCTGACCATCGGCTGATACCATCCCCACAAGATCGTAACCCCATGCGCGCTCCCTCTGCAAGTCCTTGAGGAGCTGAGTAACTCTGCGGCCGGTGCCAACAAGCACAGCTGGTATTCGGATCACTCCACTCTCCCGAAGCTTTCGCTGAAGGAAGCGAACGAAGAGTCGGCCTGCCGTAACGAAAGCACTTACGAGAAGCCAATACACAATGAATATGAAACGAGGACTGCGTTGATAGTCGCCTGGGCTGTCCACATAGATCACAAGAAAAAAGAGCAGACTGAAGAGGAAAACAGTACGGAGTACGGTAAAGGCCTCTTCAAATGGAGAACGGATGTAGTAGTCTCGATACAGCCCACCTAGCCAGAACACAAACATCCACCCTAGGGCTACCACGCTCCCTGCAAGCAAGGTGTCGGCGAGTGAAAATCGGAGAACAGACGGTCCAAGCAAGAGTAAGCGTGCTCCTTGATAGGCAAAGAAGCTGAGAGTAAGTGCAACCAGATCGGCCGCAGCTTGCATCACGCGCGAATCAAGAAATATGGAGCGCTTCATGACGGGACAGATGTCTTTCGCGATCGGAGGAGGTTTTGCACTAAGACAACATCCGATTTCCGCACCAGCTGAACCCATGCCGCAACACCAAAAACAATCATGCCATTCAATGGTGCGGCAGCCCACCGATGCATCAACGATGGTAGCACCATGCCACCAACAACGCCAACAACAAGTGTAAGGAGCACGCCGACTACAAAACGCAAATCTAGTCGAGTGCTAAAAATCGAGTTCAGCAGGAAAAGTGCAACGGAGGCCCCGGCAGTGATGCTGATGATCTTCGCAATAGTTGCACCAAGTGCATCCAGCAGCGGGATGAACACAATACCGGTGACGATTGTAGT
>CAZUGQ010000004.1:32369-94017 GCA_964620125.1 uncultured Hyphomicrobiales bacterium
CCCAGCGTGAAGCCGATTGGCACTGCACGTTTGCTGTGACCGAGTGCAATAACCGCATCCTGTGCAAAGGCAAGGATGAAAATGGGAACGGGCATCCACAAAAAGAGCGTGAAGTGCAACACATTGTCCGAGTACCGTCCCTTACTCACTAACTGTATCACGTCTGGTGCAAGCACCGAACACATGGCACTTACTATCAGTGCCAGAACTGCCAGCCCTCGAAGGAGTGAGAACACGTAGGATCGGCACTCCTGCCAGTCAGTCATGGCCACCCGCGATATCACCGGCAGCGCCGCCAGCGTTATTGCCATTGGCAGTGTAGTGGTGATCGGAGCCAACGAAACATAAGCTGCTCCAAAAATCCCCAACTCCTCGGGTGTGCTCCACCACGCCATCATCATGGCATCCAACTTGTCATGTAGTGCAACCAAGGCTATCATGATCATGACCGGCACGGCCTCCTTCAAAAGGCTCACCGCTACCTGCCTGGTCACGTGTCTGGGATCAAGCATCCGCCCACCATCAAGAAACACCATGATCAGGAATCCAGGTACAGCACTCATCACGAAACACTGGATAACACTGTGGGGTGTAAGGTTGTCCTGATTGTAGTAGAGCAAGCCAAAGAACAAGAGTGCATCAAGAATGCTGCTCAAAGCAGGGATGGTAAACAGCATGCGATTGCGAAACGGAATCTCCAAGAGGTATCGCAACAGTGCCACGCGACTGGAGATCAGGCAGAACACACACCACAACGCAACATCAACAAGTGAGTACTGAGCAACACCTGCGTAGAAAAGCACCGCCACCCCTGCGGGTAGCGTGAGAAGTAACCGGATGTACATGCTTGAGGACAGTATTTCCTGACTTCTGTCCGGTTCCTGAACAGAACGCCTCAGTGCAATACCGTTGAGGCCAATGTCTACGATGATGATCATGAATAGATCAACCATCCGCCGCTCTGCAAACAAGAGTCCGTTGGCATCCTTGGTTAATGTAGAAAGGATGAGCCGCTGTGCGACGAAGTAGATTAACATCGTCACGATCTGCGCACCAAAGATCACGGCAGTGCTGCTAATAAGACTGCGGACCGTGGCCAAACGTTGCTCGGACGTCATGCTTTGCCAGGTGTCCACACGTCGGACGTGCGAGCTGATAAAAATCTGAACCAGCCAAGCAGCATGCTCACGTTCATCGCAACAAAGTACTCAACGGTTGAAGCAATGGGAATCGTTTGGCCGTATCTGCTCGAAGCCCAGCTTAACAGTGCCACGGCATACAATCCAAACTGCGAATAGAACAGAAGACCAAAGGCCAGTGGCTCCTGCAGCGTGAACCATGTGCTCACAAAAAGAAGCACGAGATAAAACGGGCTTGCCCATCGCATAATGCGGTGAGACCACAGAAAGAAACTTGGCCAACCATGCGAAGGCCACAACAGATTCCGCTTGGCCCACACGGTCGCCAAACCGGATGCAACCGTACGTATCGTGCGGCGAGTCTCTAAACCAAGAGAGTTGCTTCGATACTCTCGCACTCGAGCATCAGGCCTAAACACTACACGCGATCCACCAGAAATTGTATGCAGAACCATCATCAAGTCGTCAGCCACGCGAGCATTCATCAGGGGCCGTACGAACGGCCTGCGAATAGCATACAATGCCCCATTCGACGCCACCGTACTGTGAACGTCGGATTCAGCTTGGTTCATGTAACCTTCAAGTCCGCGGTACATGGCTTCTCCTGCTGAGCCGCTATCCTTGGTAAACGACCCATCGCTACGATCATTCAAAGACAGGGCCCCACCAACAGATGCGTCTGCAAGGGGGCTTACCAGTCGCCCGATTGCATCAGGGGCAATCACTACATCGGCATCCATGAAGAGCACAACATCTGCCGTTGCGTGCTCAAGCAATACGTCAAGCGCCTGATTCTTACCACTACGGGGCAGATCAAACACCGTGATTCGTTGGTCCGATGCAGCGAACGTGCGCACGATCGCTGCTGTGTTGTCGGTAGATCCGTCATTTGCTACCAGAAGTCGCATCTTTTCCGGTGGATACGTGCACGTTAGCACCGAAGTAAGACTGGTACCGATACCGTCTTCTTCGTTGTACGCACACATAAGCACATCAACCGAGGGTTGGTACGAATCATCGACTGCTACTGGTTTTCGAAACAGTGTGCGTATGATGGACAGGAGGCATGGGTAGATCACATGCGGATAGATGAGACCAATCACGGACATGCCCGCAATGGTGAGTCCCACGCTCAACATCAACATGCTTGGAACTATCGCGAAAGCGATATGATGGTGGCCGTGATGGCTGCAACGCTGGACAGAATGCCGGCGATCACTGCGTAGGTCTGCAATTCAACGCCTGCCGGTATGTCCGGTGGACGTGGCACGTACACTTCGTCACCAGGTTCCACGTAGGCGTCAGCGGCATCTTCTACCCACACCTTGCTCTTGCCACGTATGATGCGCGATCGTCCTTCCTGGGCACCCGTGGCAAAGCCCCCTGCCTGTTCCACATACCAATCCAACCGTTTGCCGGGAGTAAAGGCCACATACCCTGGCTGGTTTACCTGGCCGTATACGAACACATGGTTGGGAGTGCTTTCGATAACAACAATGTCGCCGTTATTGAGAGGAACGTTCTGAGCAGACGTGGTGTCCCTTAGCGCCTCCTGCATGTTGCAGCTAACATATGGTACGCGGTAATTCTGATCCAACTGATAGCGGAGCGTGTCTTCAAGCTTCAGGTCACTGTACATGAACCTTCGAGATGCATCTTCAATCCGGTCGCGCTGCGAGTGTTTCGAATCATCGGGCCGAACGATGTAGCTCAGGTTAAGTGAAGCTGTTGGCTTTACACCTCCAGCCAGACGCAGTACATCGGCAATGCGGGTTACTCCGGGAGTAATTACAACGGAACCTGGACTCCCGACTTCCCCGTACACTTCTACAACACCTTGTCGAGCCTGATCTCCGGCCATTACACGTTTCTCAACGATGATGCTGCTTCCAGGCTGCAGCTCGGGATCCTCGCCGATGATGTTTAGGTGTTCATCCACCTTGAGTATCACCTTACCGCTGCCACCAGCTTGCACAAGCGTTACCCTATCCAGATCCGCGTCGTTCAAGGCACCGCCAGCAGCTGCCAAAAGCAATGATGCACGGTCACCGGGTTTAAACACCATCGTTGCCGGTGTGGCAACAGCGCCCGCAATACTTACTGTTGGTTGCATTCCGTTATCGAATGGTACGTTTACTACATCCCCTTCACGCAGATGCGGGTCGAAGACGTTGCCATCCTTCATCCTCGATCGAGCCAGATCAACAAGTGTAACTCCGTCACGATGCCGAACAACGATATTTCGTAAGGCATAGGCACTTAGTTGTGGCGACCCCGATCGTGTGATTTCCATCGTGCGCTGTGATGGGCCTGCACCCAATGCACGAACCTGTTCGTTGAGAACGGCATCCTTTCGAAGCAGCCATGGCTGGCGACACACGGTTAGCAGCGTGCTCACTCGCATCGATGCCGGTACAGCATAGGTTCCAGGAAATTGGACATTCCCACGAACAGTAACATAAATGGTACGAGCGCGCTTGAGCGTTAGGAATACGTCTACCTCGGGTGTTCTGCGTTTCAGCCGTGCGCTTACGCTGTCGCGCACCTGCTGCAACGTGAGACCGTTCACATTCAGCATACCCACACGTTCTATGAGCAGAGTATTCTCTGGTGTAATTGTGGAAACCTTCTCCATGAAGTCGAGAGAGGTTGTGAAATAGGTGATCACATCCCCTGGGCCAACGCGATACATCTCTGGATATATCACGTCATCGGTGGGTATCACATCAGTGCCAAGGCTGCTCGACCGATCAAGGGAAGATTTCGAGAGCAACTTGTCGAGGTCGAGAAACGACCCTTGCTGAGCAAGAAGAGAACTGCCAGTGCTAAGCAGCACTCCAACAGAGATGATGGTGATAAGATTACGCATGTAGGCTGTCTATGATAGAGATAATCCGAGGCGCTGCCTGTCCATCCCAGAGGTCAGGAACGCGCCCTGTGCGGACGTTGCCGGAGAGCACGTTCATCGCTGCTGACAGAATTGCATCAGCTTCCGGCTGCACAAGGACGTTTGTGCCAATCTCAACCGTTATGGGTCTTTCCGTTGTAGTGCGCGCCGTAATGCAAGGAACACCGAGAGCGGTGGTTTCCTCTTGTATGCCCCCGCTATCGGTAAGTGCAAAGGTTGCGTGTTTTAGTAACGCCAGGAAGTCCACGTATCCCACAGGATCGATAACAATCACGTTCTTGCCGGGTGTAATGTTTGCCTGTTCCATCACCCGTCTCGTGCGTGGATGCATTGGGAAAACTACGGGCACATTTTGTGCTATCGTTTCCATTACGCTAAGGAGCATGGCGAGCCTGCCCGGGTTATCCACATTGCTTGGCCGGTGCAGAGTTGCTACAACGTAGTGTCCCTTTTGAACGCCAAGCGATGCATGAATCGCACTGCTTTCGGCCTTGGGCAGGGCGTAATGCAGACTGTCAATCATGGTGTTGCCAACCAGGTGGATCTGCTCGGGATGAATTCCTTCCCGCTCCAGGTGGTGAACACCGGACGGTTCCGTAACGAAGTGGTCATCAACAATTGCATCCGTTGCTTTGCGATTGATTTCCTCCGGCATTGTGCGATCGCCTGACCGTAAACCAGCCTCCACATGAGCGGTGCGAATTCCGAGCTTCACACTTGTAAGGGCACAGGCAATGGTGCTGTTCACGTCGCCAACCACAATCACGTAGTTGGGCTGGACTTCCAGACATACTTTCTCAAAGCCAAGCATCACTCGAGCCGTCTGCTCGGCATGAGAGCCACTGCCAACGCCAAGAAAATGTGCGGGGTGTGGCATGTCCAAGTCGGCAAAGAAGGCATCGCTCATCGCGGCATCATAATGCTGACCAGTATGAACAAGCTGGTGCACAAACCGATCGGACCTGCCCTGAAATGCACGATGCAGTGGGGCAACCTTCATGAAGTTCGGACGAGCACCAACAACAGAGATCACTGTAATCATCTGCCTTCACCAAGAAGGACGATGTTCTTGCGAGACCCCTTGAGATTTCGCGTGGCATTGCGAGTATCAATGATCACCTTTGAGTGCTCGGCAATGAACTCGATGTCGAACAGACTATGGTCAGTTGTAATAACCACAACATCCTGACGCTGAAGGTATGTAGATGTGAGCGTCTTTCTCGATCGCAACGTACGGCCTGCTACTTCCACACTTCCTATGTACGGATCGAAGTAGTTCACGTTCTCAACACCATCTGCGAAGAGCAACTCCGCTACCTTGAGCGCCGGACTGTGCCGCAAATCGTCAACATCGCGCTTGAAGGCCATCCCCAGCAGCAGAACCTTGGCGTCCTTGAGTGTAACAGGTTGCCGAGCGATCTCTCGTTCAATCATGCCGCGAACGTAGAAAGGCATGCTTTCATTCACCTCGGCAGCAAGCGTGATAAAATTGGTAACGAAGTCATGCTCACGCGCCGCCCAACTCAGATAGTACGGGTCAATGAGGATGCAGTGCCCACCGATGCCTGGACCTGGATAAAACGGCATAAACCCGAATGGCTTGGTGCTTGCCGCTTGCACAACTTCCCATACGTTGATCCCCATTCGATCGCACAGTTGTGCAAGCTCATTCACCAAGGCAATGTTCACACTTCGAAAGATGTTCTCGAGCAGCTTTTCCATCTCTGCAACCGACGGTGAACTAACAGGCACTACGTCGGCAATAATCCTGCGGTTAATGGCAATCGATAGATCCGTACATGCCTTGGTAACACCACCAACCACAACCGGTGTGTTGGCTGTTGTCCACGTCTTGTTTCCAGGATCGATCCGTTCGGGTGAAAACGCAAGAAAGAAGTCTTTGCCACACACCTTCTGTGCAGATTCCAGAATCGGCAAAACATAATGCTCGGTGGTGCCAGGAAATGTTGTGCTCTTAAGAATGATGAGCTGCCCAGGCCGCATGATGCTTGCAACAGCTTTGGTAGCATCGAGCACATGACTGATGTCAGGATCCTTGTTTGGTGTAAACGGAGTAGGCACACAGATGTAAATCACATCCGCGTTGGCCAGCTCTGCAACATCGCTGGTGGCTGCTAGCGTCTTTCGTTCCTTTACTACCGACCGAACAACAACGTCGTCCAAGTCCTGCAGGTAATTCCTCCCTGCGCTTAACTGGCGCACCTTCTGGGCATCGACATCAAAGCCAATGGTCTGCATACCGCTGCGAGCAAACTCTACCGCAAGGGGCAATCCCACGTACCCTAATCCAACAACGCCAACAACTGCGTTGCCTTCCAAAATCTTCTTCATCAGCAGCTTTTCATGCTGACTAATGTTTTTGCGTGGTCTGCCGCGGCGGCGCAACTTCATGATGCGGATCCTGTTTCTGATGATGGTACTGCCCTGCCTGCATACCAGAGCACTGTTTCTTCCAATCCCTGCGAGAACGGTATCGTAGGATGCCAGTTGAACGTCGATCTCAACTTCTCGCTGTTGATTGCATAGCGTCTGTCATGTGCTGGTCTGTCTTGCACGTGTGTAATCTGCGATTCATCTGCACCCGTTAACTGCACGATCCGACGTACTACGTCCACGTTGTGCTCTTCGTGTTCGGAACCGATGTTATACACTTCACCAGACGTTCCAGATCGAAGCACGGCCATGAGTGCTCTGCAGTGGTCGGCTACATGAATCCACTCCCTTACTTGGAGTCCGTCACCATATACGGGTAGGTTCTGCCTGGCACATGCCTGTTGGATCATCAGTGGTATGAACTTCTCAGAATGCTGGTTTGGGCCATAATTGTTGCAACACCGAGTAATGATTGCATCGAGCCCGTGCGTTCGCACAAAACTCATCACCAGATGATCGGCGGCAGCCTTTGATGCTGCATACGGAGAAGTTGGGTTGAGTATATGGTCTTCACGGAAAGGGGCTTGGGTAGGCTTGAGCGCACCATACACTTCGTCGGTACTCACATGGACAAGTCTGATCGACGTGGATGCCGTGTGAATGGCTTCCACCACTGCCAGCGTTCCCATCACGTTCGTCTCGAAAAATGGCGCTGCAAGGGCAATTGAGCGGTCAACATGTGTCTCCGCCGCAAGGTGCAGAACCGCATCGATGCCGTTCTCTGCAAGCAGTGCTGCAATAGCTGTCCGGTTGGTTACGGATTCGTGCACGAATACACACCGTGGGTCACGCAAACAGTCGGCAATGTTGTCGAGCGAACCGGCATAGGTAAGTGCATCAACAACCACTACCCGTTCGTGGCCTGCCGAAAGCAGGTGCCTTACGAGGTGGCTGCCGATGAATCCTGCTCCACCGGTAACAAGAATTTTCATGGAAACCTCAAAAATACCATTTCGGCTATGCCGACTGGTGCGACAGTTTTCCCGTAAGGCGAAGCACCGTTGCCGCAAGTGAGGGAGTGGTGTCCGAGAACGCCATCAGTGTTGCATCTGCAGGAAGATTTTCAATGCCGTACGGACTACCACATGCTACGATGATGGACTTGCGGCCGGCCGACAATGATCGAAACACGTGTGGCAGATTTTCCGTGCCTGGAAGCTTACCGCGATTGGCAACAGCAGCACCGAACAGCGCAAACACAACAACGTGAGCACCAACAATACCGCCAGCCAGCTCTTCAAGCTCGGCTGGTGTTATGGTACCGTCGATGTACCCTACATCCATATCCATTTCTGTTGCTTGAGCCAAAAAATGCAACCACTGCGTGGCGGCCATAGCCTCGTGGTCCGAAACAACAGCAAACACTGCTGCCTGCTGGTATTGTGTGATTGGCAGTACACTATGATCACCCTCGATATGCAGGGCATTCGATGCCGCCTGCAGAGCAAGGTTGGCGTGTGAAGCCTGATCTACAGGTTGTGATGGCGGTGCCCTGCGAATGGCTTTACGCATGGATTGCCATCGGTCTTCCGAAGCAAGGAGTCGCTGCTCGGTGATCTTCCCCCGTCGGGTGGCTTGTTCTAGTCCTGATATCGCCGCATCAACATCTGCGGGCAGGAGAAGAACGTCGTTCCCAGCAAGGAAAGCCCGAACTGCTGCATCAGCCGGAGAATACCTTTTTGTAATGGCCCCCATATCCAGCGCATCGGTAACGATAATGCCATTAAAGCCCCACGTGTTCCGAACGAGACCCGTTACAACGGCTGCCGATAGGGAGCCAGGATGTTTGGCATCGAGGAAGGGAATAAGCAAATGCCCCATCATAAGGGAACCTGCGCCGGCCTTGATACCCGCCCGGAACGGACGGAACTCTCTGCGGGAAGCACGCTCTGCTGATATCGTGATGGTTGGAAGGTCAACGTGGCTATCTACGCTTGTTGCCCCATGTCCGGGTGCATGCTTCAAACATGCCATGACGTGATGTGCCTGTGTTCCTCGCACCCATGCTTCCACGTGTGTGCACACAACGTCGGGTGTTTCGCCGAACGACCGAACGTTGATGATGGGGTTCATTGGGTCACTGTTGATATCGGCTACGGGAGCCCAGTTCCAATGGATGCCCAATGCATGCATTTCCTGTGCCACGGCTGCGGCGATGGCCTCTGTTTGCGCTGCAGATCCACGTCCGAGTGCCATGGCGCGCGGCATGGCAATGGCCCCATCCGTTATCCGCATTGGAAGGCCGTACTCGTAGTCGGCACCGAATATCAACCGATTGCCCGCTCGCTGCTGCAGTTCCTGCAGCATGATAGCCGTTTGTTCAAGCGTACCCTTAAACACGCCAAAGCCCCCTACCCCTCGATCAACAAGGCGATAGGCAGCGTCGCGATAGGCGGGATCGGTCCAGAAGTCGGCGTCCAGACGTGGCATGATCAACCCAGCCACGCGCTGGTCTACAGGTAGCATCGCGCTAAATTACGGCCATTCAGAGGCTTGCGGACTGTAACAGGCCGGAAGCCATCCAGTCAATGCTCCCGAATCGTGCTCCCTACTCGAGTACGGTTGCGAGCGTGATGGCGGTACAAACCATGCAGCAGCGGCGCATACAGGACGTCCATGATCCTCCAGACCTGGACCTGTTCGGCGAATTGTCGAAGAGCGAGGCCGTGGCGCAGGCTGCACTTACGGTGTTGTATCGGCGCTATTCACAGCGTATCTACACTTACTGCCGAAAGATCACAGGCGATAATGAGGTAGCACAGGATCTCCTACAGGAGACCTTTGTGAAGCTGTACGATAGCGGGAAACAGGCGCGGAATGTTGAGAACTTTCCAGCATACTTGATGACCATTGCCCGCAACCTGTGCCTGAGTCATCGAAGTCGATCACAACGACAGTACGTGCCGGTGGAGGACTTTCACCTAACCGTACGCGATGTTCCATACGAACACAAGGAATTGCTGCAGCTCATTCAAACGTCGCTGGACCTTCTTCCCGATGACTATCGAGAAGCGTTTGTGCTTCGAGAGTACAACGGTCTAACGTACAACGAGATCGCCGACGTGATCGGTCAGTCGCTCGACGTTGTGAAGGTTCGAATCTTCCGTGCCAAGAAGAAGCTGCGCGAAATCCTTGCCCCCTACCTAGCGGATATCAATCACAAGGCTTAACCATGTCTACACATTCAATGACACCATTGTCGCCCGACGAGGCTTTGCATGCCTTCATGGATGGCGAGTTGGACCTTGCGGAAGAGCAGCGCCTTTTTGATGAGTTGGCGGCCAACCCTGATCTCCGAACAGAGATGAAGGATGTGCTTTCACTTCGCACTGCCGTACTTCACGACCTTGTTGCACCCCCCGCCGCGGCCGAGTTTGGTGTTCTTTCCGCCGTTGGCCTGCCTGTAGGTGCGGGAGCGGCAGCCTTGTCAGGTACAGCTGCCGCAACAACTGGCGTTGTTGGCGCTTCGGCGGCAGCCACCACCGCGGGAGGCGTTTCGGCCATTGCTACCACACTCTATGCGGTTGGGTCTTTAGTTGCGGGGTTCGTTTTGGCCTGGTTGTTGTTTTCTGGAGGGGGCTCAGGTATTGGAACCGGCAATACTCCACCACCCGTGGCATCTGGCACAGCAGGTGATCCGCAATTGAATGTATCGATGCAGATGCCGGTAGATACCGTGTATGAGGTGCGCATTGTGAAGGTACGCCATGTTGCCGTACCTGGTCCACTTCGAACCTCTGATCCCGCCATCAATGCAATTGTGCAGATGGAGTCGCCTATACCTGCTCCTCAGCACCAGCCTGTACCATCGGAACATGAGATGGAGGACGCAGAGGCAGCAACCATGATCACGACTGCGGCAGCGGCACCCCATGAGTACCACACGTTCGCAACACCGTATGGTAATGCTCAAGCAGTCACTGCAAACAAGCCTGGGTATCTCTCTCCTTCGGCAACACCCTATAACGGATATCTACGGCTTCGCTCTCTAGCATCCGGTCTGCATAGCGATGAACCAACACCTCTGGCCGTGCAGGAAGCAGTTCTCCCCAACTCTGCATTCGCATTCATTTACCCGATCAACTACCATCACCGCGTTGGTATAGAAATGGGAACGGAGAGCTTTAGGCAGGAGTTCACAACAATTGATGTTGATGGCCGCGAGCAACAGGTATTGCAAACACCAGTGTTGTTCTGGATGGGTGGAACCTACGAGGTTGTAAGCGCCGATTTTGATTTCCTTGACGGACTGGCTTGGTTCGGTACAGCATCGGCCGGGTATGCATACTCGCAGGGTCCGGTTGGACGATTAACAACGGGATTCACGTACAGTCCGGTAGGTCCGCTTCGGTTCAGCGTTGGTCTCGATATGTCGGCACTAGCATATCAACACCAAACAAACTGGTTCATGTCCAACAAGTGGGGTATCAGTTATGGGATCAGCTTCGATGTACCATAACTCGCTCCGTGCACTCGTTCTTGCGATGATGATTGGATCATGTTCCTCGCCGATGGAGCTTGATGTAAGCCGAGAGATGTGGTATACCGATGGAGCCATTCACCCGAATCGACTTACGCTGTACTATTACTTTGGCGATAGTGCATACGAGGCTATCGTAACTGACACTTCCTTTCTTAACCAGATATGGATTGAGCGCGGTCACACTCCATGGCAGGTTACCGTACCTCAATTTGTTTTCCAACTGGACACAGCACTGCACGCTACCTGGACACAGCCTACGTTAGTCCGTGCATTCTGCTTTTCATTTCAGCGGTACAATGTAGATGCTCTCTATCGCTCCTGCCAGAACGCGAACTCGTGGATTGAAGGCGAGTACCTGGACATCACCTATTCCAGGGTGCCATTCCGATGGATGACGAATGATTCCACGAAGGTTATCCAGATAGCGTGGTTCAAACCCGAAGAACAGAATTTGCTGAAAGGCAGACTACAGATCCAGGTGCTGAACCCATCGCATCAGCAGATGGCAACCTTTAACGGACTCCTTACGATGGAGTTTTAACGTCCAGGTCGCCCTCGAACTCCTTGATCAGCGTTCGGTAGCTATCTGGAATACTCTCTGGCTGATGAGTTGCCGGATTCAGATGCACAAGCACACTCTTGGCCGTAGCCAGGATTGTACCATTCTCGTGTCTGATAACGTGATCGAATCCGAACGAAGAATTCTTTACGAAGGAAACTCGGGTGTATACCGTGTAGGGATCATCAAACTGAGCTGCCACCCTATACTCGATCTCTGTGCGAACCACCACAAACCGATGTTTGGTAACGAAACTCTGACGATCTATTGGAATACCCAGATCGCGGAAATATTCGATTCGTGCAGCTTCCAGCCAGTACATGTACACGGCATTGTGAACAATGCCCTGCCTGTCAACATCATACGAACGCACCCTACTGTGCAATCGGTGATTGAATCTTCCGAACCCTTCGATCTCGGTAGGGCCGTGTTCGATTGTGGCTTCTTCCTTGTCTGATGGTGCCATGGCGCAAACTTACTATTGATTGGCCACTACCTGTGCTATGGCTTCGGCCGCTTCCAACATCTGCGCCGATGAAATCTGATGATAGAATACGGCTCGCATCACGCCCGGGCGTATTGGTGCGATGCGAACTCCACGATCAAAGAGCTGCGATACAAAGTCGGCATCACTCATCGGCACGCGAAACATCACAATGTTGCTCTGAACTCGCCACTGCTCTACGTGAATACCTGGTACGTCCTGCAGTGCCAAAGCAAACAATCGTGCATGTTCGTGGTCCCTGGGCATCAGCGGTAGAATCCGATCCAACGCATAGAGCGCGGCGGCTGCAAGAACTCCGGACTGCCGAAGCCCCCCCCCTAGCATTTTTCGCCATCGCCGTGCACGATCTACATGTGATTGCGTTCCAAGAATGAGCGATCCAACGGGTGCACCAAGTCCCTTGCTCAGGCACACACTCATGGTGTCGAAGTACGACCCCATCACCTCATAGCGCGTACCACTTCCAATGCATGCATTCCAGATGCGCGCGCCATCGCAATGCACAGGCAGACCCACTGTGTCGGCCAATTGTCGCAAGGACTGCAGGTACTGCTCCGATAGGATCGTACCTCCATGCCGGTTGTGGGTGTTCTCAACTGCAATGAGTACCGTGCGGGGGTAATAGTAGGCCTGCGGACGTATGGCATCCAGAATCTCGTCGAGCGGTAGTTCTCCGTTGGTACTGCTCACGCCATGAATTTGGATACGAGCAATTGCACTCGCTGCCGCGTTTTCATAGTGGAACAGGTGGGCGTTGGTATCGGCGATCACTTCATCACCGGCCCCACCATGCAAGGCAAGGCAAATCTGATTGCCCATGGTTCCACTTGGAACAAAGAGTGCAGCTTCCTTCCCAAACAGTGCAGCCACTTTGTCTTGCAGTTCATTAACGGTGGGGTCCTCACCATAGATGTCATCACCAACACGGGCTGTGGCCATCGCCTCTCGCATGCCCTCGTCGGGTACGGTAAGGGTATCACTACGTAAGTCAATCATACCGCGAACCTACGGTACCACGGGCACTACTTTGTGCTACCATGACTACCACACCGTTGTGCTCAACCCACGCATCACAGTTAACATCAGTGCCAAACGCAGTGTTGTGTTGTTGCTATTGCTGCGGCAACCGCTGCAATTGCACATAGAAGAAGCAACACGATTCCATTCCGCATGTTTCCTCCATACAGATTGGAACAACAAGACCGTTATGGTGTTATACCCGACTCTCCTTCCTCTTTCCGCGCACACAAAATGCACAAGCCCTACCTTCGCACGAATTAACCCTCCATTCACCGTCCGTTTTTCATGTTGGGCACATATCTCTCAGCTCCGCACGCATCATGGGCGGCAGTCCTTGCCGAAAGGACTCACCGCTACAATGAAAAACCGTGGCTTATTTATCATGATGGCAAGGGGCTTCGGCAGGTGTGGTCGTATGCCGTGTTTGCCGACGTAGCTCAGCGCTTGGCGTCGTTACTCGAACATCATGGCATCCGTAAGGGAGACCGTGTTGCCATTGCCGGACACAATCATCCCGACACAATTCTTGCATACTTCGCATGCTGGCTGATGGGGGCATGTGCGGTACCGTTGAACATGACGGAAGACGATACACGTCTGGCGTACATTCTGGAAAACAGCGAGTCGAAGCTTGTGTTGTGTAGAGAAGAATACACGCAACGGATCAAGCATTCACATGTAATCACAGTTGACACGGACTCCGCCGATCCTGAGTTCTATAAACTGGTACGTGCCCAAGCCCCCTACACGCTGAACACGGACGCCGACATGCTTGACAAAGAATGTTTGATCGTGTATACAAGCGGAACAACGGGGAACCCCAAAGGTGTAGTACTTGTGCAACGGAATTTGTTTGCCGACGGAGCGGATATCGCAGCATGGCACGGCATGACTGCTAACTCTCGAGTGATGTGCGTGCTGCCCGTGCATCATGTGAATGGAACCGTTGTAACGCACGTAGCTCCATACATCGCCGGAAGCACGGTGATCCTGAACAGAAAATTTTCGTCGACGCAGTTTTGGGAGGTAGTGCGATCCGAAGAAGTATCCATCGTGAGTGTAGTGCCAACACTGTTGGCCTTCCTACTTGACGCGCATGGAAAGGACAGCCAGCCATCTGTTCCGCAGAAATCACAGCTCCACTTTATCTGTGGTGCTGGGCCACTTACATGCGAGCTGGCGCAACGCTTCGAGGATACATTTGGGTATCGCATTATACATGGCTATGGCTTGAGTGAGACCACATGTTACACGTGTTTCCTGCCACGAGACCTTTCGGATGCCGAGCATCGGTCCTGGTTACTTGATCATGGCTTCCCAAGCATAGGAGTGGCATTGCCATGCAATGAAATGTCTATACACGATGCACAAGGTAGACCACTTGCTCCCGGCGAGCGTGGAGAGATTGTGGCCCGCGGCAGCAACATCATGAAAGGCTATCACAACAATCCCGAAGCAAATGCCAAGGCCTTTGAGTTTGGCTGGTTCCGCTCTGGCGACGAAGGTTTCTACCTCAATGATGCTCGGGGTAGAGCATACTATTTCATCACCGGACGCCTCAAGGAGCTCATTATTCGTGGCGGAGTGAATCTTGCGCCTCTAGAGATTGACGAGGTTATCAACCGCGCTCCCGGCGTGAAGGTCGGCATCTGTGTTGGCTTCGAAAACACGTATTACGGAGAAGAAGTTGGTGCACTGGTGATTGCCGAACCTGGCACTCGTTCTGAAGACATTATCAGGTATTGTGCGTGCCACTTGCCGAGTCATAAAGCACCTAAGGTGGTTCTATTCACCGATGAACTCCCAGTAACCAGCACCGGCAAATACCAGCGGAACAGGGTCAAACATTTGTTTGCTGACTGGAAGAACGTTCAGTTCTAGCAATACCTTGATTCAACCGGATTTTCTCAGTTGGTACTCGGTTGTAACCAACCCTTCAGTGCTTGAATGCTCGGTTACTACCGAAGGTCCATTGCCCGAATTCCGGGCCTGGGCATATAGAACTGGCTGCGCTTAGCCACAACGGAACGTGGCTGAAGGACTCCGGGTGCAAACGTTGCTCGTATCACCCAACCGCCTGGAACCATGAGTAACCGTGCTCCAGGTTCTGTAAGGTTGGGATGAGTGTATGCCAGTTCCTCGATGATTGCTGGAGTAAGTGCAGCTGTATCTCCATCACAAAAGAAATGGTAGAGAAAGTCGCGCTCCCGCTGGTTGTTTACACGCTGCTGTTCGATTGACTGTCGCGTTAGATGCTCGGCAATCCGGAGCATGGACAGGGAATCATATTCTGATACCCGCACAAAACGTACCGAGGCAACAACCGGACCTGTCGAGTCTACAAATGCGTCAGCAATTGAATAGGTACCCTCAACGGACCGATCCATCGTTCTCCACCACACATAGCCAACGGCGATAGCAACGCCGAGCACTATCAAAGCAATCACGAACAGAAGTGTTGATCGGTTCATGAAATCCAATCTGCAAATCCTGGTTCGCCGAGCGTTCGTACAACACGGTCAACAATCATCATAGCAATCGCCATGCTAAAGGGAATCGCAATGTTATCATCCAGCTTGAGTCGCACAGCCGACGCCTCCGTAATCCCCGCAGCAACGGCTCCGACCGCTCCGGCAAGCCAAAACGTCCACGGCATGGAGTAGGTAACACCCATGGCCGCCACAACACCACATGCCGTGACGATAAAGGTGGCAGTCCCAGCAACGGTTTTATCCAAGAACCTCGTCTTTCCAAACCTTCTTCCAACGAGTGCTGCAAACGTGTCGCTCACGATAAGCACGCTAAAAGCGGTGACTCCAACTGCCGGAGGGAATGCACCGAGCGTGAGTGTTGCCGCTATCAGCACCCATGTAGCACCGGTAAGCGTAAGGGTACCGTTCTCCCGTTCATGCGAACGGAGCAGCGGGCCCACTAACTTCATCAGCAATCGACGTGTTGGTTCATGCTTGTGGCGCAGAACATCAATGCCCAGCGACACGGCAGCCATACACAGCAGTACCGTGATGCCAGTTACGTACGGTACCCGCAAATAGATGATGGGAATCAGCAGCGATGTTAGATGAATGGTCTTTCGCTGAAGCTCGCTCTCGTAGGTGATCTGCCTGCCAGCTCGACCAGTCATGATACATTTGCTTTCAAACTCGCTTCCCGCGTTATGCCGTCACTCACTCTGCTAGCTCCTGCCAAGATCAACCTCGGCCTTCGTGTACTGCGCAAGAGGCCCGATGGATACCACGACGTCGAATCCGTCTTTGTGGCCGTGGACCTATGCGATGAACTGGTCGTCTCCCCTTCCGAAACACTCAACGTGGAGTGCGAGCCGATGATGACTGAACGCGCTGAGGACAACCTCGTCCACAAAGCGGCACTCGTGCTCAAATCCGCTGCCAACGCTCCGGAGTTGGCCGCAAAAATACACGTGCTCAAACGGATACCTTCCGGTGCTGGGCTGGGAGGGGGCTCGAGTGATGCCGCAGCAACGTTACGTGGCCTGGATGCATTCTGGGGCCTGGGCCTTGGAACATCTGCCTTGCTCTCACTTGCTGCCAAACTTGGCAGCGATGTACCCTTCTTCATTTCGAATACGGTGGCCCTCGTTACAGGACGCGGTGAAATCATTCATCCACTGGATATCCACATACCGTGGATAATCGTTCTTGTCTGCTCTGATATCCACATTTCCACACCCGAGGCGTACGCAGCACTGGATCGTTATCCACACCGGACTACCAGCACGCAAACACTCAAGGATACGCTAGTCGAACTCGTTGCAAATCATGATAGTTACGGTGTACCGTTCAGTGCTGATGTTCAGAACGAACTTCGCAACGATTTTCAGCCCGTAATGGAGCAGCAATACCCAATACTTGCAACTATTCGCAAGTCCCTGGTTGATAACGGTGCCGCGTTTTCCTCGCTAACTGGCAGTGGGTCAACCGTGTATGGGTTATTCACCGATGTGGATACTGCACGCGAAGCGGCGTCTGCCCAAGCCCCTTACCACACCACCTATATTTGCCGCCCAATGAACCGTGGGGCAATGGCATGAAAATCTTGCAGGCAGCGGCCGAAATGGTACCGTTTGCAAAGGTGGGCGGGTTGGCAGACATGACGGGAGCGTTACCTCGCGTTTGGAAGGACGCCGGGCATGAGGTTGTGCCAGTATTGCCGCTGTACGGTCATATTGATGTGGACAAGTTTGGGATAACAAAGACTGATCTAGTAATCACAGTACCACTGGGATATTGGACCGAGTATGCAACAGTGTATACCGGGACCCTTCCTGGCACCGATGTAACGGTGTACTTCCTCCGATCGGCGCAGTACTTTGATAGACCGGGCATTTACGGCTATCATGATGGCTTCGAAGACAATGACCGACGGTTCATCTTCCTCTCAAGAGCAGCATTTGAGTTGGCCCGTGTATTGGATTTCCGTCCGGACGTAATCCATGCCCACGACTATCACACGGCACCGATGATGCCGATGCTAAAGATCCATTATCGGCATGACGATCACTTTGCCCATACGGCAGGAGTGTTCACGATTCACAACATGGCCTATCAAGGGGTGTACGACCCCGTTTTGGCGATGGAGTTATGTGGCTTTGACCAGGGTGAGTTCTATGCCGGAAGCTGGTTTGAGCATCATGGCAGCTTCAATGCTATGAAGGTAGGCATCATGTTTGCCGACAAGATCACAACCGTTAGCCCAACCTATGCCCAGGAGATACGCTGGACTCCCGAAGGGCTGGGTTTGCAGGAAGTACTGCAGACCAAGGGACCACATGTGATTGGCATACTTAACGGCATTGATCGTTCTGTATGGAATCCGATTACCGACGGGCAAATCCCCGTGAATTTTGGCGCGGAGCAACTTGAGCGAAAGGAGGCGAGCAAGCGCGGGCTCCTGATGGAGATGGGATTAAGCTTGGAAGAAGCGTCGGATACCATGCCGTTGGTTGGAATGGTGTCGCGCCTTACCGAGCAAAAGGGCCTGAGCCTAGTGGAGGAAGTGCTTGAACAATTCCTTGCCGAGCGGCGCATGCGATTCATCGTGTTGGGAAGTGGCGAACGGCGATTCGAGGATTTCTTTCGCAGTCTTCGGCACTCCTACCCAGATGTGATGCTGGTGGGTTTTGGATACAACGAGCCGCTAAGCCACAGAATACAAGCAGGCAGCGACTTCTACCTGATGCCGTCGCGCTTTGAACCTTGTGGACTTACGCAGATGTTCGCCATGAGCTACGGTACCATCCCCATTGTGCGTGCCGTTGGTGGATTGAACGACAGCGTTATGGGATATGATCCCATCGCCTTTACTGGCAATGGAATTCGATTCACTCGATTTGATGCCGATGATTTACGGCAAGCGCTGAATGCGGGACTGCACTTGTACAAGCGTGAGCCACATTGGTCAAGCATACGGCGTAATGCCATGATGACGGACTTCAGTATCGAACGAACGGGACAACGATACCTTGAAGTGTTCCGATGGTCGCAGGAGCGCGTAATGGTTCACTACTCGTAGGTTGTTGAAGCTAGCTGAGCCCTTAACGCTCTAAAACCTTCAAAACCAGCAGCGAGGTGTCATCAACCAAAACATCGCTGCCGGTGAACTGCCGTACCTCTTGTTGAATTGTACGCACTACTTCGGTGGCAGACACTAACCGCACTCGTTTCACAACGGAAGTGAGTGCCATGAGTCCGTACTCCTGAAGCCCCTGCCGAGCTTCCACAACACCATCTGTGTACATCACCAAAACGTCTCCTGGAGCAAGCGTGCATGTTCCGATAGCATAGGCAGGGGGCTTTGCTATCACGCCAAGTAGAACACCACCCTTGTCGAGCTCTGCAACCTGCGCTTCCTTTACCACGACCGGTGGATTGTGTCCTGCATTTACATACTCAACCACCATGGTTTGCGTATTCACCACACAGATGAACATCGAAATGAACACTTCAGGATCGGTATTGTCGTGCACGAGCGAATTGAGGCGAAGTGCTAGCTGATCGAGTGGCAAGTCGAGTGCAGCAAGAACGTTGATAGCAGCCTGCACATTGGCCATGAGCAAAGCTGCCGGCACACCCTTTCCGGCAACATCGGCAATAACAAACAGAGTGCGCGAATCATCGAGTTTGATAACGTCAAAGTAATCACCACCAACGTGCCGACTGGATCGAGCGTCAGCGGCAATCTCGAGTCCAGGAATGTGCGGCAGCTGGAGTGGCATGAGGCTGCGCTGAATGTCGGCTGCAATACGCAGCTCATTTTCAAGTTGTCTTTTTTCAAGCTCCTGTTCATATAAGCGAACGTTCTCGATGGCCACCATGGCGGTATTACCGATGGCTTCTAGGAACCGTACCTCGTTGCTCGTAAATGGCTGCGCATTCAGCTTGAAAGGAACTGCCAGAACACCACACGTTTTTCCATGCACAATGAGTGGTGCTGCCATGCCAACACCTGCCTGATCCAACTGTTTCCGAACTGGGTGGTCAACTGATAGGTGGCTCGTAATTACTGGCGTATCGAGTGCAAGGATGTCCGGGTACAAATCTGCAAGGTGCTGCATTCCCGCACGGTTCCCGATCACCTGTTCGCCATCCAACGGTTCAACAAGGTACAGAGCATAGGAGCTAACCATGAGCTGTCCCATGAGCCTGTATGATAAAATGCGGAGCAGCTCATTCCGGCTTTTCGCACCAGTAAAGTCGCGTGCTGTTTCGAACAGCGACGTAACAAGAAGGTTGCGCGCCTCGAGTTCTTTTTTAGCATCCACGAGTGATCGTACCATCTCTGCATTCTGCGCTGCAGTTGCAGCAAGCATCCCCACCAACTCCAGGTAGGCATCAACGCTGGCGTCAGCAGAATCGGCTTCATACATGTCTCCCAGTGCCAGCACCCCCAGCAAACCGCGCCCTGTTGTTAGGGGTACAAGCTTTGTGAACCCGCGTTTGCAGATCTCTGCATGATCATGCCGATCCTCACTGCATCGTTCAATGCTCAGCAATGGGAAGGCTGCAGTGCGAAATGGTGCTACGCCTTTGCAAAGCTTGCCGTCGGCAACGAACTCGTCACCAACCTGCACCAGAACACATCCCCGCGAAATGCGAAGACGTCCCATAACACTCAGGATGGCTGCATTGAGCACATCGGTTGCCTCGGCCCCACTGATTCTTGACCCGAGGTCAATCAATGATGCCAAGTGCGAGGCGGTTCCCCTGGGAATTGGCGAGGAAGTAGGTGTGGCAGTCATGGCCGAAAATAGGTGAAGCACCTTTGGGCGTAGTTTTGCCAACGTCACCACCACACCAGCGTCATGCTCAGACGTTTCCTCGTCCTTGCGCTACTGCTTCTTTCGTTGCTGTTGCCCACGCTGCTAGTAGCGCAGGGGGTTACAACTGGTTCCATTAGTGGTGTTGTTACTGGCAAGCCAGAGACGGCCGACGGAAAGCCCCTATCCCTCACCGCAGCCACCATCCGTGCTGTTCATGCAGGTTCTGGTGCCGCATACGGAACGTACTCACGCAGTGGAGGTAAGTTCACCTTACGCGGACTTCGCCCAGGTATCTACGATGTGGTAGCGAGTTTTCTGGGTTATCGCCAACGCACGATTTCGGGTGTGCGCGTGGAAGTAGGCGAAACCCAAGTAGTGAACATAGAGCTTGACCCCGACACGCGAACAACGGATGCCGTAACAGTCACTGCCGAACGTGGTGGTTTGGATGCATCACAAACGGGATCATCCTCCGTGATTAGTGAATCCATGATCTCGGCCGCGCCAACGATTAACAGAAGCATCAGCGACTTTGCCAGGATGAATCCCTACACGCAGCAGAGTGAAACACCTGGAAGTGATGGACTCTCAGGTGTGAGTGTTCTGGGCGTGAACTCCCGATTCAACAACTTCCAGATTGATGGCGCTGTTGCCAACGACGTGTTTGCGATAGGAACGGCAGGCACTGCAGGCTCGCAAGCCAACAGCAACTTCATTTCATTGGATGCCATTGAACGGTTGCGCGTAAACGTGTCGCCTTACGACGTACGCCAGAGCGGCTTCACTGGTGGCCTTATCAATGCCGTTACCAGAGGAGGCACGAATTCCTTCCATGGCTCAGCCTTCTTTTTCGGACGGAATGAAGCACTTGTTGGTCCCAGCCCCGACGTGTACAAAGCCCCTTTCGAAGATTTCCAGGACTTCCAGTTCGGTGCTCGTCTGGGTGGTCCGATCGTCCGAGACAAGCTTCTCTTCCATGTTACAACAGAGGGTCGCTTGAGGTCAACCCCGCTCGAGGTGGCTCTCGACGACCCCAGCGCACTCAACAACTTCCCCGTTCCTGCTTCCGTGCTTGACAACATCATTCAGATCAGCAAGGATCGGTATGGCTACGACCCCGGTGGATACGACACGTACAACATTCGTAACAACACAGTAAACCTGATTGCAAGGGTTGACTGGAACATCGACGAATCAAACAAGGTGCAACTGCGGCACAACTTTACCTATGCTATCCAGGATCGGAACCTTACGCGCTCCAACACAACGTTTAGCTTGGAAAACCGAGTGAATGTATTCGAGAGCATCAACAACCAGTTTGTAGCACAATGGGATGCAATCATTGGAACCACAATGAGCAATCAGATGCGGTTTTCGTATACCCATACTGCCGATGAGCGCATTCTTGGTACAGCATTCCCTGAAGTACGCATTACTGTTGGTTCCGGACAAAGTGTACTCCTTGGCGAAGAGAGAAATTCACATGCGAACGCATTGGATCAGACGGTAGTAGCTTTCACCAACGACGTATCGTTGTTCCAAGGCGACCATACGATAACGATCGGTACCAACAACGAGTATTATGCATTCAACAACCTGTTCATCGCCGATTACCTTGGCACCTACCAGTATCCAAGCGTTGAAGCATTTGCCGATAGCACGGCAAACAACTATCAGGTAAGCTACGCTAACCTGGCGGTGACGGGTACTCCGGAACCGCGTGCTGCATGGTCGATGCTCCAGCTGGGCCTATACGCTATGGATGAATGGGAAGTGAATCCCCAGTTGCGTGTTACCGGAGGCTTGCGTGTTGACGTGCCAATCTTTTTAGACAAACCGTATAACAACCCAACATTCGCCGAACGATTTCCGGGATACAGTACGTCGCAAGTACCTGCTAATGCGTTGATGTTTTCACCTCGCATCGGATTCAACTACGATGTAAGCGGCGATCGGGTGTTCCAAGTACGTGGCGGAACGGGCATCTTTACAGGTAAGGTTGCAGCCGTGTGGCTGAGCAATCAGTACAGCAATACCGGTGTTGACCTTTTTCGAGCCCAGCTCGGTTCGTTCAACTCGCAGAGTGTGATCCTTGATCCAAGTACGGGTCAGCCAGTAAAGTGGAATCTTGAAACTCCACCACCTGTGCCCGGTGATTCCGGCTACCCAGGCTCCCCTATCAATACTGCTGCCATCAACATCACTGCTGACGACTTCCGAATGCCACAGGTATGGCGCAGCACACTCGGCGCCGACTGGCAACTTGTTAGGGGGCTCACCTTTACCGTGGAAGGCATGTATGGTGCCTTCTTGAATCAGGTGGACTATGCCAATATCAACCTCAAACAAAGCGGCCGAAGCTGGGTGGTGAATGGCGATACGATCGTTGGACGCAGTCCAGTTGACGGGCGGCCACTCTATGCTGGCACGTCGCCCGACTCGATGGTAGCCCCAGAGTTCACCCAGGTGCTCCTCATGCGATCACGCGATGCTGGCTACCAATACTCCGTGATGGCACAGCTTGAACTGTCACAATCCAACGCCATACTGCCCGGACTTTCCGCATTGTTCTCCTACACCTATGGTGGCTCGCAGGACCTGAACAGCAGTGTGAGTGCTACAGTATCGTCGCAGTGGCAATTCAATGATGCCATAGACCCCAACAACGTAACCGTGGGCCGCTCCAACTTCGACGTACCACATCGAATCGTGCTGAATACATCATATCGGTATGAGTGGACCAGAGATGTGGCCACAACCCTTGGCGTGTTCTTCGATGGTTCGAGTGGCCGTCCGTATTCCCTTTCGTACTTGCAAGATGCCAACGGAGACAATGCATCTGGTGGCAATGACCTTATCTACATCCCACGCAGGGAGGATTACAACACACGGGTAGTGATTGAACAACCTACTGGCACAGATCTTCGAACCAAAGAGCAAGTGTGGGAGCAGTTGATGGCGCTCATTGATGCCAACCCTATCCTAAAGGAATACCAAGGACAGATCCTGCCACGCAACTACGTTCGAGAGCCCTGGCGCTATAGGCTGGATATGAGACTCACACAGGAACTCCCAGGTTTTGATAGTCATCGATTTTCGCTCACATGGGATGTGCAGAACGTGCTTAACCTGCTGAACAGCGACTGGGGTGTTGTGCGGTATGTGAACTTTCAGAGCTACAATCTTTTCGGACTGGCTAGTACCAACAACAACCCATACGATGCACAAGGCCGACTACGCATGACGTATGCCGAGCCGGTAACCAACGGACAGTCGGGTATCTACACCGTCGACAATTTCTTCTCACGCTGGCGGATGCAACTTGGCATCCGCTACACATTCTAGTCATGCGAGTTCCAAGCCCCCTACTCATTCTGCTGAGTGTGATTGCGCTAACGTCCTGCGATGACGGTGTTCTCACCTTTCCCGACCCCGCTCCAGCTACCGTTCGTGTTGTGAACGTTACGCAAGACGTCCAGGTGTTGTCTGTACTCGTCAACGGTTCCACTACCGTAAGCGCACAACGCGGTATGGTAACGGATCAGACGCAATCGCCTGCAGGACGTCCTGTGAGTTTCCTGTTGTTGGAAGGAGCAGCACCATTGCGCGACACGTTGTTCTACACGCTTGGTGGCTCGGCTACCGTGATACTCTTTGCTCGTGGTTCTAAGGTGAACGTGGTTGAGTTTCGGCGTGCAATCCAGGACACAGCCTTACCAGCAGATGCCGATCCGGTGATTCGCTTTACGCACATGGCCGAGAATGTAAATCAGTACGTAACACTCGAAGTGTGGCTGAAAGGGGGCTCTCGGCTTATGAGTGAAGACTTTGATCCGGGTTTTACATCGACAGGCTACACCACGCTTTCTCCCGGCACCTATTCGTTCGAAGTACGAGAGTATCAAACCACCAACGTGGCTGCTTCACTCGAAAACGTTACTCTGGAACGTGGCAAATCGTACATGCTGTACACATGGGATGCACAACCTCCAACGGAGGATATGCTGTCCCTTTCGATTTTTTGAACATTCAAATCAGGAATCACATCATGATCCGTTCCCTACTGCTCGCCTGCATCGCGCTGCTTGCTGCAACGATTGCGCAGGCTCAGGATCCAATATCAATTGCCGATGCACGCAAGCAGGCATTCAACACTAAAGTGTCGAAGGTAGCAGGGCGCGTAACCGCTAGCAAAGAGTTCCGCAACACTGCATACATCCAGGATCGAACAGCAGGAATAGCCGTGTTCAATGCTGCCTTTAAGGCTGGTGTTCAGGCGGGCGACAGCGTGATCATCACAAATGCGGACCTGGTGGAATTTGGACAGACCACGAACGAACCAGGCACAGGACTAACCGAGTTGGCAGGTACCGATCTTGCATTCATCGTAGTGCCAACGGAGCGTATCGTTCCAGCACCGCGCACCACGACCATTCCGCTGATTGGCGAAGGTGTTGAAGGTCAGTTGGTTAGAATCCGTCGTGTTCGCTTCCTGGAAACCGGATCGTTCCAGGGTGAAACCAACTACAACATCTATGACACACAAGGCAACTCTCTAGCTGTGCGCATCGATGGCGCAACCAACATTGCTACCAATTCTTTGCCTATCCCTACCGAAGAGGTTGATCTTGTTGGGCTCGTTGGTCAGTTCAGAGGTGGGTATCAGATCTTCCCTCGATTTGCCGAAGATGTTGGTTTGCCTCCCGTCGAAGTTGACACGGTAAAGAAGTCTCGTACACTCGACATCACATCGTGGAATCTTGAGTGGTTTGGCACTGCAGACACAACCTTGGGCCCCTCGGATAAAAATCGCCAGCGCCGTAGCATCAGGCAGGTAATGGATAGCGTAGGTGCCGACATCTATGCTCTTCAAGAGGTACTGAGTGATACGGCAGCTCGCACCCTTGCAGACAGTATTCAAGGTTCGTATTCAGTACTGTTTACGTACGATATCCCATCAACACAGAAGATGTGTTATCTGTACAACACACAAACCATTCGGCCTGTGTCGAGCGGACTTGCCGTGAATGGCGGCTCTCAAGCATGGGCCAATGGCCGTTTCCCGTATCGTTTCACCTTTGATGCCATCGTGGATGGAAAGGTGAAGCGTTACGTGTGCTTCAACATTCATGGTAAGGCTACAGACTCTGTTACAGCCGAAGCGGATTACAACAGACGCAAGACGGATGCTGAAACCTTTCATACCTACTTGAATGATTTTTACTCAGACTCTGCAGTGTTCGTTATTGGTGATTTTAATGATGTGCTCACCATGAGCATTGTAGATAGTGCGTTCGACTCACCCTACAAGGTATTCATTGATGATACCGAGGATTGGTTTTCGCCCACCTTAGAGCTAGAAGAGCGTGGACTTACTTCGTACATCGGATTCAACCGAAGCTTCCTCGACCACTGCATCATTTCAACAGACCTCACCGCACAACTGCACCGCACCTATCTCGAAGCACCACAAGCATACCTGTCTTCGTATTCATCGACGGTAAGTGATCACCTGCCAGTAACTACCAGAATTTTCGTGGATGGTGTAACAAGCGTTTCAGAAGAGCAGCATGCAGCATCTGTTGGCCTACGAGTTTCACCACAGCCGATGACAGATCACGGTACGGTTGAACTTGTTGTCGAGACGCCAACAACCGTTACTGCAACGCTTGTTTCTGCTCATGGTGAACAGCGTACCCTGCTCGACGAAACGCTGGCACCGCAGGTGCGGCTGCTATCCGTGCCTGTGCAGGACCTCAGCAGTGGCGTGTACAGGCTTCTCGTTCAGATGAACGAACATGTGGTATCGGTACCCTTGGTAATCACTCGTTAGTTTCCCGAGACAACGCAACGGCTGTAAGAAGGCTCACGACTGCGGTTTCCGTCCGCAGTCGTGCGCTGCCAATCGTCCATCGAAGTGCTCCGGCCTTCAGAAGCATCTGCTTTTCGTTATCACTAAAACCGCCTTCAGGTCCAACGGCAGCGAACACCGGTTCTGTTGGTGTAATACCGGTACGTGGACGCACTCCATCCTGATCCCCCATTACACAAACAAGCTTGGAGTGTTCTGTGTGAACGGCGTCAAGGGCATGTTGCAATGTGCAAGGTTTCCACAGTTGTGGCAGCCACCTTTGGCCGCTCTGTGTTACGGCGGCCTCTACCTTTGCCCGCAGCCTATCCATGGAGGATCGAAGAAAGCTCGAACGCTCACATAGCAGTGGGACAATCTCTGTAGCACCGAGCTCCACAGACTTCTCCACGGCAAACTCGAAACGTTCACGGTGGTCAAGAACACCGATACAAACAATCAGAGCCGATGGCTTCTGCACCTGCGATACGGAAGCAACTTCATACTGTAAGTCAGTGCTTAATCGCACAACCACGGCACGACCCCGTCCGTCCAAAACGTTCACCGTTTCTCCCGGACGCATACGCAATGAACGCAAGTGTGAGGCAGCGGCTGAGTTTGGCGCATACACCCCGTGATCGGGTACCGAAGGATCGAAGACGTTGTCCATGTTGTCGCTAATTTCCGCCTCTCAAAGCCCCCTACCAACTCCAAAAGAAAACTTTGCCGTATGGAGCATCCTGAGTACACGTGCATTCGCACATACCAGCCACGTGCTGGCGTTGGAGCAATCCAGATCGATAGAGCCAAGGTTCTCAATGCTCTGAGTCTGCAAACAATGATCGAACTCGTTTCTGCCTTCGAAGCCTTTGATGCAGACCCCGATATTCGATGTATCGTGCTACACGGCAACGAGAAAGCCTTTGCTGCCGGCGCCGACATCACGGAGATGGCCGATGCCGACTCGGTGACCATGCTGCAGCGGGATCAGTTTGCCAGGTGGGAGCGCATCCGCTTGGTGAAGACCCCGGTGATTGCGGCTGTAAGCGGCTTTGCACTTGGGGGGGGATGCGAATTGGCGATGTTGTGCGACATGATTGTTGCAAGCGAAACAGCACAGTTTGGGCAGCCAGAGATCAACATTGGCGCTATGCCAGGTGCTGGCGGAACTCAGCGCCTTACCCGTGCCGTTGGCAAAGCTGTGGCTATGGAACTTGTGCTTACTGGCCGCACGCTGAGTGCACACCAAGCACGCGAGGCAGGCCTGGTAAACAAGGTGGTGCCCGTTGATTATTACCTGCAAGAAGCCATCGCTCTTGCAGCCGAGGTTGCATCAAAAGCCCCTATCGCCGTTCGCCTAGCGAAAGAGGCTGTGCTGAAAGCCCATAGTACAACGTTGGAAGGGGGCTTAGAATTCGAACGCAAGAATTTTTATCTGCTGTTCTCTACGGAGGACCAGAAAGAAGGCATGTCTGCCTTCGTTGAGAAACGCAAACCAACTTGGAAGAATGCCTGATGAACAAAAACTGTAGAACAATGAGTTGTCGTGTGCTTTTGCTGCTTGGCTTCGTTGTGGTCGCATTGCTGCTGCCTGCCTCGATCGTTAGAGCTGGTGATGTGCAAGTGGATTCCGTGTACTTAGGCGTTGTTGACTGTGCTGTACCTCCGGTTACCTTTTCGTCCATGTCCAGCGCTTTCGGTGATGGACTTGTAGATGGCTTTACGTCCATGCTGGCCGACACTGCTGCTGGCCGAACGATTATGCTTGCCACGTACCAGCGTGTTCGCAAGACTGTGAACCCTGATGCCGACCTAAAGACTAGACTTGCACGCTACTTCCAAAAACTGTTCACACCTGCCGAGGCGGCAGAGATCGTGGCATCCTGTCAACCTGAAACGGGGTTCTCGAACAAGGACCTTTTCTCTCGCTTTCAGGAGTCCATATCACTGCTTAGCCCCTATGCACAGCAACAAGCCCTTGTGGTAACAACAAACCTCATCGGCAGCTTCATGAAGGAGCTATCGAAGGATCTCGAGACTACGACACCGGAAGCACTGGGGTATACCAAGTGATGAATACCTACGAAACCATCCTCTACACCGTTAGCCAGGGGGTTGGCACGATCACCCTGAACCGGCCGGATAGCTACAACGCCATTAACGAGCAGCTCACCACGGAACTACAGCAGGTACTTGCCAACGCTACGTCCGATGCCAACGTACGGTGTGTGGTACTTACAGGCGCGGGCAAGGCCTTCTGTTCAGGGCAGGACCTTAAGGATGCACCATCTGGTGAAGGGAAACGAAGTCTGAGCGATTCGTTGGAGCGCCGATACAATCCCATCGTTCGCGCGATTACGGCAATGCCCAAGCCGGTGATTGCAGCAATCAACGGTGTTGCGGCAGGGGCGGGACTTTCGCTTGCTTTGGCTGCCGACGTGCGCATCATGAGTGCTGCGGCACGATTCGTGGAGGCCTTCATTGGCATAGCTCTCATACCGGACAGTGGCGCAACCTATTGGTATCCCCGCATGATGGGCTACGCTCGGGCATTCGAGTTTGCCACTCTGAACAAACCGATAGGTGCCGACGATGCACTCCGTCTCGGCCTTGTGAACTCCGTGGTGCACCCCGGTGCTTTCGAGGAGGCTGTTACAGCGCTGGCACGAAGGTATGCCGAGGGTCCTACACAGTCGTACGGTTTTGTAAAGCACCTCCTGCAGCAAGGCATGAATCAACCATTGGACGTGATGTTGGAGTTGGAGAAGGAGTACCAACAACGAGCCGGTGAGAGTGAAGACTATACTGAGGGTGTTCAAGCCTTTATCGAAAAGCGTGACCCCGTTTTCAAGGGGCGATAAGCATGGCAGCAACGCGCACGCTGTACGAGCAACTCCGCGAAGACAGTCAGACTGACGAACCAGGAGGCAACACCACCATAACCGTGCTACGGTGGAGCATCATTGGGCTGGCAACCGTACTCCTCACGGTGCTTCTGCCTGGTGTGATGGCAGAGGAAGAACAGGGTGCGTACGACATGACCCTTCTTGGCACCACGTGGGGACAGGAGTCCATCTTTGCTGACTACTCATATCCCGTGCCGAAGCCCCCTGCCGTCCTTGCTGCACAACGCGACTCAGCCATGCAGAACGCGCCTATGGTGTTCATCTTCGACAGTGTTGCTGCAGATACCGTCAAAGATCTTTTGCGGAAGTCCAGAACTGGGACGTGGATTGTTGGCATGGACCAGGATAGCGTGTACTCGGAACAAATCATCGTTCGTTGGCCATCCGGCATGGAAGCGGTGATCGCGAGATCCATGATCACATCTGTGCGTGAAGCGCCCGGCATAAACAAGCCTACACTTGTGTTCGATGCAGCAGGCACATCTTTGATGCGAGAGCAGATGCGTGCCTCGGTAGCTACAGCGCAGGAGATTGTTCGAAAGGGTGACTTGATCGTGCGCAAAGGCCAACGCATCGATGAGAAAACCTTGCAACGGCTGGCCGCATATCGGAATGCTCAGAACCTCCGTTCGGATGTGACGTTTAGTCCGTTCACGATTCTTGGAAGTTTTGGTCACGCCGTGGTGATTATTTCGTTCGTGACGTTGTTCCTTTACTTCTTACGACCCGTTTCCTTTTCGAGTATCGGCCAGCTAGGCACTCTGGTATCTCTGCCGGTATTCACCGCATTCCTGGGATGGCTCACCGTGCGGTTAGATTCAGTCATGCCGTTCGAGTACGCCATTATCATTCCGGCACTCTCGATGATCATCACTATCCTGTACGAGGAACGCACGGCCTTGATGATGACCTTGGCAATGAGCATCGCTGCAGGAGCTGCGCGTGGCGACGACTATTCTACCATGCTTGTGTTGTTCATAGGCGGAACCATGGGCATCTACAGTGCTCGGAATGTTCACAGTCGAACGCAGATCTTCACGTCAATCGTTGCAATCTTCATTGGCCTGGTGATTACTGCTGTTGCCATGGATTTGGAGAGATCATCGCCAATTCAGTGGATGTGGCCTAAGGTAGTTATGGCTACTGCTAATGCCGTTGTAAGTCCGCTCTTAACGTTTGCAATCATTCTCCTCTTTGAGCGCGTTTTCAACGTGGCTACCGACCTCCGATTGGAAGAGTTCAATAATCTCAATCACGAGCTGCTTCGGTCTCTCAACGAGCGCGCACCTGGAACCTATCAACACACTTTAGCCGTTGCCCGACTGGCAGAAGCAGCAGCAGGCGCCATTGGCGCCAACGTTCTGCTTGCACGTGTTGGCTCGTACTTCCACGACATCGGTAAGATTGAGAAGAGTGAGTACTTCGTAGAGAACCAGATAGACATAGACAATAAGCACGACAAGTTACCCGCCCGCCGAAGTGCGTCAATCATTCGGCAGCATGTGCAGGATGGCATCGAGCTGGCACGAGAGTACAAGCTCCCGGAGCGTATATGGCGTTTCATACCGATGCACCATGGAACTGTACTTATCAAGCACTTCTATGCCAAAGCACTCGAGGAAGCTCAGGAGAATGGTAGCAGTGTTGACGAGAAGGACTTCCGCTATCCTGGTCCAAAACCTGACTCACGCGAAGCTGGAATTGTAATGCTAGCCGATGCCGCGGAAGCACTTTCTCGACTCGTTGACACATCACAACGTGAAGAGATTGCTGCTGCCATCGACAAGGTTATCATTGAACGCATCGCAGATGGACAACTGTCCGATACAGCGCTTACGATGCGTGACCTAGATCGAATCAAGGAAGCGTTTGTGAAGAATCTGCTCGGAACTAGCCATCAGCGCGTTCGATACAGGGATGTGCAATCATCTGCCGCCAGTGCATAGGTGAAGTCTTCAACAACGCCGATGCTGGACCGTGACCTGCGTTTGTTCCGGCAATATGCTCGATTGGAACGGGGGCTGGGAGACCGCACACTTGAGGCCTATGAGAACGACACTCACAGACTGGCAGAATACTTGGCCGCTACTGGCATCGAATCCTTCGACAAGGTTACCCGCGCGGCACTCCGAGGCTTCTTCGATACACTGGCTGAAGCAGGGCTTGGACCATCCAGTCGGGCACGATACCTTTCGTCTATCAAACATCTATATCGCTTTCTTGTATCGACTGGCCGCAGCACAACCAACGTTACAGATTCTTTAGAGGTGCCTACTCCGCGCAGAAAACTGCCTGAGGTACTCTCTGTGCAGGAGATGAGTGCTCTGTTAAGTGTTGTTGCGCCTGACGGACCTACCACTGTGCCGCCAACACCGTTTGAGATTCGAGACCGAGCACTTCTCGAAACCATGTACGCTTGTGGACTTCGAGTGTCGGAGGTTATAGCACTACGCCAGAGAGACATTCTCGCCGATGTGGAACTGGTGCGAGTTGTTGGCAAGGGCAACAAGGAACGATTAGTTCCCATAGGATCCGTAGCCCTTGCGTGGATAAATCGCTATCGAGAGCGAGCTCGACCCGAGTTGGTTGGACGGCGAGATACGAACGACGTGTTATACCTAAGTCGCCGAGGCACGGGATTGTCAAGAATGTCCGTGTGGAACATCATCCAGTCTGCGGCAGAACGGGCCGGGTTGGAGCAACATGTGTATCCGCATCTGTTCCGGCATTCGTTTGCTACACACCTCTTGGAAGGAGGTGCGGATTTGCGCGCAGTACAGGAGATGTTGGGTCATGCCGATATCGGAACCACACAGATCTACACACACATTGACCGCGAGTACGTAAAGGAAGTCCACACACTGTTTCATCCTCGCAGCAGGCAACACCGATGAGATTAGTTGTTGAATTGCTCATTGTTGTCTACTGTCTGGCATTTATCCAGCTCGATGTGTGTGCACAAACCGTCAAGACTGGCATTGACAACTTGCTGGATACCCACTTTGAGTTGCTCGACGGCAAACGCATCGTGCTGGTCTCACACGCAGCGGCGCGTGCGCGTACTGGGCGAACAACCGCCGACGAGCTGTTACGTGCAGGCAACGTAACCGTCATCCGCATTCTAGCTCCTGAGCATGGATTTCATGGCGTTGAAAGAGCTGGGGAGTTTGTGGCAGACGATACCACAAGCCCCCTACCGATCATTTCGCTTTATGGCAGCTTGCGTCGGCCATCGGCAAACCTGATCATGGATGCAGACGTTGTGGTGCTGGACTTGCAGGACATTGGCTGCCGAAGCTATACATATCTGAGTACCATGGTCGAGGTCATGGAGGCATGTGCGGAGCACGGAGTAAGCCTGATGATTCTGGACCGACCTAATCCGTTGGGTGGACAGATCGTTGATGGACGTGTTCCCGACCCTGGTGTTCGAAGCTTCGTATGTCGGTTACCGGTGCCATACGTTCACGGCATGACGCTTGGCGAGCTTGCAACCATGGTGAACGCCAAGGGATGGCTATCACCTGGTGCTGATGGTAAGCCTCGGACATGTTCGTTGTTAGTGGTACGCTGCAAAGGTTGGAAACGTGAGATGACGTGGGAGGATACGCAGTTGAACTGGTATCCAACGTCGCCCAACATACCCACGGTGGCAGCAGCACGCTGTTACCCGATAACTGGAATTCTTGGAGAGCTTGGCCTTTGCTCCATTGGCATAGGAAGCGGGATGCCATTCTGCGTTGTGGGCTCCCCAACGTTTGTGGCAGATACCATACTGGAGCAGCGCATGCTCCGTTACGGGGTGAACATGATGTATGGACGATTTGTACCAACAACAGGGATGTATGCCGGCACAACCTGTTCTGGGTATCATATTGCTCCAGCACGCGGCACCACGTTTATGCCTTTTACTGCTGCACTTGCTCTGGTGTCCAGATTGTTCGCTCGCAGAGAAGATAGTGGCAATTCACCACGAAGCATAGAGAACCCCATGTTCTCCAAGGTGACCGGCTCTGAGAAATTCCTCGCCATGCTCAATGCTGGAGCAGCATGGCCAAACATTGAAAAGGAATGCAGCATCGGAGTACAGCAGTTTCGAACTGATCGTGAGCAGTATCTGCTCTATGGCAGGTAGTGGCACCATCGTCACCGAACACACCGGGCAACCGAACGTCCGTAGTTTTGCCCCCTATGAACACGCTCCTTCTCGATAATGCAGATGGCATCACGACCATCACGTTGAACCGACCCGATAAGCTCAACGCTCTAAACAGCGAACTTTTTACCGAACTGCAATCGGTGCTGTCCCACTTAGAACGGGACGAAAACACTCGCGCAGTAATCATCACCGGCGCGGGACCCAAGGCGTTTGCTGCCGGTGCAGACATAGCCGAGCTACATGACCAATCGGCTGAAACAGGCAGGGCATTTTCAGAACGCGGACAACGGGTGTTCGATGCCATTGAACGCCTTCGCAAACCTGTGATAGCAGCAATCAACGGCTTTGCCCTTGGTGGGGGCTGCGAGCTGGCCCTTGCCTGCCACCTACGGTTTGCGAGTACGAAGGCACGCTTGGGATTGCCCGAGATCAGCCTTGGAATTCTACCTGGCTACGGAGGTACGCAGCGCTTGCCGCGCCTGATTGGTGTTGCCAAGGCTTTGGAATTGATATTGAGCTGCGACATGGTTGATGCAGCAACTGCTCTAGAGCTCCGCCTTGTAAACCGTGTTGTCGAGCCGGAGCAGCTTATGGACGCCACGAGAGAGTTTGCAACAATGATTGCTGCAAGACCGATACATAGCGTGCGAGCTGTTCTTGAAGCCGTTTTGGCTACGCGCGATACAACGGTTGCAGAAGGTCAGTATCGTGAGTCCACACTGTTCGGCACGGTATGTGGCACAGCAGATTTCAAGGAAGGAACGCAAGCATTTCTTGAAAAACGGCAAGCAGTGTTTACAGGCACATAGTCTGTGCTAATCGATCTACTCTACAACGGAGTATTTGTGCCACTCCTGCGGCTAACGCTATGGGCAGGAGCATGGCTACACCCCAAACTCAAGGTGCGGCGTGCCTTCGAAAAAACACAGTATGAGCGCTTACTCGAGTTGGCGCACGATCATACAATCAGCAAAAGTCATGCTGGCGGCATTAAGAGGGACGGTTCTAGTAATCGCGTAGAACAAATCGGTGCAGCAAAAACGACGATTGCGGCCAAAGATCACACGGAACACACCGATAGTACCATAACGGTGAGTGCTGCTGGTGATCACACGGAAGGCACCGATAGTACCATAACGGCGAGTTCTGCTGGTAATCACACGGAACGCATTGAAAGTTCTCCTCACAAACGTGATGTTCCGCGCATCTGGTTTCATGCCTCATCCATGGGTGAATTGGAACAGCTCATTTCTGTAATCGGTGAGCTCCGGTCCATTGTACCCGATGTGTTAGTCTTCGTAAGCATCTGGTCACCATCCGCGCTTCACCGTGCCAACACACTGAACACAGCAGATGCTGTTTTCTTCTTGCCGCCAGATACACGATCACGGATTCGTTGGCTTGTTTCCATTATCAAGCCGTGTGTTGTGATCGTTAACCGTTATGATCTCTGGCGGAATATGGCAAAGGAAATACGTGCTGCCGGGGCACATCTTCTGTTGGTTAATGCAACAGTTCCAAGTGCGCACACGCACGCTCTTTTGCGCCGTTGGCTAGCTGACACCTACCGTTACTGCACGGAGATCTTTGCAGTCACGCCCCAGCATGCCGAAATGCTTAGAACACTCCTTTCCAACTCCAAGCAACCGTTGCCACCAGTTCAAGTACTCGCAGACACTCGTACAGACCGAGTTTTGGAAAGAGTAACCCTGCACGAACACACGTATGCCACACTTCGATCCACAAACGCATGCACTGTTGTGGTTGGTAGCTCTTGGGAACCCGATGAAGAGCTTATCCATGCTGCATTGTCTCGGATAACCATTCCACTTCGGCTCATTATCGTTCCACACGAGCCTAAGCCCCCTACCATTCATCGCATCAAGTGGTTGTTCAACGCGGTACCCCTGAAGGACGCCCACGAACACCCGCATCGTCATGTTGTTGTGGACGTAGTTGGGCAACTCCTCTCCATCTATGCGGCTTCGGATGCGGCGTTTGTTGGAGGGGGCTTTGGCAAGGGTGTGCACAGTGTTACCGAACCGGCTGCATTCGGTGTACCAATTGCGTGTGGTCCGCACATTCATCGTTCTAGTGATGCACTTGAGCTGGCATCGCTAGGTGCACTTACGGTTGTTACCACGGCAGCAGACGTGGCTGGCTGGTTAAGCACTGTTGTTGCCGATGAAGCAGAGCGACGCCGCAGAGGACGCATCGCATCAGAGTTGCTCCAAGCTAGAGCTGGGACTTCTCGAGTTATCGCACAACATGCAGCAGCGATGTGTACCGACGCATCGCGCAGGTAACAACAACCCTGTACGCACCAGCAGGAAGTTGACTTACGTTTATGGTGTTTCGCCATCCGATGCGTGTAGCCAATGCACGTTGCCCAAGGTTGTCAAACACTTCAAGGTGCGCTGCATCTTCCGCGGCTGTTTGCTGCACCGAAACATCTTCTACAAGCTCATGCGGTTTCACCGCTGCTGATGGTAACTCAAGAGTGGCTATCTCTGCCGCGGGATTAGGATACAGAAGCAATCCACGAGCATCAACTTCTCCAACTCCAACAGAAGAAGCTGCCACCTTGCTCAAACGCAGAATGAACTGCTTCTCGTCGTCAGAAGTCATATACACATTACCTGACTGATCAACAGCAACACCAACAGGGCGTGCCCACCGAGTGTCCGCGTTCGTTGAGTCGCGGATGAAGTTTGTGCAGAAGTCGTAGATAGCGTTGGCAATAGTGTCGGCATCGTTATCAAACTCAACGAACACCAACTTTGTACCACTCACAGGGCTTCTGTTCCACGAGCCGCGCAATGCCATGAATGCTCCATGGCGAAATGGTTCAGGCATTGCCTCGTGCGAGAACACGAATTGCATCGGAGCACTGTGTGCCAACATCAATGCAGCCGGCCGAACCATGCTTTGTACTGCTACCGAATCTTCTGCGGTAATCGGCAACAAATCTTTGTAATCATTGCGTGTAAAGTCGAACCAGTTGTTGTCATGGTAAGCAAATGGATAGCCATAGAACCCTCCTTCGCGGACAATGTCCATCCATTCTGGTGGTACGTCATTTCCATGGTTGTCACTTCCATTGTTGTTTGCCCACAACGCCCCCGTTCTGGGGTGAATGGTTAATCCAACGGCATTGCGAATGCCAGTTGCTATAATAGTGCGATTGCTTCCATCCCAATCATATCGTTCAACATGGGCGCGCTGCGGTTCTCTATCAGCATTTCCACGAGAGCCAACACTCACGTAGATCTTGTAATTGTTTGTATCTAATGCAACCGTTCGGGTTTTATGGTTGCCACCTGTCTGCCCCTGCTGGGAGTTCTTGTCGATGAGAACAGCTCTACCATCGTACACAAATCCTTGTGCACTCGTACGCCAATACTTGCGAATGCTGGTTTCGCTGCCAACGTATAATGTATCTCGATGAAAGGTAATGCTACTCGTGTTACCTGGAACCGTAGTCACAACAATGGCGGTATCGGCAATCCCATCGTTATTCGTATCAGGAAGAGCCAAAATGTTGTTTCCACTCATATTCGCTACAAACAACACGGAGTCAGGTCCCCAAGCGAGAAATCTTGGCTTTTTCAACGCTGAACCTGCATAGAAGATTTCAGCCTTCCATCCCTGTGGAATCATCACGTCGTGAATGCCTGGAGTAAGACCAAGAGTACTGAACCGAGGGTTCACTCCAATCACTGTTCGCACAAGCCCACTCGAGATGAGGGGAGTCCATGAGATTTCTCCGGCTTTTGCGACGAGAGCTGCAACAGCGAAGACGAGAGGGAGGATGGTGCGTGTCATGACAAAAGACAGCGTGACGTGCTACAATGTGCTATGTACGGTGAATTGAACATCACCGCGCAGTCGTGAAAGTACAAACACCAGGAATTTTGTCTTTGCTACCAACATGTTGTAAGCCTATACGAAAACTGCATACCGTGTAAACACTACGACGTGTGTGTTTGTTACCTGCCCCCTTCCGACAATAAGAAAACCCCCTTCCAGCAGTGCTGGAAGGGGGTTTATTGTGCGAGTTATCAGCCTCTAGACTTCCTATTAGTGAACAACCGTTAGGATTTGGTCGTCACTTGTGTAGTGGCCTGAAACAACACGGTAGAAGTAGGTACCGGCTGGGAGGTTGGACACATCAATTGTGAGTTCATACTCACCGGCTACTTGGCTTTCATTCACCAGGTCCATGATGTGAACACCCATGGCGTTATAGAGAGCGATACGCGTTGGACCATTGAGGCCAATCGAGTAGTTGATTACTGCTGAGCCGCTCACTGGGTTTGGTGCAATTGGTTGCACTGCAAACCTGGTATTGCTGATGTTCACAAGGCGCATGTTCTTGGCACAGTTCTGCAGGACTTCAACTTCGCCTGGTTCATCATGGAAGAGCACATACTGATGGCTCTGGCCAGGACCGTCGGAATTGTTAAAGTCTACTGGGTAGCTGTACAAGCCAATCGGTGAGTGATAAGGCTTGTTCGGATCCTTACCAGGAGCCAGGTAGGAGTCAAACGTGATCTTGAACAGTGGACCACCAGCACTTGTAATTGGCTGTGCGGTTTCAATGTCAATTTCAAGCATGCTCGGAGTTACCTGATCAACCTTGATAAAGCGACCACCTTGCATTTGTGTCCCGTTTGTGATCAGTGCCCATGAACCATCGGCGTTCTTAATGCGTGGCTTGAGCAACGTTTCGTCATACGATACACGCAGACGCAGTTCGCTCAGACCGGATACGTCCACTGCTTCTGGAGCTGCGCGAAGTTCAACTGGTATATCGATTGACTTTGCAACTTCAACCCTGTAGTCTGTTCCAATGAAGTTTGTGGTTTCAAGGAAGAGTCCATCTCCGGTAAGCTGCGCTGTTTGAGTCTTGCCGTTTGCTGCGTCCGTGATTTCCACACTGGCGGTAAACACGTTAGGACGATAAGACATGCTCTGAGCTTGTGCCTTGGGTGAGCTGAGGAAGTTCACATCCTGTCCATTTCGGATCTTGGTGACAACATCCGGAATGAATTGTACCGGCACAACACCCTCTTGTCCAGGTGCAACGTCGATGAACTGATCCGTGATAATGAAGTTATCGGCATCCGGACCAGCAGGTTGGCCGATATTGAAGCGACGCGTGGATGCTTCCGTGTGACGAATGCGAATGGTCATGTCTGTGGAATTGAAGACATACTGCTCGGCATTCGATCCTTGTACGGTGAAGTCTCCACCGGTTACCAATGCGGTAAGCGTGTAGGAAGGTGTATACGGAGCAGCACCATCGGTCATATCTGCCGGTGTGGTAACCACCTCATAATCAACTGAGTAGCTGCCCGAAGCATTCGGGTTGAAGCTCACAGTCATTTCGCGGCTTTCGCCGGGAGCCAAACGCCATGGATTGGCTGGCGTAGGACCGTACACTACAGCAAAGTTGGCTGTTGGAGTAGTGAAGCGGATATCCGTAATCACCACGTCATGCGTACCCTTGGTGTCGCCAGTCGTTGGATTGGTGAGATCCTGATAATGTTCGTTGACGAGTGCTATCGTCGTGGTGGCAAGTGGAGCACCGGCTTGGAAGGTGCCAAAGTCGTAGTCAGCACCTTTCACTTGTGGTTGCCATGCAATACCACTCAGTTGGACAACATATTCCGGAACTTCCGAGCTGGAATTCGGGAACACAAGCTCTGCTGCATAATTGTTACGTTCTGCACCTCGGTTAGCAACTTCCGTTGGAACGAATGCAACGGTGATGAAACGCTGTTTTGCGTTCGGGTTGCTGCCAGTAAGTTGAGTTGGGAATGTTCCAACATCTCCATTATCCACGATTGTGAATGCTGACGCATCAACACCGCGAATAAATGGTTGGTTGAATGTCACCGGATCATTACCATCGTTCGAGAACGTTACTTGTTGCGTATAGCGGTTGATGCCTTGATTGGTTTGCACCACGTCAATCACGCGCACATTCCAAGGCTCAGCAGAGGCATAGATGTTCGCCAGAACACCATTACCTGTGAGCGCTGCAATGGAGTCGACAACCGTAGCATTAGAGAAGAACGGTACATTCAGAGTGTGCTGAACGCCGGCAACTCCGTTCGGGGTGTACGTAACGCGGAACTTATAACGTTCGGAAGCCTTAAGTGTAAGTGGGAAGGCCGACTTCAGTTCTGAACCATCCAAATTCTGGAAGTCTTTGAAGTTTGGTTGGGCAGCTACCATTGCCTCGTCATAGCCTGTAATGATAAGGTCAACCTTACCACCATTGATGATCTCCACTTCCTTAGGAATACCGGGGTGATTAGCCGGAACATTTACCCAGCTTTGATCACCTACATAAATCGTAGGTTCTTCACCACGGACGCGCAGTTCAGCAGTTAGCTGTTCAAAGCACTCAAGCTTGACGATAACAGTATCGAGCTTTTCACGTGTGTCCTCGATAACAGCACAGATTTGAACAACTTGCTCGCCAGACGGGGGGATGGTGAATGAAGTTGGGCTAAACGAGTAAACATTGGGGAAGTACTTTGCCCGAACTTCTTCAACCGTCACTTCACGATCTGTGCTCAAGTTCTTGATTCGAAGATCTTGGCAGAACGGTGTGCGGAAGGGAATTACGCCAAAGTCAATCTTCTTGGGATCCCAATCAATTTTGTCGGCAATGTAGGTATACGTTTTCTCAACAAACTTGCCAGAGCGTGACACAACACGCACGGTACCGCTTGCATCCTTTGTTTTGTCCTGAACATTCAGCCAAAAGCGAATGCTCTTATCGCCAGGATTAAACTCAGGATCTTCGACGAATTCGTAGTTCACAAGAGCGTCGGCATACACTCCGAAGATTGAGCCACAAGGACTGTCATCCGGTTGGATTTTACCTTCGCCAATTACATTACCACAAACAATGTTTTCAGTAACCGCTAGCGAATCTGGACATGGAATGGCCAAATCAATCGAGACAGGTGTTCCGTAAGCACGCCCTTGAGCAAGGCCATCAAGCGATCCATACGTCCACGCAGCCCACTTCACATCGTCGCTTGTGCTTTCAACGATGTGATCCCCAACACCAACAGCCGAGCGGATGTACGAGAACTCCGTTCCTTGGATCTCGCGCATTGCTCCACCAAGAGCAGAGGTGAGTGGCTTGTTATCGAACTTGATTTTACCGGCATCGACTGATCTAAAGGTGATGTTGAAGAAGTTGTCCATGCCTTCGGGAGAATGGAACACTCCATAGTTTGCCCAGCGATCAACAGATGGGATGTACTGCAACATGGGCATTCCGCTCTCTACCGTTGGATGGCCTTGCGTAGACTCATCCTTGCCTTGCGCCGTTGGAGGGATGATGCGAGCCCATGACTTGCCGTACTGACCCATAATGATGGGCTTGTCACTTTCCCAATACGTAGCAACTTCAACAGACGTTTTCAACTCTGTTTCGCCACGATTCAAAAGCCACTCATTGGCCAAGCCACCGCCATTTTGACGCATGGCCTTTACGGTGGTGCCGTCTTCCAAAGCGATAACACGGATCACATCGCCGCGGTCATCGTCAATACCGAAGTCAGCCAACGCCGCACCAGTAACCCGCATCGGGCCATACATGCACGGAACAGTCACGAACCGAGTGCCACCCATTTCCATTGGAAGCATGGCATCATGAACGTTGTTCCGAACGAAGTGTGCCTCTGTAGCAAACATTCCTGTTGGTGGCAAAACATCGGGATACCGCATCACAGCAACCTTGGTGTGACCAGAAATCACACCCACTGGACGGCTTGAACGAACCCATGTGCCCGAGAGATCAGAGTTAAACTCTTTGTTTCTGGCAGGATCAATCTTACCCTTGATAAGGTAGGTATCTCCTCGATTCAGCGTCACTGTACCGGTAGAATTCGTTGGAACTGAAGGCGTTTCACGTCCACCTTCGGTAGTCCACGTTGGTGTGTACGAAACAACCGTGTTATCGTATGCAGCAACAACCAGAATTTGCGCAGGGCGGTACTTTGGATCTGTAGCGCTATAGCGATCCTGGTACATGTTCATCGTGTAGTAGTTCTTGCCCCACGCTTCTACCGGTAGGTGGCGGGCAAGTTCACCATTCCCCATCCATGCTTGATAGGTGTACACGGAGATTGGCTTATCACCAATCACTTCGAGACCAAGTCCATTACGCGACTCACTCTCTTCGTTCATGTACGACACGGGGATTGGAATGCGCAGCACTTCGTTCGGCTGCACTGTGTACTGCCGATTGATCTTGGTTGCTGCATTAACTTCCGATGGCGTGCGTACTACAACCGAAGCCTTCACCTTCGATGAGATGAACAGCATCATTGGCTGTGCCATCGGCTTTTCCGTTGGGCTTGCCCACACTTGTGGGAAGGCCACCATGTATCTACGACCTTCGACCAAGCCCATGGTACCACGGGTCTCGGAAACTTGGCCCACGGCACTAAGACCGGAGGCCAACACAATGAGTGCAACGGCAAGCATCCTCATTGAAGCTGGAACGAATCGCATGGAGAAACTCCAGTGTTTGAAATGAAAACAGATTCTACTTCAGGTGGTCAGTGCGGCCTGCTCGAATCAAGCCACATCCCTATAAAATAGCAGAATATTCCGTACCGGCAACTTCCGGTGAGATGTTCTACTACTTAACACAAATCGCAAAACTGGATGTGATCCAGTTTTCTCCTCAGTGTCTAGCCTATTCAACACCATTGAGTCAGGTTGGTTACACCCAGTTTCACACACTTTGCCGTTCAAGGCCTTCCGTAGGCAAGTAGTTATCCACAGTTAACCGAAGGAACAAGTCGGCCAACTGCTCCGGTTCTAACTGTTCGGCCCTAACTTTCGAAAGGTCGAATACGCTGTCTTGCAGCTGCACCCCCTGCTGCGCAGCCCATGGACGGAGTGAATTTGACATGACCTTTCTCCTCTGGCTAAAGGCTGCCCGCACAAACTGCTGAAACGGGGCATACGGAGCTGCAGTTACTGGCTTTTGACGAGTGTTGATAACCACAACGGACGAGGTTACCTCTGGCTTGGGATAGAACGCGCCAGGAGAAACCTGGAAAGCAATGTGCGCCTCAGCCCCCTGCCAAACGGCAACGCTCAGAGCGCCGTAATCCTTGGTGCCCGGGCGTGCCACCAAACGCCGCGCAACCTCTCTCTGCACCATGATCACCGCTCTTCGAAACGCACTTCGGTGCTCAAGGTACCAGAAGATGAGATCGGAGGTGATGCTGTACGGTAGATTCCCAACCAAGAGGCCTGGGTGTGCTATAGGGTTCTGAATGAGAGCTTCTGGGCGAACGGTTCGAACGTCGGCCAAATGCCAAACGATTCGATGCCCCCATGGCTGGGCGCGGCAGTGGTCAATCGCTCGCTGATCTACATCCCAGGCGTGAATGGTACTTGCCGGACTTTCAGCTAGCCATCTGGTGAGGGCACCGGTGCCGGGACCTATTTCCAAGACGATATCATGTGGAGAAATTTCCAATGCATTAACAATCTTCCTGGCCGTTGCCGGATCCGTAAGAAAGTTCTGGCTAAAGCGCTTTCTAGGCGTGAACCCTTTACTCACGGAGCCTAGTCCCGTTTGGCTGATCTTGACTGATCGTCCAACCCACGTTCTGCAAATGCATCAAGAAGCTGCTTCCACATGCGTTCGAGTGCTGAGCTTATGACCTTGGTTTCGGCCATCACGGGCATAAAATTGGTGTCTCCGTTCCACCGGGGAACCACGTGAAAATGCAGGTGGTCAGGTACTCCCGCGCCAGCGGCCCGCCCAAGATTGGCACCGATGTTTATCCCATGTGGTTGAAGCTCGCGCTCAACAACTCGCACCGCCGCCTGCACCATCGTTACCAATTCACATGCGAGCGTACTATCCAACACCGACAACTGGCCTTCATGCTTCCGTGGGGCAACCAAGAGATGCCCAGCATTGTACGGATACCGGTTCAAAAGCACAACAACCTGCTCGGTGCGGGCAACAAGCAGGTTGTTTGCGGTAAACTCTTCAGCGGATGCCGCCTCACAAAGGAAACAGCTGCCACGTGAGGCGTCTGCAGCTCCGGTAACGTATTCGGAGCGCCAGGGCGACCACAGTCTGTCCAACGTTAGATCGCGAACCTCAAATCAACACCAGCCTGCAGTGCATTGATTCGGAGGTTTGCAGATGGGCTTACTTCCGTGATTCCAAAATTGTAGTAGATGCAGGGCACGAGGAGCAAACGTCCCATGGGAAGCTCGTACTGAGCTCCGGCCTTAACGGCAACGCGTACGGGCGACTTGTCGGGGATGTCATCCGTCCCAGTAATGATTGCTCGACCATTATTGATGTACTGGACTTCGCCAGGCTCGAACAGCGAACTGTCAAAAACAGCATTTTCCGGTTCGATGAGTTCCATGCGCTGCTCACGTTGGGCATTGACAACTATACCGAGCGTGGGACCAACAACGATGCCAAAGTTGGAGTTAAACAGGTTCAACTTGTAAATGGCTTCGATGTCTATCACCGAGTACTCAATTTGGGCAACATGGCGAACTGAACTTTGCACTACTGACCCATCTGGTGCAAGCGAAGGTAGCTGATCTCCTGGCTCCTCGTAATACGCAGGCAGATAACTGTACACAACCCTCGCGATGATGGATGACTTACTATCCTTTGGAGATCCAAGCAGATACTCCGCACTCACACCGAAATAGTAGCCGTTGCCTGACCCCTGAGTGAAGTCCGGGCACAACACATCTCCTGCTACAGACTGGAATCCGGACGCATGCAGTGACCGATTGTACCCCGCCACAGGCCCCACATAGATGCGTGGCTTAGACTTTGCCGGCACCAACGGGTTTGCTAACTCCTGCTGTGCTGAAAGTATGCCCGCACCCACTACTCCAATTGTGAGCACAGTTATCCAAACGTTCCTCATGTTGTACCCTGTGTGGCTGTTAGTTGACAATTAAAACCGGAAGTGCTACCTCTCCACTTCCGTACTGCAAAATCAGGCTGTACAGTCCTGATGGCCAAGATGTGACCGAAAAAATACAATGATGGCTGCCCTTTTCCAACGCCAGCGTATTCGATAGCGTGCTTCGGGTGCCTTGCACATCAACCAGATATACCAGCACGTGCATGGATTGTGATGTTTCGATCACGGCATTGATGCTACCATGTGCTGGTTGCTGAACCAACTTGAGGGTAGCCATTTCTCTGCCTTCCAACCGAATCATTCGCTTCAAACCTCCACACACCTGTACATTGAAGAAAGCACTGTTCTCGGACGGTGCTGTGCATTGGTTTTCTTCAACCAACACTCGAATCTCAGTCTCCGTCGGATCCTTCCACAGAACTTGCCCCCTGATGCTTGCCTGAATCTCGAAGGGCGACCGTACCGACTGATTCAACGCCACACGTACACCTTTGGTCACACTCTCGAGTGCTACCTGATCCGTGAACACTCCATCTGCATGGCGTATTTGGATATCTACCGTTCCCAATTCGGGTATCCAGCGATCTCTTGGGCACTCAACGGTGAAGACGATGTTTTCAGCAACGGAGCGCTCTTGGGTTGAGCGAATGTTTATGTCTGCCGTAATCACTTCACCAATACTGGGCGAAGGTGGCACCTGCACATCAACATTTATAGAACCCGACGCTACTTGGATAGGTATGTGCACAACCTCTCGTCTATCCGGTGAATAGGTAACCTCGACCATAAGTTCAGCAATGTTAGACCGAGTTAACGAGCACCGCAGATCAACGAGTACACTTGAATCCGGCTGTATCGATGTGGGCAAGGCAAGTGGAATGGAAAGGGGCTCACCGTCAAGTGTTGCAGTAACCGACTCCAGAAGAACAGGCACATTGCCGGTGTTTCGCACGTGCACGTGTGCCACCGTGTCAACACAGGTAGACAGAGCTAGGGGTGCAATGACCTGCACATCCAGGTTCTCGACTGGCTCGGGAACGCCAACACCGTGAATTCGTACTCGGCGTGCAACCTGCTGACCATAAGGGGCTGCATCACAGACTATATCCACGAACACCTCGTGCACACCAACTCGCTGAGGACGAAAGCTGACGAGTGATTCATGAGCTGTTCCAGTTGCCATCACGTGCGGAGCAGTCATCATGGTGGTAAACAAACTGCCTATATCAGGTCCGGAAAGCTGTGTAGCAGTAATGGTTAGGTTCTCCGTGCCATACGATTCGATGATCGCTGCTATGCTGTCCTTGCTGCTGCCAACAACAACGGAGCCCATGTCTACATCAATCGTGCGAACTGCTGGGATTGTTCCCACGCCAAGGAGAATGATTCTCACAGTGTCGTGGTATCGCCAATCAACCGTAATCAGGATGGTGTCGGCAACGCTGCCTTCCGTGTTGGGCGTGAAGGTTAAAGGCACGTCAACCGACTCGTAAGGCGCCATCGGTCGTGGAAGCGTAAAACCGTTGGCATCGAATGCTCCAAGCAACACATGCAGCACCGTGTCAAGGACACACGCGGATTCACCTGCATTCTGCAGGCGTACTGTTGTATCACACGGCTGGCCAACACGCCGCCTTCCCCAATCAATCACCAGTCCACGTACGTCCGGACGAATACCCCTTCCTCTGTAGGTGACGGTGCGGTCAGGCACTGTTGAACTGTTGATAGTATCTGTTCGAACCCAGGAACTCATCGCAGTGGGAGTAAAGCAAACAGACACCCACACGGTATCACCCACGCCCAGCAGAAAGGGTAACCGTAAACCTGCTGTGTCAACCACAAATGGTTCTAGCACACGATCCAGAACAAGCCTGGTGATGAGTACGGGTTGAGTTCCAACATTGATGACTGGAGTTCGCTTACACAGTGTGTCGCCAATCCGCACTGCACCAAAGTCTAGGTCTTCTGCAATCAGATCCGCTCGGATCAATCGGGATATGGGTATTGCTCGTTCAAGGCCGCAACCAAGCTCTACGAAAAGTGTTCCATTGGCAGGACTACCTGAGCTATCGTATCGAAAGCAGATGTCAACCCAAGCCGTGTCCTTCGGCGGTATCTCAAGGCGATACGAATTGGTGTCTACCAGACTAAATCGAATATCGCCCTGTATACGAACGTTCTCTACGACCAGCGGTCGATCTCCGTCGTTGACAATCGGTACGCGCTCGCAACCAGAATACACGGTATCGTCTATGTCTATCCGCGATGGCACTGAGAGTGTTGGAGCATGGTACTGATACAACCACTCTCTGCCGTTGCCTTGAGAATCCCACGCATGGATAACCAACTGAGCATCCGCCCAGAGATTACGAACTCGGGCTTCTACGCTGCGAGTTCCTAACGTATCCTGTGGCTCAGTGATGAGCCAATCATAGTTGTACGTTCTGGAGGTTTGTACGGTGAGGTTCTCTAAAAGAGGATCATTGATCGACGTATCGGTGACAGTACCAACAACGTTTCCGCAATCAACAGTGAGGTAAAACCGTGGGGGTGTTGGATCCACAGGCGTCTCTTTGTCGAATGAGATGCCCGCAAGGTTGGCATACGAATCGGCACGGCTCATGCCATACATGATCGCACTGAACCTTCCGCTATCAGAACTGATCGTATGTGTTCCTGTTGACAGTTGAACGTTGGCCCAGTGAAGTGTGGACGATGGCATTACCTGCCACTGGAGAAGGGGCTCAACCTCTACCGCCAGCCGACCATCAATGCGAAGAGTTGAGAGCGCCTCGCGCTCGGCTACCAGGTTCACATAGTAATGATAGCGCTGGCTGGCACCCAGCTCCTGCTGGGGTAACAACTCCGGAAAACGGAATGTGGCACTTTGCACAAATTGATCGGTTGCCGGCAAAACAACCATCGCAGGGTCGCCATCAAGTGAGAGTGCATTTCCTTCCTGATACTGGCGGCTTGGCATCACCTGCGCTGCCATGAAGTACTTGTCGGACGAAAACGTCATCGGTTCTTCGAGTACAACGTTGATCCCCTGCCCAGCTTGAGCAATTGTTGTATTGATGGTTTGCCATGCAGTGCTGATGGTGATGGTTGTGTTGTTGTCGGCAGCCACCACCTTAACCAAACCAGGTGCGCTCATCACCGCAAATGGAGCAGCAACGTACTTCTTGCCCCATTTATCCATCGGGGGAAGCATCTCCACCAAATGATCCTTACTGTTGCGTTCATCAACAGGATAACTTGCTCGAACATGTCCTGATAGAACGGCAACAGGTTTGTCTGCAACAATGTGGGAACCCGTCATATCACCCGATCGTATCTGCGTTTGCCTGCCCTTCACTAGGTAACAGTCGCCTCGGTTCAGTGTTACCTGTATCACCTCTCCTGGCCGTATACCTCTCTCCGTAATCCAGGTAGGGTAGATCTGTACTCGTGTGTTATCGTCGGGGGCCATGATCATGAACTCGCTTGTGCGCACAGCGGCAGCAAACTCGAAATCATCGGCGTTCTGGATTGCCAGATAGTGGTCGTTCGGACTGTTTACGGTGCGATACTGCTGCCCAAGCATGGGGATGGGCAGGGCCGCATACGAATCCGTTGAGGTTTGAATCGAGTTGAGCGTGTAGACAACGATGGGTACGTCGCTCGTGATAAATAGCGCCGCACGTTGACGCGATTCACTCACAGATACCATGTACAGTGGTTGAACTCGGACTACATGAACATCGAACGCTCGGATGTTCAGGGTTTCAATCGTTCGGTTGGCATGTTCTACCTGCACGACTGCATCGTACTGGGAACTGATGTAGATCTCGAGTATGGGCGACGGCACTCCATAGCCGACTACCTCATTCTGCATGAAACCAACGATAAACTCTCGACCTTCCAACGTCTGTGCATCACGGCGTGGGAGTACACGCTCAACCTGGGCTGCTGTAAACACAGCAGTCGTAACAAGTCCGATGCCCAGAAATAGAAGCCGAAGGTTCACATACCGCTCCACTGGATGGCGGCATGTTAACACCTTCCGGAATAAATCGTTACTGTTTTTTCACATCCAAAGCCCCCTCCCCAGCCTTTACGCGAGGAAGAGTTCGTGTAGGGGGCTGTGAAGTGCGCGATGGTAATGGTGAATACACTGGCCGATCCACTCGCCATTCGAATCCTGGAACGCGGTAGCTCAGCTCGCGTCCCTGAACCAGTGGTTCCGGATGATGTTCTCCAGCAATGCCACCGAGCCAGTAAATGTCGTCCGGCTTTCCATCAACAAAGTAGGCCTTGATGGTGTCGGATTTCATCCGCGCCAGACCGTCAGCCTGCTCCTCCTCTGCGCTGAAGGTAATGGATTGGGCATCTCCGATGGCCGTGAGCTGGCGGATGGTGTCCTGCTTCACGTCGAGCCATACCAGGTTTCCGCATACTTGATCGAATCTTGATGGACGAAGGGTATCCGTCCGGCTTGCGAGGAGTGCATTCGTTCGACCAGTGATGGTGTGAACCTTTCTCCCGGGCGCTTCCACGTCGATGGTATCAGCTATCAGTTGCGTGCTATCCGCCCATACAACGGGATCCGAAAGGAGCCTTGTATGTCCAGAAGAATCGTCATACACGAGGGACTGGCATCGGGCAGCAAGACTTCCACTGATCAGTTCAACATTTCCACTGGCATGATACCGTCGAGCACGATCGCCCATCTGGTGCAGGGTATCGGCCATCATCAGAGTTGTGTCTTGTTTACCGGGTTCCCACATCCAGGCTGCTGCATTCCCCCACGCCTTCGATTCATGGCTTGCGGGGTTGTAGATCACAGAGTCGCCGCGAAGCCTCGTAGACCGAACGGTGTCCCACACCACCACGTTGCCATTAGCAAGCGTTCTGCGTGAGTCGCGGTGATAGACGGCATGATCGCTCCACACGAGCACGGTATCATCAGCAGCTGACACACTATCATGAAACGTTGCCGTTCGCGTGGCTGTTGAGTATGTACCTGATGTGGCACGTATCGTGCGCCTTCCCTCCAGAAGGATGATGTTACCACTTGCTGTAGCAAGCCGCTGATTGCCATCGTATCTGGCAATAGGAGCACGCAACTGTAATCCTTCCTGCGTCACAACAACCTTGCCGTACAGGTCAACCACGTTCTGAGCAACATTCTGCACAGCACGGTCGCAGGTCACGGTCACATTCCCCTGCCGAAAACGCACGTTGCCAACAAACTCGCGAATGCCCGACGCTGGATCCCCCATGCCTACCAAACTGTCGGCCCACTCCAGCACAACCGGCTGGCCAGCACGGGGAGCGTCCTCTGCCCACACTGCATGACTGGAAAGAACCAGTATCAATGCCGCCACAATCATGTTCATTCACATCAAAACTACACCTGCCATTGGTAGGTTTGTGGTTCTGCCTATGTCTACATCAACCTTCTTCGACGTCGGGCTGGCTCCCCGAGAATCTGCCATCATCGTTGCAATCGTTCGGAAGGGATCGGATCCTAACGTTGTTTCGGAGCACCTTGACGAACTCGAACTTCTGCTCGACACAGCAGGTGCTCGGGTTGCACTGCGACTCTATCAAGAGAGGGATCGACCAGACATTGCCACTGGGATCGGGAAGGGTAAGCTTGAAGAACTCCGAGTGCTGGTTGAAGATGAAAACGTACAGATGGTTGTGTTCGATGACGAACTAACGCCTGTGCAGGTGCGCAATCTTGAAAAGGAGCTCAAGGTAAAAGTCCTTGACCGCACCGGAGTTATCCTGGACATTTTTGCAGCGAACGCACGAACGGTGGAGAGCCGGACGCAGGTTGAACTAGCGCAGTTGGAGTACCTCCTTCCACGCCTCACCAGAATGTGGACGCACCTGTCGAAACAGTTTGGTGGTGTTGGCACGAAAGGCCCTGGAGAAACGCAGATTGAAACGGACCGCCGACTGTATCGCGGAAGGATACAACGGCTGCGCGAAAAACTTCGTCAGCTTGATGGACAGCGTAGCATCCAACGCAAAGGACGTGAGGGTTTACCACGATTTGCGCTTGTAGGCTACACAAACGCTGGAAAAAGTTCGCTTATGCGTCGGCTTACACAAGCCAACGTGCTCGTCGAAGACAAGCTATTTGCAACACTCGATACAACTGTGCGGGCTATGGAACTGCCTAATGGCAGAAAGGTGCTGCTCTCCGATACTGTGGGATTCATTCGCAAACTTCCTCCACAACTCGTTGCTTCGTTCCGCACAACGTTGGCGGAAACCATTGAAGCCGACGTTTTGGTGCATGTTGTCGATAGCACGAGCAGCCACCTACGAGAGCACATCATGGTTGTAGAAGACACACTGCTATCTCTGGGCGTAACGAATAGGCCGGTGCTGCTTGTTTTCAATAAGTCCGACGCCGTCGAAGACCCGCACAGAATCGACGATCTTGCAACCGAGTTTCCGGGCTCCGTGACAGTGTCTGCCATGACGGGCCACAACGTCTCGGTTCTTCTTGATCGAATGGTAGAAACACTCGAGCGCCTGGCTGTGCCACGCCACCTTGTAATCCCGTGGTCGGCCACTCGATTGGTTTCGCAGATCTACGACATGGCCACTGTGGTTCACAGAGACGATGTCGGAGATGGTACGGAATTGCTGGTTCAGGTTGCTGCCGATAAATTGGATGAGTTTGACCATCGGTTTGCGGAATATTTCCTCACACCAACACTTGACGCATAGGTATGGCTGCATTGTACATTCTTCTCGTTGCCGCTGCCGCTTTCTTCTCTACCATCACCCTGGTTGTTATTGGGCAGGAGATAAGCCCCATCCTCTCCATTGTGCTTTTCATTGGCTTGGTAGCTCTCGGCGTCTGGCTCTTTAAGACCCGGGTTACAAGAATCTAGTCATTGGGCATGCTGCACTCCCTTACAATCCGGGACTTTGCACTCATCGCGTCTGTCCACCTGGAGTTTGGTTCTGGTTTCACGGTTCTATTGGGAGAAACGGGTGCCGGCAAGAGCATTGTGATCGATGCTCTGGCTGCGGCTTTGGGAGATCGCATGCCAGCAGATTCACTACGAACAGGGGCGAAAAAAGCCGTAGTGGAGGCAACCTTTTCACTTGAGCCTAATCACCATATCGGCACTATCCTCGAAGAGAATGCACTGGACTGGGCCACACCCGAACTCATCGCGCGCCGCGACCTTTCGGCATCGGGAACTTCACGATGCTTCGTGAACGACACACCGACTACCGTTGCTGTTGTACGGGAGCTTGCCAGTTACCTCATGGACTTCCACGGACAGCACGATACCCATGGCCTGTTGCATCCACGCCGACACCGAGAGTTGCTCGACATTGCCGGTAATCACGGTGCCCTACTGCAACGCATGAAGGAAGGGTGGAGCACCCTGGTTGATGCCCGAAAGAGACTGGCTGACCTAGAGCAACAAGCCGAAACGGCTATCCAGGTGCGGGAACAAGCCGAATACATTGTTCGCACGATTTCATCGGTTCAGCCACACGTTGGCGAACTAGAACAGGTTCTGGCCGATCTTGAGCGCTCTGAACATCACGAACAGATTTATGCTTCGGCCAACATGGCTCGCTCCGCACTAACGGAATCAGAGCAGTCTGCATTTGCCCAGCTTCAGGTTGCAGTGAGCAGCCTGCGTTCGCTTTCGAAATACAGCCCCAATGTTGAAAGCATCATTCCCGAATTGGAATCTGCAATTACAACGTGCAAGGAAGCCTCGCTCCTGCTGTCGCCCCTCGCAGATGAAGAGCATTTTAGCCCTGAACATATTGAGCATCTACGCCAACGACTGTCGGAACTCCAACGTTTGGCCCGCAAATACGGCTCAGTAGAAATGGCACTCGCTGCTCGTCAAGAAGCAGAGCAGCAAATACTCACACTCGAGAATGTCGATTATCTCATTGCTCAAGCTCGGGAGCAGGTTACTGTTTCAGCCGAGGCAGCAATGGGCATTGCTCTGGAGATTCGGGATAGAAGGCTAACGGTAGCCGACAATTTGGAGGAGACAATCACAGCAGCACTCAGAGAAATGGGTATGAACGCTGCAGTAGCCTCTATTCGTGTGGAACCAGCAGCACTAGCGGAGCATGGCGCCGATGATGTTGAATTCCTTCTCAGTGCGAATGCGGGCGAAGAACCACGTCCATTGCAGAAGGTTGCATCAGGCGGCGAGCTTAGTAGGTTCATGCTCGCTCTTAAATCAGCTCTTGCCGCCTCCAGCTCTCTGGGAACGATGGTGTTTGATGAGATCGATACGGGCATCAGTGGACGGGTGGCACGCCATGTTGGCCATGTGATACGGCGCCTCTCTGAAACCACACAAGTACTGTGCATTACCCATCTGCCGCAAATCGCCTCGCTCGCGAACCAGATGATACGTGTTGAGAAGATTGAACGTGAAGGCACAACCACGGTTGTAACTACACCTGTAACCGGGGAAGAGTCAGTGATCGAAGTGGCAAGACTCCTCAGCGGCGCCACAGTCACGGAAGCCGCTTTGGATAGTGCACGAGAGCTCATGAACGAAGTAACAGCCTTGCGTGCTGGCTAGCCCCCTGCGGCGTATCTTTCGCGTCTGCCATCTTTGCCTATCCATGCTGCACTCAGAAGGTCCTTCGTATAACAAGACTACGCTCACCTACGAAGAGTTGGAGGCCCGGCTCGTGGCTCGGGGAGACGTACTCGGAGTCCAGAAGGTACTTGACGCCTTCGAAATGGCAAGGAGCGTACATGAGTTCCAGGTTCGGAATGACGGCACTCCGTACTTCCATCACTGCGCTCGAACGGCACGAATTCTGATGGACGAGTTGGATATCTACGACGAAGATGTTCTCATTGCCGCCTTGCTGCACGATGTTCTAGAAGACAGCGACACCATTACACGCGGCGTGCTTGAGTACAACTTTGGCAGCTACGTTGCCTACGTTGTTGAAATGCTCACAAAGGATCTTCGGAGAGCTGCAGTAGATCCGGAGGGTGTTGACATGGACCACGCAAAACGGTTGCAGGCGGCAAGTGAAGACTGCCTGGTAATCAAGCTCGCTGCGCGACTTGACAATATCCGCTGTTTGAGTTTTAACCTGAAGCGCAATCCATTGGTATACCTGCGCAACACCCTTGAGCGTTACGTTCCTATCGCGGAAGCCTCACCAAACCCTCACCTTCGCAAACTGGCCGCAGAAATCAGAAAAGAAGCCAACAAGTTTCTGGGATGATCAGGGGGCTTGTGGCTTGCGAAGTAGTCCGGATCGGACTGGCACTCCAACCACAAAGACTAGCGTTACAACGAGCATTCCGAGTGCCAGGGCCAGGAGTCTTGATGGCGACGATCGTGTTTTGGGAACAATCGCCGGATCAAGCACAACAACCGTTGGAAGATCCCTCGCCTCCTGGATGATCTGCTCCATTCGCTGCGTTTCCAGATAGGCGTTAATCTGTTCCTTGATCTTCAGGTCTCGCAACAGGTTCGTATAGGTGCGTGTGAGCTGCGGTACCTGTTCGAATGGAATCGAGAAGCCATCACTATCAACAAGTCCGCCCTTCTGAACCCGCTCATACTGCTGCCGCAGCGCTGCGACCTTTTTTTCGAGTAGCTCTACTTGTGGCGAACTGGGTGCATAGTCTTCGCGCACAAGTGCAAGTTCTAGTTCAGCAGTAGCCAGTTCCGTACCGATGGTAACGGCATGATTGACGAGCGCCGTCATTTGCTCGTCTAGCGCAATAACCTTACTCTGCCTCTGAAAATCCTGCTTGACTTCCTGAAGAGAATCAATCTGTTTTCTGTTCTGCTCGAGCACCCGTTCTATGTACATCCGTGTGCCACGTGCCTTTGCACTCGACTTTTCGCGGTTCAGTCTATCAAGAACCATCCGGCAGGCATTCGCTACTCTGGCTGATGTGACTTGTGCCGTATCGTCGGTCGATGTAAACAGTGGCAGCCATCCAGATGCGATGGGTACCTCCACACTTAAACTTCCGGTACGCTTACTCTCTACGGTGATATCGTCAGCCAATTTCTCTACGATCTCATCCCTATCCATTCCCAAGAACAGGACGCTTTTCTCAAGCCCAAGTGTATCAACCACACCCTCAATCAGCGTTCTGCTCTGCAGCATTTCCAGAAAAACCAACGACTGTTTGTTGCTGCTTCCTAGTGAACCCACATTGATCGGTGCGTTTTGCAGCAGTGAACTCAGTCCACCACCGGCTTCCTTTTCTTCGGGAGGCATGATGGTGGTTGTAGCCGTATACGTTGCCGGTATAACAACACTCACCAGTAGGATCACGAGCCCAACCACACCACATGTGCGCCAGTACAAAGGAAAGGCGGCGCGATATTCCTGCATCAACTGCAGTGGTTGCAACTCCTGATTCACTGCAACCTCACGATCGTAAGCACAACACCCACGATGGTAACAAGCTGTGCCGTTACGGTTAGCGCCTGTGTGAACACATCAATGAACTTCGTTTCCGGTTCATCCAAGACCAGGATATTGTCTCCCGGCTCCAACCGGTAGTTCTCTGATTCAGCTGGAAACTGATCTCCCTTTACCTTGATGATCAGCGTAGCACCCTGATCAGCGCGAAACCCATAGCCCCCTGCCAGATTGATATAGTCCATGTAATTGAGTCCCGGCTTGTACACGATGCGGCCGGGCGTACGCACCGATCCGGTAACGTTGATGTATTGGTTACGAGACGGCACCATGATGCTGTCCTTATCGCGCATCACGGGATTGTTCTCCATGTTGTTGTTGATGAAGAGATCGGGAAAACTCACAGACATCACGCCCTTTACTTCGCGGCTTTTGGTACGGTAATACTGGAGTTCACCTTCGCTCATTTCCGACGGCGGAAGTCTCGTGAGGCGTTCGTATTCCCTGTCTACCAACTTCATTTCGCTCACACGAACCACTACGGCATCCTCAAGCGATGCCTGATCGGTGAATCCACCAGCCATGCGTATTACGTCAGTAAGCCGAGTAACGTTGTCAATAACAGCAAATCTGCCAGGGTATCGAACTTCTCCTGCAACAACAACTTCGGCCCTTTCATTCCATTTCGGAATCGCGCGAACATAGCAGCGGTCACCGGTGCGCAATTCCATATCACCAGGCAGCGGCTGACCTGAAAACAGCAGGTGCGGCCACGACGTCATGTCTACCACGATTTCCTCGAGCTTATTGCTCTGCTCGGATATTCGCACCAGGGTTACGCTATCTAGCCGTGCCGACGAAAGCAGGCCGCCAGCCATCCGAACGAGGGTGCTTAGCGAGTCCCCTTGCATGAATTGATACTCACCCTGTGTTGGCACCTCGCCAGAAATGCTGATGATGTCCTTCTGATTCCTTAGTGGTACAATAACACGATCACCGCCTTGCAGAGTGGGGTTTGCTGTTCGATCGCCGAAGGAGATGTAGCGTTGCAAGTCCACCCGTATCGGTTCGGTCATACCCTCGCGGACGAGCAGGATACCACGGAAGGAACCAGTATCGATAATCCCTCCAGCTCGGTCCAGAACATCGAAAACATGATCGGCAGCCGTAGCCGTTACTACGGAGGGAACAGCAACGGCGCCCAGGACGTAGACCTTGAACTCCCGGAGTCGCCGTAGCGAAACGTCGACACGCGCGTCTCGATAGATCTTGGCCGCCTCTTTACTCACAAGCCTTTGAACGCTGTCGAGTGTTAAACCCTTCACATGCAACACACCCGCACGCGGAAACACCAACTTGCCTTCAGGACTTATCGCTACATCAAGCCGCATCGGCTCGGTTGTGTACACGGTTATCGTGAGTACGTCAGCCGGACCCACGATGTATGTGGTTGGATCGATTTCCCGTGTAAGCAGCCCAACGGTGCCCTTGGCCAATTCGGCAGAGGTCTCGCTACTTGTTGTATCGAACTGGTATGGTCCTTTCGGCGTGAACCGAGGCTTCGCAAATGAGGACACCTGTGCGAGCGCGCCAACGGCTGACGCTGCGAGCACGGTGCAGAACACAAGAATTCTCAAACGTACGGTCGGCATGAAGGGGCAAAGATACCAACGGTTTAGCCCATGTAACGCGGAGTAAGGCCGTAGTTTCGCTACCATGTTCCACCACATCATTCCAGACCTTCTGGATATCACTCGCGCGGCAGGCACCATTCTCAAGGATGGGTTTGGCGGACACGTGGCAACACGCGACAAAGAAGGCATGCACAATCTGGTAACAGTGTACGATGAGCGTGTGGAAGACTTTCTGCACGATCGATTGTCTGCACTCATTCCGGGCTCTGCCTTCCTCGGAGAAGAAAGCGGGCACCGGGGTACATCAGCAGAATTCACGTGGGTCGTAGACCCTTTGGATGGTACGGTAAACTTCGCACACGGCATCCCCATTTTCTGTGTAAGCGTCGGAGCAGTTGTTAACGGTAATCTTGCTCTCGGCGTGATTTACAACCCGATGCTGGACGAAATGTTTTATGCTTGGAAAGGGGCTGGTGCCTTTCTGAACGGTGAGCCGCTTCGGGTTTCATCAACACCAGTGGTACGAGAAAGCATTCTGGTTACCGGCTTTCCGTACAACGTAGCAGACAACCCCGACCAGTGTATTGACCAGTTTGCTACCATAGTAAAACTTGGACTCCCCATTCGTCGGCTAGGCTCTGCCGCACTCGACCTTGCCTATACTGCAGCCGGAAGGTTCGACGGTTTCTGGGAAGTGCGGCTTCATCCCTGGGATATGGCCGCTGGCGTGGTTCTTGTTCGTGAAGCTGGCGGACGAGTGTCGCATTACAACAACACATCCTTCGAACTCAGGCACGACAGCATCATTGCAACCAACGGTTTCATCCATGATGAACTCAGCGAACTCCTCAGCATTGCCTCATCACCTACCGGTTTGGCAAACAGCCCAATGAAAGCCTGAAACTCACATACCATGGTTCACACACTAAGTTCCACTCCCGTTCACATGTCTGGTGCAGGCAATACCTTTCTGGTGATGACGCCTGACGCAGTGCCGGATCTTACGCCGCACACGTCGCGAACAATGGTTCCCGCGTTGCTTGATTCTCATCCTCGCGTGGATGGTGCACCAATTGAAGGTCTGTTGATAGTCACACCAGGCGATCACTTCTTTGCGTGCGACTTCTACAACCCCGATGGTAGTCACGGTATGGTGTGTGGCAATGGTGCTCGGTGTGCTGTGCGGTTTGCCGTTGACCATGGAACACAGCCTGTTGACGGGAACATACAATTCACGCTCAACGGCAATGCTTACACAGCAACCATCCCCGCGAGTTCGGAGCCCCCTGCCATCATCTCCATTCGGTTACCTGCACCAACCCAGGAACAACAGTATGCCGCCGGTTCCTTGCGTGGAGTTGACGTAGACGTGTACTATGTTTTTGTGCCAAGTGACCATGCCGTAATCGACATGCCATCGGGCAACATGCGAGCCATTGTGCAGGCCATTCGGCACCACGAAGTTTTTCCACGTGGTGTAAACGTTAACATGGTGGAAGTGGAAGCTGGCGGCACAGTGAACATTGCAACCTTCGAGCGGGGAGTGGAAGCTATAACGGGAGCCTGCGGAACAGGTGCTGTTGCTTCGGCCATCGCTTTATGGCGGAGCGGGCGTGTATCAGACACGGTTGTAGTACGTCCGCCCAGTGGCCGACTTCTAACGGTAATCATTCACCATACTGGCACCACCATCGAAGGTGTAGATCTTCGTGGCGATGCGCAGTACGACGGTACTCCGGAGTAAGTCATCATGATTCGAGAACATCGTACATCGTTAACGGTTTCGGATGCCATTACTCCGGACTTTGTGCACGTGCTTACACAAACGCGTAGACATCTGCATCAGCATCCCGAGCTCAGTTTTCAGGAGTTTGAAACATCAGCTTTCATCCAAGAGCATCTGCGAGCACTTGATATCTCGCACAGAGTAGTTGCCACAACGGGCGTTGTGGCCACGATTGGCAACGGAAATCGTTGTGTTGCACTTCGTGCCGACATGGATGCGCTCCCGATTGTCGAAGAAACAGAACTCTCCTTCGCATCCTGTCGCACTGGTGTGATGCATGCCTGCGGACACGACTTCCACACTACTATGCTTCTTGGTGCAGCGCGAATACTCAAGGAGCGTGAAGCTGAGCTCGGCGGCACTGTGTTACTACTGTTCCAACCAGGCGAGGAAACGAACCCAGGTGGTGCATCAGTCATGATTCGTGAAGGGGCTTTGGCAGACCCTGTGCCGCAGATCATATTCGGTCAGCACGTTGATCCCGATGCTCCCGTAGGCACCATATCCTTTCGAAGCGGCCCGATGATGGCCTCTGCCGATGAACTCTCATGGAGTATCCGAGGGCGTGGTGCACATGCAGCGCAACCGCACAAGGCTCATGACCCGCTATTTGCGGCAGCAGGCCTTGTGCAGCATCTGCAGGGGCAGTTCAGTCGACTTCGTGATCCACTAGTACAAAGCGTTCTCACAATAACCAGCATTCACGGTGGATCGGCATTCAATGTGATACCTGAAACCGTGGAAATGAAGGGAACGCTCCGATCGTTTAATCAGCAGTGGCGTGAGCGCGCATGGGAGATGCTCGAGGAACAGACGCAGGATTACTGTGCACTTCATGGATGTGAAGGCAGACTGCAGATTGGCAAGGGATACCCTTCACTTGTGAACAACGTCCAAGCCACGGAGTTTGCTCGCAGTATTGCTGAGCAGCAGGTTGGAGTAGCGAATGTGCAGGACTTCGAGCCCAAGATGTGGGCAGAGGACTTTGCATACTATGCGCAACAGGTTCCAGCCTGTTTTTGGATGCTGGGCGTGCGTCCCCCTCACGTAGATTCGATGCCCGGCTTGCATCATCCGCAGTTTACGCCAGATGAAGGAGCCATGGTTGTTGGCGCCAAGATGCTGGCATCGGTGGCGATAGGGTATTTGGGAGTGTAGGTGAGATAAGTGTTCCCACTTAAAGTGCCGGGAACTTATGTTCCCGGCTCTCTAACAACGTTCACGGCTTTAAACGTAATTGTCAGTAATCCTAGGCGACCGAAGAGTAAATACGGTGATTTCCGGCGGTACGCCCACACGCAATGGCGGTCCAACAGTTCCTATCCCACAGTTCACATACAACAGCTGTTCCCCTTTCCTATACATGCCAGCTACTTGCTCGTACACGAACCCTGCTAACGACAGTCCAATGCCGAACATGCCCACGTTCACTTGGCCACCGTGCGTGTGACCACTCAGCATAAGGTTGACTGACCTCTTGCCAACAATCTCTTTATCCCACAGCGAGGGGTCATGAGCAAGGAGGATGGTTGGTTCATCTTCGTGTACTCCACGTAAGGCACCATTCAAATCGCCAAACGTCTGCCGAGATCCGATGTTGTCAATGCCTGCCAACACGAATCCATCAGCCCCCTGCCCAATTCGTCGATGTTCGTTGTTAAGTACGTCTACGCCAAAATCTCGAAGTGCCGTCACCAGTTGCCGATGCTCTTCTAGCGTGTTGTAATGATCATGGTTGCCAAGTGTTGCATACACGGTGTTGGTTGCGGTAAGTCGCTCAAGCTCGCGAGCTATAACTGCCAGTTCCTTTGGTAGCGCATTCACAAAATCGCCGGTAATCACAACAGCATTTGGTCGCTGCTCACGCACTAGCCTCACAACTTCCTGAAACGGACGATAGTCCGGGAACGATCCTGCATGCACATCGCTGAGCTGCACAAGGCGGAAGCCATCCATTGTGCGCGGCAGACCTGGCAACACAACCTCCTCTTGCGTTACCTGAAAGTCATACAACGTTCGTAGCATGCCATTGGCAACAATTGCATACGGAACCGCTGCTGTACCCCACATGACCTTTCCGAGCATGGACCGTCGGCCTACATCAACCTCACCCACGGCCGACACGGTGGTTCCACTCACCGCTTGAATCTCGGTTGCCGACGCAGTCTCCATGAGTTCGATTTTGTTAGGGGGCTTCGGCGTCTGTGACGTGCGAAAGAGCACTCGTAAAACGGTTTGGACAAGCTGCGACATCAACAACACGAGCGCTATGGGCAGCTTGGGTAGGTACCAGAAGCATGCGGCCATAAACAGCCCAAGATCCATCCCATCAAGTCTGAATAAGTGGCGCCTCCACGCAACGTACGCGTACGTAACGAACGCTGCTCCTCCAACAATCCATGCAATGCGAGTCCACCATGAAGAGGCACCATGCTTACGAATAAAACGCTGGAAGCAAAAGAGAACGTATGCGTCCAGTGTTATAAACACGACACCTAAAATGATACTGAAAACGGTGATGTTCGGTACAGCCACAATTGGGACCAAGTGTTGATTACTAAACTCCGGATGTATATGCTGCTGCGCTCTGCTGAATATTGTCGTTCTCAATTCTTGGTCGACGCCGTCCAGCTCCGGTGCTTGTGTGAATAGAGCCTACTCTCGCTTCAACGTTAGAAACAAGGCGTCGGCTTCCGCGATAATGGTTGACGAATCAGATGCCAAGCGTATTTCGCCATGAACAAAGTTCTTACGGCCATCCTGTTCTGTGATGTACGCCTGTATCTCGTACTCTTGGTCCAACAACATAGGAGCACGAAATCGCACATTGAGTTGTGCTGTGGGTGCTCGAATGCCTGCTGCACTCAAGCATTTGCCCATGGTTTCATCGAGCAGGAGCGACACGTAGCCACCATGTACAACGTTTAGAGATCCTTGCATGCGTGCATCTGGCCGGATGTACGTGCGAACTGAATCGTCGGCATTCCTAAGAACAAAGCTTAGGAACAACGTGTTTGGATTTGCTTCGCCACAAACCACACACTGATTATCGGCTCTGGGACGGATAAAGGTAATCTTCCCTACCTCCTCAAGTGGCATAAGCGGCATGATTCTCTTGCGTTCGTCATCATGATAAGCGTAGTATGGCCCCCATGGCTTGATATGCCGTGCAATGTCCATGGCAACTTGCGGAACAAGACGTCCCCAACCGCCAACAAGGGCCCAGTGATAGAGAACGCCGTCGGGTGAGTAGTAGAGTCGGTCAGGATGGAACAAAACGTTCAGTGAAGCGGCGTAATACAATCGGATGCCATCGAAGCCAGTATAAACGATCGGCGTGTCTTCGGGCCTGAGATAATTCATTTCATCGCCACATCTCGACACGTATGGGAAGTCTGGATAATGTGGATTAGCTGTTTGGGCCAAGCGCCGAAAGAAGAAATCCAGAAACCATGGATCATCCTGTATTGCTCCGTCAATGGACAGTCTGCCATTGAGGTCGAGGTGGTAGTAGAAGTCACGGGGCATGGGGTTGAGGGACTGGAGGGACTGGAGGGACTGGAGGGACTAGAGGGAGTGGGG